>LNFB01000134.1 GCA_001464385.1 Deltaproteobacteria bacterium Ga0077550 | reverse complement strand
TCCGCCGCGAACGGGATCTTCTTCGACGAGGCCCGGCAGATCGTCTTCTTCACCAACTATCAGAGCGGCGCACTGCGCAAGGCCGACCTCGTCGACGGCGTGGCCCAGGCTCCCGTCGATCTCGGCGAGATCCCCGGCGCACCGGACGGCATCACGCTCGACGTCTGCGGCAACCTCTACGCCAACGACCAAGCCGGCTCGGAGATGTATCGCCTCTTCCTCGACGACGCCGCGATGCCGATCGGCGAGCCCGAGATCCTCGTCGAGGGTGGCTTCCCGACGAACGTCGCGAATGCACAGTTCGGGTCGGGCGATGGCTGGGAGCCGACGAGCTTGTACGCGATCGGGGCGTGCCGGGGGCACCGTACGTCACGGTGGAGTGAGGCGAGGCCCAGCGCGTTTCGGGCTCGCGCCGCGAGCCCAGCGGACTGCCGCGATGAACCGTCTTCGTCACCGCGATCCGTGGACCCGCGAAACATGCGAGCACCCGCCGGACCTCCGGCTGCTCTGCGCCGTGCCCCCCGGCATCGACGTGACCGTGATCGGCGGTGAGAACGACGACCTCGCGCGCCAGATCCACGGTGTCCAACCACTCCAGCGCCTGGGCATCCACGCGATCGACCGCCGCCCGATACTCCGGCGACGCGGATCGAAGCGGGCATCGCTGAGGAGGATCGCACACCGTCTGCGGGCGCGAGATGCCCTGCAGGGTGATGGTGGCACGCCGCGACCTCGCCGCGGAGATGGGGTTCGAGCAGCTCGCCGAGACGCAGGAGGAGATCCTCTGGCTGTGCGCGGCCGCCCACCTCCCGTGCGTCTGGGCCACGCAGGTGCTCGAGCAGCTCGCGCGTACCGGCGTGCCGTCGCGCGCGGAGGTCACCGACGCCGGCGGTTCGCGATCCGAGTGCGTGATGCTCCGCCGCGGCTCGCGGCCGTGATGCCCAGGCCCGCCTTTACTCGCCCCTCTTCGCGCCCGATACTTGCCGGAAGGCTCGTTCGCACCTCGACACCACGATCGCGGTGATCCTCCGCGGGTGCTTCACGACGGGTCCATGCCGCGATCATCCCTGCCTGTCCTGGTCTTCGCACTCCTGGCCGTGATCGGGGCCTGCAAGGCGAGCAGCGTGCAAGCGCTGACGTCGACCAAGCACCCGGCCGCCGAGCGGGCGCCGAGCAGGATCCTCGTGCTGATGTTCCCCGGCGTCGGCGACGAGGGCGAGACCTACGTCGACCACGGCTTCGTTCAGCTCCTGCAAGCCGTTCGCGAGGTCGACGTCGTGACCGTCGACGCGCATCGCCAGTACTTCGCGGGTCGAACGCTGCTGGCCCGCGTCGAGAAGGACGTCCTCGTCCCGGCGAGGCGGCGGGGTTACACGCGGATCTGGATCGTCGGCATTTCCATGGGCGGCGTCGGAGCACTCCTCACCGCACGGCACTTCGAGAACGACATCGACGGCCTCATCCTGTTCGCGCCGTATCTGGGCCACGCCGGTGTCATCGCCCGCATCGAGCGAGCCGGTGGCCTGCGGAAGTGGAAGCCACGGCGCGGCAAGGTCAGCTGGAGCGCCGATCTCTGGCGATGGATCCGCGGCTATCCGGAGGGCAAGCATCGACCAGCGATCTACCTCGCCTCCGGCACCGATGACATGTGGGCCAAGGCGCATCGCCTCCTCGGTGAAATCGTTCCGCCCGACCACATCTTCTCGGCCCCGGGCGGGCATGCGTGGACGGTGTGGTCGCCGCTGTGGACGCGGCTGCTCGACGCGGGCGCCGTCGCCGATTCGCCCGTGGCGCCACCCGGCGAGTAGTCGCTTGCGCGACCAACCGACGCGCTCGACACGCCGGTGTCCGCCGAGCCCGAGACCATGACATCCGCTACGGCTGGCATCTACCTCGCCGCGAGCACCGAGGATTGGACCGCCGCCGCGGACAAGCTCTCGTCCCTGAGTGCAGCGTGGGACACGTTCAGCGCGGGCCAGACTCCGCCACTCATGCTCGCGGAGTTCAATCGGCAGTTGCCGCTGTTGTCGCGGCCGCGGCATTGAAGACCGTGTCAACCTCGGTCTTGGGGTTGGTCCGTGTCCAACGTTCGCGTTTGCTGCCGAGTTCGCGACTGGGCAGCGAGCACGCGCAGAGCAGGAGCTGCGCGACGAGCAAGCGGGGCAATCTGAATCTGCGTGTTGGTTGCATCACGATCGCTTGGTGTCCGTCAGCGGTGCGGCTTGTCACCCGTATTCCCGCAGATGGCCGTCGAGCTCGCTCGGCCGGCGATGCAGCTCGGGTCCTTCGACGAGAAGCGCGCCCATGACGGTGGGATGCCCGGATGCGGCCATGGCCGTCACGGAAGCGCCACCTCGAGCCCGAAGCAGAGGATCAGGCGCAGCGGTGTCCGCGGCCACGCGTCACAACGCGCGCCCGCGGACTCTCCAACCCGTGCGCTCCACGACACAGCTCCTGCTGATCGCCCGAGGGACAATGCAGCTCAGCGTGCTGCTCGCGCTGGGGGGCGCCAGCGTTGCCGCCACCGCGGCCTTCGCCGCTGGCGGGACTCCGGCGCTGTCGGGGGTGGTCGCGGTCTTCGCGTCGGTGTTCGCGGTCTACAACTTCGATCGACTCGCGGACAAGTCACCCGCCGAGGGGCGCAGCACACCGGAGCGGCGCGCGCTCACGCAGCGATGGAGCACGGTGCTGCGGGTGTGCGTCGCGGCCTCCGCGTTGCTCGCGCTCGTGCTCGGGGCGAGCGTGTCGCTGGCAGCATTCGCGTGGACCATCGCATTCCCGCTGCTCGGCATGCTGTACGCGTTGCCGCTCCGGGCGGGGGGCCGCGTCTACCGCTTGAAGGACGTGCCGTACTTGAAGCCGTTCTATGTGTGCGCATGCTGGACGGAGCTCACCGCGGTCTCTCTGAGCCACAGTGGTCTCGATGCGACGCCCGCAATCGTGGTGTTCGCCGTGTTCGTCTACCCGCGCTTTTTCATCTCGGCGAACCTCGGCGATGTGCGCGACGTCGAGGACGACGCTGCGGCAGGCATTCGCTCGTTGCCGCAGCGGCTCGGCCGCAACGCCACGCTGCGCCTGCTCGAGGTCGTCCACTGGGCGAGCGCCGCCGGGCTCCTGCTCGCCGTGGCCTCGGGCGTTGCCCCACCGGCGATGCTCGGCCTGCTCGTGCCGACCGCGGTCGCGTACGCGATCTTCCGCGCGTACGTCCGTCGACCCGACCGGCAGGCGTTCTTCACCGATCTGTATGACCTCGAGCTCGTCCTGTACGCGCCGTCGTGGGCCATCGCCGCCGCGCTGACGACGGGGTAGCGAGTCGGGCCGCCGTTCGATGACGGGCGCAGGGCAGCCGTCGGCCTGCGCCGGGACCGCGTCGATGAACGCGCCGTCCTCGACCCCGTACGCCTGGGACGAAGGTAGCACGTGCGCCGCCGAGCGAGGCGGAGGTCACCGCGTTGGGGGTTGGGTCGTGCGCAGCGCCGAGCGTGCACGCCTTCACGACACGTGCGGACCCCGCTCGTGCCGCCGATTCGCCATCGCCTTGATTCTCCAGATCCTCGCCCTGGTGTAGCGCTGCAACATGATGGGATAGACGTCCCAGACGAGCACAGCGAAGAAGACGACGATCAGCCAAGCATACTCGCCCTGCATGGAGAGCCAGACCAAGATGGAGATGCCGATGGCGAGGCTGCACAGGTGGATGGCTTCATTCCGCCTGGTGAGCGCTTCCCACTCGAGCGCCGAATGGACGTCACTGACGTTCCGGAAGCCCGGATCGGCTCGCCTTCGCAACTTGTTCCAGTAGTCGCCCTTCGCGGCAAAGCGCCGGAAGACGCGGATGCCCAACCGCTCGTAGAATCGGCCGTCACGTTCGAATTCCCGGAGGTTGAACCAGCGTAGGTTTTTCATTGCACCGGCTTGTTCGGCGGACGCGTCGCGGGCGAGCTGGGGATTCTGTCCCTGCGACCGTAGCAGTTCTCGACCGACTGGGCCGTGTCGGCCCGTTCCACCCCGCCCCCTCACCCCTTCGCGCGGTGATACCTCCGCACGTTCGCCCCCAACCCCCGCAGCCGCTTCTCGATCGCCTCGTACCCGCGATCCAAGTGATACACCCGCCGGATCTCCGTCTTCCCACTCGCAACCAACCCCGCGAGCACCAGCGACGCCGACGCCCGCAGATCCGTCGCCATCACCTCCGCCCCGGTCAACCGCGATCCCCCGCGCACGACCGCCGCGTGCCCCTGCACCGTGATGTCCGCGCCCATGCGGTTCAGCTCCGGCACGTGCATGAAGCGGTTCTCGAAGATGGTCTCGGTGATGAGGCTCTGCCCGTGGGCGCACGCCGCGAGCACCATCATCTGGGCCTGCATGTCGGTGGCGAAGCCGGGGTAGGGCCGGGTCGAGATGTCGACCGGCTCGAGGCGCTCGGGGCCGACCACGCGCAGGCCGTCCGACTCGACGTGGCACACCGCGCCGGCCTCCTCGAGCTTCGCGATCGTCGCGTGCATGTGATCGACCGGCGCATCCAGCAGCAACACGTCGCCGCGGGTGATCGCGGCCGCGACCGCGAAGGTGCCGGCCTCGATGCGATCGGGCACCACCGCGTGGTCGAAGCCCATCAGCTCGTCGACGCCCTCGATCTCGATCACCGAGCTGCCCGCGCCGGTGATCTGCGCGCCCATCTTCACCAGCACCCGCGCGAGCTCCTCGACCTCGGGCTCGCGCGCGACGTTCTCGAGCCGCGACGTGCCCTTGGCCAGCGTCGCGGCCATCATCACGTTCTGCGTGCCGCCGACGGTGACGGTGTCGAACATGAACGAGCCACCCTTCAGCCGTCGCGCCTTGAGATCGACGTAGCCGTGGCGCAGCGTGATCTTGGCGCCCAGGGCCTCGAGGCCCTTCAGGTGCTGATCGATGGGCCGCGCCCCGATCGCGCAGCCGCCGGGCAGCGACACCCGGCAGTGACCGTAGCGGGCAAGCAACGGCCCCATCACCGTGACCGACGCGCGCATGGTCTTGACCATGTCGTACGGCGCCTCGAGCGAGCCCTCCGCGACGCGCGTCGGATCGATGTTCATCGTCCGATCGCCCTCCACCTCGCAGCCGAGGTGCTCGAGCAGGCTGCCCATCGTCGCGATGTCCGAGAGCTTCGGCAGGTGCCGGATCGCGCTGGGCTTGTCCGACAGCAGCGCGGCGCACTGGATCAGGAGGGCGGCATTCTTGGCGCCGTGGATGACGACCTCGCCGCGCAGGCGATGACCACCGTGGATGACGATCTTGTCCATGGGTTCGACTCCGGGATCGGGCGAGGGGCGGTGTTCACGGCCCTTCGGGCCCTTCGGGCACGAGCGGCTCGGCGGACCCGAACGGCTCGGTGCTCTCGCGGGGACGGGTGGTTCGACGCTCGCGCTCACGCAGCGCCTCGATGTCGGCGAGCTCGGCGAGCGCCGCCGTGGCCTCTGCGACGTCGTCGGGCCGCCGCGTGAAGCCCAGCGCCGCGAGCGATCCGGGGCAGGTGTCGGCGCTCTCGAGCACCCACGTCCGCGTCACCGGGCCGAACGTGTTGTCGATCCTCAGCTCGGGGAAGCGGTGCTCGAGCGTGGTCTTGGACCATACCGGTCGCCCGTCGTCGATCGACAGCAGCGTGGTGCGGTTGGATTCCTGGCCGAGGCCGGCGTGCCCATCGTCCCAGTGGCTGGTGACGAGCGCGAGCCGCTGCCCCGCGACCTCGTAGACGCCCACGAGGGTCTCGCGCCACGACATCGTCACGCATGGGCGTTGGTGGCTGTCGGGTCCGCCGGCACCGGTGAGCGGATCGACGCACGCCGAGGCGTTGCACTTCCCCTCGACGCGCAATCCGGTCCAGCTCTCGCCGACGGCGGTCAAACGGCCGGGCAGGCGCGGCCAGCCCAGGGTGAAGGCGTCCTCGACGGGATCCCAGGTGCGGGCCATGCACGCGGCCGTCGGCGACGCGGGCCCGAGGAACTCGGCGCTCGCGTGGCCCTCGCGCACGAGCCCGCGCTTCTCGGCGCGCAGGCCCCGGTAGTAGACGTCGAGCTCGACGACCTCGCCCGGCCCCGTCGGGCCCTGGGCCGGCGGCGATGTCGAGGCCGCCGCGACCAACGCCAGCGTCGAGAGGCTCGCGGCCTCGTGCAGCAGCGGCGGATCGACGCTCGACGACACGCGATACGCGTGGGGGCACGCCGCGCGCGGGACTTGCCATGCGAGCAGTGCCACCGCCTCGGGCTCGGCCTCGACCGACAGATCGTAGGTCGCGAGGTCGACGCGCAGGTCCTCGAGCGCGACGCTCGCCGAGGTCGGGATCTCGCCGCACGCCGCCGACGCGAGGCCGATCACGCCCAGAACCCACGATCGGGCCGCGCGCCCGCGAGGGCGCCCTTGCGGGCGAGCGCGCCGAGGCGGGCGGAGGCGGGCGATCACGTGGCGCGGAGCATCGCCGCTTTGCTTCTCGGCTCGCAAGGGCCGCGCCGAAAACTTGCGCAGTCAACCCCGCTCGTGTCTTTGCGTGGGTCCATGTTCCGCGCGCTCGCGACCCTTCCGCTGCTTGCTGCCCTCGTCCTCGCCGTCGCGCCCGCCGATGCCGCCGCCAACGGCAGCCTCGGCTCGCCGATCACGGGGCCTCAGCTCGATGCGCTCTGGGCGATCGACGTCGACATCGAGATCGTCCGCGTCGGCGACCCCGACGAGCATGAGCGCACGGTGCTCCCGCGCCATCGCGCCACGGTGCCCGACGGCCACGCGATGAGCCTGCACTCCGTGGTGCGCACGGATCGCGGCCAGCAGGAGTTCAACCTGGCGGTCACGCCCCACCACCACCCCGGTGACACGGTCGAGTTGGAGTGGGCGCTGGAGGTCACCGAGGCCCGTTATCGGCCGATCGACGTGGCCTCGTACTTGCTCCATCGCCTCCAGCTCGACGACGTGTTGGAGCTCGACGAGGCGGCCCTGGCGATCGCCCGCGCCGACATCGTGGCGGTCCACGACGAGCCCCACCGCAAACAGGTCGTGATCGGCGGAGAACTCCACGAAATCCGCATCTTTGCCCGAGCTGCGCGCGGTTGACACTCCCTGCGGCCGTGGTATTGCTTGCCCGCACCGCAAGGCCCGCACCTGCAGCGACGTTCGTTTGCGCGGAACCCCATCGCCGGCGCAACCACGATCGAAGGAGCCCTCGAACATGCGATCCATCCTCTCTCGCCTGGTCACCTTCTCGCTCTACACGGGTGCGCTCGCCGTCGCGATGCCGCTCGTGGCCTGCAAGAAGCCAACGTATCCCGAGTGCAAGAAGGACAAGCACTGCGTGGTCGACCTCGGCGAGAAGTGCGTCGACGGTCAGTGCCAGAACTGCACGACCAACGATGACTGCAAGGGCAAGGGCACCGGCGGCGCGGACTGGACCTGCCACGAGTTCCGCTGCACCGATCCCTCGCTCGTGCCGGTCGGCGGCGGTGGTGCGGGCGCCATGGGCTCGCCCTGCGCCCAGACGCTGGATTGCGGCGGCGGCCTCGTGTGCACCGCGGGCAAGTGCGCCAGCTGCACGGACGACGTCGAGTGTGCCCCGGGCACGTGCAACCTCGGCACCGGCACCTGCACCACCCCCGGTGGTGGCGGCGGCGCGCCGTGCCAGACGGACGACCAGTGCGCCATGGACGAGATCTGCGACAACGGCTCGTGCGTGTTCTCGGGCGTCGAGCCCGGCGGCGCGAACCCGTGCGGCGTCGATGCGGTCTTCTTCGAGTTCGACAGCCCGAACCTCAGCACCGAGGCGCAGGACCAGCTGAAGGGCCTCGCCGAGTGCTTCAAGACCCAGAACAAGCTGGTCTACCTCGAGGCCCACGCCGACTCGCGCGGCACCGAGGAGTACAACATCATGCTCACCGATCGCCGCGGCAACGGCGTGAAGAAGTTCCTCGAGGACCTCGGCGTCTCCGCGGCCAACATGCAGGTCGTCTCGAAGGGCGACCTCGAGGCCGCCGGCACCGACGAGAGCTCGATGCAGAAGGACCGCCGCGTAGAGTTCATTTGGCCGTAGGCCGTAGGGAGACGACCACGATGCACGCCCCCAACACCGCACTGCGTTCGGTTCTGCTGTGGGGGGCGCTGCTCGCCCCGGCGTCTGGTTGTCTGGCGCTGAAGGTCGATCAGGACGAGATCGGGCAAGAGGTCGCGAAGCTCCGCAAGGAGGTCGCGATGAGCCAGGAGACGTTGACGCGGGCGTCGACGCTCTCGGACGAGCTCGAGAAGAAGCTCGCGGAGCTCGAGGAGGTCCTGCGCTCCAACCAGGCCGGGCTCGGCGTCCGCGTGGACGAGCTCGAGGGCCAGGTGCAGGAGCTCGCGGGCAAGGCCGAGAACGCCGACAACCAGGCGACGGCCGTCAACCAGGAGCTCGCCGAGGTCCGGGCGGATCTCGACGCGCGGCTCAAGCAGCTCGAAGAGAAGCTCAACGAGGCGACCAACATCCCCGAGAGCAAGACCGAGCTGTACGCCGAGGCCGATCGCCAGTTCAAGGCGAAGAAGTACAAGAACGCCCGCCGGCTGTGGCGCACCTACGAGTCGCGCTACCCCGAGGACGCCAAGCTCCCCGAGGTCAAGTTCAACATCGGCCTGACGTACTTCTCGGAGCGCGACTACAAGGCCGCGCTCGGCGAGTTCTACAACGTCATCCAAGAGGCCGGCGAGTCGCCGATCGTCCCCGACGCGCTCTACTACTCGGGCCTCGCCTTCGCCAAGCTCGGCCAGTGCACCAACGCCATCGCCTACTTCGACGCCCTGCGCCAGAAGAAGACCAAGGCGCCCGAGGAGTACAAGAAGAAGGCCGCCGAGCAGATCGATCTGCTCAAGAAGGACACCGGCGACATGTGCCTCGACAAGGACAAGCCGGCGGCGACGAAGTAGGCGCGGCCGTGCGGCGCGCGTGCGGGGTTGCGGGGAGTGTGGGCGTCATCGCGGCGCTCGCGATGGCGTGTCGACCGACGGTGTTCGCGTGCGAGGACCACAGCGACTGCGCGACCGGCCAGGCCGTCGGGCGGTGTGAGCCGGTGGGGTACTGCAGCTATCGGGATCCGGCGTGTCCGTCGGCGTATCGGTACGGCACGCAGGCGGGGGATGGGCTCGCGGAGCAGTGCGTACCGGTGGATGGTGGGACGTCGTCGGGGTCGGGGACGAGCAGTGATGGCACAAGCCGCGGTTCTTGAGGTTTGAGACGCGCGTGCCCGCGGAGTTCCACGGGATGTCACGCGGGTCGGGCGGCCGAACAGCCCGATCGCACCTCTATCCGCTTCGAGGCGGCCAACCGCGGTACGCTCTCCGTGGATGAGCGGCCGCTCGACGCACAGGTGAGACTCTTGCGTTCGTTTCAGGCGGGCAAGATTACGCGACTCGACGAGGCCGAACCGATCGAGGCCGATGTGCACGTGGTCGCAGTCCGCGACCGGAAGCGCGAGCTTCCGCGGTTGCTCGACCACCGCCTCACTCGCGTCGACGAGCAGAGCAGAACCCGCGCATCGGTCGCGGTTGCGCGCCCTCCTCGAGCTTCGGGAGGACTCCGGCGATGACGACCGCCGACAGCGGTGCCGGCGAATCCCAGCACCTCGACCGCAAGTCCCTTCGCAAGGTCACGGGGCCCGCCGCCGGCTTCGTCGAACTCGCCCACGACTGCGTGTGCTTCGCTAACGGCTCGGGCGGCACACTGCTCATCGGCATCGAGGACGGGGACGACGCACCGCCCCCCGACCAGCGGATCGAGCCGAGCCTCCTGGACCCGAGCTCTCGACGCCTTGCGCACCGCCGGCGAGATTCTCGCGCAGGGTGAACGGCGATGGCGGACCTACCGGCTGGCGCCGGCTCAAGGACAGCGGCCGTGACCACGCGAGTCCGTCGGGCTGTGTCGGAGATAACGTTTCGGAATCATTGAAGGTCCTCAAGGACACCCACGACGCGTTGTCCTTTATCCGGTGCCACGAGTGTCGTTTCAGCGCCCGCCGCCCATGTCGTCACTCACCGCTCAGGAGCACGACGTCACGCTTCTCCCCGGTCGAGACACCGCGCACCGCGGCCGACGCTCCTGTCGGGCCCACCGCACGCAGGGTCCACACGCAGGGTCCAGCGCCCGGTCGGGAGTCCGGCGAGGACGAACCCGCCGTCGGGATCGGTGACCGCGGCCGCCCACGGTCGCGTCGCCGGCTCCTCGTCGTCGGCGAGCTCCCGTCGCACGGTGACCCGAGCGCCCGGAACTGGCGCCCCGTCTTGCCGCACGGTTCCGCCGACGGTCCCGCGGATCTCGGGGAGGCGCAGTGTGACGTCCGCGGTCATGCCCCCGATCAAGTCCGAGGCGACGGCGACGAGCGCTTGCGCATCGTCGGTCGGCGCGTCGACATCGGCGTCGGTGGGGACGAAGAACTCGCTGGACCC
>LNFB01000133.1 GCA_001464385.1 Deltaproteobacteria bacterium Ga0077550 | reverse complement strand
CGCGACACCGACGACGGCGCCGACGATGGCGCCGCGCAGCGCCGAGGCGCCGCGCGTGCCCGGCGGCGGCGCGGGCAACACGGTGCCGAAGGCCGGCGGCGGCGGCAGCACCTGCCCGGGGCGCGCGGTCGAACCATCGGCCCAGCGCATCGGCAGCTCGGGTTCGGGCGCGGGCGCGGGTGCGGCGTAGGGTTTCGTCTCCATGGGCAGGTGTTCCGATGGTTACCACCGGTCCGGACGGTCGTACGCATTGCGTCGCGGTTTGGGATCGGGGGGCGGGCGAGATCGGTGGGAGGAGAGACACGGTTGTGGGACATCGCGCACCGGGGGTACGGGTACGGGCGGGCACGGGCACGGGCATGGGCATGGAGGA
>LNFB01000132.1 GCA_001464385.1 Deltaproteobacteria bacterium Ga0077550 | reverse complement strand
GCTCCTACCTCGGGTCGTCCCGATGATGCCAACGCATCCGCTCCCCCCAGAGCAGGGCCGCGATCATGCCGAGCAGGGCGATCCACTTCACCGAGGTCGCGACCGCGACCGCGATCGTCCACGCCGCGTCGGGCGCCGGGAACTGCCCGAGGAGCACGAGGGCGCCCGCGGTCTCGACGAGATCGGGGATCGCGGGGAGCAGCGCGTACGCGGGGTGGAAGCGCCGCGGCAGCCCGTCGCGCACGCGGAGGAACTTCGTCCACGAGACGAACATCGCCGTGTACACCGCGATGAAGCCGAGGTCCGCGAAGGCGAACAATCGGTACTCGGCCCGGCCGGCCTCGCCCATGGCCTCGAGGATCCCGACGACGTCGCCCGGCAGATAGAACACCCGCATGTCGAAGGGCTCGAGCGCGCGGCCCATCGTCCCGAGGCTCACGCCGTAGATGAGGACGACGAGCAGGCGCACCACGACGTCGCGACGTCGCGGGCGCAGCCACGCCGACGGGACGTGACCGAGGTGCGTTCGCCGGGGACGCAGGGGGTCCACGGCTGCGGTATAGCCCAAGTCGGCGGGGCTGGTCGCGCGCGGGGTCCGATCCGACGGCCGGGCCGTCACGCCCACGACTCGGACATGGCCGCCACCGTGATCGTCGCGGGGGCCGCGGGCACTACCCGCGCGTGCCCAAGCGCCCGCCCACGCTCGTCGCCTCGGCGATGGCGCCCGTCGTCGCGGCGGTGCGCCGCGCGGCCGGCGGTGCGTCGATCTCGACGCCCGCCGTGTGGGACGAGCCGGGCCGGCGTGTCCCCGCGCGCGCCAGCGATGCGCTCTGGGTCGCCGCGCAGCGCTGCATCGGCGAGGACCTGCCGCTGCGGATCGCCGCGGCCGTGCAGCCGTGCACCTACGGCCACCTCACGTATCTGCTCGCGGCCGCGCCCGACGTCGGCGCCGCGCTGCGGCTGCTCGGGCGCCACTACCACGGGCTCCTCGGGGACACGACGGCGCACCACCTCGAGCGCGGCGGCACGGCGACGCGCGTGGTCGTCGAGCTGCGCGGCGGTCCGCGCCCCGCGTGCGTCGAGACGTTCGCCGTCGCCGTGGTGCTCGGCTTCCTGCGCCGGCAGACCGCGGGCCGCCTCACGGCGACGCGCGTCTCGCTGCAGCACGCCGCGCCGCACCGTACGTCCCGGGATCGCTGCAGCGCGAGCGTGGGTGCGGCCGTCGAGTACGGCGCGACGTGGTGCGGGTTCGAGATCGATCGCGCCGCGCTCGCGCTCCCGCTCGCGAGCGCGGCGCCCGAGCTGCTGCGATTGCTCGAGGCCCACGCCCACCACCTCGCGGCGCGCGGTGAGGACGGCGACGTCGTGCGGCGCGTGGCCGATCGCATCGCCGCACGCGGTCCGCGGGTCGGGCTCGCCGCGGCGGACATCGCCGCGGATCTGGGGTGGAGCGAGCGGACGCTGCGGCGTCGACTCGCCGGCGCCGCGACGTCGTTCCAGGCCGTGCTCGACGTCGCGCTGCACGACGCCGCGATCGAGCTGCTCGGCGCCGCGCAGGTCCCCGACGTCGCGCACGCCCTGGGCTATGCCGACGCCGACTCGTTCCGTCGCGCGCACCGCCGTTGGAGCGGTGCGGCCCCCTCACGGGCACTCGGTGTGCGTCGTGTTCAGCACGAGCGCGGCGTCGAGGACGTCGGCGTCCTCGATCACGAATGACATGCACGACAGCACGCCGTCGCACACGTCGTCGGCGTAGCTCGGATCTCCCGCATCGGGCTCGGCGGCGGGCAGCACGGCGTCGCCGTCGTCGTCGAGGAACAGCCCGAAGTGCACCGTGCCCGCCGGCAGCCCCCCGATGCTCCACGGCACCGCGTTGGCCTCGGAGGAGAAGTCCGCCCCCGGCAGCGCGAAGACGCCGATCGGCGGCTCGCCGTGGCCGCACGCGAGGAACGCCCCGATGTAGAGCGTGCCGATGCCGTCGTTCCCCTCGGCGATGGGCGCAGTGGCGAGGCGCGTGACGACACCCGAGACGGTGTACGCGGCCGCGCCGGTGGACGACGACCCCGCGTCATCACTCGACGAGGAGGTCGACGCCGACCCGCCCGTGGATGCGGGCTCGGTCGACACACCGTCGCTCGAGTCGGAGCCGATCGACTCGGCGGCCGTGGTGGTTCCTGCCGCGGCGTCGTCGTCCATGGGACAACCGCAGGGCACGAGGGCGAACAGCGAGAGACGAAGCGTGCAGAGGTGAAGCGAGCGTGGGTGCATGCCCGTGGTGTACGGGCGCGCGGCCTCGCGGGCAGGGACCGAAGCGGCCAACCTGGTGGCCGCTTCGGTCGGAGGCGATCAGCCGGCCCAGGTCGCCGAGACGGCGGTGAAGTCGACGTGGAACCACCAGCCCGTGTCGCCGTCGTCACGCGCCTCGTCGGGGAGCAGCGCCGAGACCGGCATGCCGCCGAAGATCGGCACCGAGTCCGAGAGGATCGCCGCGTCCGCGGCCTCGTTCGAGACCCAGCCGATGAGGGTACCCGAGACGAGGTTCCCCGCCGGATCGCCGACGTACTGCGCGGCAACCGTCGCGTTCTCGAGCGGCAGCGAGAACGTGCTCGTGGCGATCGTCACCGCCGCCGCACCCGAGACGAAGCACGGGCCCGTCGTGACACCGGGCGCCGGATCGTAGTTCGGCGGGAGGTTGGCCGGGTTCGCCTCCTGGCACGTCCCATCAGCCTGGCTCGTGTACGTCGAGGGGTACTCCACGGTCGCCGGGAGCAGGTTGCACGCGACCGGGTCTGCCCCGCCTGCAGCACATTGCGCGTTCGCGAAGGTCATGCTGCCGTTTCCGCCCTCGGCCTGATCGAGCGGGTCGAAGACGAGCACGAAGCCGATGTCGTAGAAACCGTCGGCCGGCGACGAATCATCGCCATCCATGTTCAGGGCCGCGTTGAGCGGGGTGTTGACCTGAGCCTCGGTCACGTCGCCCACGATGGGGGCGAAGAAGTGCGGGTCGCGAATCGCGATCGAGTTCAGGCGGAACGCAGCGCCGCCGCCCGGCTCCCCCGTGCTCGTGTCCGGGTCCACCGTGTCCTCCGTCGGGTCCGTCGTCTCGCTCGGATCCATCGTCGTGTCCGGATCCGTCAGCGACGCGGAGTCGTCCATCGTCACCGACGAGGTCATGCCCTGGGTCCCCGTGCTGGTGTCCGGATCCGTGCCCGTGGCGGTCGCGTCCCCGCTGCCGCCTCCATCGTCGCCGCCGCAGGCGGGCAGGGCCGCGAGGCCGCAGGTCAACAGGAGGAGGGACACAGGAAGCTTGCGCGACATCATCCGGACACTCTACGTGGAGTCCGAGCCGGCCGGAAGACGCGAAGCGACGCGCGAACGCGGCCTTCGTTCGCCCAATGTGCATGCGCGCGCACTAGCCCTGGGCAATTCGCCCACCCGAGTCGCGCGCCCTGGGCGACCAGCGCTGGCATGCGGTGGCCGCGGCCTGTTAGGTTCGCGCCACCCATGGTCGGTCTGCTCCCGCTCGTCGCCGCGTCCCTGTCGCTGGCCGCCCCGCCCGCCTCGCCGACGCCCGAGCGACGCAGCGCGCCCGTGACCCGCGGCGCTGCGCCCGAGACACGGCCCTACGAGGGCACGCTCGAGGCGACGATGCCCGACGCGACGATCGACGTCGCGACCACCGCGGACACCGCGGCCGCGACCACCGCAGCGCCCGAGATCATCTCGACGCCGGATCCCACGATCACCACGCCCGAGGTCGCTCTCCCGCCGGAGCCGGCGCCGGAGCCGACGCCCAAGCCGCGCCCCATCCCGCGGATCCTGACCACGATGACAGGGTGGTACCCCGGCGAGATCGCGCGGCACAGCAACGCCGCCGGCACCGTCACCTTCACGCCGGATCTCCAGGCGCGCGCCGCGGTCGGTTCGGTCAGCGAGTTCTCGCTCGACGACACGGGCAACACCTACGCCGAGGGCGCGCACATGTTCGGCCGCGTCCGCTGGCACCCGACGCTCACGCTCGGCAAGAAGCAGAACGTCAGCATCGTCGGCATGCTCGACCTCGCCAACGGGCGCTGGGTCCCGACCACGTCCGGCGACCCGGTGATCCAAGAGCTGCTCGACGACGGCGATCCGCCGCAGCGCTACGGCATGTACATCGCCGACCCGCGCGAGCTCTACGTGCAGTGGACCTCGCGCTACGGCCAGCTCCGCGCCGGGCAGATGGCGTTCAACTGGGGCCTGGGCCTCGTCGCCAACGACGGCAACAACATGGATCGCTTCGGCGACATGAAGTTCGGCGACGACGGCATCGGCTCGATCAACGAGCGCGTGTTGTTCGCGACCAAGCCCCTCGCCCGCTCCGGCGGACCCGGGAAGGATCTGCTCGTCGCGATCGCGGCGGACCTCGTGTACCGCGATCCCCTCGCCGATCTCACCAAGGGCGACACCGCCGGCCAGGCGATCGTCGTGGTGCGCTGGGAGCCGAGCGATCGCCCCGGCAACTCGATCGGCGCGTACGGGGCGTACCGCCGCCAGCGCAGCGCCTCCGACGGCGACACGATCGCCGGCGACAACCAGCTCGAGGTCGGCGTGTTCGACTTCGCCGGCCAGGGTTTCCGCAACTTCCGCGACGACCTCGCCGTGCTCGGCGCCTTCGAGGTCGCCGCGATCGCGGGCCGCTCCACCTTCGCCAAGGGGGAGTTCGCGCGCCACCGCGTGCTGCAGGCCGCCGCCGCGCTGCGGGCCTACGTCGGCAACCCCGACAGCTGGCTCGTCGGTGCCGACGGCGGCTTCGCCACGGGCGACGCCGATCCCGACGACGACGAGCTCAACGACTTCGAGGCCGCGCCGGGCTTCACCGCCGGCCTGCTGATGTTCCAGTACTACCGCGGCTGGCAGAGCGCGCGCACGGAGATCCGCGCCGAGGATCCCGATCTCACCGGCGTCCCGCCCAACGGCACGCAGTACCTGCCCACGCGCGGCACGGTCACCAACACCGTGTACTTCCACCCGAAGGCGCGCTGGGGCTTCCACGAGAACTTCGAGCTCTGGGGCGGGCCGCTCATCGCTGGCTCCGCGGTGCCGATCGTCGACGCGTACACGACCCGTCTGAACGGCGGCTCGCCGCACAACTCGCTCGCCGGCACGAGCACGCACCGCTACATGGGCACCGAGCTCGACGTCGGTCTGCGCGGCCGCTACGGCTTCAAGGATCTCTGGCTGCAGGTCGGATTGCAGGGCGGGATCCTCTTCCCGGGTCGCGCCTTCCAGGACGCCGCGGGGGATCGCGACAAGCCGACCTACGGCGGCTGGTTCCGGGCCGAGCTTCGGTACTAGCCTTCGGCCTTCACGCGCTCTACGTAGTGCGTCCGCGACCGGGAACCTCGAGGGGGGCTCGGACAACATGGCTGACGAGACGGTCGCGTCGGGCTCGGGCCGCCGAGTCCACCCCGCCTGCCGCCCCACCCCTTGGGGGTTCACGGCGCCGGGCCCGACGCGACCGAATTCTCACCCGAGCCGCAGGCCGGCGCCCACGGGGCGTCGCGCCCCACGCGGACGATCCGGCCGGTGGGCCGTGCTACCGTTCGCGCGGTCGCCCGGCCGCCGAGCATGCGCACGCCCTTCTTCGAGGACCTCTGTGCCGAGATCCGCGGGATCGATCTCGGCGACGACACGCTGCTGTCCGATCGCCTCGCCGCGCGCGTCCGCGAGTCCCCCGAGGGCGTCGACCACGAGGCGTGGCTGCTGCTCGCGGTGCTCCGCGCGCGTGACGACGATGCCGCCGGAGCGCTCGAGGCCCTCGCCCACGCGCGGGCCGGCGGCGGCCCGGTCGCGACGATCGAATTCCTCCGCGCGCACCTGCTGGTCGAACGCGGTGATCCATCGGCCGCGACCGCGGCCCTCGACGCGGCCGCGGCCGACGCCGACGACTCGGTCGCGTCCGCGGACATCGAGCACGCCCGCGGCGCGCTCGCCTGGGCGTCCGGCGATCTTTCGGCTGCGCTGCGCCACTTCCGGGCCGCGCTCGACGACGATCCCCACGACGCGCCGCGGTGGTTGCAGACCGGTCGCGCCCTCGCCGAGGCCCAGCGCTGGGACGAAGCCGAGCGCGCGTTCTCCCACGCGATCGCCGAGGACGAGGAGCAGGACGATGCCAGGTACGAGCGCGCCTCGCTGTGGCTGTCGTGTCGACGCGTCGACGAGGCGGTCGCCGAACTCGCCGAGCTCGCCGAGCGCGTGCCGGCGATGCGCGAGCGGGCCCGCGTCGATCCGCGGTGGCGCGGCGCCCGGACCGATCCCGCGGTCGCGGCCGTGCTCTCGCCCGCGCCGCGTACCCCGACCTGGATCGCCGACGCCCCGGCGTGGCTCCCCGCGCTCGCGCGCGACCCCGCCGTCGCACAGCTCGGCGTCGAGTGGGTCGACGCGCCGATCGCCGCCTCGATCGCCGCGCGCATCGCCGCGGCCCACGAGCGCCGCGCGACCGGGACGATGCACACGCCGGCGACGCTGAGCTTCGCCAACGAGTGCCGCGCCGACACCGTCGTGGTCGCCCGCGGGCCCATGATCGTCGGCCGCGATCGCAGGACGAGCGCGATGGTGTGGCTGCTCGATCGCCGCCACGACTGCCTGCGACTCGCGCCCTCCGAGAGCTACCCGGCCTTCCTGTGGATCCCCGCCGGCCGCGACGCCGCGGCGATGACCGCCGCGCTCGCGCCCTTCGTGCCGCAGCCCTGCCCGCCGCGCATCGAGCTGTCGGCGCGCGTCCGCGGCTTCCTCGGCTATCGCCTGCAGTTCGGCGTGCCGAGCCCGTACACCGGCGAGCTCGAGCCGGCGAACGCCGCCGAGCTCGATCGCCACTTCGCGGTCAATCCGTTCGTCGAGCCCGGCGCGTGGGGCAGCAGTCGCGCCGACGATCCGTGGCCGGAGGAGATGCCCGCGCAGCCCAACCTGCAGCTGCGCATGGCCGCCCGCGAGCAGGTCGTCACGCTGCAGACCCCGGGCCGCGTGTGGTCGATCGCCCGGCGGACCTGTCACTCGCGCTCGATCTTCACGATCGAGCTGCACCACCGCGATCTGTTCGTCGCCGACGTCCGCTACCGACCGAGCCCCCACACCGGGGTCATCGCCGCGGTGAACGCCCGATTCGGCAGCGACTACCCCACGGATCTGCCGATCGACGTCGTCGCGGCGCTGCTCGGCTTCCGCTTCGACGGCGCGGCCGATCTCGAGGCGCGCCTCGCCGACGCGAACGCCGACGGAGAGCTGGTCGCCGGGCTGCTGCAGGTCGTCAGCGCGCTGCGCCACGACGATCTCTCGGTGACGGCGCTCTATCGCCGCTGGGTCGAGCACACCGACCCCCAGATCCGCTCGGCGCTGTACAACATCTTCGTCGCGCACAACCACGAGTCGCTGCTCGAGGAGGCCTGCGTCACCGAGCCCGACTCCGAGATCCGAACCCAGATCGAGGGCGTGCTCGACGACGGCATCGCGGTCGTGCAGTGGGATCCGTACCGCGACTACGCCACGGCCGACGACGAGGCCGCCGGAGGAACCCGATGAGCACATTGGTCCTGGCCGAGGCCACCGCCGCGGCCACCCTGCGCCGGTGGCTCGGCGCACGCGCCCGCGTGGTCGACGAGATCACGCGCAGCCACAGCGAGCTCGCCTGCGTCCGCTTCGCCGCCGAGGACGGCACGCAGATCGGCGTGCTCGAGGATCACGTCGGCGAGGTCGCGTTCGCGACCGTCGAGGGGCCGGCGGCCGCGACGTGGACCGAGGCGTTGACCCACGTGGTCCAGTGCGTCGGCGTCCCCGGCGTGCTCGCGATGCTCGGCGCGAACGCGGACCCGCGGCAGTGGATCCGCGGGCTCTCCCGCCTCGCGCTGCTCCGCGAGGCCCGGCTCCCCGTCGCCGACGATCCGGCGCGCAGCGACACCGCCGAGGCGACGTCGGAGGCGATGCTCCAGGCGTGGACGCGGGCGCTCGCCCACCCGCATACAGCCGTGCGCCGGGCGGCGATCCGCACGTGTCACGGCGCGCGGTGGCCGGCCCTGCGCGCGGTGATCATCGCCCGCATCGGCGTCGACCTCGAGCTACGCCCACAGCTCGAGCGCCTCGTCGCCCACCTCGACCGCCTCGGCGGCGCGACGTCACCGACGCTGGCCAAGGCCTCGGGCTAGGCCGAAGCCTAGGCCGAGGCTGGCGGCTTCAGCTGACCGTCGGGCGTCAGCGTCATGTAGAAGCGCTGCACCCAGCCCGGCGGCAGCTCCTTCTCCTTCGCCCACGCCTCGAACCGGCTCGGCTCGGTCCCGCAGTGGTGGACGAGCACGAAGTGCAGGACCTCCGACGCGTTCTGCACCGCCTTCAAGAACCGCTCCCAGCTGCCCTCGAAGTGCTTGTCGACCTCGGCTTGCATCGCCTCGTAGGACTCGACCTCGGTGTCCTCGTGCACTGGGCCTTCTGGCGGGGCCTCGGTTTCGTCGGTCATGCGCGCGGCTCCAATCCTCACCACGGTAGCAGGATCGCCCCGGGCGTGGCTACCCCTTCACGCAGATCACCTGGGACAGCGTGTGCACCACCTGCACGAGATCCCGCTGCGCGTGCATGACCTCGTCGATGGACTTGTACGCCGCGGGCGTCTCGTCGATCACGTCCGCGTCCTTGCGGCACTCGATGCCCTCGGTCGCGGCCGCATGATCGGCCAGCGTGAAGCGGCGCTTGGCCTCGGTCCGCGACATGGCCCGACCGGCCCCGTGGCTGCAGCTGTGGAAGCTCTCGGCGTTGCCGAGGCCACGCACGATGTACGAGCGCGCCCCCATGCTGCCGGGGATGATCCCGAGGTCATTCGTGCGGGCCCGAACCGCGCCCTTGCGCGTGACGAGCACGTCCTCGCCGTAGTGGTGCTCGCGGGCGACGTAGTTGTGGTGGCAGTTCACCGCCAGGTCCGTGGCCGCGAACGGGGGCAGCAGATCGCTGCTCCGCAGCGCGTCGAGGATCGCCGCCATCATCACCTCGCGGTTCGTCTGGGCGAACAGCTGGCCCCACGTCACCGCCTCGACGTAGTCGTCGAAGTGCTCGGTGCCCTCGGGGAAGTACGCGAGGTTGACGTCGGGCAGGTTGATGAACCACCGCCGCATGTCGTTCTTGGCCAGCTCGATGAACAGCGAGCCGATGCGGTTGCCCACGCCGCGCGAGCCGCTGTGGAGCATGATCCACACCTTGTCGGCCTCGTCGATGCACACCTCGATGAAGTGGTTGCCCGAGCCCAGGGTCCCGAGGTGCTCGACCGTCGTGCCCTTGGCGATCTTCGGGTACTTGGCGGCGATGCGCGTGAAGCCGTCGGCGATCCGCGCCCACGCGGCGGCGTGGGGATCCGGGGGCGTGCCCCAGGCCCCCGTGTCGCGACCGCCGCGCGTACGCGAGCCGCCGTGGGGCACCGCGGCCTCGATCACCGTCCGCAGCGGCGCCAGCGTATCGGGCAGCCGCGACGCATCGAGGTCGGTGCGCACCGCCATCATCCCGCAGCCGATGTCGACGCCCACCGCCGCGGGGATCACCGCGCCCCGCGTCGCGATGACGCTGCCGACGGTCGCCCCGATCCCGAAGTGCACATCGGGCATCGCCGCGACCCACTTGTGGATGAACGGCAGCGACGCGATGCCCTGGAGCTGACGGCGAGCAGGCTCCTCGAACGGCACGCCGACGGTCCACGCCTTGATCGGCGTCCCCGTCCCCGACTCGATCACCTCATACGTCCGCGGCGGCCTGGCATCCATGCGCAATGCTCCTGTCGAGGCGCCAGCATAGCGTCATGCCGCCCGGAATCCATGGCGTGACTTGAGCGACGCCCTCGCCCGGTGCGATGCTAGCGGGCCGGCCGACGCCGCCCCTACCCGATGACCCTCACGCTCCAGCTCGGAAACCAGTCCACGGTGCTCGATGCCCGCAACCCGCGGGTGATGATCGGTCGCGACCCGACGTACTGCACGCTGGTCGCGTCGGACCCGAGCATCTCGCGTCGCCACGCCGAGGTCGCGCTCGACGCCACCGGTGCGGCGTGGATCCGCGACTGGGGCTCGAGCAACGGCACGTGGGTGAACGGCGCCGCGCTGCAGCCGGGCGTCCCGGTCGCGCTGCAGTCCGGCCAGCAGATCTTCGTCGGCCACGTGCCGATGGTCGCGAGCTGGCCGCAGGGCGGCGCCACCGTGTTCGGCGAGATGTCGGGCGCGCTGAAGGCCATGATGGAGGCGCACAAGGCCGCGCAGCAGGCGGCGGCGCAGGCGAGCCTGCCCCCGCAGGCAGGGTTGGCCCCGCAGACAGGGTTGGCACCGCAGGCACCGGGCTCGGCCGGTCACGCGCCGGGCTCGATGGGTGCGGTCGGCGTCACGCTCGGCGTCGGCGGCCGCGCGGCGCCCAAGGCCGCCGAGTTCCCCTATCGCCGCCAGGGCAGCAACGAGAACGGCGCGCTGCTCATCGCCCTGCCCCGCGACACCTTCCAGAACGACGACACGCTCGACGGCTTCGTCGAGTTCACCGCGATGGACGACGAGAGCGTCGCCTCGATCGTCGTCGAGCTCGTCGAGTTCCACCGCAAGGGCCCGAGCAAGGGCCACGTCTGGGATCGCATGCTCGTGCGCCAGGGCCCGTGGAAGGCCAAGAAGAACGAGGTGCTGCCGCTGCCGTTCTCCCTGCGCGTGCCCCCTGGCACCTCGATGTCCGGCAAGAACGTGCACTGGGAGGTGCGCGGCTACGTCGACATCGACTGGGCGTTCGACATCGACGCGCAGAGCCCGATCAACATGCGCAACGTCGACATCGAGCGCCTGCGCGACGCGCTGGGCGGCCTCGACTTCCGCGTCAACGATCTCGAGCCGGCGCCCCTGGGCCAGCGCTTCGAGGGCACGTTCCAGCCCCCGGCCCAGCTCCGCGAGAAGCTCGGCATCTCCGACGTCAACGTCGTCGTCGAGTACCTCGGCACCAACCTGCAGATGGAGCTGGAGGTCGAGAAGACCGCCCTGTTCAAGTTCGATCGCGACATCAAGATCACCTTCGATCTGCAGCGACTGCGCTCGGCGCCGATGCCCGAGATCAGCGACTACCTGCGCCAGCAGATCGACGCGATGATGCGTCGCTAGGGCCCATCGGAGGATGGGCGCCGACGACGACTGGCTGTCGCGACGCGAGGCCGACCTCGTCCTGCGACGCGCGGTCGACCTGCACCAGGCCCAGGCCGCGGGCACCGGCGAGTCGCTCGCGCTCGCCGATCTGCAGCGGCTCGCCGGCGAGCTCGGCATCGCCCCCGAGACCGTCGCGCAGGCGCTCGTGCAGGTCCGCACCGAGGCGCTCGCGAAGCCGAGCGAGGCCCCCACGCTGTGGGACCGGCTCTTCGGGGCCGCGCGCGTGGTCGCGGCCCGCAGCGTGCCAGGCCCCCTGCACGAGGTGACCGCGGCGATCGACGCGATGCTCCGCGCCGAGCTGTTCCGCATCGAGCGAAACCTCGGCGACACGGTGCTGTGGGAGAACCCCGACTCGCTGCTGCACCGCGCGCGTCGGCTCTTCGACGTGGGCGGTCGGATGCGCCTCGGCGTCGCGCGCCGCGTGAGCGTCACGATGCGGCGCACCGATCCGCTGGTGCACGTGCGGCTCGAGGCCGACCTCGAACCGCGTCGCGCGGGCCGGATCCGCGCCGCGGGCGTTGGCCTCGGCGTGTGGAGCGGCATCGGGGCTGTGGCCGCTGCGGCGCTCACGTTCCCCCTCGCGGTCGTGCCCGTCGTCGCGGGCGTCGCGATCGGGGGCACCTTCGCCGCGAGCGCGCGCCGGACGTACGCCCGCGATCAAGCCGGCGTCCAGGCGGCGCTCGAGCGCTTCCTCGACTACCTCGAGCGCGAGCGGCCGTGATCCGGGGATCGGCCGCACGTCAGGCGACGGCCGGATCCTCGGCGTCGCGCGGACCGGGCTCGAACACCACGTCGCCGCAGGTGCGCCCGTGCTCGACCCAGTCGACGAGGATGTCGCGCACGCGCTCCGCGAGGCGATCGAGCTGGGCGTCGGTGAGGCCCGCGGTCTCGATCTCTGGGCCCATGTAGATCTCGACGTTGCCCGGGCGGATCAGGAACCGCCCCTTGGGCAGCACCTCGAACATCCCGCGCACGCCCAGCGGCACGACGGGGATGCCCGCGTCGCGGGCGATCTGGAAAACGCCGCGCTTGAACGGCTGGACCTTGCCGTCGGAGGTGCGGTGCGCCTCGGGGAACGTGAGCACCGAGATGCCCCGCGAGACCCGATCCTTCATCGCGGTGGCGATCTTCGCGAAGCGGCCCTGGCCCTTGCCGACGGGCACCGCGTTGGCGAGCCGCATCATCCAGCCGTAGCCGGGCAGCTTGAGGTGCGCCTCGTTCTCGAGCCCCGACAGCGGCACACGGATGGCGTGGCACGCGACGTAGCCGTCGTACACGCTGACGTGGTTCTGCACGAACACCACGCCCTTGCGACCGCGGTAACGGGGGTCGTGCACGACGCGTGTGCGGCTGAAGGTCAGGTAGACCGTCCAGCCGATCTGCGGCATGGGCCAGCGGGTCTGGAAGCGCTCGAACGGCACGAACAGCGTGAGCGGCAGGGACGTCGCGACGAGGAAGATCATCCACACGATGCCGCCGCTCCACACGACGACGGACCACGGGTAGAAGAACAGGTCGCTGAGCTGGAAACGATGACGGGTGGGGGCGTCGGCGTTCACGGCACGGTTCGGGCGCATCATGCCAAAACCCGACGGGCCGCGCGAAGGCCCGGGCAACAGTGAGGCAACCCACGGCTGGGGAGGCGAGCTCGGCCGTCGGCCGCGCGGTCTCGCTTCCCGCGCAGCGCCGCCCCTGCGTATGCTCGACGGGCGATGCGACGGGTAGCTTCGATTTGTGCGCTTCTGCTCGTCCCCCTCTCCGCGGCCGCGGCCCCGCGCTACGTGCAGAACCCCTTCGCGGCCCCCGCCGCGGGGCCGGTCCGGATCGACGTCGGCGCGGGCACCGTCGGCGGCCGCGTTCGACCGCTCGTCGCGGCACCGCCCGCGGGTGGGATCCGCTTCTCGGATCTCGACGCGCACCGACGCGACGTGCCGCCGCCACCCGTGCACGACGTCGCCGCTGCGCTGCCGCCGGGCTTCGCCCAGCGCGGCGACACGATCGTCCCCGAGGAGGTCCTCGACGGCGCGCTGATGGTCGGCGATCTCTCCCTCGTCGACGCCCCGCGCCCCGTGGGCGCGCCCGCGGACAGCTGCGCCTTCCCCGACGAGGTTCCGCCCGGGATCTACGAGGGCGACTCGCGGGCGGGTGGCGAGTTCCCGCGACGCGGCACGATCTACCTCAACTTCGTCGGGGGCACGCTGCAGAGCGGCAGCGAGAACTCGGCCGAGAACCTCTCGACCATCGCGCGCTCGGGTCACCCGTATCCGCCGTTCGGCGGCGGCGAGGCGACGGCGGTCGCGGTCGCGCAGGCGGTCGCGCAGGACTTCGCGCGCTGGGGCATCCGCGTCGTCTTCGACCCGCGCCCGCGCAAGCTCCTGCCGTACACGATGGCGATGGTCGGCGGCAGCTACATGGACACGACGTCGGGGCCGGCCGGCGGCGTGGCCCCGATCGACTGCGAGGACTTCGGTCAGCGCAACGTGTGCTACTCGTTCACGAACAACGAGCCGGCGACCACGCAGGCGAACATCATCAGCCAGGAGGTCGCGCACACCTACGGGCTCGAGCACACCTACGGCTCGGATCGGATCATGAGCTACGAGGGCAACGGCGACAAGATCTTCGGCAGCAACTGCCAACAGACCTTCGCGCTGCAGGGCCAGGGCAACGGCTGTCAGGGCGTGAACAAGTGCCACTGTGGCATCGGCGACCTGCAGGACGACTCCCTCACGATCGGCATCATCTACGCGCCCTTCGACGTGCCCGACGTGACCCCGCCGGAGGTCACGCTCACGGCACCCGCCGACGGCAGCGTGTTCCAGGTCGGCGACGAGATCCTCGTCGACTTCGCGGTGGGCGACGACTTCGGTGGCTACGGCTGGAAGCTCGTGATCGAGGACGAGGGCGGCGAGCTCCTGGTCGACCAACCCGACTACGAGCGCGCGCTCCAGTTCAGCATCGTCGGCCTGCCGCCCGGGACGTACACGTTCACCGGGGAGATCGAGGACCACGCCGACCATGTCGTCACGCACGCGATCACAGTGATCGTCGAGGGCGATCCGAGCGCGGAGACCGGCGATGGCGGTGCCGACACGTCGGGCTCGTCGAGCGGCGGGAACGACGGAGTCGGAACCGACGCCACATCGACGCCGACCAGCGGAGACGAGGGCGACAGCGATGGCGGCAGCGGGAGCGCGGGTGCGGACGGGGCCGACGAGGGCTGCGCGTGCGGCCTCGACGGTCGCGACGGCGCGACGGCGTGGTGGCTGCTGCTGCTGCCCTGGCTCGGACGCCGACCGACGCGTCACTTCGGCAGGCGGAACAGCTCGCCGCCGCGCGTCCAGTAGACGCCCGCGGCGTCGACGACGAGGTGCTCGAGGCCGACCTGGCCCGCGACGACCGGCGTCGTCGCGCCGCCGGCCCGCGGCACGTGGGCGATCGTCCCGGCCGCGGCGTCGCCGACGAACACGCGCGCGGGATCCAACGCGAACGTGGTGATGCCCGCGGGCACGAGCGTCGTGACGTCACCGCCCGCGCGCGCGACGGTGCGCAGCGCCCCGGATGCGAGCCAGTAGAGCCCCTCGGCGTCGCCGCCGAGGCGCTTCACGTCGGCCTCGGCCCCGGCGACGACGCGCGGCGCACCGCCCTCGACCGCGACCACGACGAGGCTCGCCGGTGATCCCGGGACCGCGAACGCGACCTCGCGATCATCGATCCACACCTCGGTGGGCGCGGGGGTCTGCGCGCCGGTCAGCTTCTTCGGCGCCGAGCCGTCCTGCGCGGCGAGCCACACCGCGCCGTCGGTGAGGTCGACGTAGGCGCAGGCGCCCTGGGTGCAGTGCGTCGCGCCGAGCTTGGCCGGGGTCGTCGCCAGCACCGTGGGCTCGTACTCGCCGCGCTTCCGATCGATCCACAATGCGTCGTTGCCATCGGTGCCGCGCGCGGCCCAGTAGACGAAGTCGGTCGACACCGCGACGTCGCGACCCGCCGGCGCCGTGGCGATCGACTCGAACTGACCGCCGATCGATCGCAGACGCAGCACGGCCTCGCCGCTCGACACGTAGAGATACGCCTCGTCGGCGACGAGGCTCGGGAGGCTCGGCAGCTTGCGCGCGAGCATCGTCGGCTCGACGGGCGCGCGCTCGGTGACCGCGGCGGCGACAGGCGGCTCGCCGGTGCGCGGATCGAAGCCCAGCGCAGCGATGATCGCCGTCTCGTACGCGCGGCCCCGCTTGCTCGGGCCCGCCGTGCCGGACGCCGCCTCGCCGGCCGCCTGCGCCGCCGTGCACGCGGCGTCGTCGATCGCCTTGGCGCGCAGGTGCTGCTGCACCTCGCCCGCGCTGCACGGCTCCGAGAGCTCGAGACAGACCTGGCGGGCGAACATGTCGCACGGGGTCTCGCGCAGCAGGAACCACCAGATGAGCCCGCCCGCGACCACGCCCATCGCGACGCCGGCGATCGCCGTCATGCGTCGGCCCGAGGCCCCACGCTCGTAGGTCGCGGCGTCGAGCTCGGGGGCCGGCCCGAAGTCGTCGACGCTCGCGTCGGCCGGCGACTCCGCGACTCTCACCGCGCCCCTGCGCGCCTTCGGCCGCGGCGTGGGCTCGGCCGCGGCGCGGGGCGGCGGACCGAGGACCGATTCGAGGGCCCGCATCGGCGCGACCGGGCGGAGCATCGCCATGAGCACGCGATCGGCCGCCACGGCCTGCGTGGCCTCGGTGTGGAGGGCCCCGCGGGCCGACGCGGGGGTGCCCGGCTCGTTCAGCTCGCGCCGTACGATCGCATCGACGATCGCCGCGATGGCGGCGTCGCCGTCGAGCTCACCGACGGCGATGCGGGCCGCGAGGGGTTGCAGTTCGGGCCAGGGGCTCGGCGTCGGCACGGGCGCGAGTATGCCACGGGGGCCGCGCCGCTACAGCGCCGCGTGCTCGCCCTCGTACCGCGCCCGGAGATCCGGCAGGGCGGCCGTGATCGTGGCCCGCGCGAGCTCGGCGAGTCGGCCCGCGTCGTCCTCGGTCGCGCCCGTGATCGGGATGGGCGGGAGGATCTTCGCGCAGGAGCGGGCCCGCTGGATCTCCCACTTGCCGATGGGCCGCATCAGCCGGGTCCCGGCGATCGCGACCGGCAGGATCGGCACGCCGGCCTTGATCGCCAGCGCGAACGCCCCGAGCTTGAACGGCAGCAGCTCGTCGGTCTTCGATCGCGTGCCCTCGGGGAAGATCATCACCGGGATCCCGCCGGCCAGCGCCCGCTCGCACTCCGCCATCATCGCCCGGACGCTGTCGCCGCGGCCGCGGCGCAGCGGGATGTCGCCCGACAGCTTCATCGCCCAGCCGACCAGCGGCACGCGGAAGAGCTCCTCCTTGGCGATCCATCGCATGTCGCAATCGAGGTACGACAGCAGGACGGGATCGAGGGCCGACTCGTGGTTGGCGACGACCACGTAGGCGCGCTCGCGGATGTCGGCCGGCAGCTCGCCCTCGACGTCGAAGTGCCAGTGCGGTACGACCCGCCCGATCGTCCGCCCGAGCCGCCGCATCCACCGACCGGGGACCCGCTGGGTGACGTCGCCTCGGTGCGTCACGCGGGCCAGCGCCATCATCGGCAGGAACCCGGCGATCGAGCTGATCACCGCGGTGTAGGCCATGGCCGTCGTCGGCGTGTTGATGTGGCGATCCGGGATCGCACGGTGCATCGTCGCGGCTGCGTCGGACATCAGTCTCTGGGGTAGCGGAAATGCATCGGCGCAATTGTCACCGTTGCGTCGCCGGCCCCGCACCGAAGGCACCGCCCATCCACGGGGTGTTCGCGGCCGGGCGTGGATGCACCGGGCGTCCGAGCACGCCGCGGCGGGGCCGTCGCGCCGGGCCCAGGGATGCCCTACCCTGCGGGCCCATGGATTCGGCCTGGTCGGACGAGGACGCCACCGCTGCCATCGCGCGGTGGTCGAGCGCGAAGCACAGCAACGCGGACGTGGCCCTGCGCGTCTACACGTCGCGCCTCATCGGCGCCGATCCGCGGCTGGTGCTGCACGGCGGCGGCAACACCTCGGTGAAGACGCGGTTGGTCGACGACACCGGCGCGACCAACGACGTCCTGTGCGTCAAGGGCAGCGGGTGGGACCTCGGCGACCTCGAGCCGCCCGGGCTGCCTGCCGTGCGCCTCGACACGCTCGCGGCGCTGCGACGGCTGCCCGAGCTCTCGGACGAGGACATGGTCAACGCCGCGCGCGTGCGCTTGCTCGACGCGGGCGCGCCGAACCCCTCGGTCGAGATGCTGCTGCACGCGTTCTTGCCGGCGAAGTTCATCGACCACTCGCACGCCGATGCGATCCTCGCCCTGGTCGACCAGCCCGACGCCGCGGCGCGTTGCCGCGAGATCTACGGCGACACCCTCGCGATCGTGCCGTACGTGATGCCGGGGTTCGCACTCGCCAAGCTCGCCGCGGAGATCGTCGAGGGCGCCGGGCCGGTGCACGGCATGCTGCTGCTGCAGCACGGCCTGTTCACGTGGGGCGACACCGCCAAGGAGTCCTACGAGCGGCACATCGCGGCGGTCGACGCGGCCGAGCGTGCCGCCGCCGCCCGGCCGCAGCGCGCCGCGCCCCCGGTGGTCCCCGACGTCGACTGGCCCGCGCTGGCGCCGATGCTGCGCGGGCGGCTCGGGGCGGGCGGGCGGCGCTGGATCCTCGCCGTGCGGACGTCGCCGACCATCCGCACGTTCGTCGACGATCCCGATCTGCGCGATCGATCGGGCCGCGGACCCGCGACCCCCGACCACGTCATCCGCACCAAGGCGACGCCGCTGGTGCTCGACCCGCGCGCGACGTCATCGACCGATCTGGGGGCATACATCGACCGCGAGCTCGCGGCGTACCGCGACGCGTACCGGGCCTACTTCGATCGCCAGGTCGCCGCGAAGGCGGTGGTGCGCACCGCCCTCGACCCGGATCCGCGCATCGTACTCGTGCCGGGCCTGGGCATCGTCGCCGTCGGCGCGGACGCCAAGGCCGCCGCGATCGCGGCCGACGTCTACGAGCACACCATCGACGTGATCCTCGCGGCCGAGCAGCTCGGCCGCTATCGGGCGCTGCCCGAGTCGGATCTGTTCGACATGGAGTACTGGTCCCTCGAGCAGGCGAAGCTCGGCAAGTCGACGCCCAAGCCGATGGCCGGCGCCGTCGTCGTGGTGACCGGCGCCGCGTCGGGCATCGGCGCCGCCACGGCCGCGAAGCTGCGCCAGGCCGGCGCCCAGCTGTGGCTGGTCGATCGCGACGCCGAGGCGCTCGCCGCCACGGCACGTCGCCTCGGCGCGCCGTTCGAGGTCGTCGACGTCACCGATCGCGACGCCGCGCACCGCACGATCCGCAGCGCCGTCGCCCGCTTCGGCGGGGTCGACGGCCTGGTGTCGAACGCCGGCAACGCGCCGCAGGCCCCGATCGACGACTGCCCGCCGGCGCTGCTGCGCGGCAGCCTCGAGCTCAACCTGCTGTCGCACCAGTGGTTCGCCGAGGCCACCGTCGCGGTGCTGCGCGCCCAGGGCCGCGGCGGGTTCCTGGTGTTCAACGCCTCGAAGTCGGCGTTCAACCCGGGGCCGGGCTTCGGGCCCTACGCGATCGCGAAGGCGGGGCTCGTCGCCCTGATGAAGCAGTACGCGATCGAGGGCGGCCCGTTCGGCATCCGCAGCAACGCGGTGAACGCCGATCGGATCCGGACCGCCCTGCTCGATCCCGTGGCGCTGGCCGAGCGCGCGCGCGCCCGCGGTCTGTCGCCCGACGACTACTACCGCGCGAACCTGCTGGGGCACGAGGTCACCGCCGACGACGTGGCCGACGCGATGCTCGCCCTCGCGCTGGCGCGCAGCACGACGGGCGCAGTGCTGCCGGTCGACGGTGGGAACATCGCCGCGTCACCGCGCTGATCGACGACCGCGCCGTCGTCTGTGGCACCATGGGGTGATGCCTCGCCTGAGCCCGCTGCCCGTCGCCCTGCCCGTCGCCGCGCTCGTCGCCATCGCCAGCGCGTCGGCGTCCGCCGAGCCGCGCACCCTGTTCGGGCGGCCGATCGCCGAGCGGCGCGCGCTCTCGGCCGACGAGATCGCGGCGCGACGTCAGGCCTTCGAGGACAACCTCGCGGCGCGTGGCCTCGTGCGCGACGGCGATCGCATCATGCCCGACCCCGACGCGGACCCGATCACCGCGACGGACCTGCGCGGGCCGACGTCGGTGCAGCACGGCGGCACGACGTGGGAGGATCCGCCGCACTACGCGACCATCTACCTCAACTTCTTCGGCGGCACGCTGACCTCGGGCACGAACGCCGCCGAGATGGAGTCGAACTGCGTCGGCGGCCTCGAGATCGACTACCCCGCCTACTCCGGCAGCGAGATGCAGGCGCTGACGATGATCCAGGTGTTCCAGAACGCGATGGCGCCGTACGCCGTGCGGATCGCCTACGAGGATCCGCCGCCGGCCCACCTGCCCTACTCGATGGTGATGATGGGCGGCGATCCGACCGACATCGGCATGGACCCCGGGACGCTCGGCGTGTCGTGCAGCTCGGATTGCGGCGACTTCTGGTGGCGAGACACGACCTTCGCGTTCACCGAAGCCAGCAACAGCGCGCTCACGCTCGGCAACACCGCCCTGCAGGAGGCGGCCCACGCATTCGGCCTCGATCACATCGATGGCAGCGACAACATCATGTACCCGTTCGCGACCGCGGGCGCGAAGGTCTGGACCTCGGAGTGCACGCCGTACAACGACGCGACCGGCGGCATCAGCTGCACGTACGTCCACGACGCGTTCTGCGGCGAGGACGCCGGGATGCAGAACGACCACGCCGAGCTGTTGGCGTACTTCGGCCCCAACGAGCCCGACGTGGCGGCGCCTGTGGTCGAGCTGCTGCAACCCGAGGACGGCCTGCAGGTCGACCCCGGCGGGAGCGTCACCGTCGAGGTGAGCGTCACCGACGATCACGAGGGTGCGGGCTGGCGCCTGCGCGTCGTCCCCGAGGGCGGCGACGAGCAGGTCGTCAACGCCTATCAGTTCGAGCCGAGCTGGAACCTCGCGGGCCTGCCGGACGGCACGTACGAGATCATCGTCGAGGCGATCGACCACGACGGCAACGAGGGCAGCGACGCGGTCACGATCGTCGTCGGCGACGGCGGGCCGGTGGGGACCTCCGGGCCGAGCGGCGACGGTGGGAGTACGGGCGCGGTGGCCGACGGCACCGGCGGCGACGGAGCCGACGCGGGCGACGGCAGCGACGGCACCGCGGGTCCCTCGCTCGAGGAGCCGATGCCGGCGGGCGGCTGCGAGTGCGGGGCGACAGGCACCGCGTCGCTCGGCTGGCTCGTCGTCGTGCCGCTGCTGCGTCGTCGCCGTCGCGCGGGCTGACGAGGTCGTTCGGCTCAGCGCGAGCGCGGCGTGAGGTCGGCCAGGCGCGGGAAGCCCAGGGAGTCGGGCGTGAAGCCCTCGATCTCCCAGCGGTGCACCGCGATGCTCGGGCCGTGGACCAGCGGCACCAACGGCGCCGCGTCGGCGACGAGCTCGAGCAGCGACGCCTCCGCGCCGGCCTCGCCCGACCGGAAGTTGCGCAGGGCCTGGGCGACCCTCGGATCGCGCCACCGCGAGAAGTTGCAGCCGAGCGCCGCGACCTCGGCGGCGGCGGGCACGAAGTTCGGGGCGAAGAGCGCCTCGACGAAGTCGGCCGGATCGTCGGTGTCGGCGTTCCAACCCCCGAGCACGAGATCGTAGGCACCCGCGCGCAGCTTCGCTTGGTAGTCCGCGGGGCTCTGCGCGTTCACCAGCGTCACCGCGAGGCCGACGCCCTGCAGCTGCGCCACGATCGCCCGCGCCATCACGTCCGGCCGCGGCATGTACGTCCGCGGGCCCCAGATGACGACCATCGTGAGCGGCCGTGGGGTCGCGCGCGCCAGCAGGCTCCGGGCGGTCTCGGGATCGTGGCGCACGGTGTCGCGGCACGTCGCCATGCGCGGCGGCAGGGGCGAGCGGGCCGTGAACGCAGCGGGCGACTCGTACATGGTCTTCGCCAGGGCGTGGCGATCGATCGACGCCTGGATCGCGCGACGGATCGCGACGTCCACCCGCTCCGTGTTCATCCACAGCATCGCGGTGCTGCTGCCCGGCGCGAACAGCTTGCGCACCCCACCGATCGCGTCGACGTCGTGCCGAGCCAGCGCCGTGGTGAAGTCGACCTCGCCGCGCTCGAGGTCGGCGCAGAGGGCCGCGATGCCGCCGCGGGCCGAGTAGTCGCGGAACTCGACCGAAGCGAACGCCGGCGACGGCAGGTGGTGGGGATTGGCGCGGAGCCGGATCTCGCCCGGCGCCGCGTCGTCGGCGATGACGTAGGGGCCCGAGCCGATCCATCCTCCGCCGGACGCGGGGCGGGCGACGCTCGCCCAAGGCTTGGCGAGCTCGGCCTCGAGGTCGGCCACCGGCTGCAGCGGGACCACGTGCACCTCGGACCCCTGCGCCGAGAACCGCAGGATCCGCTGCAGCATCGGCGAGGCGCCGAGGACGTCCGCCACGGTGCGCGCGTCGAGGGGCGCGCCGTCGGAGAAGCAGGCGCCGCCGCGCACCTCGCCGATCCACGACGTGCGCCCGCGGACGAGCCGCCCCGCGAACAGCTCCGGCTTGGGCGGCACCCCGGGCCCCAGGCTGTAGTACGGCCGCTCGTAGAGCTGCCGCGCGATCTGCCACGCGTTGTGATCCAAGGAATCGAACGGATCGATCCGCTCGCGCAGCACAGGGTGCAGTAGCCCCACCCGCAGCGTCGATGCGACCGACAGCGTCGTCGACGACAGACGCCTGGGCTTGCCGGGATCGGGCAGCATTGCGGACGGGCAGCGTAGCACGGCGGGGCCACGGCCGGTTGGCCGGTCACCCGCGCCCGCCCTAGTCCTCGTCGTCGCCGAACAACACCCCGACCTGCAGCTCGATGGCATCGAAGGGCTCGGCGCGGACGCGCTCGCCGGTCTCCGCCGCGAGGTCACCCGCCTCCGTGTGCCGGTGCACGGTCAGCGTCTGCGCGATCGGATCGATGATCCAGTAGTGCGGGACACCGCTGCGGTGGTCACCGCGGAGCTTCTTCACCGCGTCACGGCGCCGAGCGCAGCGGCGGCCGTCCCTCGCGCGAGCGCACGGTGGCGGCGTCGGCGACCGCCGCGGTGACGGGCGGCGTGCTCACCTCGGCCACCCGCTCACGGAGGTACCGCGGCGGACGTGCCGCGAGCACTGCGAGCTCATCGGCGCGCGGCGTCGCGTTGCGTCGACAGCCCGAGAGGGACTTGGTCTGCTGCAGCATCACCGGCGCTTGGGCGCCGCGGTACGGACAGCGCCGGTGCTCGAAGCCCAGCAGGTGCCCGACCTCGTGGTTGATCACGTAGGTGCGGTACGCCGGCAGCTGCTTGCGGTAGGTCGCCGCGCCGTGCAGGAATCGGTTGGCGTTGATGACCGCGCGACCGCCCCGGCCGCACGAGAAGGCGCCGCCGGTCCGCAGGGGCGCGCACAGGCGATCGGTGGTCTTGGGCGCGGCGAGGACGATCGTCACGTCGGCGTCGCCCTCGACCGGGACGAAGGCGTAGCCCGCCGCGGCCCAGCCCCCGGCGTCGGCGAGCACCTCGTCGACCACCCCGGCGAAGTCGTCGGCGGACGCGGCGTAGCGGCGCTCGACCAGCACGCGGTAGGTCACCACCGGGGTGTCGGGCGTGACCGCAGGCGCGGGCACGACCAGGAAGTCGGCGCCACCGAGCCGCTCCCACCGGTGCATGGGGGCGGGCGCCGCCTCGGCCGGCAGCACGGCGTCGAGCGATGCACCCGCGCCGGCGAGCAGCATCGAGAGCCAAGTGGCGAGTCCGGGCACCATCAGATCGTGATCGTCGACGGAGCATGTGCCAGACACATTCCGGGACGCACGTTTTCGGCGCGCGCGCGGGGGTTCGCGGCCGGCGACCACGACACCCGCGAGGATCGCGTCGGCCACCGCGCTGGAGGGAGGCGTCGCGGGACATCGTGTCGTCGACGTCGCGCCGCGGACGACGAGCTGTCGAAGCGACGCGCGCCGCCCGGATGGAACCGCCGCGCCGATGCTCGACACCGCGCCGGCACGGCCGTTGCTAACGCATCGCCTCCATGCAAACCCCCACGCTGTTCGCCGAGCTGCTCCTGCCGATCCTGCTCGGACCCACCCGCGCACCCACGACCGCCGTCGAACTCCACGCCGCGCCGGCCACCGTGGAAATCACGATCGTCGAGCACGTCCGCGGCGAGAAGCCGACGCGCACCCAGCTCGAGCTCCCCGATCAGGGCAAGCTGCAGCTGTGGGTCGCCAGCGGCGACGCCCGCCGGTTCTGCGAGGTGCAGACCGCCCACGATACCGGCCGCGGCGAGCTGTTCGTCGCGCTGCGCTGCCGCGGCGGCACCAGCGGCCCCGACGAGCTGTCGGTCGAGGCGCGACCGCGGGCGAAGGCGGGCAAGTCGATGCTCCTGGCCAAGCTCGAGCGCGCGGACGGCCGCACGCTCGAGGTGACCGCCAAGCTGCGCTGAGCCACGCTGCGCCGAGCCACGCCGCGGGCGCGACTCCACCGGCGCGACTCCGCGGGCGCTACGCCGCGAGGGCGAGCTTGTCGTTCATCGAGCTCCGCCAGAACCGCTGCAGGCGGCGGCGCACCTCCTCGAGCCGGCCGCCCTCGACCGGCCCGCGCAGGTGGCGGGAGAACGCGAGCGCGACGCGGTTCGCGGTGCGGTAGCGCTCGAGCTGCGCCTCCTCGGCGACGAACTCGAAGCGGTAGTACAGGCGATCGACGAGCCGCCCGAACTGCGCGCGCGCGTCGGTCCAGCGGTGCAGCAGGACGACCGCGAGCTTGTCGACCTCGGCCTGGGTCTCGAGCTCCAGCCCCGAGATCGGGCGCTCGCGGCGGGCGGCCTCGGCCACGTACACGAGGTGGCTGAGGCCCTCGAGCACCGGCAGCGTGTCGCCGAGGCGATCGTCGGACAGGGCCTCGTGCACGCTCGAGGCCTCGACGGCGCGCAACGTCTCGGGATCGAACGCGAGCCCGACCTCGAGCTCGCCGTCCTCGGTCTCGCGCAGCAGGAGCAGCTCGCGGATGCCGTCCTGCTCGACGTACGGCACGAGCAGCGCCTCGGGGTCGAGCCCCGAGTCGGCGCCGTACAGCGCCTCGATGCCGCGGAACAGCCGCGACAGGTTGCTCGTCGATGGGGCCGACGTCGTCACTGCACGACGTCCGACTGCTCTCGGTCGAGCATCACGCCGGCGCGCACCAGCACCTTGGCGTCCCGCGGATCCCCGTGGAGGCGCCAGCGCTCGTAGACGGCGAGCAGGTCGCCGGGCTCGTCGACCGCCCCGAGCTCGACGACGTCGCCGATGACGTCCGCCACCTCGCCGAACATGTGCGCCAGCGTGCCGAGCACCGCGAGCGGCCCGTCGCCGGCGACCTCGCGGTAGGCCGACTCGCCGATCCCATGGACATACTTCACGTTGACCGGCGTGCGGTGGAGGCTGCGGGGGACGACGCCGCTGATGTACAGCGCCCGATCGCCGACCCCGCGCAGGGCGTGGGCGCGGGCCGAGCCCGACTGGCTGCGGGCCTGCAGGTAGTCGAGGGCCAGGGGTCGACTCGTCCGGCCCGCCTCGGCCGGCCGAACGGCGTACGCGGCGAGCAGGTGGACGACGTACGCCTCGACCTCCGTGGGCAGGCTGCGTCCGGTGCGTTCCTGCACCTGCTCGATCTCCTCGAAGAAGAAGGATTCCAGGGTGGCGTGCGAGACGGCGACCGCGTGTGTCATTCGACGTCCTTGGGTGGGGTGGCCTACGTGTCCAGCCTCTGATGTCGAGCCGAGGCCACGTCGGGCTTCAACCATTGTGAGACATCCCACTGCCCGCGCCAGCGACCCGTCCCCTTTCTGCCGCGGCGAGGGGTTGACCGGAAAATGCCCGCGACTAGACTGCGGCCGCCTGGCACTCGGCGTGTCCGAGTGCTAACTCGCGGGATTTCGTGCCGTTTTCGCACGATTTCTCGGCCGGGTGGTTTTGGCATCCGCCGAGTTCGGCCCCGTGTCGCCTCGGCCTTCCCCCGCGTCCAATTCGCGCCCCGCTCACGGGGCCCAAGGAGTCGAACCCATGAAGATCCGTCCCCTGCACGACCGCCTCGTGGTCAAGCGCGTCGCCGAAGACAGCAAGACGACCGGCGGCCTGTTCATCCCCGACACCGCCAAGGAGAAGCCCGCCCGCGGCGTGGTGATCGCCGTCGGTGAAGGCAAGCGCGACGAAGCGGGCAAGCGCATCGCCCTCGACGTCAAGGCCGGCGACGAGGTCCTGTTCGGCAAGTACGCCGGCACCGAGCTCAAGCTCGATGGCGAGGAGCACATCGTGCTCCGCGAGGACGAGATCCTCGCCGTCATCGTCAAGTGAACCCCCCAGCGAAAAAGGAATTCAATCATGGCAGCCAAGGAAGTTCGTTTCGATGAGATCGCTCGCAGCTCGATTCTGCGGGGTGTCAACGTGTTGGCCGACGCGGTCAAGGTCACCCTCGGGCCCCGTGGCCGCAATGTGGTGATCGAGAAGTCGTGGGGCTCGCCCACGGTCACCAAGGACGGCGTCACCGTCGCCAAGGAGATCGAGCTCGAGGACAAGTTCGAGAACATGGGCGCGCAGATGGTCAAGGAGGTCGCCAGCAAGACCTCGGACATCGCCGGCGACGGCACCACCACCGCGACCGTGCTCGCGCAGGCGCTGTTCCGCGAGGGGATCAAGATGATCACCGCGGGTCACGACCCGATGGAGATCAAGCGCGGCATCGATGCCGCCGTGATCACCGCGGTCGAGGCCATCAAGAAGCTGAGCAAGGCCACCAAGGGCGAGGCAGAGATCGCCCAGGTCGGCACCATCTCGGCCAACGGTGACGAGGAGATCGGCAAGCTGATCGCCGAGGCGATGAGCAAGGTCGGCAAGGAAGGCGTCATCACCGTCGAGGAGAACAAGTCGTCCACGACCGAGCTCGAGGTCGTCGAGGGCATGCAGTTCGACCGTGGCTACCTGTCGCCGTACTTCGTGACGGAC
>LNFB01000131.1 GCA_001464385.1 Deltaproteobacteria bacterium Ga0077550 | reverse complement strand
CGGGCGGCCGACGCCGCTCGGCGATCCCCCAGCGCCGCGATCCCATGTCGACACGCGTCAACACCCTCGCCCAGCTCCTGCACGATCGTGCGGCCACCTCGCCCCAGGACACCGCGATCCGCACCAAGGTCGGCGGCGTGTGGACCGATCGCACCTGGGCCCAGCTGCGTGACCGTGCCGACGCCATCGCGGCCGGCATCCTGTCGGCGACCGAGCTCGGCGACAACGACGTCATCGGGCTGCTGGGCCAGACGTCGGAGCACTGGCTCGCGTGCGACTTCGCCGGGCTCTCGGTCGGCCTGCAGACGGTGCCGATCTACGCGTCGCTGCTCGCGGAGGAGGTCGGCTACGCCCACGTCGACACGGGCATCAAGCTCGTGTTCGTCGACGACGCCGCGCAACTCGAGAAGGTCCGCGCGATGCGGCGCGGGTTCAGCTTCTTCGAGGTCGAGTACGCCGCCGATCGGATCCCGTTGCGCCACATCGTGGTGATCGATCCCACCGGCATCGCGCCCGCGGTGGACTGGGAATCGCTCGCCGATCTCGAGGCCCGTGGCCGCGCCGCGCTCGATCGGATGCGCGCCGAGCTCGTGCGCCGCCGCGAGGCCGCGAAGCCCGACCAGACCGCGACGTACACCTATACGTCGGGGACCACGGGCCCACCGAAGGCCGTCATCCAGAGCCACCGCAATCACATCGCCCTGGTCGACGCGGTCCAGCAGATCGATGTGCTGAGCGATGGCATGCGCGAGGGCGGGCTGTTCCTGTTCCTGCCGCTCGCCCACTCGTTCGGGCGGTTGATCCAGTTCGCCGGCCCCGCGCTGAACCTGCCGCTCGTGATCAGCGGCGTCGCGACCTTGGCCGAGGACGCCCGCGAGACCCGCCCCGGCTTCTTCCCGGGGGCGCCCCGCGTCTACGAGAAGATGAAGTCGAAGATCGAGAACGCGGTCGCCGGCGCACCGCCGCTGCGTCGCGCGCTCTTCCACTTCGCGCTCCAGACCGGCAAGCACGCGATCCCCTACGCGCTGGAGAACCGACCGCTGCCGCTGCTCCTGCGGCTCCGGCACCAGCTCGCCGACCGGCTCGTCCTGTCGAAGCTGCGCGCGCGACTCGGCCTCGATCGCGCGAAGGCGCTGCTCAGCGGCTCGGCCCCCCTCGACCCCAACGTGCACGAGTTCTTCCTCGCGCTGGGCCTGCAGCTGTACGAGGCGTACGGCCTGACCGAGACCTGCCCCGGGCTCACCGCGAATCGCCCCGGCAAGATGAAGCTCGGCACCGTGGGCCTGGCGCTGCCCGGCGTCACCCTGAAGCTCGGCGCCGACGGCGAGATCCTCGCCAAGGGCGACAACATCACCCGCGGCTACCTCAATCGCCCCGAGGCCACCGCGGAGGCCTTCGACGCCGACGGCTGGTTCCACACCGGCGACGAGGGCTCGATCGACGCCGAGGGCTTCGTGTCGATCACCGGCCGCAAGAAGGAGCTGCTCAAGACCTCGGGCGGCAAGTACATCGCCCCGGCCAAGATCGAGGGCGCCCTCAAGACGCTGCCCATCATCCAAGAGGCGGTGATCATCGGCGACAAGCGCCACTACGTCACGGCCCTCATCAGCGTCGACCCGGACGACCTCGCGGACTGGGCCGCGCAACGCAGCGTTCCGGCCGATGCCCGCCACCCCGAGGTGCACAAGGCCATCGATGCCCACGTGCAGTCCGTGAACGAGAAGCTCGCGTCGTTCGAGCGGGTGAAGTATTGGACGTTGGTCGACCCGTTCTCCATCGGCAACGGGCTGCTCACCGCCTCGCTGAAGGTGAAGCGCAACATCGTGCACGAGGTGCACGCCGAGTCGATCGCGTCGATGTACTCGAGCGATGCGCGGCCGTCGGCGACGGTCAGGTCCTGATCAGCCGAGCTCACCCGCCAGCAGCGCCTCGACCACGCGCTGCTGGAACGCGAGCTCGTGGGTGTTCTCGACGGGATCGAGCACCGCGTTGATCTCGGCGTAGATCGCCAGCAGGGCCCAGGCGAGCAGCTCTGGATCCTCCGGGCGCGCGAGGGCCTGCGCGATGATCGGGTGCGACTCGTTCACCACGACCTCGGCCATCGCCCCGTACAGCAGCGGACCGTCGCGACCGCCGTCCTGCAGCTCCACGGTCGCGGGTGACGCGAGCATCGTGTCCGGACGCAGGCGCGCGAGGTGGAGGGCGAGGGTGCGCGCGAGGGCGGCCCGCGGCAGCAGGGGCTCGTGGGATCGCTCGATGACCGGCGGTCGGGGCGGACGCGCGGGGATCGGCCACGCCCGCAGCCACGCGGCGAGGGCGGGCTCGGGCGCGGCACCGAGCTCGGCGAAGATCCTCGCCATGGGCGCCGGCTCGCCGGCGGCGACGAGCTGGCAGAAGCGCACCAGCGCCCAACCGACACCGACGGGGCCGCCGTGGCCGGTGGCGAGCAACGGCAGCTGCAGGATCGCGGCCGCCGAGGGCCCGTCGATCCGCGGCGCGAGCGTGCCGTCGGGCCGCCACGACAATCGCACCGAGCGCATCGCGTGGTGCAGCAGCTTGCCCAGCGCGATCGTGCGATCGGTACCGACGAGCGCCCCGCTCGACACCCGCTCGCGCAGCCGATCGACGAGCGCGCCCGCGGCACCGCGCAATCGATCGAGCACGGCCTCGATGTCGACGGCACCACCCTCGACCGCGCGCAGGCGCACGACCCCGACCGCGCCGAACTCCGACGCGAGCTCGTGGACCTCGACCCCGCGCTCGCCGTCGGCGTCGACGACCAAGATGGTGGCCGCGCCCGCGCGGGGGATGCCGAGGCGGCCGAGCACCGTCGGCTCGTCGAGGTCGATCCACGCCAGCAGACCCAGGGTCTCGGGCGGCTCGCGCAGGCCGAGCTCGACATCGAAGCACGGGTGCACCGGCACGAGCGCGGCGAGGGCCCGCGCGATCGGGGCCGAGCACGCGAGCACGACGGGCCCGTCGGCCACGGGCGCCCCGGCGACCGACGCGGCCATCGACGGCGCCGCGAACGTGACGCGGAGCCCGGCGTCGCGGTGCTCGAGGATCGCGCGCAGCGTCACGCGTCCGCCGTCGTCGGTGGTGAACGCCGGCACCTCGGCGAAGACGTCCGCGAGCCCGGGCTCGCCCTGGGTGTCGATCGCCGCCCACTGCAGCAGCAGCTCGGCCTCGGCGCCGCGCGGGCCGGCGACGCTCGCCTGCAGCGCATCGCGACCCGCGATCGCGGCCGCGCGACGCCCCACCGCGTCGCCGTGATCCATCCACCACCGCGACGCCATGGGGACGCCGCGGCAGGCCACGCCGAGGGAATCGACGAGGGCCGCGGCGTCGAGGCGCGCGTACCCGGCCGGGCCGAGCCACGCGCGGAGCCGCGTGTCGAGGTCGGCGTCGATCTCGATCACTGCGGCGGGATCGAGCCCGTCGAGCGCGGCCCCCGGCGCAGCACCGAGCACCATGCCGGTCGTCGCGGCGATGGCCTCGAGGCGGCGGAGGCTCACCGCGGCGCCGGTGTGATCGCGCAGCACCGGCAGATCGAGGAGCGCGGGCGCGTCGTCGCCGAACTGCACGAAGCGCAGCGACGACCGCCCGTCGACGCTGCGCAGGCGCACCAACACGCTGCGATCGACCGCCTGCAGCGCGAGCCGGGCCCGCGCGGTGCCCGGCGCGATCGCGGTGACGTTGGCGAGGGCGCGCGCGCACAGCCGCAGTCGCGCCGCACGGCCGCGGGCGACCGCGTGGGCGACGATCCGCTGCAGCAACGAGCCCGGGCCGACGTCCCCAAGCAGCGCGGCGCGGCGGCTCTCCTCGAGGCGCACGATCGTCACGTGGCCCGACTCGGCCTCGGCGACCACGCCGCGCCAGGCCTCGCGCCCGGCGATCCAGATCTGGACCTCCATGCCGCACGCGACGCGGGGCTGCTCGACGGCGTACACCGCCATCCCGATCGGCGCGCGACCGAGGACCGCATGCGCGGCCGCTGCGGCGTCCCCCTCGAGGCCCATCGCGGCGACGGCGTCGGCGACGGCTTGCTGCGGCAGCTCGATCGGCGCGGTGACCCACGGCTCCGCGGGCGGAAGCGCCGGGGAACGGCCGTGGAAGAGCATGTCGTCGTCGGTCGCGAGCTCCGGGCACACCAACCGGACGCGGCGACCCGACAGCACCGACAACCAGTCGTGCTGCTCCGGCGACGCGACGAGCACCGGGGCGACCAGCGCGCGGCCGATGGCGACCGCGCGACGCGACGCCTCGCCGCCCAGCGCCGTCGGATCGGCGACGACCACCCGCGGCGCCTCGCGGAGCAGCGTGCACAGCTCGGCCGCGCCAAGCTCTCGATCCTCGCCCGGCGCGCCGAGCAACCGCACCGACGAGCCCGAGGTCGCGCGCCCGTGGACCAGCGCCTCGGCGTACCGACGCAGGCGGAGCCACAGCTCGTGCAGCCGCTCGTCGTCGACGATCGCCGAGTGGTCGACCGTCTTGCGCAGCCGGTCGAAGCAGACCACGCCGCCGATCCGCTGGCCCGGGATCAGGTCGTGGGCGCGGGTCTGGATCGACACGCCGCGCGTGAGCAGGTTGAAGCCGTGGTTCTCGAACGTCGGGGTCAGCCCGATCGTGCCGTAGAGCTCGCCCTCGTCGAACGCGAGCACCTTGGCGTAGCCGAACAGCGCCGGCGTGCGCTGGCGGCTGAACCCGAACAGCGGCTCACCGTTGACGACGATGGGGATCGGCGCGGCCAGGCACCGCGTCTCGAGCTGACCGGTCTCGGGCGCGCGCCCGGTCCACGGCACCGGGTGCGGCAGCGCCTTGCGATCGATGCCGCGCAGCGCGACGAACGTGCCCGCGAGCGGGCGGTCGGCGCGGCCGATGTCGACCTGGTCGTGCACCGGGTCGAGCACCATGCGCGAGGTCCCGGCGAGCGTGCCGTCGCCGGACTCGATCACGACCTGCTTGGGCGCGAACAGCAGCGCGGCGTTGATGCCCAGCGCCAGCCCGCGCACGTGCTCGATGTCGCTGCGATCCTTGGACGCGAACAGGAAATCGAAGAGATTGGCGAGCTCGTGCTCGCGCAGCCCGCCGCCGATGTACGAGATCATGCACTCGTCGCGCTCGAGCGACAGGCTCACGTGCCAGGCCCCGTTGGCGACCGCCGCCTGCACGAACTCCAGCGCGTAGTCGTGGGGGTTGGGCAGGGCGAAGCGCCGCATCTTCTCGATCGCTCGGCTGCGCGCGATGGTGAAGCGGCGGTGCTCGGAGAAGCCGCCAGCGATGCGGCTGCGGGCGATGACGGCGTCGAGGCTCACGCGTGACCTCCCCGCGGCGCAGACGAGCGTCTCATCGGCCACCTCCGATCACGGCGACGTCAGAGAGCGGAGAGATCGGCAACACCTGCGCGAGGCGGATCAGCTCGGCGTCGCGGTGCAGCAGCTGGTCCTCGGCGAGCAGCAGCGACTTGGCCAGGGCGTACGCGCCGTGGCGGGGGTGGCGGACGAACAACCGGCGCAGCGCGACGATGTGGGGGTGCTCGGCGTGCACGACGACGTACGGGCGCTCGCGGTTGTTGCGGAGGAAGCTGCCGTTGGGGACGGGCATCGTCGGGGCGAGCTCGTGGGCGACGGCGCAGAGATGCACGCGGTGGTCGGCGCCCTCGACCGATCCGAGGTGGATCGCGGCGTAGCCGTGGCCGAGGCGCTGCAGCATCTCGTTGGCGGCGGCGGCCATCGCCGAGAACGCGCGGTCGGGCTGCTCGACGACGCGGATCGCGACCAGCACGTCGGCTGGGTCGCAGACCCGCGCCCGCGCCCGCGCGGTGACGTCGACGGGCTCCCACAGCGCCGTGCGCAGCCGCGTGAGCAGCTTGCGATCGTCGCGCAGCGCGAGGTAGGCGACGACGAGCGCCGACAGCGGATCGGTGCGCGCAGCGTCACCCGCCGGGCGCGGGCCGAGCAGCACCGGCACGCCGGCCTCGGCGAGGGCGCGGCTCAACGCCGAGGGGCGATCGGCGATGTACACGTAGGGATCGGCGCAGCGCTCGACCGCGGACAGCGAGGCGGCGCGCCCGTCGACCGTGCGCAGCACCGGCGCCTGTGCGGCCGCGAGCAACCCCGCGCTCGGCTCGGCCGCGAGGTGGGCGAGCAGGCGCAGGTACTCGTCGTGCTCGCCGAGCCCCCACGCCGTCCCCGACGCGAGGGTCGCGAGGCGGGCCAGCAGCGCCGCGCGCAACGGACCCGCCGCGACCTGGTCGAGCATGCCCAGCGTGCGCTCGAGGTTGGCGTCGCGCATCACGGTCTCGCGGCTGAGCGTGTGCTCGAGCCAGCGCGACTTGACCTTGAACGCGATCCGACCGTACCGCGCGGTGCGGGTCTCGAGCACGTCCTGCGGCGCGCGCGTCACCAGCAGCGCCAGGCCGCGGTTGTAGAACCCGTACTCGGGCTGCGCCGCGTAGGCCATCACGATCGTGGTCTGCTCGAGCTCCACGAGGACGCGGCAGTCCCCGTCGACGGAGAACGGCGTGCGGATCGGCTGCGGGCCGCGGTCGACCCCGTCGGGCGGCGAGCGATCGTGCAGGGTGATCTCGACCTCCGAGTGCGCGCACCACCGGTGCAACGTGGCCCGGGTGCGCTCGACGAACTCGTCGTAGGCCCCGCGATCGCCCTCGAGGATCATCGTGATCTTCGTGCCCTCGACCGGCCCGGCGATGCGCGTCTTGGTGAAGCTGCGATCGGCGTGGAAGAACACCTCCCAGTACTCGCCATCGCGGCCGGTGTGGACGATCACCGCCGCCGGCTTGGGCGCGAACACCGACACGAAGCCGATCCCGAACTTGCCGATCTTGGTGAGGTCCCCCTCCTTCGACGACGAGTACAGCGACGTGAGCTGGTCGTCGATGATCGCCTCCGTCATCCCGTCGCCGCCGTCGTCGACGTGCACCGCGATCGCCGGCTTGGCGGTCGCCGTGCCCGCGATCCACTCGAGCCACACGTCGACGGTGCTCGTGCCGGCGTCGATGCTGTTCTGGACCAGCTCGCGGTAGAAATCGAGCGACGACGAGAACTGCGAGACGAGGTTGTCGACCGCCTCCTCGACGAGGGACGCGTCCATCGCGGCGGGGGCGGTCATCGGACGATCGTACCGCTTCCGACCCGGCCCGCCCTACTCCGCCCCACGGCGCACGAGCAGCAGCGGGATCACCAGCGCCAGGCCCACGGGGATCGCCGCCCCGACGGCCTGGCCCAGCGGTCCGAGGTCCGCCGCGATCGCGGCGGCAGCCACCGTTCCCCCGGCGTAGATCGCCGCGGCGAGCCCGACCCGGATCCAGCGCACCGTCATCGCGATCCCCGGCTCGGCGGGCGCCCAGCGCAGCGCGGCCGCGGTCGCGATGGCGACGCCGGCGAGGCTGCCGAGCATGCGCGGCGTGTTGCCCACGCCGAGCGCCGCGGCGACGAGCGCCACGACGCCGACGGCGACGAGGAGCCACCGCGAGCGATCGGGTGCGGGGGCGGCCCGCTCGAGCCGCAGCGACACGCGTGATCCGATCCACGCCGCGACCGCACCGAGGACGAAGCCGCCGAGCACGTCGCCGACGAAGTGCTTGCCCAGGCTCAGCCGCGACACGGCCATCAGCGGGATCCACAGCGCGGCGAACCACGTGGCGCCGCGCCACGGCATCAACCATCGGACGCCCAGGGCGAACGCGGTCGCCGACGCGACGTGTCCCGAGGGGAACCCGCGCTCGAGACCCGAGGTCGCGCGCGTGACCGCGACGGTGTCGTCGGGCAGCGCGGCGAGGGGCCCCGGCGCGCCCCCGCGGGCGACGACGGCGTCGACCGTCCCGACGACGCGGGCATCGACGTGCTCGGGCCGCGGCATCGCGAAGCCCTGCTTGCACGTGTCGATGACCACCGCGCAGCCGAGCATCACGAACACCAGCGCGATCGCGGGCCGCCGCCGCACCACGAACGCCAGCACGATCAGCGCCGCGGCGTAGCCCCCGGAGCGGCCGAGCTGCGACACCACCTCCATCGCGATGCGCCACACGGGGCCACCGTGCTGCTGCAACCAGAGGATCGGCTCGACCTGGAACACGACGCGTCAGTGTCGCCGGTGGCGACGGGGAAGCATCGCATGGAAGCCCGGGACCGACCCCTCGGGCCTCCTGACAGGTTCTGTCACCGCCCCCGCGTACACCAAGCCCATGCCCACCGCGCAGCCCGCCATCACCTTCTTCCACTCCCCCTACTCCCGCGCCGCCGGCGTGCGCTGGTTGCTCGAGGAGCTCGGCGTGTCCTACGCCGTCGAGTTCGTCGGCGTCCACGCGCAGCAGGTCGACGACGACTACCGCGCGATCCAACCCCACAAGAAGGTGCCGGCCGTCCGCGTCGGCGACACGGTCGTCACGGAGCGCGCGGCGATCGTGATCTACCTGGCCGATATGTTCCCGGAGGCTGGGCTGGCCCCGGCCCTCGACGACCCGCGCCGGGCCGCCTACCTCACGATGCTCGTCTACGGCGATTCCGTGTTCGATCCGTGCGTCGCGGCGCGGGCCCATGGGGTGCAGCACAAGCCGTCGGACTACTCGTTCGGGTCGTTCGAGGACGTCATCCGCAACCTCGACGCCAAGCTCACCGCGCATCCGTACGCCGCCGGCCCGCGCTTCACCGCGGCGGACACCCAGCTCGCGAGCGGCCTCGGCTTCACGATGAACGTCCTGCAGGTCGTGCCGCGGCTGCCGTCGTTCCTCGCGTACGTCGAGCGCACCGCCGAGCGGCCCGCGTTCAAGCGCGCCCAGGAGCTCGACGCGAAGCTGGCGCAGGAGCACCCCGAGATCATGGAGGCGCTGTCCCGGCGCTAGCGCCCCGCATTGTGGCTCGCGCGGCGCTCTGCCAGGATGGCGAGCGCTCCGACATGGACAAGACCGAACGACTCTTCGCGTTGCTCGATGCGCTGCGTCGGCGTCGCACCCCGGTCACCGCCGAGACCCTCGCGGAGGAACAAGCGGTCTCGGTGCGCACGATCTATCGCGACCTGCGGACGCTCATGGGATTGGGCGCGCCGATCACCGGCGAGGCCGGCGTGGGCTACGTCCTGCGGCCCGGGTACTTCATGCCACCGCTCATGTTCAACGCGGCCGAGCTCGAGGCGCTGGTGCTGGGCGCACGGTGGGTCCAGACCCTCCCCGACGCCGATCTCGGGGCGGCGGCGCGGGCCGCCCTGGCGAAGATCGCCACGGCATCGCCCGACGATCTCCGCGCGCGCATCCAGGACACCGGCCTGTGGCCGGTGAACCTCGGCTCGGGCCGCGAGGTCGCCGTGCTGCCACAGGCCCGCGACGCGATGCGGCGCGAGCGAGCGGTGGTCATCTCGTACGCGGACGCCGACGGTCGCGTCAGCGAGCGCACGATCTGGCCGCTGCAGCTCGCCTACTACGAGGGCAAGGAGATCATCGCGGCGTGGTGTTGCCTGCGCGGCGACTTCCGGACGTTCCGCGTCGATCGCATCCAGCGGTTCGAGACGACCGAGCAACCCTATGGTCGCCCGCGGAGGTCGCTGTCGGCCGAGATGCTCGCGATGTGGGAGCGCCATCGGGCGCAGGCCGCCTCCCGGGCGCGCGGCGACGCCGGGCCGGCCCGACGGGTCGAGAAGGCGGTGGTCTACATCACCCGCGGCGATCTGCTGCTGGTGTTCGACCACGTCGACTTCCCCGAGGCCGGGGTGCAGGTGCCGGCGGGATCGATCGAGCCCGGCGAGACCCCGAGCGAGGGTGCGCTGCGCGAAGCGTTCGAGGAGACGGGGCTCGCGGGCCTCTCGTCCCCCACGTTCCTCGGTGTCTCCGAGTTCGACATGCGCCCGTTCGGCAGGGACGAGCTGCACGTCCGCCACTTCTTCCACGTGCGCGCGCCCGATGACGTGCCCGAGACATGGCGACACGACGAGCAGGGCACGCCGCCCATCGCGTTCGACCTGTACTGGTTGCCGATCCCGGTCGCCGCCGAGCGCCTGGTCCCCGGGCACGGCGCGTTCCTCTCGGCGGTGGAGACGGACGCGGGGGATCCGGCCGAGCCGACGCACGACGGCTGAATGCGCACGAGTGCGCGTCGACTCAGCGCGCCTTCGCGGGCCGCGTGACGGCGCGTCTCTTGAGCTTCTCGCCCACGGCGACGATCGCCGCGATCGCGGGGACGAGCTCTCGACCGAGTTCGCTGAGTTCGTACTCGAACGACGGCGGTGAGCCGGCCACGGCGTTGCGCACGACCACGCCGCTGGCCTGGAGCTGGCGCAGGCGGGCGCTCAGCACCTTGGCCGAGATGCGGCCGATATCGCCGCGCAGCTCGCCGAACCGCCGCGGCTCGCCGCGGAGGTACCACACCACGTTGGGGGTCCACGCGCCGCCGAGCAGTTTCATGCACGCGGTCAGCGGGCACACCGGCGGCGGCTCGGACACCTTCGACTTGCGCACGCGCAGGGCCATGGGGACAGTTACCGATCGGATACCACAATCGCGTGGTTACCGACGGTTACCACGTGCGCCCAACCGATCGCGGCGCTAGCTTGGGCCGCAGATGACGACGACGCATCCGCGGCTGCCCATGGCGCTCCCCCTCGTGCAGGGCCCCTTCGGCGGCGGCCTGTCCACCGTCGCCCTGGCGTCGGCGGTGTCGCGGCGCGGCGGGCTGGGCTCCTTCGGCGCGCACCTGGTCGAGCCCGATGGGATCGCGGGTCTGGTCGCCGAGCTGCGCGCCGCGTGTGACGGGCCTTTCGCGGTCAACCTGTGGGTCTCCGATCACGACCCCGGCGGCGACGCGGCATCGCCCGAGCTGCTCGCCGCGCTGCAGCAGATCTTCGCGCCGTACTTCCGCGAGCTCGGCGAGGCGACCCCCGATCCGCCCGCGGCGTTCCATCCCAGCTTCGAGGACCAGGCCGAGGCGCTGCTCGCCGCTGCGCCGCCGGTGTTCAGCTTTGTCTTCGGCGTGCCGCGACCGGCGATTCTCGACGCATGCCGCCGCCGCGGCATCCTCACGATCGGCGCCGCGACCACGGTGGCCGAGGCCCTCGCCCTCGACGCGGCCGGCGTCGACGCCATCGTTGCCACCGGCTTCGAGGCCGGCGGACACCGCCCGTCGTTCCTCTCCCGCGCCGAGGACTCGTTGATGGGCACCATGGCCCTGATGCCGTTGGTCGTCGATCGCGTCCGCGCACCGGTCATCGCCGCGGGCGGTATCGTGGACGGACGAGGTGTCCGCGCCGCGCGGGCCCTGGGCGCCGCGGCGGTGCAGCTCGGCACCGCGTTCTTGGCGTGCGACGAGTCGGGGGCGAGTCCGGGACACCGCGCGGCGCTCTTCGGCGAGGGCGCCCACACGACCGTGCTCACCCGTGCGTTCACGGGGCGCCTCGCCCGGGGCCTGCGCAACCGTTGGACCCACGAGATGGCGGACCGGCTGTCGGCCCTGGCGCCGTTCCCGATCCAGAGCTGGTACGTCGGGCAGCTCAAGCGCGCCGCAGTGGCGGCGGGTCGCACCGACCTCGTGTCGTTGTGGGGCGGGCAGGCCGCCCCGAACCTGCGCCACCACACCGCCGACGCCCTCATCACCTCGCTGCTGCCTGCCCTCGCGACGAGCGAGGGCACCGCGTGAACTCGCTCGGCCCCGCGACGTACCCACCCACGATCCACGACGGAGACGAACCGATGAAACTCTACTTCTCCCCCGGCGCCTGCTCCCTTTCACCGCACATCGTCGCGCGCGAGCTCGACCTGCCGATCGACCTCGAGCGCGTCGATGGCAAGGCCAAGACCTACGGCGACGGCAAGGACTTCTGGGCGGTCAACCCCAAGGGCTACGTACCGGTGCTCGAGCTCCACGGCGGCGAGCTCCTGACCGAGGGCCCGGCGATCGTGCAGTACCTCGCCGATCAGCGACCAGCCTCCGGCCTGGCCCCCGCCGCCGGTACCCTGGCGCGCTACCGGCTGCAGGAGATGCTCGGCTACATCAACTCCGAGCTCCACAAGACCTATAGCCCATTGTTCACCGCGACGACCCCCGACGAGGTCAAGCAGGAGCGCAAGGCCTACCTGACCAAGCGCTACGCCTACCTCGAGCGCGTGCTGTCGAGCTCGCCGTACCTGCTCGGCGACGCGTTCACGGTCGCCGACGCGTACCTCTTCACGGTGACCAACTGGGCGGGCATCGTGAAGCTCGACCTGTCGGACTTCCCGTCGCTCGGCGCCTTCATGGCCCGGGTCGCGGCGCGCCCAGCCGTGCAGGCGGCGCTCGCCGCAGAAGGCCTCGGCAAGAAGTGATCGCGGCGGGCCGTCGCCGGGGCGCGCTGGGTCGCGGCAACTACTGCCCCATCTCGCGCGCGGCCAGCCCCCGCACGATCACCGTGCGCAGGCTCGGCGCGCACAACGGATCATCCACCACGCGCCGCAGCACCGCGAGCGCGCGCGGCCCCGCGGTCGCGTCGTCGACGTGCTGCAGCAGCAGGCGCGCGCCCTCGTGGAGCGCGGTCGACTCGGCGACGATCTGATCGTCGGCGTGGTAGCGCGTCACGAACGTCGCCACCGGATCGACGGCGCGGGCGTCGTCGAGGGTCGCGAAGGCGTCGACGATGCGGACGAGATCGGTCGCGGTCGTGGTCGGGTCGAGCAGGAGTCGGCCGAGCTCGGCGATGACCTCCGGGCTGCCCGAGCGCACCGCGGCGCGGATCGGCTCGTCGAAGCTGACCGTCGTCGGGGCGCCGAAGCTCGGGCGCTGCCGCAGCGCCTGCAGCAGCGCGGAGGTGTCGGCGTCGGTGTCGGAGCCCCACGGCGTGCGGACCAGGGCGCGGGCGTGGTCGCGCAGCGCGAGGGCCCGCTCGCCCGTGCCCGTGCCGTTCTCGCCCACGCCCTCGGCGAGCGCGGACACCTTCGCGCGCACGCTCGGATCATCGGAGCGCCACAGCAGATCCGCCGCGAAGTGCTGCGCCGGCAGCAGGCGCGGATCGTCGATCGCGAGCAGCCGCTCGAGGTCCCGCACCACGCTCGGATCGTCGCGGCGGTGCGCGGTGCCGCGGGGCTTGGGCCCCGCGCCGAGCACGAGCGCGCCGAAGACCGGATCGCCGCCGTCGATGCGGTGCAGCTCGCGGCCGTCGTCGTCGTCGAGCTGGACGATCGCACCATCCTCGCGCACGAGGATCACGCGGTTGCCGGTGACCTCCATCGCGACGAACTCACCGTCCCGCTCGACGTGGACCCACCGCGGGCGCAGCGGCCGACCGTCGGCGTCGAGGCGCGCCGCGACGACAGCGCGGCGCGACAGCAGGATCGCGTCGCGCGGCGAGGCGTCGACGCTCGACCATCGCAGCCACAACCGCAGGCGCTCGTCGTCGCCGTGGCCGTCGTCCATGCCGCGGACCGTGCGGAACGCGGGCGCGTAGTTGCGGGCCAGCGCCCGGGCCTCGCCACCCGAGCCGCGGGCGCCGACGTCGACCCAGCGCGTGCCGCTGCCGACGAACCACATGCCGCGGCGGTGGATCACCCGCTCGAACTCCGCGCGCCTGTCGGCCGACGCGGCGACGTCGAGCCGCGCGACCTCGCGTCCGGTGTCGAGGCGGAGCGCGGCGAGCTGATCGCCGATCAACACGACCGCCACATCGCCCACGACCTCGGGGATGCCGACGCGCGACGCCGCCGGGCGACGCCAGCGGATGACGCCGTCCTGCGTGGACACGCCGACGACCTGCGCGGGGCGACGCGCCTCGGGATCGAGGACCGTGGCGACGAGCACGGGCTCGGCCACCGCGAGGCCCGTGAGCGCCTCGCCGGGGAGCTGCGCGACGAAGCGCGTGGTGCCCTTGGCCCGATCCACCGCGACCAAGCCCATGCCGCGCACCGGCAGGTACACCGTGTGGGCGCTCGCGACGGGATGCCCCGTGACGATCAACGGCAGCGACCAGCGCTCGCGCCCGTGGATGGGATCGACCGCGACGACGCGCGTGCGCTCGACGAGGACGACGAGCGGCAGCGCGGCGACGGCCGAGGCCTGCGCGGCGGCCTCGGGATCGTGATCGGCGGCCTCGGCGGCGAGGTTGCCGTGCTCGGGCGCGTTCGCGGGCAGCACCCGCGTCGCGCAGCCCGACGCGATCGCGATCGCGACGCCGACGGCCACTCGGGCGAGGCGGGCGATCACTCGCTCACCTCGAGCAACTCGATCTCGGCGGCGTCGTCCTCGGCCATGGCGGCGGCGAGCTCGGTGTCGCGATCCAGCAGATCGACGACGAGCTGCTCGACGCGCTCGCTCGGGTGACGGGCTGCGAGCGCCGGCACGAGGCGGCGCACGCTCGGATCGAGATCGACCGCGGCGGCCGCGATGGCGCGCTCGGCCTGCTCGGGGCCGAACTCGGCCCACGCCGCGAACGCGTGCCCGCGGACGTCGGCGCGGCGGTAGGTCGCGAGCGACTGGACCACGTCGAGTAGCGACGCGCGCGGCGTGCTGCGGAGCTCGTCGAGCAGCACGATGAGGGCGGCCGGCGGGGCGCCGAGGGCCACGCGCTCACGGATCGCGGTCGCGGCCGTCGGGCTCGGGTCCTCGAGCCAGGTGTGGAGGCGGGCCGACACCTGGCCGACGGCGCGCTCGGTGGCGGCGACCTCCCCTCCCCGTACTGCGCCGGCGGGATCGGCCGCGCCGGTGGTCAACGCGATGGCGAGGCAGATCACTTCGGGAGTCACGCGTCTTGGACCATGGACCGACGGGGCCGGATCCATCAAATTTCCCCACGAAACCCGGGCCGTACGTCGGATCTTGCGGGCCTTCGGACACGCCCGCGTGTCGCCGGGGCCGGCGCCGCAGCGCGCCGCGATCGAGGCGTGGGCGGCGATGCACTCGGGCGAGCGGTGATGCGAGCGGCCATGGGTTCACCCGCGGGCCGCGCCGCATCCTGGCTCACACCCCTTCAGGTCGAGGCGGTGTCGAGCCGGTGGGGATCCACGATGGGCCGCAGATCTCCGCGGCGTCGGTCCGCGCGCGGACCCGCGGCACCCCCGCCCTCGCGCGCGGCAGGAATTCCGCGATGAAGCACCGCGTGAGCGAGGCGCAACGACGCAGCGAGAACTCCGGGCTGTGGTTCTCGCCCGAGCCCGAGGGGCCCCAGGTGAAGGGCGCGCGCAACCCCGACTCGGTGCTGTTCGAGCTGTCGAAGATCGCGGCGCCGGTGAACCCGATCGGACCCGCGGCGAGGTGGCACGGCCGCTCGGACCGATCGAGCGGCTCCGGCCTCATCGATGTCCGCACGCTGGTCGACGCGGCGCGAGATCCGAGCGGTGGCGCGCCGCCACCACCGCCGCTGCTGCTGACGCCGCGGCTCGTGCCGCCCCACGCGATGGTCGCCCCGATATCGGCGACCCCGGCGAGCGCGCCGCGACCGGTGCTGTGGGCGATCGTCGGGCTGCTCGCCACGCTCGTCGCGTTGCTCGGCGTGCTCGCGCTCGGCTGACGGGTAACCCGCGGCCTTGCGCCGCCGACACGGGTGGTACAACGAGGCCGCGCCCGCATGCCCCGCTTCACCAATCAAGACGGCAGCCGCAACCCCCACGGCCTCGGCACCGTGCTGCGCTGGAAGCTCGGCCTGCACGACGGTCGCAAGATCGACGCGCCGTCGCGGACCCCGGTGCCGCGCGTGGCCAACGACGGCGCGGCGCTGCGCGGCGCGCCCCACGACGCGCTGACGTGGATCGGCCACGCGACCTACCTCGTGCAGCTCGGCGGCAAGACGCTGATCACCGACCCGGTGTTCTCGAAGCGCCTCGCGATCGTGCCGCGCAACGGCCCGCCGGGCGTCGCGGTGGAGGACCTCCCGAAGATCGACGTCGTCGTCGTGACCCACAACCACCGCGATCACATGGACGCCCCGAGCCTCTTGCGCCTCGGCCCCGAGCCGGTCTACGTGGTGCCGGCGGGGTGCAAGGCGTGGTTCGAGCGCGCCGGATTGCGCCGCGTCGTCGAGATGCAATGGTGGGAGTCCCGCGACGTCGAGGGTTTCGACATCACCTTCGTGCCCTCGCAGCACTGGAGCCGGCGTGGCCTGCTCGACGAGAACACCACATTGTGGGGTGGCTATGTGATCGCGCGGGGCGGCGTGCAGGTCTATCATTCGGGGGACACCGCGTGGTTCGACGGATTCGCGGAGATCGGGCGCCGCGCGGGGAAGATCGACGCGGCGATGCTGCCGATCGGGGCGTACGAGCCGCGATGGTTCATGCGGACCCAGCACATCGATCCGATCGAGGCCGTGCGCGCATTCGTGGATCTGGGGGCGGAGCGGTTCTTCGCGATGCACTGGGGCACGTACAAGCTGACGGACGAGGATCTGCTCGAGCCGCCGCAGGTGCTGCGCGAGCATTGGGATGTGCAGGGGCTGCCGGAGTCGCGGCGGGAGATCCCGGCGATCGGGGAGACGGTGCTGTTGGGGCGCGATCGGGCGCGGGTGTGAGGGCCGCACCCGCCCGGTCGAAATCGCAACGCCGTCGGCGACCGATTCGAACACCCGCAGGTGCGCGATCAGTACTCCGTCTTGCCGGGTCGTAGCTGCACGACGTGCACCGGCGCGGCGCCGTCGATCACGACCGGCTGCACCACGTATCCGTCGAGGCGCACGTAGATCGTGGTCGGGAGGTCCACGAGGGACGTGCGCACGATCGTGGGCGTCTCGCCGAGGTGCTCGAAGGAGTCGTCGTCGTCCAGCGCGTACACCACGGCACCCGTCGGCACGGAGCGGATCGTCGCGTCGAAGAACAGGGTGCGGCCGATCGCGTCGAGTTCGGCGCCCTCGACCGGATCCATCGGGCGCGCGTCGAGCTCCGCCGTGCCCGCGCTCGAATGGATCTCCGGAGGAGGCATCGCCGATGGAGGCGCGGCCGGGCGGCACGCGACGAGCACGACGATGACCGAGACGAGGATGGGGGTGCGGGGGTCGAGCACGTCCAACCCAACTCGTACCACCCCAGCGATGCGAGGTGTGAATCCGGTCGCTCGCTCGTCCGCGCGGGACGGGTGGCGCATGGTCCGCGCGCTCGAGAAGGCTCTGCTCGGGCGGGATCTGTGCCTTCACCGTCGGCTGGCAGCGGCACGATCTCTACGGCCGCATCATGACCCACAACGGGAGCTTCACGGACATCATGGGCGGCGGCGCGTGTCCGCAGATGATCGCTTCGTCCACGGCGAAGGCAGCCACAACCCCGACCACGCCGGCGCCGTGATGCCCGACACCCTGCGATGGCTGTGGCGCGAGCCCCTGGTCGAGGGTTGACGATGGAGCCCCCGGCGCATGACGAGCACCCATCCGGTCACGCGCCGGTCCGTCGCGGGTCCACGCGCGGGCGACCGCGCGGACGCTGCGGGCGGGTCGACTGCACGAAGTCCACGAACGCCCGCAGCGGTGCGGGGAGGTATCGCCGGCCAGGGTAGTACAGGAACGGTCCCGTGACGCTCAGCCACCAGGGCTGGAGCACGGGCACCAGCGCACCGCGATCGATCCAGGGTCGCAGCCAGTCCTCGAACAGATAGACGATCCCGCAGCCCGCGACGGCGGCCTCCACGGCGAAATCCGTGGCGCCACCGAAGCCGGCGACGAGCGGACCACGCGGTTCGACGTGGATCGTCTCGCCGCCGCGCTCGAACTCCCACACATGCAGCGGGCCGCTCCCGAAGCGCCACGCCAGGCAATCGTGCTCGAGCAGATCGCGGGGATGCGTCGGGCGGCCACGCCGCTCGAGATAGGCGGGGGACGCGACCGCTGCGTAACGCTGGACACGTGGGCCGATGGGCACCGCCACCATGTCCTTCTCGAGCCACTCGCCGTAGCGAATGCCGGCGTCGAAGCCGTCGGCGACCACGTCGATGCGGCGCTCGTCCGCGATCACCTCGAGCAAGATGTCGGGATACTTCGCGAGGAACGGCGGCACGATCTGCGGCAGGATCAGTCGGGCGACGGCCGTCGGCACGTTGAGCTTGAGTCGACCTGCGGGGCGATCGCGGAAGTCGTTGACGACGTCGAGCGCGGCCCGGACCTCGCCGAGCGCCGGCGAGATCCGTTCGAGCAGGCGCGCGCCGGCGTCGGTGGGCGTGACGCTGCGCGTGGTTCGATGGAGCAGCCGCACCCCGAGCCGTGCCTCGAGTCGGCGCACCGCATCACCCATGCAGGACGCGCTCGAGCCCGCGATGCGGGCGGCGCTGCGGAAGCCTCCCTCGCGGGCGACGGTCAGGAATGCGGTGAGGTCGGCGAGGTCGTCCATCGGCTGTACGGAATCTCGCACAGCCTGTGCGATTCACAACGGATTGTCGCACGCCGGTTCTCCCGCAGAATGCGGACGGACACCATGACCGACCGCGCAGACCGCTACACCCTCGGCTCCCACCACGTTCGTCGCATCGGCTACGGCGCGATGCAGCTCGCCGGCCCCGGCGTCCTCGGCCCACCCGCCGATCGCCGCGCCGCCGTCGCGGTGCTCCGGGACGCGGTCGAACAGGGCGTCGACCACATCGACACCAGTGACATCTATGGCCCGCACGTCACCAACGAGATCATCCGCGAGGCCCTGCATCCGTACCGCGACGGCCTCGTCATCGCCACGAAGGTCGGGGCCGTGCGCGGCCCGTCGGGATCCTGGGAGCCTGCGACGACGGCCGCCGACATCGAGCGTGCCGTCCACGACAACCTCCGCAACCTCGGCCTCGAGGTGCTCGACGTCGTGAACCTCCGCGCGATGTTCAGCGCCATGGGCCCGGCCGAGGGCTCGATCGAGGCGCCCCTCACGGCGCTGCTGGACCTGCAGCGACGCGGGTTGGTGAGGCACATCGGGCTCAGCAACGTGGCCGCGGCGCAGGTGGACGAAGGACGCCGCCTCGCGGAGATCGTGTGCGTGCAGAACCACTACAACCTGTCGCACCGAAGCGACGACGCGCTGATCGACGAGCTCGCCCGCCGCGGGATTGCCTTCGTTCCGTTCTTTCCGCTGGGCGGCTTCACGCCGCTGCAGTCGAGCACGCTCGACGCGGTGGCGCGGCGCGTGGGCGCGACGCCGATGCAGGTCGCGCTCGCGTGGCTGCTCCGGCGATCGCCGAACGTGCTGGTGATCCCGGGCACGCGGTCGACGGCGCACCTGCGCGAGAACCTGGCGGTC
>LNFB01000130.1 GCA_001464385.1 Deltaproteobacteria bacterium Ga0077550 | reverse complement strand
GGGAGGTCCCACGCGCCGCCGATCTCGTCGCCCCGCGTGAACACGAGCGACTGGTACGTCGTGGACTCCTGCCCCGCCGAGCTGAACTCGGAGAGGAACGTCAGGTCGGCGACGCCCTGCTCGCACGCCGGCCGATCGCTCGCCCCCGAGCAGAGCGTGCCGTCCGCGTCGAGGATCGAGGTGTTGAGCTCCTCGCCCTCTCCGCCGAAGAGCTCCTCGGCGTTTCGCAACGCGCTGGCGTCGACCGGCTCGTCCGGCTCGACCGCCATCAGCGCGTGGAGCCCGCTCCCATCACACAGATCCTCGGTGAACTGCGCCTCGTCGATGCTGCCCTCCGCACACCCGACCGCCGGCACCATCAACGCCAGCACCGCGACCAACCGATCCCAATCACGATAGTCCATGGATTCACGATAGCGCGGGAATGCGGGGACGCCAGCGGAGGATCGCGGATCAACCACCGGAGCCACACGCGGGGTCGTCTCCCTCGACGACGGTGCTCTCGATCACGTCGAGCTCACCGTCCGGATCGACCCTCACCACGTTGTGGCGCAGGCGATTCTCGTCGCCGAGGGCGAAGAAGGAGCCGCACCCGCGGCCGCTCTGAGTGAACACCACATAGCCGCCATCTCGCTCGCCGACGTCGTCCCCGCCCATGCAGACGGGGGCGTGCCCCGCCAGCGTCGCGAGCAGCATCGCGTCCCCCGGGCTGTCGATCTCGCCGAGAAAATCCAGCAGCTGCGGCATCCGCCAGGCGCCGCCGACCTCGTCACCGCGGGTGAAGACGAGCGACAGGTACGTCGGAGACTCGGACTCGTCCGAAACGAACTCCGACTCGAACGTCTCCTCCAAGACCCTCCGCCTGCACGCCTCCCGATCGCGCGCGCCCGAGCACAGCGTACCGAACGCGTCGAGCTCCCCGGAGTTCGGCGCCTCGAGATCGAGCTGCTGTGCGGTCCGCACCACGCTGGCGTCGACGGGCTCGTCCGGCTCGATGGCCACGAGCGCGTGGAGCCCCGAGGCATCGCAGAGGTTCTCCGTGAACTGCGATCGGTCGATGGGCCCCGTATCGCACGCCACCGCCGGCAGCAACGCCAGCACCACCCCCCACCGCTTCCAGTCGAGACAATCCATCGCACCACGATAGCGCGGGAGCGCGGGGATGCCAGCGCGGGACCCGGCGATCGGGGTTCGCGAAATCTCTCGCGGCGGGTCGTGATCGTTCGGGGGCGATGCGACACTACCGAGGATTGGCTCGTCGACCTACCCATCGGGCCGGGATGTCCGGCTCGAGCGTGACAGCGATATCGATCGCCCCATCGCCGAAGACCTCTGCGATGCCCGTGAGTGTGACCTCGATGCTGGCGGCGGGCTCGCCGACCAGCGAGAGGTCCACGTCGAACGTTCGCGACGAAGGCACGGTCCCCAGCGGATGCGTCCAGGACAGGGAGCCACCCCGTGCGTCGGAGGGATCGTCGGGGCGCAGGGAGGCGTCAATCTCGAAGGTCCGCGACTCCGCGCCCATGGTCCCTGCATCGTGAGGTCGTGCGAGGTCCAAGAGCAGGACGGTGCCGACGTCGTCGGCCGGTGTCCCCGTCACCTCCACCTGCGCCTGCAGCGTCGCCGGCGTCCCCGGTTCGAGGCCGAGGACGACCGTCGCGACATCTTCTGCGCGCCCGCCGAGCGGATACGGCGGATCCAAGCAACCTGTGATCAGGACGCAGCCGAGGGTCAGGAGGAGCCGGCCCATCACGCCCATCACATCCGCCCCGAGATCCGCAGCGGCTCGATCACCGGCACCCCGAAGAACACCCCATCCCCGCAATACGCCGTCAGCCCGCCCGCGATCACGTCCGCGTCGTCGTCGTGGTGCAGCGCCAACGCCAGCGACACCGCCGCGTCCCCGCACGGCCCTTCGGCCTGCGCGGGCGCGTCGAACGTCGCGGTGTACAGCGTCGCGCCGACCTCCGGGTACGCGTCGATCCGCCCGACGCCGACGAGCGCATCCCCGGGCACGACGCCGTAGCCCTTCGACGCGTCGATCGTCGCCTCGATCGCGAGCCCGCGCCGCACGATCGTGACGTCAATCGACGCCTTGATCTCGAGATCCAACCGCACATCCAGCACCTCGACGACCGGCACGTCCCCGGTCGTGCTGTCCGCCCCCGTGCCCGCGCTCGAGCTGCTCGCCGCGCCCGTCGAGGTCTCGACCAGGCTCGGCGGCGCGGGCAGGTCGGTGCTGCACGCGGCGACCACCAGGATCCCCACGACCCGTCGCGCCCGGATCATCGCACCACCTCGCGCTCGCTGTTGATCGCCCGCGCCAGCTCGACCGCGTCCTCCGCCGTGCCCTCGAACACGTGGAAGACCCAGGTCACGCCCTCGTCGAGCTGCAGCGTCTCGTCGCGGAACCCCACGTCGCCCGCGTCGCGCCGCACGCCGGCGGCGACGTGGACGTGGCCCATGTCCTTGATGACGTAGCGGTTCGCCCCGAGGCTCACGACCCCGAGCGGCAGCGCGAGCTTGAACTCGCCGAAGGCGAAGTCGGCCCGCGAGAAGGTGAACGGCGCGTCGTCGGCGAGCGCCAGCGTGGTGACCAGCTCGTCGACCAGCTCGCCCGCGAAGCTCACCGCGATCGGGTGGGCCAGCGACGCCGGATCGCCGGGACCGAAGTGGATCGACACGCGGTGGTGGTCCGCGGCGATCTCCTCCCAGGCCACCTCGATGCTCCGCGTCGGATCGTCCGCCGTCGCGGCTCGCCCACGAACGGCTCGTCTTGGCCCTCGATCATCGCGGGCCCCGCCGGATCGATCACCACCGACGCCAACCCGGCCTCGGCCTTCGCCCGCTCGATCACGCCGCGGGCGATCCGCAGCACCTCGGTCGCGTGCGCCAGCCCGTACTCGACCTCGCCGCGGTACGGGTTGATGCCGCTGGCGTCCGTCACCTCGCCCAGCGCCAGCAGCCGCCACGCCGCGTCGAGCTCCGCGCGCGCGTCCAACCCACCGACCACCGCGGCGGCCTCGGCCGCGACCATCTCGCGGTGCGCGGTGTACTGGAGCGTCCGCACGTGGTTGTCGCGATCGTCCGGATTCCCCCCGAGCAACCAGATCGATCGATCCCCCAGCCACTTCGCGACGCCGTTGGTCGACCCGGGCTGCCACGTGCCGTCCATCAGCGGCGGAGCGTCCGGCACGTCGATGCGATCGCCGATCGAGGCCACGTAGTCGCTCACCGTCGAGATCACCCAGCCGTCGGCCTCGAGCGCCATCAGCCCGGCCTCGTACTCCGCGACGGCCGCCGGGTCGTGCACGAAGAACGTCGGGAAGTACGGGTTCCAGTCGCCGGTCGCGAGCAGCTCGCCGTCGTCGAAGAACGTCCAGGTGGTCTCGATCTGCAGCGTGCCGTCGTCGTAGCTCGCGCCCTGACCCCCGACCACGAGGCCCACGTCGCCGAAGCGGTACAGCGGCGACGCGGCGAAGTCCCCGTGCTGCGTGCTCCACAGGTTCTTCGGCCACACCATCGTGCGGTAGTCGCGTTCGGCCATGCGGGCCGCCATCGCCATGCCGCTCTGGCCCTCCTGGCAGAACACCGCGGCGCCGAGCGGCACGTCGAGGGCCTCGAACGTGGCCGCCGCCAGGGCTTGGCTGCGCTCCCAGTCGATCTGCGGGAACGCGACGAAGAGCTGGTCCGAGTAGTGGAAGCTGACCACCTCGATCTGCCCCGACAGCGCGAGGTCGCGCAGCAGGGCGAAGGTCTCGGGGTGCCGGGCCGCGAGGATCTCGAGCAGGTACGCCTGCATCTCGAGGTTCGCCCCCCAGCCGGGGTGGGCCGCGTACATCTCGAGCACGGGCGCCAGGCTCTGCGTCACGATGAGGTCCTCGACCTCCCAGGGCCGCAGCTCGTCGTTGTACGCCGGATAGCCCACCAGGCCCCCCGCCACGTACTGCACGTTGAAGTGGAACATCGACAGCGCGTAGCGCTCGAGCTCCGCGTGGGCGAGCCGCGGAGCCGCCGACACGGCGAGCGCAGCCGACAACCCGGCCGACAGACGGACGATGCGTCGCAAGGCGACCGGACTCTAGCATCGGGCCGCCGCGACCGGCATCATGGGCGCCCATGCGGACGCTCGCCCTGCCCCTCCTCCTGGCCGCGTCCTCGGGCTGCGGGTCCGAGGGCGGCGCCGCGTCGACGTCGACCGGTACCGGCACCGATGCCTCGAGCTCCGGCGCGCCGACGACCACGACCGAAGGCTCGAGCTCCGGGCCCGCCGACGACAGCAGCACCGGCGCCCCGAGCCCACCACCACCGCCGGCCTACGAAGAGTGGATCAAGGTCGAGCTGCCGGGCCTCCTGTGCGGCAACGGCACGCCGTACAAGTTCTTCGTCAACTACGTCGAGGACGCCGAGGACCTGATGGTGCTGTACGAGCCCGGCGGCGGCTGCTGGGACTTCGACAGCTGCTCGGGCCGCGAGGGCGTGCTCGGGGCCGCGAACCCCGACGGCATCCCCGACGATCACCTCGAGGGGGCGATCGGCCTGCACACGCCGCTGCTCGACCGGCGCCTCGAGTTCAACCCGATCCGCGCCTGGAACATGGTCTTCATGCCGTACTGCACCGGCGACGTGCACACCGGCAACGCGGTGACGACCTACGTCGACCCGCTGGGGAAGGAGCCCGACCTCGAGTTCCACCACGCCGGGCACGCCAACAACCAGGCCGCGATCGCGTGGATGCGCGAGCAGTTCCCCACGATCGACCGGCTCTTCGTCACGGGGTGCAGCGCCGGTGGGGCCGGCACCCTGGCCAACTACTACTTCCTGCGCACCGGCCTCGAGCCCCAGCGCGGCTACATGCTCGACGACTCGGGACCGATCTTCCCCGACTCGGTGAACTCCAAGCCGCTGCACGACCAGATCCGCAGCGCGTGGGACATCGACTCCATCCTCGAGACGGTGCCCGCCTTCGCGGAGCTCGGCGAGGACTTCGGGCTCATCAACGAGATGGTGGCCGACACCTTCCCCGACGATCGCCTCGCGACCACGTTCTTCCGCCGCGACTACGACTTCTCGCGCTACTCGTACGAGCGGTTCTTCCCCGGCATCACCAAGGACGAGATCCACGAGAAGTGGTGGGCGGACACCCAGAACCTCATGGCGCAGTACGAGACCCGCGACAACCTGGCCTACTTCATCCCGTACTGGCGCTACGCCAACCATAGCCACTGCTCGATCATCCTCACGTGGGACGGCACCGAGATCGAGGAGGCCGGCGGGATCGACATGGGCGGGTTCATCGACATCCTGCTCGACGACAGCCAGGCGCTGCAGTCGTTCGTCGAGTCGCCGCAGCCGGGCGAAGACGGGACCTGAAGCCGCCCCATGGTCGAGATCCGCCTCCGCGCCGTCAGCAAACGCTTCGGCGACACCGTCGTCCTCGACGGCATCGATGCCTGCTTCCCCGATCGATCCTTCGTGGTCCTGGTCGGCAAGAGCGGCTGTGGCAAGTCGACGCTGCTGCGCTGCATCGCCGGGCTCGAGGAGGTCACCGAGGGTGGGATCGAGTTCGGCGGCCGCGACGTCACCCGGCTCGCGCCGCGCGACCGCGACGTCGCGATGGTGTTCCAGTCGTACGCGCTGTACCCCCACATGACGGTGCGCCGGAACCTCGCGTTCGGGCTCGAGCTGCGCAAGGAGAAGCGCGCGGTCATCGACGCGCGGGTCGCCGAGGTCGCCAAGCTGCTGGAGATCGAGCACCTGCTCGACCGCCACCCGCGGGCGCTGTCGGGCGGCCAGCGCCAGCGCGTCGCCATGGGCCGGGCGATCGTGCGGCGCCCGGCGGTGTTCATGTTCGACGAGCCGCTGTCGAACCTCGACCCGACCCTGCGCAACACCGTGCGGGTCGACATCCGCCGCATGCACGACGACCTCGGCGCGACCACGATCTACGTCACGCACGATCAGGTCGAGGCGATGACGCTCGCCGACGTGCTGGTGGTCCTCGACCGCGGGGTCGTGCAGCAGATCGGCGCGCCGATCGACGTGTACCGCAATCCGGCCAACCGCTTCGTCGCCGGGTTCGTCGGCAGCCCGGCGATGAACTTCCTCGACGGACGCGTGGTCGACTCGACCGTCGAGCTCGCCGGCGGCGTGCGCGTCCCCCTGCCCGAGGGCACGCCGGCCGTCGCGGCGGGCAAGACGGTCGTCGTCGGCATCCGGCCCCACGACGTGCGCCGCGATCCCGACGGCACGGTCGCGTTCGTGGTCGAGCTGGTCGAGACCCTGGGCTCGCACGTGCACGTGCACGGCCGTGTCGGCGATGCGGTGTTCGTCGCGGCCTTCGAGGGCCACACGGGGCCCAAGCGCGGCGAGACGCTGTCGTTGGTCGTGGACCGCCTGCACCTGTTCGATCCCGAGACCGGAGTCGCGCTGCGGTGAGGCCGTGGCGCTGGCTCGTCGCGGTGCTGGTGGCCACCTGGCTGCTGCCCGCCGCCGCCCGGGCGACCGACCGCGACGGCCGGATCCGCCTCTGGCACGCGTGGCGCGGCGAGGAGGAGGCCGCGCTCGCCGAGCTGCTCGAGTCGTGGGACGGGCCGACCGTCGAGGTGCTCGCGGTGCCGTACGACGCGCTGTCGTCGAAGCTCGGCAGCGCGATCCCCTTCGGCGAGGGGCCTGACATCTTCGTCGACTCCCACGAGCGCCTCGGCGAGTACCACCGCCGCGAGCTGGTCGCGGACGTGGGCGACGCGTTCGAGGACGGGGCGTACGTCGGCGAGGCGGTCGACGCGGTCACGATCGACGGCGCGCGCTTCGGCGTGCCGCTGTCGATGAAGTCGCTGGCGTTGTACGTCAACGACGATCTCGTCGCCGTGGTGCCCGGCGATCTCGAGGGCATCGCCGCGCTCGCGGAGACCCTGCCCGAGGGGGTGGTGGCGCTCGCCTACGAGGCCAACAACGCCTACGCCCACGCGGCGATCCTCCACGCGTGCGGCGGTCGGCTCCTGAACGACGACGACAGCTTCGGTTTCGTCGGCCCGGCGGCCGAGACCTCGATCGACGTGGTGCTCGACCTGCTCGACGCCGGCGTCGTGCCGCGCGAGGCCGACGGCGCCCTGGTGACCAACCTGTTCCGCAGCGGAAAGGCGGCCTTCGCGATGAGCGGCCCGTGGCTCGCGGCCGACCTCGCGACGCCCGAGGGCGACGCGGTGCGCTACCACGTCGAGCCGCTGCCGCTGCTCGCCCGCACGCGCGGTCGCCTGCAGCCGCTGCTCACCGTCGAGTCCGCGATGTTGTCGCCCTCGGGCGCGGCGCGGCCCGAGGTCCGGCGCTTCGCCGCGTTCCTCGCCTCGTCGGCCGCCGCGGCGCGCCGGGCCGAGCGCGCGCGGGCCGTCACCGCGCGCACCGACACGCCGAGCGCCGATCCGATCGTGCGGGCCTTCGCCGCCCAGGGCCGCGCGGCCGTGCCGATGTCGACGCGGCCGGCGATGCGGGCGGCGTGGGAGCCCGCGAACAAGGCCCTGCGCAAGATCCTCCGCGGCGACGCGCCGGTGACCGAGGCCCTCGTCGAGGCCGAGCACCGCTTCGCGATGGTCATGCGCCCGCCGCCGCCGGCCCGCTCGCCGACGATCCTGCTGGTGGTCATCGGCGGCGCGCTCATGTTCGGCGCCGTCGTGCTGGTGCAGCGCGCCCGCACGCGGGCGTTCCGCGAGCAGGTGCGGCGCTCGATCCCCGCGTGGCTCTGGGTCGCGCACGCCGTGTTCGTGGTCGGCGTGCTCGTGGTGCTGCCGCTGCTCGTGGGCACCGCCACGTCCCTGTTCGGCGGGCCGCCGGGCGACGTGCACTACGTCGGCGCCGCGAACTTCGTCGACATCCTGACCGCCCGCGGCGGGCCGCTGCTCGCCAGCGGCTCCTTCTGGCTGACGCTTCTGGTCACCGTGCTGTGGACGGTGGTCAACGTCGCCCTGCACGTCGGGCTCGGCCTGGCGTTCGGGATCCTGCTGGCGCGCCCCGTCCTGCGCATGCGGGCGATGTACCGCGTGCTGCTCATCATCCCCTGGGCGGTGCCGAACTACGTGACGGCCCTGGCGTGGAAGGGCATGTTCCACCGCCAGTTCGGGGCGGTCACCGGCGCGACGATGGCGTTGGGCGACTGGCTCGGCGTCACCATCGAGCCCATCGCGTGGTTCTCGCGGTTCTCGACGGCGTTCACCGCCAACGTCGCGACCAACGCGTGGCTCGGGTTCCCGTTCATGATGGTCGTGACCGTCGCGGCGCTGGGCTCGGTGCCCAAGGACGTGCTCGAGGCCGCCGAGGTCGACGGCGCGAGCCGCTGGCAGCGCTTCCGCCACGTCACGCTGCCGATGATCGGCCCGTCGCTCGTGCCCGCGGTGATGCTCGGCGCGATCTGGACCTTCAACATGTTCAACGTGGTGTTCCTGGTCTCGGGCGGCGACCCCGACGGCACCACCGACATCCTGGTGTCCGAGGCCTACCGCTGGGCCTTCACACGCGACGCGCAGTACGGCTATGCGGCGGCGTACGCGGTGCTGATCTTCGTGCTGCTGTCGGGCATCACCCGCGGGCTCGATCGGATCGGCGCCGCCGCGAAGGCGAAGGTGGGGCCATGACGCCGCTGCGGCGCTGGCTTCAGGCCTTCGCGGTCCACGGTGTGCTGCTCGTCGGCGTCGCGTTCGCGCTCTACCCGGTGCTGTGGGTCGCGGCGCTGGCGTTCTCCGGCAGCAACGCCCCCGAGCCGCGGGTGCTGCCGTGGCCGAGCGAGCCGACGCTGGCCCACCTCACCGAGGTCGTCGGCGCGACCGCAGACGACGGCGGCGAGACGATCTGGATCTTCGGCCGCCAGCTCCTCAACTCGCTCGTCGTCGGCGCTGCGACGGCGCTCGTCGGCGTGCTCATCGCGATCCCCACCGCGTACGCGCTCGCGCGCTTCGAGTTCCTCGGCAAGCGCCGCGGCATGGGCGTGCTGCTGGCCACGCAGATGTTCCCCGCGGTCGCGAGCGCGATCCCGCTGTACCTCATCCTCGAGTCCGCCGGTCTGCTGAACACCCGCACGGGCCTGGTGCTCTGCTACGCGAGCACCGCGGTGCCCTTCGCGATCTTCCAGCTGCGCGCCGCCTTCGAGGCCATCCCCGTCGACCTCGAGGAGGCCGCGATGGTCGACGGCGCCACGCGCCTGGGCGCCTTCGTGCGCGTGGTGCTGCCCGTGGCCCGCCCCGCGATCGCGGTGACGTCGTTGTTCGCGTTCATGAGCGCGTACAACGAGTTCATCCTCGCCGCGACGCTGCTGGACGACAGCAAGATGTTCACCCTGCCCGTGATGCTGCAGCGCTTCGTCGGCGAGTACGACGCGCGCTGGGAGGCGTTCGCCGCCGGTGCCCTGGTGGTGTCGCTGCCGGTGATGGGGCTGTTCTACGTGGCGCAGCGCCACCTCGTCGAGGGGTTGGCGTCGGGCGGGGTGAAGGGGTGATCGCCATCAGTCGACGAGCTGGAGCTCGGTCGGCTTCTGCTTCGTCAGCCCGCGGACGAACACCGCCGCATCGGCTGAGATCTCCCGCGCCGAGCTGAGCGAGTAGATCGCCCAGAGACTCGCGGTCGTCGAGGCCACCCCGATCGTGAGCGGGCGGATGTCGGGCTGATCGACGCCGATCTCGAGGTTCGAGAAGCCATGGTTCTCGTCGAGGTACACCTCGACGACGACGGCATTCGCGGTCCTGCCCCGCACGCGGGCGCACGCGGGGCACGGTGGATAGAGCGGGTGGCCGTCGGGCCCGTCGAGATCGACCGACGGGAGCAGCTCGACCTCGTCGAGGACGAGGGGCTCGGGCTCTACGATCTCGTCGAACTCGAGGGTCCCGCCGTCGCGGGACTCGAGGTCATCCGCCGCGTCGCCGAGACAGGCGGAGCCGCACAGTCCAAACAGCAGGGCGACACGCAGTCGAGGAGCCATCGATCACGAGTATGCCGGAACCACGCCGCGGTGCAGCAGGGGCAGTGCGCGGCCGATCGGCCGTCCGCGGGTGGCGCCGTCCAATCACGCCACGAACGTCACCGCGTAGACCGGCGGGAGGTAGTTCGACACCACCGCCCAGTGATCCCCGCCGTCGAGGCTGGCGAACACGTTGCCCGTCGTCGAGCCGAACGCGAGCGCCCCGTCCGGCGCCCGCGCGAACCCGTGGCGGTACACGAGGTCGTACGCGAAGCGGCTCGGCAGGCCGGCGGACAGCACGTCGAAGCTCTTGCCGCCGTCGCGCGTGCGGGTGACGACGACCTTGCCGTCCACGGGGATCCGCTTCTCGTCCTTGATCGCCGGCACGAACCACGCGGTGTTCGGGTCGTTGGGATCGACCACCACCGGGAAACCGAAGCGCGACGGGCCGGCGTCCTCGAGCTCGGTCCATGTCGCCATGTCGTCGGTGGAGACGAAGATCCCGTTGTGGTGCTGCACCCAGAACGTCGTCGGCGTCGCCGCGCACTGCACGAGGCAGTGGACGTCCTGCGCGTTGCCGTCGTGGACCAGCTCGGGCGGGACGTACTCGGCGCGCATGCCGTCGGCGCAGTTGGTCCAGGTGGCGCCGGCGTCCCGCGTGCGCCAGATGCCGCCGGTGCTCACGGCGACGGCGACGGTCCTGGGGTCGCGCGGGTCGACGCAGATCGAGTGGATGCCGGCGTGATCGCGGCCGCCACCGCCCCACTTCTTGCGATCGGGGTGGAACCACAGCGCGTCGACGAGCGACCAGCTCGCCCCGCGATCCTCCGAGCGGAACAGTCCGCCGGGGATCGTCCCGCACCACAGGGCGCCGTCAGCGTCGAGCGCGGGCGCGAGCGACCAGACGAGCGAGGTCGACCACTTCAGCTCGAGGCCGAAGTAGTTGGTCTGCACCTCGCCCTCGGGCTGCGGCGGGTAGGCCGGCGTCGCGATCTCGGCCCACGTCGCGCCGCGATCGTCCGAGCGGTGGAGCTTGACCCCGAAGTGGCCGTGATCGAGCGCGGCGTACCAGGCACCGTCGCGCGGGTCGACCATCGCGAGCGAGAGGTTGTCGCCGACGAAGTGGCCGCGATCGATCGCGTAGCCCCCCGACGTGGGCTCGGCGACGAACAACCCCTTGCGGGTGGAGATCAGCATCGAGTGCATGGGACCTTCAACCTCCGGACAGCGCCTGCATGACGTACAGCTCGGATCCCGGCGCGATGGGATCCGAGAGGTGGCGCCGGTCGGTGATCGGCTCGCCGTCGACGAAGACCATCATGTGGTGGCGTAGCGCGCCCTGGTCGTCGAGCACATAGCCGCGCAGCCGGGGATTGCTGGCGAAGACGATCGCGAGGGCCTGCGCCACCGTCGCCGCGTCGACCGCCTCGGGCGGGCACGCGACGTGTCGCCGGAGGTTCTGCGTGAAGACGACCGTCGCCACGGCGGGCCCGTCAGCGCCCCGTGAAACCCGGCGGTGGCCCGCCGCCGCCCGGCATGCCCGGCATCCCGGCCGGCGGTGCGCCCATCGCCGCCGCCGTCGCGGCCGTCGCGAGGTCGGCCCCGCCGGCGAGCTCGCGGCCGAGCGCGCGACCCATCTCCGACTCGATCTCGACCACGCGGCTCGCCCCTGCGGCCATCAGGATGCGACCGTGCCGCGTCGTGATCGCCCGGGCGATGATGTTGTGCACGCCGAGCTCGCGCAGGGCAGCGACGGTGAGCACCGCGCCCTCGAAGTTCTCGCCGACCGCGACCACCGCGGCCTGGCAGCTCTGGGCATCGATCGATCGCAGCGCGTTCGGATCGGTCGCGTCGAGCTCGAGGGCGTAGGCGACCTTGTTCTTGATCGCGTCGATGTGGGCCATGTCGTTGTCGACCGCGACGACCTCGCAGCCGGTGGCCGCGAGGGATTCCGCGAGCGCCGAGCCGAAGCGACCGAGTCCAACGACGAGAATGCGTCTAGCCATGGTGGTGGTTCCTCATCCGATGGGGAGGCTCTCGCGGGCGAGCCGATAGGGGGGCTTGGAGTTCTCGGCGCTGGCGACCGCGAGCGCGACGGTCAGCGGGCCGCAGCGGCCGACGAACATGGTCGCGGAGATCACGAGCTTGCCCGCGACCGTCAGGGTGGAGGTGATGCCGGTCGACAGCCCCACGGTGCCGAACGCCGAGACCGTCTCGAACAGCAGCCGCACGAAGTCGTGCTCCTCCGTGAGCGAGAGCAGCGTCAGCGCGACCAGCACGATCATCGCCGAGATCGCCGCCACCGCAGTCGCGCGCCGGAACACCTCGGGGGCGATCGAGCGCCGCCCCAGGGTCGGCTCGTGCCCGCGCATCTCGCCGCGCAGCGTGGCGAAGAGGGTCGCGACGGTCGTGGTCTTGATGCCGCCGGCGGTGGACCCGGGCGAGCCGCCGATGAACATCAGCACGCAGCTCCACAGCAGGATCGGCGCCGCGAAGAGCGACAGGTCGACGGTGTTGAACCCCGAGGTGCGCAGGTTCACCGAGTGGAACAGCGCGGCGAGGATCTTCTCGCCCCAGCCGAGGTGGCCGAGCCCCCGGCGGAACTCGAACACCAGGGTGAGGACCATGCCGGCGAGCACCAGGATCGCGCTGGTCCACAGCACCACCCGCGTCGCGAGCGACATCAGCGGCACCGCCGGCGCCTCGCGGACCAGCCGCCGGGCCAGGCGCGCGCGCAGCAGGATCACGACCTCGCGCATCACCGGGAAGCCGAGGCCGCCCAGCGTCACCAACATCATGATGATGATCTGCACGCCGAGGTCGTCGGCGAACATCACCAGGTTGTTGGGGAACAGCGCGAAGCCGGCGTTGCAGAACGCCGACACCGCGTGAAAGATGGCCAGCCACGCGGCAGAGTGGCCCTCGGTCCGCGGATCGCCGGCGAACTGGAAGTACAGCAACAGGGCGCCGATGGCCTCGACCGCGAGCGTCCCGACCACGATGCTCTGCACGGTGGTGCGCAGGTCCGACAGCGTCCGCGCGTCGAGCATCGCGGCGTATCGCAGCTGGGTCGCCAGGGCGGTGTCCCGGGCGAAGCTGAGCGCCAGGGCGGCCAGCGTCATGATGCCGATGCCGCCGAGCTGGATCGACAGCAGGATCGTGATCTCGCCGAAGAACGTGTACGTGGTCCCCGGATCGTTGACGGTCAGGCCCGTCACGCACACCGCCGAGGTGATCGTGAACAGCGAGTCGACGAACGAGATGTACGAGACGTTCTCGACCGCGACCGGCAGCGTCAGCATCAGCGAGCCGATGAGGATCATCGCGGCGAAGCTGCCCGCGAGCATCAGCGCCGGGCGCTGCGCCAGCTTGAGCGCGAGCCGGGCGAGGCGCTCGGGCATCGCCGCCGAGAACCCCTGCAGGGTCCCGATCACCAGGAATACGAGGACGTAGATCCGCGCGGCGCGGTCGTACTCGTCCGTCGGCTGGGCGAACTGCTCGGAGAGGATGTACGCGCGCGCGATGAACAGCGCGAACATCGTGAAGAGGATGATCGCGTCGGCGCCGATGAGCGCCCCGACGAGCCGGCGGATGCGGCGGCTGCGGGCGCGCAGCAGCCCGGCGAGGAGGCCCATCAGCAGGGCGAACATCGAGAGCACCGCCAGCGTGCCGGTCACCGGCCCGGGCCATACCAGGTCGAACACCAGCAAGAGCAACGCGACGATGACGGCCAGGCCACGACGGATCACCGATTGCGGCTCGGCGCCCAGCGGACCGTGGACCACCCGTGGCGCGCCGACGGGTGCGCGCGGCCCGGCGGGCGGTAGGGCCGGGGGCGGTGAGCCCGGTGGCCCCTGGTCGACCGGTTGCATCGCGCGTGATTGAACCACAAGCCGCAGCCGCGGGGTATCCTCGGAGCGCCGTCGCGTTCAGTCACGCGACCGCAGGGATCGAACGACCATGCGTGTGACCATGCAACGCCGCGCGTTCCTCCGCGCTGGCCTCGCGACCCTCGGTGGATGGACCGTCGCCTCGGGATGTGGCGGTGACGATGGCGATCCGGAAGCCGAGGTCGTCGACGGGCCCGAACACTTCCCACAGTCGGTCGCGTCCGGCGATCCGCGGCCGGACTCGGTCGTGCTGTGGACCCGCGTCGAGCCCGGCCCCGACGCGTCCGACACGGATGGTGGCGACGATGTCGACGTCGAGCTCGAGCTGTACCTCGACGAGGCGCGGACGATGCGCGCGACCTGGGACGACGCCGACGCGGGCGTGGCCATCGCGACCGCCACCCACGATCACTGCGTGAAGTTCCGCGTCACCGGCCTCGAGGCCGACACCGTCTACTACTACCGCTTCGTCGCAGCCCTCCCCGACGGGCGGTTCGCCAGCCAGACCGGGCGCACCCGCACGGCCCCGGCCGCCGACGCGGATCGGACCGTGCGCTTCGCCTTCGTCGCGTGCCAGGACTACGGCGGCCGGTACTACAACGCGTACGCCCACCTGCTGACCCAGCCCGATCTCGATTTCTTCGTCCACCTCGGCGACTACATCTACGAGACGGCCGGCGACGAGGGCTTCCAGGGCAGCATCGAGGGCCGCGCGGTCGAGTTCGACGATCAGGACGGCGTGCTCACCGTGGCCCGCGGCGAGGGCGACAGCTTCCAGGCCGCGCGCTCGCTCGACAACTACCGCCAGCTCTACCGGATCTTCCGCTCCGATCCGATGCTGCAGCGGACCCACGAGACGCTGCCGATGGTCGCGATCTGGGACGACCACGAGTTCTCCGACGACTGCTGGGGCGCGACCGGCACCTACCAGGATGGCAAGGTCGACGAGACCGACGTCGACCGCCGCCGCGCCGCCAACCAGGCGTGGTTCGAGTACATGCCGGTCGACTTCGCCGACCCGGCGTTCGAGTACGATCCCGCCGCGACGCCGCCGGACGACATCCGGATCTGGCGCGACTTCGGCTTCGGCAAGCACGTGCACCTGGTGTTGACGGACCTGCGGACCCATCGCAGCGATCACCTCGTGCCCGAGGACGCCTACCCCGGCGTCGTCGTGCTCACGCAGGCGCAGCTCGAGGCGGACGGCGCGCTGCCGGACGACGCGACGCCGTACGTCGACGACATCGACGCGTTCGCCGGCGGCGCCTATGCGGGCGAGCTCCGGGCGGCGGCGAGCGCCGCGGGCTACCCCGAGGATCGCATCACCGGCGCGATCTCGGCGGCGTGGATCAACGACGTGCTCGCCGACACCGGCTCGAGCACCGCGGCGATCGACGAGGCGACCCTCGCCACCCTGCCCCGCGGCTACGCCTTCGCCGACATGATGAAGGGCAGCCTGTGGTCACGCATCGGCTCGCGCTACCTGGTCGCCCGCGACATCTTCGCCCGCTACGCCGCGGCGCGCTGGGCCGACAGCGACGGCGCCAGCGAGCAGGCCATGGGCGCCGAGCAGGAGGCGTGGTTCCTCGACACCATGCGCGGCTCGACCCGCACCTGGAAATTCTGGGGCAACGAGTTCTGCCTCATGCCGCTGCAGATCGATCTGAGCCTGCTGTCGGTGCCGGCGTCGTTCAAGCGCGTGTTCCACATCAACGTCGACGACTGGAACGGCATGGGCAACCGCCGTGACGCGCTGCTGGCCGAGCTGTCGGGCGTGCCGAACGTCATCGCGATCACCGGCGACATCCATGCCTTCTTCGCCGGGACTCCGATGGTCCGCAGCGACCCCAGCAAGAAGATCGTCGAGTTCGTCACCAGCTCGATCAGCTCGACCACGTTCCAGCGGCTCCTGCAGAACCAGGTCGCGGACGACCCGGTGCTGAGCACGGTGCCGGGCGCGGCGGATCTCGCCGCGGCGATCAAGGACCTGCTGCAGCTGTCGGGCGGACCGAACGCGCACCTCGGCTACGCCGACGTCACCGCCCACGGCTACGCGATCGTCGAGGCCTCCGCGACGCAGGTGCTGACCTCGTACTACTCCCACGCCGAGGACGTCGTGTCCGAGTCCCACTACGACGACGCGAACCTCGACGCGCTGTTCAACGTCGCCCGGTTCCGCGTCGACGCCGGGGCCCCCGAGCTGTTCCAGGACTTCGCGGGGACCTGGCGGCGGTGGGATCCCGAGATGCAGAAATGGGTGTGAGTCGCCCGGTCGAGTTCCGCCACGCTCAGTCGATCCACAGATCCCAGCGGGGCTCGCGGACGACGAGCGCGCCCTGCTCGACGACGTACTCGCGCTGGCCGCCGTCGGCCTGCTCGAGCAGGAAGCCGGCGCAGGGCCCGAAGATCTGCGCGAGCTCGTCGGGGGTGCACGTCGGCAGGTACGCCCGCAGCACGCGGGGATCGTAGAAGCGGAACAACACCACGCGGCCGTCGGGCAGCTGCGCCCGCAGCAGCGTGGTGAAGTGCTGGGCGACCGCTTCGCGCGGCGCGTCGCTGCGGGTCACGATCCCCCAGGCGTGGCCGCGGCCCGTCGAGGCGAACAGGGCGCCGAAGGTGGAGTCCGGCGGCATCGGCACGACCCACGGCGCCGCAGAGGCCAGCTCGTTCGGCACGTCGTCGCCGTACAGGCACACGCCGCGGCTGTTCGCGTGGCGGACCGCCGCGCCGATCCGAGGATCGCGGGCCGCGTCGACCACCGCCCAGACCCGCGTCGCCGCGGCATCGGCCCGCGTGCGGGCGAGGGCCCGCGCGATGACGCCGTTGATCGTCCGCTTCGAGCCGGCCACAGCGAGGCCATCGTAGCATCGTTCGCGGGTAGACTCGCGGTCGATGCAGTGGCGGCTCCGTGACGGCACCTCCGAGTACGAGCTCGACCTCGGGCGCTCGCACGCTGGCCCTTCGGCCACCGATCCCGACGCGGTGGTCCTCGATCCCGACGACGCCGTCGACGTGCTCGGGCGTCTCGCGCGGGACCCGATCGCACTGCACCTGCTCCGCGACATCCACATCGCGGTCGTCGGCACCGACAGCGGCCGCAGCCTCAGCGACTTCGTCGTGGTCGCGGGCATCCTCGACGCGATCCACATGGCGCGCCTGACGATGCGCCGCCTGCCGACGCGCGTGGGCCGGACCGATCCCCTCGAGAGCAACGCATCGAGCTCGGCCACGCCGCTGCAGGACCTCGCGACCCTCACCGCCGCCCCCGAGGTCGTCCCGCCCGCGCCGCTCGAGCCGGCGGTCGTCCACCAGATCGAGATCCTCGCCCGCGCGGCGGCCAGCGGCGCCCCGTTCTGCGAGGAGTGCGAGTGCGAGTGAGGCGTGGCTGATACGCTCGGCCGCGCAGCCGTGGACGCGCGCGACGATCGTTCCCTCCTCGACGCATGGGCCGCGGGCGACCGCGACGCCGGCGAGGCCCTGTTCGCGCGCTACTTCGAGGCGGTCGTGCGCTTCTTCCAGAACAAGCTGTCGCGGGACCACGACGATCTGATCCAGCAGACGTTCCTCGGCTGCCTCGAGGGCCGGGCGCGCTTCCGCGGCGACGGCAGCTTCCGCGCGTTCCTCTTCGGCGTCGCCCACAACGTGCTCGGCAAGCACCTGCGCGGCCGCTACCGCGAGCCGACCGCGCTGGACCTCGCGCATGTGTCCTTCGCCGAGCTCGGCGACAGCCCGAGCCTGCTCATCGCCGCCGATCAGAAGCAGCTCGCGATGCTCACCGCGCTTCGGCGGATCCCGGTCGACCACCAGGTCGCCCTCGAGCTGCACTACTGGGAGGGCATGACCGCCGCCGAGCTGGCGGAGGTCCTCGCGCTGCCCGTGGGCACCGCGAAGACCCGGCTGCGACGGGCCAAGCAGCTGCTCGCCGCCGAGCTCGCGGATCTCGAGGCGGGGCTCACCGGCGCCGAGCCCACCGCGACGCGCCTCGATACGTGGGCCGCGGGGATCCGCCGGCAGGTCGACCGCGCCCCTTGACGCCCGCCGTCGATTCCCCGACCACGCGCTTTCCCTCGTCGTGACCGCAATCCCGACGGGGGGTCCGCGGTACGTCCCGCCCGGAAATCCGCCGCATGCCCGCCGCCCCCGACTCCGCCCCCGAACCGGCCGTCACCGCACCGCGCCTCGCCCCGCTCGAGCTCGAGCGCCTGCGCGGCGCGGTGCGTGCCGGCCTCTTCGCCACCCCCGCCCTGCTACCGCGGCTCGGCCGCTACACCCTGCTGCGCTGCATCGGGCACGGCGGCATGGGCATCGTGTACGCGGCGCGCGACGAGGAGCTCGGCCGCGAGGTCGCGATCAAGCTGCTGCGCGCCGAGCTCGCCGACGACGAGGGCGGTCGACTCACCCGCGAGGCGCGTGCGCTCGCGCGGCTGGCCCACCCCAACGTCGTCGCGGTGTTCGACGTCGGGATCCACGACGGCCAGCGCTTCATCGCGATGGAGCTGGTGAGCGGCGAAGACCTGCGGCGGTGGCTCGCGGCCCCGCGGCCGCTCCGCGAGGTCCTGCGCGTGTTCGCGGCGGCCGGTCGCGGGCTCGCGGCCGCGCACGCGGTCGGCCTGGTGCACCGCGACTTCAAGCCCGACAACGTCCTGGTCGGCGACGACGGGCGCCCGCGCGTCCTCGACTTCGGCCTGGCGCGACCGCCCGATGCGACGGACACGGCGGCCGCGCCCCCGGTGCTGCCACGCGGCGTCGATCCCTTCGCGACGACGTTCACGTCGACGGGCGTGCTGCTCGGTACGCCCGCGTACATGGCCCCGGAGCAGTACCTCGGCGAGCCGGCGGACGCGCGCAGCGATCAGTTCTCGTTCGCGGTCGCGCTGTACCACGCGGTGTACGGCGAGCGACCGTTCGCGGGCGACGACCCGCAGTCGCTCGCGCTGTCGATCGTCCGCGGCCGCGTGCGCCCGGTGACGCCGCGCTATCCGGTGCCGCCGTGGCTCGAGGCCCTGCTGGGCCAGTCGCTGCGCGTCGATGCGGACGGTCGCTTCGCGTCGATGGACGCGCTCGTCGACGTGCTCGACGCCGGGCTCGAGCGCGGTGACGCGGCGGTGCTCGACGCCCTGCCGACGCGAGCCTTCGTCGCGGGGCCGCGACCCACCGGCACGGGCGCGCTGGCGGTCTTCGACGGGTTCACCGGCGCCGTCCCCCTCGCCGCGGCGCCGAGCGAGCGCGCCCTCGCCGTGCCCACGTCGACGGCGGTCGCCCTCCCGCCCGAGGCCGAGCACGGCGCCGCGATCACCTCGGTGTCGACGCGCCGCTCCCTGCCCCACGCGATCTCCGAGGCCGCACTCGGGCGCATGACGCTCGAGCTCGATCGCGTCTCGGACCGCCGCGGCAAGGTCACGCGCGTGGGCACCGGCCTCATCTGGTCGACCCGCGCCCTCGAGGTCCACGTCGACGTCGACGCCGCGGGCACGCGCGTGCTGGTCTGGCGGAGGCTCGCGCCCGCGCTGCGGCGGCGACGGGCGTCGCTCGGCGTCCTGGGCTTGTTCTTCGGCGCACTGTCGATCACGCTCGCCGAGGCCATGGGGCTGCTGAGCGGGGGCTTCGAGGGCCCGATCGTGCTCGGGCTGCTGGGGGTCGGCGTCGCGATGGGCATCCACGTGGCCGACGAGCACCACGAGCGCGCGCTCCCGGCCCGCCGCGCCGAGCTCGAGTTCCTCGCGGATCGGCTGATGCAACTCGCCGCGGCGCGCGAGGCCCCCCTGGCGCCGGACGGCTGACCCCAAGCCGTGACGGTGCGCGCATTTTTGCCGGCGCATTGGTTTGGTGACGCGGCGCGAACCCGCTATCGTCGATCGCCCGCATGCGCTCGGAGGACCTCGAGGCGACGCTCGACGCCGAGCTGCGGCCGACGCCGAGCGTGCTCGCGCCGCGACCCGGGGACGCGCTGGGTCGCTATCGCCTGCTCGAGTGCGTGGGCCAGGGCGCGATGGGGGCGGTGTTCGCCGCCTACGATCCCGAGCTCGATCGCCGCGTGGCGATCAAGCTGTTGCACGCCGCGCGCGACGAGGCGCTGCTCGCCGAGGCCCGCGCGTTGGCCAAGCTCTCGCACCCCAACGTCGTCGCGGTCTACGACGTCGGTCGCGTGCCCGAGGGGGCGTTCATCGCGATGGAGTTCGTCGTCGGTCGGACGCTGCGACGGTGGCTCGAGGCCGGGACCCGCGGGCCCGACGACGTGCTCGCGGTGTTCGACGCCGCGGGCTCGGGCCTCGCGGCCGCGCACGCCGCGGGCGTGGTGCACCGCGACTTCAAGCCCGAGAACGTGCTCATCGGCGACGACGGTCGTGTGCGGGTCGGCGACTTCGGGCTCGCGCGGCCGCTGGGCACCGCGGTCGCGGCGACCGGCGAGGCGACGACGAGCTCGGGCACCACGCGGCAGGCGGGCACGCCGGCGTACATGGCCCCGGAGCTGTTCCTCGGCGGCACCGCGGACGCGCGCTCCGACGAGTTCTCGTTCTGCGTGGCGCTGTGGGAGGCACTGTTCGGCGCGCGGCCCTTCGTCGGTCGGACCGTGCCCGAGCTGCTGTCGGCGGTGATCGACACGGTACAGCCGCCGAGCGACCCGGGCGAGATCCCCGCCCACGTCGTCCTCGCCCTGCGCCGCGGGCTCGATGCCGATCCGCGGCGGCGCTTCGGCGATCTGCCGGCGCTGTTGTCGGCGTTGCGCCCGGTCCGACGCGCGCGGCGGTGGCCGTGGATCGCCGCGGGCGGCCTCGGGATCACGGCCGTCGCGCTCGCCCTGCGCCTCGGGGCCGGGCCGAGCCGCTGCGACACCGCATGGCCGGCGTGGTCGTCGTCGACGGCGGCGACGCTGCGCACCACGCTGTCGGGCGTCGATGCGCCCGATGCCGAGGCGGTCGCGGATGCGACGATCGACGATCTGCAGCGCTACGCCGCCGCGCAGGCGGAGGTCCAGGCCGAGGTCTGTCGCCTGCGCGAGGCCGAGCCGCTCGCGGCCGCGGTGATCGAGGCCTGCGTGCTGCGCATGCGCGACGACGCCGAGGCGATCGTGGCGGTGCTCGCCGCGCCCGATCGCGAGGTGTGGATGGCGACCGCGACGCTGCGCGCCAGCCTCGGCGCCCCCCTCGACTGCCTCGACCCCGAGCTCGCGCGTCGCCGGGCGCCGGTCGACACCGATCCGCAGGCCATCGCGCGCGCGGCCCCGATCCGCGCGGCGCTGGCCCAGGCGCGCGTCGAGCTGGCCGCCGGGCGCCTCGACGCCGCCGCGGCGATCGTCGATCGCATCGCGGTGGACGTCGACGAGCTCGACGCGCCGGCGCTGCGGGGCGAGTACGCGCTCGTGCACGCCGATCTCCTGCACGACCGCGGTGACACCGACGCCGCGGTCGCCTCCGCGTACGAGGCCGTGGCCTGGGCGACCCACGCCGCGGATCGACGCACCGCCGCGGCGGCGTGGACGGAGCTCGTCTTCCTCGAGGGCTACGCGCGCACCGACGAGGTCGCGGCCCGTCTCGCGATGCGGCAATCCGAGGCCGAGCTCGCCGCGCTCGGGGGCGACGACGCGATCGCGGCCGAGCGACTGTCGCGGATCTCCGGGGCGGAGTTCGCGGCCGGCCGACTCGACGCCGCGATCGCGGCCGCCACCGAATCGATCGCCGCGCACCGTCGACGCGGCGACGACCTCGCGGCCGCCACCGTGCTCATGAACCTCGTGAGCATCGAGATCGTCGCTGTGCGCTACGACGACGCCGAGCGACGCCTCGCCGAGGTCGAAGAGATCTGGCGGGCGCGCCTGCCCGCGGGGCACCCCGATCTCGCACGGATCCCCGAGGCTCGCAGTCGCCTCGCGGGCGAGCGCGGCGATGGTGCGGGCCAGGTCTCGCTGGCGGAGCAGGCCTATGCGCTGCGCCGCGCAGCGCTCGGCGACACGCACCCCGAGGTGCTGACGGTGCTCAGCTACCTCATCGGCACGCTGCTCGAGACGGGGGAGGTGGAGCGCGCGCTCGAGCTCTCCCTGCGGCTGTACGACGGCGCACAGGGGCAAGGCCGCGCGGTCGTGCGGCTCAACGCGGCCCGGGCCCGCGCCGAGGTGCTGCGCGCCGCGGGCCACACCGCCCAGGCCCGCCTGCTCGTCGACGAGGTGATGCGCCTCGCCGCGACCGAGCTGCCCGCCGACTCGCCGCAGCTGGTCGATCTGTTCGAGCTGCGCGCCGAGGTGGCCCTCGATCTCGGGGACTTCGCGTCCGCGCTGGCCGACCAACGCGAGGCCCGCCGGCGCATCGGCGCGATCTGGGGCGACGACCACGTCTACGCGGGGCTCGGCGAGGTGACGATCGCGGGGATCCTGCTGGCGCTCGAGCGGCGGGACGAGGCCGTGGAGGCCCTCGATCGCGGCGCGGCGATCGAGGCGGCGCTGACCGAGACGACGGCGCAGCTGCACGTCCAGCTCGCGGTATCCCTGGTCGAGGTGGCGTGGGAGCTCGGCGAGCGAGACCGGGCAATCGAGGCCGCAGGACGGGCCCGGGCGCTGGTCGAGCGCGAGGGGCTGCAGGGCAGTGAGCACGCGCGGGCGCTCGCGGAGCACCCGGCGTCCGGGGCCGCGGATCCGGGGTGACGGTCGGACGAGGCGGCGGGCCCTCGAACTGGGCCGTCGATCACGGGTACGCGCGGGGCTTGTCGGGCACGCCGACCTCGATCTCGACGACGCGATCGCCGACCACGTCCAGGACGTAGAGGGTCTCGCGATCCCAGCCGCCGATGCCCGAACCCCACTGCAGATTCCCGAACGCCACCGAGTTCACGCCGGCCTCGACCAGCACCTCGACGGCCGCGTCCTGGGGACGGATGCGCAGCACCGCCGCCGCGGTCGCGTCGAGGGCGTAGACGTTGTCGCAGGCGTCGACGCCGAGGCCCGTCAGGTTGGTCGAGCCCGGCGCGGCGAAGAACGTCGGTGGCCCGAGCGGCGTCATCGTGTCGTCGAAGTCGATGACCTCGATGTCGCCCGAGAGGTTGCTCGCGACGTAGAGGTGGCGGTGCAGACCCAGGCGACGATCCGCGGGATCATCGATCGCACCGCGGTCGATCCGATCTCGCTGCAGGCCTGCGAGTGGAGCGACCTCGAGTGTTTCGTCGAGCTCGGTCGGCGCCACGGCAGCCGCGTGATCCTGGTCGGCGACCTCGCGAAGCTCGGACACCGCTACGAGCTCCGCGTCGCCCGGATCAACGTCGAGTTCGGCCAGGTGATCGCGGCGTACCAGCTCACGGTCGATCCCGCGTTCGTGGCGATCGACACCGCCAACGATGCGATCGCGGGTCTCACCGCCGCCGTCGTCGCGAAGCCGACGGAGCTGACGACGCCGGTGGACCGCGGGCCCACGACCGCGTGCGCGAGGCGGCCGCGCGCCGCGAAGGCGAAGGCGCACGCCGAGGGAGTCCCGTGTCCGCGGGCGGGTGCGCGCGGCCGAGCGCGGTCGGGGGTCAGCGGCCGAACGGCCCGGGTGCCGCGACCGGCGGACCGGCCCTGAGGCGACACGGAGTTCACTCCGCCGAACTGACCGGGGCACCGCCAGTTCTCGGCCGTGAGGGCTTCACGAGCCCGAACCGACGGTGCTGGGGTCATTCCCGGCGAGTGAAGCGTGGGCGAGCGCAACGACCGAACGCGCCGCCGTCACTCCGCGAGCGCGGCGCCGATCTCGGCCCCGCCCCGCGAGGCGCCCGCGACCGTGAAGTGCCACTGGTCGTAGAAGCAGCCCGCGCACTCAGACATCCCGGCGCCGAGGTCGACAACGCGGACCCCTTCGCCGGCCCCGACGTCGCGCACGACGTCGTTGAACCGCTCGACCCATTCGTGCATCAGCCGCGCGCTCGGGACGATGCCCTGCCCGGGCTCGGCGTGGAAGAACGGCGCCCAGCCGTCGCGGGCGCGCCCAGTCGCGACGTCGAAGGCGAGCGGCTGCGTCACGAGCAGGACGCGGGTGCCGACGCTGGTCGAGGCGCGGACGACCGCGGTGAGTGCCGCCCCGAACTCGCGTGCCGCACCGTCGACCATCGCGCGCTGCTGCGGCGTGGGCTGGTCGCGCTTCGCCGCGGAGGCATACGCGGCCCGCGGACGGAGCAAGAATCGCCCGTCTGAAACATGTAGAACGAGATGCCGGCCGGAAGGACGATGCCCAGCGTCCAGGGCTCGACGTGCAGGCCGAACTCGGCGAGCAGCGCAGCGAAACTGGTGACGAAGACGTCGTGGTACTTGAACGCACCGAGCAAGCCGAGGTTGCCGATGACGGAGAGGGCCGCGATGCGGCGGCGACGGATCGGATCGTCGGTCTCCCGAGGCCGATGCCGCAGGCGTAGTCGAGCGCGGTGCTCCCCACGAGCAGCGAGAGCCCTCGAGCTCCGCGAACGACTGTACGCCGGCGCACAGGGCGGAGGCTCCTCGTACGAGGTGGATGCCGCTTCACCTCGCGAGGCGCGCGCGCATCTTCGGCGCATCGCGACACGCGATCGCGTCACCCAGCTTGCACGCGGCGTCCATGTCCGCGATGCCGGCCTCGCGCTGCCCGGCCTGCCACTTCGCGCCGGCGCGCTCCTTGTACCCCCGCGCATCCTCGGGCTTGCGGGCGAGGTAGTCGTCCCACGACGCGATGACCTCGGGAAAGCGCCGCTTCGTCGCGAGGGCGTGGTCGAGCTGCAGCCGCAACTCGTAGTCCTCGGGGGCTGCAGCGACACGGCCGGCGAGCTCGTCGACGCCAATGGCGGCGGCGTTCCATGCCTGGCGCTCCACGAGGTCCTTGTCGTCCGGCGCGAGCGAGGCAGCCAGCGAGAAGTAGCGCGCCGCCTCGTCCGGCTTCGTCTTGCCGAGCGCGTCCCCGTCGTAGCGCAGCTTGGCGACCATCCATGCGACGGATTCGGCGTCGGTGGTCGCGGCAGGATCGATCGCTCGGGCGAGCACGAGATCCTCTGCCGCGCCCAGGATGTCACCGGCATCGCGACGCATGAAGTGGCGCGACCACCTGGCATCCCGGTCGTGCGGCGCGATACGGAGCAGGCGATCGAGATCCTCGCGCGCGTTCGCGGCCCGCTTCGCGTCCGTGTGCAGCCGCGCCCGCGTGGCGAGGAACCGCGGCTCGTCGCCGGGGATCAGCGCTTCGTTGCACAGCGCCAGCGCGTTGGTTGGTGACTTGGCCGCCGCGGCGCGACATCGATCCCAAGGCACGAAGCCCGCAAGCAACGCGAGCTTGGGGTGCTGGGCGACGAGCGGCGCGATGGCGGCAACGAACGCATCCATCGCGGCGTACGAGCCGCCCCACCGCGGCTCGAGCGTGGTGAGGAACTGCGCACGCGGCTCGTAGCAGCCAGGACACGCCGCGATCGCGGCTTCGTAGTGCTTGCGCGCTGTGGCTGCGTCGCCAGCGAACTTGGCGATCACGGTGAGGTCGACGAGCGCCGCGATCGCCTTGGGATTGTGGGCGACGGCCTGGCCGAGATCGGCACGCGCGGCGGCGAGGTGTCCTTGCATCGCGTGCATGTCGGCCTCGGGCACCTTGGTGGCGAAATCACCACCACGGATCGCGAGACCAGTGGCCATGCGCCACGCACCACGGGCAGCGTAGGGTGCGAAGCTCGAGGGCGCGGACGCGACCCATGCGTCGAGAGGCGCGGCGAGCGTGGGGTCCGCGATCGAGAAGCTCGCGAATGCGTCGAGCGCCCACGGCTCGTTGCGTGGATCAGCTTCGAACTCGCCCTGGTAGTGGGCAATCCAGCGGTCGAGATCGCCGAAACGATTCGCGCGCAGCAGCGAGAGGATCGCGACGCGATCGGGGCGACGTCGAGGTTCGCCGCCGATACCGGTGCCGTCGTCACCGACGAATCCGGGCGGGCCCGCGGGCACAGAGGCGGCAGGCGCGGACGCGGGCGCAGCGGCGGGGCGCGGGGCGCCCCGGGTCGAGGTGACTTCGGGGGTCGACGTCGACGGGGTGCAGGCGAGGGGGAGAACGGCGAGAACGGCGAGGGTGATGAAGCGGTGCCATCCGGGCATGGGGGAAGGGTACATCTATGACGGGCCTGCCTGACGAGCCCGCCACACACGGCCACGCACGGCCGCCAAGCGTCTGGCGCACCGTACACACATTACTGTCCGCGAACGGCGTCCAGCGGGAAGAACTGCCGCTCGATCTCGCTCGCCCACGCCGCGCCAGCCTCCGGCCTCGACCCCGTCTGAGCCAGGTACCCCGCCGTCTTGAGAAAGCCTCGGAGGTGTGGGTGCTCATTGTCGGCCGAGGCTGCACGTGACCAGCGGCTGAACTGAAGCTCGGCTTCCCCGAACTCCCCGACGAACGCGCAGAACCACGCCGCTTGCAGCAGGGCAATCCTCTCCGGTTCCGTCCGAAGAAAGTCGTCGGCGCGAAGGGCCTCACGCGAACGCTCGGCGCCGACGTGGTCCCCGAGCTCGAGTTGCGCTGCGAATAGCCAGCACCGCTCCAGCTGGTGAACCGAGTGCAGCGGCGGCTCGACATACGCTTCGAGCAAGGGGATCGCATCCGAGCATTTGCCCATCACAATGAGGACCTCGGCACGCGAGCGCGAGAGCTCGTATCGGTTCACGCGACCTGCGTCGACGAACCCCTCGAGGAACTCCAGCTCATCCAGCGCGTCCGCGTACAGACCTTCCCTGTAGGACGCAGCAGATCGCGCGAACCCGAGTTCGACATCTTCATCGAGGGGCCGACCGCGAGCGTGATGCCAATGGATGTCCGCGAAGCGTGCGTCGCGTTCCTGAAGGCTGGCCGCGGCCGTCGTCCGCGGAAAACGGAAGATTCGGATCATTCGCGCGAAATCTGGAGGCCGCAGCAACTCAACACCGGTCCCAGTAGCGGTATCCATCGTCGCACACGTAGAGGCAGAAGTCGACGAGGCCACCCGCTTCGTCGTCCCAGAATGTGCTCGTCGCCCGCCGCATGTCGTTGTCGTACGTCCACGACAGGACCCCGCCACCGCCCCCCGTCGTCTCGATCTCCGTCACCAGCGAGCCGTCGTACGCGTAGCGGATCTGCGCACCGCTCTCGGCGATGAGCGTCGTGACCCGACCGCGCAACGGGTCGTAGACGAACCTCGGTCGTGCCCGTCGGCGACTCGACCGTCCAGCACCTGACCGTTGGGCCGCCGCACCTGCACCAGCGCATCGTCCTCGTCGTAGACGTACTGCGCCGCCTCCGTCCCCGTCCCGAGATCCGGCGGCGTGTAGCTGGTGTTCCGATCGTCCCGTCGAACGCGAGCCCGTGCGCCCGTCGGCCCGGCGGGGTCACACGCGTCAAGTTCCCCTCGTCGTCGTAGGTGGACATCCGCGGCTGAGCGATCTTTCGATCGCGTCGGCGCCCTCGAGATCCCACGATTGAACCTTTCCGTCGCCGCCGACACGGACGCGATCGACACCGCCATGCTCGACGCCTCCCCTTCCCCACTGCACTGCCCGCTGGCCCCCGCGCTCCACCCCGATCTCCCCATCGCCGCCGCGCACACCGAGAGATGGATCGTCGCGCAGGGCCTGCTACCGCTCGCGTCCCCGCGCCTCGCCACGTTCACCAGCGGCCGCTTCTCGCAGCTCGCGGCGCGTTGCTACGCCCACGGCACGCGCGAGGAGCTCGCGCTCGCCTCCGACTGGATCGCGTACCTGTTCTTCTACGACGATCTCTGCGACGGCTCGGAGTTCGACGCGACCCGCGAGGCCGAGCTCCACCATCTCGAGGAGCGGATGCTCGCGGCCCTGCGCCACGGCGACACCTCCGTGGGGCCGCGCGACGGCGGAGGTCCGCTCGTCCGCGCGAGCCTCGATCTGCACCGCCGACTCGTGGCGCGGCTCGCCCCCGCGTGGCTCGACCGCCTCGCCGACGACCTGCGGCTCTACGTGGAGGGCGTGCGGTGGGAGCGATCGCTGCGGGCCGCGGGCGAGGCCCCCGACCTCGCGACGTACCGGCACCTGCGCCCGATGATCTCCGCGGTCGCGGCGTGCGTCGATCTCGCGGTCGCCTTCGCGGCGCCGCACGCCCCGGACCTCGGCCGCGCGCCGATGCTACAGGCGCTCGCGCGCATGGCGAACAACCACATCTCGTGGGTCAACGATGTGTTCAGCTTCGCCCGCGAGCACCGCCACGGCAACGACAGCAACCTCGTGCTGGTGCTCTCGCGCGAGCACGACCTCGGCCTCGACCGGGCCCGCGCCGCCGCGATCGACATGTGCAACGCGGAGCTCGCGGCCTTCACCGCGACGGCCCGGCGCGTGGGCACCGACGCCGCGATCGTGCCGTACGTGGACGCGCTGTCCCGGTGGATCCGCGGCAACCTCGACTGGCACGGCGAGTCGGCGCGCTACCGCGGCACCGAGGACCTCTCGGACGCGCGGCTGCTCGCGGTCGCGGCCGTGCACTGACGCGCGAGCACTCGGTCGGCGTTCACCGCGACGGCGTCATCCCGCGCTAGCCGGCGCGCGGTCGGAACATCGCGCGCACCAGCGTGACCGGGATCGCCACCGTCAGCGCGATCTGGACCGCGCCGAGCCACGGACTCAGCGGCATCAACGCAAACATCGGCGCGTGCCCGTGCTCGGTCACGATCGCCACGCCCGTCGTGAACGTGACGATCGCCGCGACGAAGCTGAACCCCGCCCAGAGCGTCGCGGGCAGTCGCATCGGTGCGGCGACGCTGCGAAGCGACGCCAGCGCGGCGACCCCGAGGGCCCAGCCCAAGTGCGCCGTCGCGGGGAGCAGCGGCGCGACGAACCGCGGCCCCAGGATGACGAGCGCGAGCACGAGGTGCAACGCCACGAACGCGGCGAACTCGCCCAGCAGGCGCGCGACGTCCACAGGCGGCCGCACGCCGGGGGTGTCTCCCTGCGGCACGCGTCCCATCACCAGGAACTGCATCGGCATCACCATCATCGCCAGCGTTGCGAGGACGACCCACGTCGGTCGCTCCTCTGAGAACGCCAGCAGCGTCAGGGCCGACAGCACGGCCGAACCGAACACCGCCTCGATGCGGCGCAGCGGCGCGGCGATGCGACCGGGGATGCGACGCTCCGCAGCCAGCAGCGCCAACCCGCCGACCACGATCGAACCGACCGCAGCGGCGAACAGCCGCCACTCGGGGCCGATCGCCAGGGCACCATGCCGGAACTCGGCGCCACCCAAGAAGGCTTCGCGGACCGCGAGCACGAGCCCGGCGCTGGGCAGCATCGTCATCAGCGCCGCCTCGACGCGGCCGAGCGCCTGGAAGCCGAGCGACGTGCCCGCCAGGGCCCAGGTCCCTGCCCCCGCCAGCAGCGCCATGCCGACCAGACCCGGGCCGCGCCGCCGTCCGGCATACAGGCCGACCACCGCGCACAGGCAAGCGAGCGCCCAGGCGCATGCGACGAGCAACGCGACGAAGCCCGCGAGGGCCAGGGGGTTGCCGAACACGATCGCGGCGAGCACCGCGATCGCGAGCTGCGGCACGGCGACGATCGCCACCGGCGCCAGCGCTCCGGCCATCAGCCCCAGGGCGATCGCGCGGGGCGACAGGGCCGTGCCCGCCACCGGCTGCAGCGTGTTCTCGTGGGCTTCCTGCGCGAAGGAGATCCCGACCATGACCGGCCCGACCACCGTGCCGAGAACGACCAACGCCGCCGCGGCGAAGAAGCCGACCAGCGCGATGCCGTCGGGTAGCCCGAGGGGTGATGCGTAGCGCACGACCGCGGGCCGGAAGTCGGCGTCGAGGACCTTCCCCAGCAGCGCGCGCTGATCCGCGTCTCGCCAGTCGAACCCGCGTCGGCGCGGCGTGGCGCCGGTCGTCGCGGCCCGCCCGTCGAGCGCAGCGCGGGCACGCCCGTACAACGGCGCGTGCTCGGCCGGGACCACCGGTCCGTACGTGGCCACCGCGTCCTGCGCGAGGGCGATGCCGTCGAGGCGCATCGCGAACCCCTCCCCGGTGTCCTCGAGGTCGCGCTCGATGCGTCGACAGTCGACGTCGTCGTGGCAGAACACCATGAACTCGTCGGACTCGCGCTCGTGCATCGACGGCTCGAGCCCGAGCTTGCGCCGCACGCCGTGCTCGAGGTGGCCGCTGCCCAGGGCGATCCACAGCCCGGCCAAGCCCGAGCACATCGCGAACACGACCGCGAGCGCGACGGCGCGACGGCCCCGCGGCCCCCGCAGGCTGCGGGTGACGAAGGGGCGTGCCGCGAAACGGAGGCGATGCAACAGCGTCATGGGGGCTCCTTCAGTTCACGTGGTCGTCCGAGATCCGATCATAGACGTCTTCGAGGCGGCTGCGCACGCGGCTGCAGGTCACGACCTTGACGCCGTGGGCGAAGAGGTCGGCGAGGACCTCGGCCATCTTCGCCTCGTCCTGCTGCAGCTGCACGTTCAGGGCCGCGAGGCCCTCGACCATGCCCGACGACTCCACCAGCACGCGATGCCGCGCGAGCACGTCGGCGGCGTGCTCGGCGCCCTGCGGCAACATCCGCAGCTCGTAGACGAACCGGGCGACCTCGTGGCGCTCGATGATCTCCGCCACCGGTCCGGCGACCACCAGGCGACCGCGTTGCAGGATCGCGACCTGGTCGCACAGGTCGTCCAGCTCGCGCAGGATGTGGGACGAGATCACCACGGTCACGCCGCGGCGGCGCACGTCGTCGAGCACGCGTCGGAGGTCGCTGCGGCCGCGCGGGTCGAGGCCGTCGGCGGGCTCGTCGAGGATCAGCAGCTCGGGGCGGTGCAGCAGGCAACGGCCGATCAACAGCCGCTGGCGCATGCCCTTGGACAGCTCACCGGCCGGCGTCTCCGCCTTCGACTCGAGCGAGAAGGTGGTGAGGATCTCCGCGATGGCGCCGCCGAGCTCGCGCTCCGGGAGTCCGAAGCACTGCCCGAAGAACCGCAGGTACTCCCGCGGCGTGAGGTGCTTGTACAGCGGGTTGCCGTCGCCCAGGAATCCGATGCGCCGCCGCAACGACTGGTGCGCGTCGGGGCTGGTCGGCACGACGCCGTCGAACGCGACGGTCCCCTCGGTGGGCTCGAGCAGGGTCGCGACCATCCGCAGCGCCGTCGACTTGCCGGCGCCGTTGGGGCCGATCAGGCCGAGGATCGATCCCGAGGGGATGGACAGATCCACGCCGCGCAGGGCCCACCTCGCGCCGTCGTAGCTCTTGCCCAGTCCGTGCAGCTCCACGCGCATGTTCGCCCCACGCTCGCGACCCCCAACGTACCACGCGGCGCGGGGATTCCCCCGGCCGGGTTTGGAACGCGGGGGCCTCGGCCGCGGCGGCGCCGAGCGTCGCGGCCGGGGCGAAGGCAGCCGCGGATCAATCGTCGATGCAGACCGGCGCCTTGCCGCCCGCGCCGCGGCGATCCACGTCGTGGCAGCCATAGCCCCCGCGGCAGTCCCCGTCGTCGTCGCAGGCCAGCAGGCACACACCGCCCGCCTTCTCGACGCACCGCGTGAACTCGGGGCACTGGCCGTCGTGGTCGCAGCCGATCGTGCACGTGCCATCGGGGAAATCCTTGCCCTCGACGCAGCGCTCCTCGCAGTGGCCGTCGACCTCGCACGCGCCACCGACGAGCGCGCTGTCCCACCCGACGTCGTCGCCGGGGCCACATTGGTGGCAGCCCACCAGCGCGAACCCGAGGGCGAGCACGAGGGACCAGGGGCGGATCGATCGGTCGGGGGTCGTCACCGGGGCCTTGGACCGCGCGACCTGGGACGATTCCAAGCGAGCCCGAGCTAGGCCCGCAACGCCGAGGTCGCAGCGCGGCGCACCGCCGGCGCCCAGCTCGCGCCGAACATCGCGACGTGGACGAGCAGCGGATACAGCTGGTGCAGGGCCACCCGCGCCTCGGCCCCGGGCGCCAGCGGGTACGCCTCGTCGTACGCGGCGAAGCACCGCGGGCCCACGCCGCCGAACAGCCGCAGCATCGCGAGATCGATCTCGCGGTGACCGCCGTACACGGCGGGATCGACGAGCACCGGATCGCCCGCGGCGTCCGCCATGACGTTGCCCGCCCACAGATCGCCGTGCAGTCGCGCCGGCGGCTCCTCGGGGCCGACGAGCGTCGGCAGCCGATCGATGACGGCCTCGACGGCGGCCGCGTCGCTCGCCGACAGCGTCCCCGCGTCGCGCGTGCGGGCGACGAGCGGCGCGAGCCGACGCTCGGCGTAGAACGCCGCCCAGGTCGGGGCCGATCGGTTGTCCTGCGGCACGCGGCCCATCACGTTCGGCGTCGCGAGCCCGAAGGTCGGCGCGCCGAAGCGATGCAGCGCCGCGAGCCCACGCCCGAGTCGCGCGTCGAAGTCGGGTCGCCGCGGGCCCTCGTCGATCCACGCCAACGCGAGGAACGGCGCGTCGTCGTCGCCCACCGCGAGCACCTCGGCGGTCGCGAGCGCGTGGGCGTCGGCCAGCCACCGCAGCCCGGCGGCCTCGGCCACGTACGTCGCCGCGTCCGCGCCGTGCTTCACGAACACGCGACGTCCGTCGGCGAGCGTGGCCCGCATCGCGCGGTGGCTGTCCCCGCCCGCGACGGTCGCCCGCTCGACGACGGATGCACCGAGGTGGGCCGCGAGCGTGTCATCGGTCGGGGCGCGCATCGATCTCGAGTGTGCCATCGCGGTTGCAGGGCGAGCTCCCGGCCCCAGGGGTGGTCTGAATTAATTGCTACCAAAGCAAACAAAACCGGCATATGATCGTCGGCATGCGTTGGAGACCGTGCACCTCGTTTCTCGCGTTCGCCGCGTGTGGTCCCGAGGCCGCCGCCACGACGGACGCCGACACCTCGAGCACCTCGGGCGGCGGTGCGTCGAGCTCGGGCACCGCGAACACCACTGCTGCGACCACGCCGGTCACGGTGACCGACGCGTCGAGCACCGACCTTGCAGACAGCAGCACCGGTGAGCCGACGGAACCCGCGCTCGAGCTCTGCTGGACGTCGCAGTGGGCGAGCGCCGAGGGCGTGTCGCGGGCGTGGACCGACGGCGAGGCCGTCATCGCCGCGGCCGGCGAGTCGCTGCTGCTGCTCGACGAGGACGGCTGGCGCGAGGAACACCTCGAGGGCGTGCGCCTCTCCGGCGTCGCCGCGAGGTTCGCCAGCGACGCGTGGTTGCTCGCGCAGGACTCGGTGCTGCACTGGGATGGCGTCACGGCGACGGTCGACCTGGCCCTGCCCGGCGCGACGATGCAGGCGTTCGGGCTCGCCGCCGACGGGGTCCTGTGGGTGGCGTACATGCCCGCAGACGACTGCGTGGGTCTCTGCGACATCACGCCGAGCGAGGTCCAGATCCGCGGCGGCGACGGTACGTGGGCGACGCTCGATCCGCCGGACATCGTCGCGAGCGCGCTCGTCTTCACCGAGACCTCGACCTGGCTCGGTGGACAATCCGGCGCGCTGCTCCGCAGGGACGGCTACGACCAACCGTGGATCGCGATCGAGACCCCGATGATCGGCGACATCCAGCGGATGTGGCCGTGGGGCGACGGGCTGCTGGTGGCGGCAGACGGCGCGTGGCGCTACGTCGACGACGCATGGACGCTCCAGGTCGAGCAGGCGTTCTTCTCCGGCGTGACCGGCATTGCCCGCAGCGCCGGACGCGAGCAGTACCTGCTCTATAGCGACCACGTCGCCGGCGAGCTCGAGTACACCGGCGAGCTGCGTCGGCTCGCGCAAGACGAGTGGTTGCCCACGGCCACGCTCGAGGCCGACCGCGACCTCGTCGCACTCGCCGATGGGCGTCTCGTCGCGTTCGGCGACGAGCGCGGCCACCTCGTGCAGATCATCGACGATCCGCGCGGCACTCCGGTCGTCACGACGGCGCTGCAGCGCGCCGACGTGGGCGACACGATTGCCTTCGCGATCACGGGCGACGGAGGGCTCGTCGGCGTCGACGAGACCGCAATCCAGCTCGAGGGCGCCGACGCCTGGACGAGCGCAGACGACAACTCGATCTACGGCGAGTTCCGTGCGGCCGGGGGACCGAGCACCGACGACCTCACCCTCGTCAGCGCCGACGGCCCGCCGCTGTGGCACTTCGACGGCGAGATCCTGAGCCCGATCCCGTTCACACAGCCGGAGGACGCGAGCATCGCCCTCGCGGATCTCTGGGTGGCCGACGACGGTGCGATGTTCGCCGCCGGCAGGCGTACGGGCGTGCTGGGCTGGCCCGTCGATCCCGCGGTGCTCCGCTTCGATGGCGAGGCGTGGCTCGAGTTCCCTGCGCCGGAGCAGCACTGCGAGGGCGCCTGCATCGGCGCGATCGAAGGCCACGGCGACCACCTGTTCCTCGCCGGCGAGGGGGTCTGGGAGTGGGCCGCGGACGCGTGGGTCGACATCCGCCCGTTCCCCGACCAGCCCTCCGCCTTCCACGGCTCGCTCGCCGTCGGGCCGCACGGCGCGTGGGTCGTCGCGTCGACCGAGGACGGACCGCGCCTCATGCAGCGCGCGGTCGGTGAGTGGATCGATCACACCGACGCGCTCCCGGTCGCCGTCGACCCGGACGAGTACCGGAGCCTGCTCGTCGTCGACGACGACACGCACGCGTGGGTCGCGTGGGGTGAGAGCCTCTCGCGCTTCGACGGCAGCGAGTGGATCGAGGTCGCCTCGCCGGAGTCCGGCCCGTGGGTCGCGACCGCGATGATCGTCGCGCCGGGCCCCCGGCTGGTCGTGCACACGGAGGGACGGATCTGGTCGGGCGTCGCCTGCGGGGGCTGAGCGCTGCGGGCCCGCGTCGTCACGCCGCGTCGTCGTCGCCGCCCTCGACCTCGGTGTCCTCGAGCATCGACGCGAGCAAGCGGCACAGATCCGTCATCGTCACGATCCCCGCGAGCTTGCCGTGCTTGGTCACGATCGCCGAGCCGATGTGCACGTCGGCGAGGTGACGCACCACCGCCTCGAGCGGCGTGTCGAGCTCGACGATGTACGGATCCCGCGTGCACACGGCCCACACCGGCAGCGGCACCGTGCGCGGCCGATCGAGCAGCGCGTCGCACAGCCCGATGTCGCGCGCCGAGATGATCCCGCCGAGCCGCCCCTCGTGCATCACCGGCAGGTGGTGGATGCCGTGCTCGTGCATCATCGCCCGCGCGACGTCGATGCTCTCCTCGGCGTCGACCGAGTACGGGAACGGCGTCATCACGGGCAGGACGGTGGGGTGTCGGCGGGTCACCCGGGGATCGTCCGACCGCAGGGGCCGCGACGCAACCTGCCAGGAACGCGGCGGGAGGGCGGGCGCGCCGCAGCTTCTGCGGGGGCGACCGCGGACGATCGGGCGAGCTGAACCCGGCGCTACGCGCGGAGGACCCAACGCAGGTCGAACAGCAGCAAGAACAGCAGCGCGCGTGGACGCGGCACCCGGTAGATGCACGCCGCATCGAGCTGCGCCGCGGCGACCGCAGCCATCGACCACGCCTCGCCCTCGTCACATGGCTCGAACGAATCGACGAACAGGTCGAGCTCCTGCGCGCGGCCGAACGCCCGCACCGCGTCGAGCCGAGACCTCGCGCCGAACGGGACGCTCTCGTTGTCCCACGGCCACATCCACGAGCCCCGCGACCACGTGCCGGCGACCTGGAGATCGGCCGAGACCCGTACCAAGCCGGCGTCGTCGCGGAAGCTGATCGTCGCCACCGTGAGATCGAGATCGAACCGCGACCACGTGCCGAGGTCGAACTGTCGACGCGCCACGTCCATGCGGCGCTGGCCCTCGACGCGGGCGTCGGCGATCAGGGTATCGAGGTCGACGGTCGTCACGCGAGGGGACGACGCGCGGAGGCGCCGATGGTTGCGGCCGCCGGCGGGCTCACGGCTCCGCCGCCGTGCGCTCGCGTGACTCGGTGCGCGCGACTGCGGCAGCTCACGGGAACCGACGCAACGGAAACCCCGCCTCGAGCTCCGCCGCACACTCCGGCCCGAACACATCATTCGCCGCATCGGTGTTCGCGATGCTCCCCTCGGCGTCCTGCATCGGGCACAGCGCCTCCGTGCAGTGATCCAACCCGAAGGTATGCCCCACCTCGTGCAACGCGGTGTTGTTCAGCCGGCGCTGGACATGCGCGGCGTCGCGGGCCTTCTTCTTCAGCCGGAATGTCGACACCACCGCGGCCTGCCCCGGCATGTTGCCGAGGCCGAAGATCCCCCAGTCGTCGTGGGGCGGCTTGCTCGTCGAGATGTCGACCGCGGTGAGGCCGAGGATCCGCGTCGTCATCGGCGTGCCGGGGATCTGCGCCTCCAAGAAGTCCAGCAGCCGCTCGGCACGGTAGCGCTTGCGCTTGGCGGTCCACGCCTCGCTCGGCAGCGCGAGCGGCTCGAGCCGACGCACGTCGACGGCGGCGTATCTCTTCAGGTGCTCCTCGATCGCGTCGAGCTGCGCCGCGGGGAACGGCCCGAGCGCGACGAGCACGACCTCGCCGCGGATCGTCGGCGGCGCCGGGGCCGGGTCGATCGCGGGCTCGACCGCCGCGGGCTCGGCCGTGACCGGCTCGACCACCGCCGGTGCAGCCGCGACCGAGGGCGCGACGCTCGGCGCCGGTGTCACCGGCGAGGGCGACGGCCCGCCCGGCGGACCGCACGCGGCGAGGAGCATGATCCACGCGATTCGTCGAAGCCGCACCGCTGGATCATGCCGCATTTCACCGCGCGCGGCCGCGCCGTCAGTGCGGCCTGAACACGAGGGTGAACTGAGACGACCGCACGGCAGCGCCGAGCGGTCTCATCCCTCCGCCTCACCGCACTTCGGCGCGCTGCCTGCCCCAGGCAACTCCCCGAGGGCCACCTCGAACAGGGCGTCGAGCTGTCCCTCGACGAACGCGAGTCGGCCCTTCGCATCGGCGAGGACGCGCGCGGTCGAGCGGGCGAAGGCGCCGCTGCCGGCTTCGCACTGCACCGCCGTGCGCCACGCGGCGTAGCCGAGCGATGCCGTGAACGTGACCAACGCCTTGGACGGGCACTGCCGGCACACGACCTCGAACTCGGCGGCGCCGTGTTCGTCCGTCACGACCTTGTCCGGTCGCACGTTCACGTCGGGATTGGACTCCCGCGGCCTGACGACGACTCCGGCCTGTGGTGGCTGGGTGGTGATGACGACCCGCTCGCTACGGGCACAACCGAGGGTGATCGAGGATGGACCTTCGAGGGCTGACATGGTGCTCGCTCCGCTTCCCGAGGCGTTGTGTTCGCCTCAGGACGGAGCGATGCACCGGCACCACCGGCGATTGCGACTTCCGCCGCGGGTCGCTGGATCCGTGTCGTTCGGGCGTTCTGCCCGGCGCGCCGCCATCCTGCGGCGCGCCGAGCCGGCGACGGCGCACCGTCCGAGGGCGGCGCGCCGATCCGAAGATCACGCCCCCTTAGTCGGCCACGAGCACGACGTCGACGCGCGCCTCGCCGACCTCGGCCCGCAGCGATCGCACCTTGCCCGCGTCGCACACGTCGCGCTGGACCCCGTCGAGCACCGCGAGGCGCTCGGCCGTGTCCACCACCACCACCGACTCGACCTCGACCGCCAGCCCGCGCTTGGCCTCGGTCTTGGCCCGACGGATCTCGCCGAGGACCACCGCGGCGAGCTCCAACCCCTCGGCCTGGCCGGCGCCCGCGGCCGCGCGGATCTTCGCCGCATCCGGCCACGCGCTCCGATGCACCGAGCCCTCGCGCCACCAGCTCCACACCTCCTCGGTGACGTACGGCAGGATCGGCGCGAACAGCCCGAGCAATGTCTCGAGCGCGAGCCGCAGCCCGAGCTTCGCCGAGTCCGCCGCGACCTCGCCATGGCCGCCGTAGGCCCGGTGCTTCACCAGCTCGAGGTAGTCGTCGGTGAAGCGCCAGAAGAACGCCTCGGTGCGCTCGAGGCTCCGCGCGTAGTCGAAGCCCTCGAACGCCGCGGTCGCCTCGTCGACGAGATCGGCCAGCCGCACCAGCATCGCGCGATCGAGCGGCTCGGTGACGCTCGCGCCCGCCGCCGGATCGCCGAGGCCCAGCGCGAAGCGGCTCGCGTTCAGGATCTTGATCGACAGCTTGCGGCCGATCTTCATCTGGCCCTCGTCGAAGGCCGTGTCGGTGCCGGGCCGCCCGCTCGCCGACCAGTAGCGCACCGCGTCGGCGCCGTACTGCTCGAGCAGGTGCATCGGCGTGACCACGTTGCCCTTGCTCTTCGACATCTTCTTGCGGTCGGGATCGAGGATCCACCCCGACAGCGCCGCGTTCTTCCACGGCGCGCAGCCGTGCTCGTGGTGGCTGCGGACCACCGTCGCGAACAGCCAGGTGCGGATGATGTCGTGGGCCTGCGGCCGCACGTCCATCGGGAAGACCCGCCCGAACAGATCGGGATCGTCCTCCCACTGCCCGGCGATCTGCGGCGTGAGCGACGACGTCGCCCACGTGTCCATCACGTCGGGATCGCCGATGAAGCCGCCCGGCTTGCCGCGCTGGTCCTCGGCGTAGCCGGTCGGGCAATCCGTCGATGGATCGACCGGCAGGCGATCCTCGGTCGGGACCATCGGCCCGTCGTAGATCGTCGCGCCGTGCTCGTCGAGCCGGTACCACACCGGGATCGGCACACCGAACCAGCGCTGCCGGCTGATGAGCCAGTCGCCCGCGAGCCCGCCGACCCAGTTGTCGTAGCGGTGCTGCATGTACGGGGGGTGCCACGTCAGCTCGCCGCCGCGGGCGACCAGCTTCGCGCGCAGCTCGTCGTTGCGCCCGCCGTTGCGGATGTACCACTGGCGGGTCGCGACGATCTCGAGCGGCCGGCTGCCGCGCTCGTAGTACTTCACCGGGTGGCTGATCGGGCGCGGCGCCCCGATCATCTCGCCGGACTCCGCGAGCAGCTCGACGACCTTCTTCTGGGCCTGCTTGGGCGCCAACCCGGCGATCCCGGCGTAGCGCGTGCGCCCGGCCTCGGTTGCGATCCACGCCGGGCACTCGGCGGCGAAGCGCCCGTCGAAGCCGATGAGGGCGCGCGACGGCAGGTCGAGCTCGCGCCACCAGGTGACGTCGGTGATGTCGCCGAAGGTGCAGATCATCGCGATGCCCGTGCCCTTGGCCGGATCGGCGAGGCGGTGGGCCAAGATCGGCACCTCGACCTCGAACAGCGGCGTGCGCACGGTCGTGCCGAACAGCGGCTTGTAGCGCTCGTCCTCGGGGTGCGCGACGAGGGCGACGCACGACGGCAGCAGCTCGGGCCGCGTCGTGTCGATCTCGATGTCCCCCGATCCGTCGGTCCGGTGGAACGCCAGCTTGTGGTACGCGCCGGGCGTCTCGCGGTCCTCCATCTCGGCCTGCGCGACCGCGGTGCGCTCGTCGATGTCGTAGAGCGTCGGCGCGTCCTGCTGGTAGGCCTCGCCGCGGGCGAGGTTGCGCAGGAAGGCGCGCTGGCTGACGCGCCGCGACTCGGCGCCGATCGTCGTGTACAGCAGGCTCCAGTCGAACGACAGGCCGAGCTTGCGGAACAGCGCCTCGAAGGCGCGCTCGTCGAGCGCGGTGACGTCGAAGCACAGCTCGACGAAGTTGGGCCGGCTCACCGCGACCGCGCGATGATCCTTGGGGACGTCGCCTGCGAACGGGGCCTTGAAGTCGGGGTCGTGGGGCAGCCGCGGATCGCAGCGCACGCCGGTGAAGTTCTGCACGCGCCGCTCGGTCGCGAGGCCGTTGTCGTCCCAGCCGATCGGATAGAAGACCGCGAGGCCACGCATGCGCCAGAACCGGGCGACCGTGTCGGTGTGCGTGTAGCTGAAGACGTGGCCGACGTGCAGCGAGCCCGAGACCGTCGGTGGGGGCGTGTCGATCGCGAAGACCTCGGCGCGCGGCCGCGTGCGGTCGAAGCGGTACACGCCCGCCGACTCCCACGTCGCTGCCCACTTGTCCTCGAGACCGTCGAGGCTCGGCTTTTCCGGAACGCGGTTCATGTCGCGGGCGAACCTATCAGGCTGTCCGCGCCGGCGCTGCGGGGCGCGGCATGCGGCGCGTCTGGGCCGCGCGAGCGCCCCGACGCCGGTCGCGGGTCCGGCCCGCCCGCCTCGGGCGGTCCCCTCAGGCGAACAGCACGAGCGCCGGGACGAGGAGCCCGACCGCCACGAAGATGCCCCCGAACACGGTCAGGATCACCGCGCCCGTCGACCGCCGGACCTCGAGGTAGGCGGTGCGTGGATCGCTGGGATCGTAGAACACCTGCACCTCCTGACCGACGGCATAGCGGCTGAGGTCGGGCACCTCGCTCGACGAGACGACGACGCGCGCGAGGCGATCGCCGTGCAGCTCCTGCCCGCCGACGGTGTACGTGAAGTGGACGACGGGATCGTGCAGGGTGTAGCGGCGGTCGTAGCCGTCTTGATCGCGGCTCGTGCTGGTGTGCGAGTCCACGCGCGACACCGTCACGCGCCCCGGCGCCCGCGGCCACCTCGCGATCGCGCGATCCTTCGCGAACGTCCGCATGGCGAGCCAGATCGGGACGAGGCCGGTGATCAGGAACGTGCCGCCGAAGACCAGAGCGAACGTGACGGGGCCCACGGCCCCAGTGTACGTCACATCAGGATCGAGTGAATCGGCCCGATCGTCGGCGGGACCTCCGGCGCGTCGATCAGCTCCAGAAGATCGATCTCGATCCCGCGGCTCATCGCGGTGATCGGCACGTCGTTCGGGCCGCCCTCGAAGGGGTTCTCCGACGCAGTGCCGATCTTGTCCATCGTGTGGAAGACCCACGCGACCACGGCGCCGAGCGGCACCGCGAGCCACGAGGTCGCGGTGCCGAGCTCGCAGAACTCGGGGTGCAGCGCGAACGGCAACAGCACGATGAACATCCACACGAAGATGAGGTTCAGCGTCGCGTACTGCCGCGGATAGGGGAAGTTCTTGATGCGCTCGCAGCGGCCCTGGTGCTCGTAGAACGCCGACAGCGTGGCCATCATCTCGATGTGGCGCAGCTCGGTCAGCGCACCGGCGTCGGCCAGCTTGCGCAGCGCCGCGGACTGCAGCGCGAGGATGTGGGTCGCGCGGTTCTTCTTGGCCAGCACCCGCGCGAGCTCGTCGGGCTCGAGGTGCTCGGCCAGCGCGGCCTCGATCGGCTGGGCGGCCTCGGGCAGCGTGTACGTGCGCGCGCGGTACTCCGCCTGGTGCGGCAGCGTCATCGTCTCCCACGCCCGCGGCTCGCGGAGCTGGTAGCGCAGCGCGGCGAGCCACGCGAGGTGCCGACGGACGAGCGCGCGCCGGGTGGCGCCGTCATCGGTCGCCGACACGTAGTCGAGCACGCCGATGCCCCACGTGCGGCTCGAGTTCACGATCCCGCCCCAGATCTGCCGCGCCTCCCAGAGCCGCCCGTACGCGGCGTTGCCCTTGAAGCCGGTGACGAACGCGACCGCGGTGCCGACGATCGCCAGGGGTGCCCACGGCACCACGGGCACGGTGAGGCCGAGCGCTTCGACGAGCTTCGGGATCGCAGCCACGACGAGAAAGACGAGGCTCTCGCGGCGCGTCCACGCGGCGATCTCGGCGAACGAATAGCTCCGGCCGGCGTGCATCGGGCGAGAGGGTATCGCCACCTCCCGGGCGGATCACCCCCACCGTTCGGGCAGCCGCGGGAAAATCGACCGGGCCGCGACCAGTTCGGGGGGCCCCGTCCGTCTTGCCCTCGAATGCGACTCCACGACTTCCCGTACTCCCCGAACTGCAAGAAGGTCCGCGCCGTCGCCTACGAGCTCGACATCCCGCTCGACTGCGTCACAGTCAACCTGTTCGACGGCGCCCGCGCGCCCGAGTTCCTCGCCAAGAACCCCAACGGCCGCGTGCCCGTGCTCGAGGACGGCGACTTCGTGCTGTGGGAATCGACGGCGATCATGCGGTACCTCGCCCGGGGCTCCGCGCTGCTGCCGGCCGATCCCCGCCGCGCCGCGGACATGGATCGCTGGATCGCCTGGCAGCTGGCGCACCTCGGCCCCGCGATGAGCAAGGTCGCGCGCGAGCGCATCGTGAAGGCGCTGCGCGGGCACGGCGAGCCGGATCTCGCGCGCATCGCCGAGGGCACGGCCGAGTTCCACGCCGCGACCGCGGTGCTCGAGGCCTCGCTCGCCGACGACGGGTACCTCGCGGGTCCACTCTCGCTCGCCGACTTCGCGCTGGCGCCCCACTACGACCTCGCCGGAGCGTGCCAGCTCGACCTGACGCCCTACCCCCGCGTGACGTCGTGGCTGACGCGGGTCTGCGCGCGCCCCAGCATGCAGCGCGCGATCCACTACGATACGCAGGCCCGGCCATGATCGACGCCGACTTCGACGCCGCCGTCGCTCCGCTCCGCGGCGGGCTGCGGCTTCACTGCTACCGCATGCTCGGCTCGTCGCACGACAGCGACGACATGGTCCAGGACACGCTGCTCCGCGCGTGGCGGGCCAGGGCGTCGCTCGACGATCCCACGCGGCTCAAGCCATGGCTGTATCGCATCGCGACCAACTCGTGCCTCGACGAGCTCGGCCGCCGCCGCCGTCGCGTGCTCGCGTCGGACATCGGCGCGTCGACGCCGGGCGACGCGTTCCCGCCGGCGGCGTCCATCGACGACGCGCCGTGGCTGGAGCCTGCCCCCGACGCGTGGCTCGTCGGCGCTGAGCTCGATCCCGACGCGCGATACGTGCTGCGCGAGAGCGTCGCGCTGGCGTTCGTGGCCGCGCTGCAGGTCCTCACGCCGGCGCAGCGCGCCGCGCTGCTGCTCCGCGACGTCGTGGGGCTAAGCGCGGCGGAGGTCGCCGGCGCGCTCGACCAGACCGCGGCCGCCGTCGAGAGCACGCTGCACCGCGCCCGCGCGGCGATCGAGACCAAGGTGGCGCGACGCGACCCCACGGCGTTCGCGAGCGCGACGACCGATGGCGCCGTGCTCGCCCGCTACGTCCACGCGATCGCGGACGCCGACCTCGACGCGATGATCTCGCTCGTGCACGACGACATGCACACGACGATGCCGCCTTCGCCCACGTGGATCGCCGGGCGCGCCGACAATGTCGAGTTCTACCGGCGGATGTTCGCGCGGTGGTCCCCCGGGGATGCGCGCGTCGTGCCGATCGGGGTCAACGGGCAACCCGGCTTCGAGTTCCACCGCGACGGGGAGCTGCGCGCGATCGAGGCGCTCGAGCTCCGCGACGGGAAGATCCACCGCCTGCACCACTTCATGCAGCCGAGCGTGGTGGCGCTGTTCCGATCGGGGTGATCCGGGCGCGCGGAGGACCGCGAGGTCTTACCCGCGCTCGCGGGCCCACACCGCGCGCTCGCGGTGGGCGAACTCCTCGAACGTCCGCGGCGCGCGACCGGTGATCGCGACGAGTTCGGTCGTGAGTGAGTCGGCGAGCCCGAGCCGCGCCGTCGTGTAGATCGCCGCGGACACGAGGACCAAGCCCAGCGGCATCCCGAGCTGGCGGCGCGCGTGCGCGGCATACCGCAGGATCCCGGGACGCGCGTAGCGGATCGGCCGGCCGAGCTCGCGCGAGAGGATCACGGCCACCGCGTCGTAGGTGAGCGCCTCCCCGCCGGTGATCGTGGGCGCGGCGCCGCGGTAGCGCTCGGGTTGGCGCAGCACCGCCACGGCCGCATCGGCGATGTCGAGCACGTCGATGAAGGCCGTGGCGCCGCCGCCCGCGGGGACCATGATCGCGTCGCGATCGCGGATGTCGCTGCGGTGCGTGGTCGAGAGGTTCTGCATGAAGAACGACGGCCGCAGGAACGTGGTCTGCATGCCCGAGGCCGCCAACCACGCCTCGACCTTCGCATGCGGCACGAAGGCGTTCTTGTCCGCGCCCTGCAGCGACAGGAAGACCACATGCTCGACGCCACTGCGCCGCGCGGCCTCGAGCGCGGGCACGAGGTCGCGCCGCACGTTCGAGATCGCCGGCGGCCGCACCAGGAAGAGCGTGCCGACGCCGCGCCGCCGTCGTCCATTGCGCCCGACCGACGCGCCGCGATCACGTCGTCGCCGCCGTCGACCAGCCGCCGCAGTACCTCCGCGCCGACGTTCCCCGTCGCCCCGGTCACGAGGATCGGCATGGCCTCACGTTCGCGCCTCGCCGTCGTCGCCGGGCAGCTCGAAGGCGCCCTGGTAGAGTTCGTCGACGCTCAACGCGACGCCGATCGCGGGGAGCAGGATCTGCGCCCCGGGGCCGTGCACCGTGAAGCGGAAGCTCCCGTCGTCCTGCCGGCTGTACAGCTCGACGCGGACCTCGCGTTGCGCAACGAGCAAGAGGTGCGCAACCGAAGGCAACCCGAGGTACCCCGCCTGTTTCTCCCCTCGGTCGTAGGCCTCCGTCGAGGTCGACAGGACCTCGATCACCACCGTCGGATTGGTGACGACGTCCGTCGTCCCCGGCCGGAATTCGATGGGTCGACACACGACCACCGCGTCGGCGTAGACGAAGTGTCGTTCGCTGAGCGCGAGGCGCAGGTCGGAGGTGTGCACGTCGCACGACCTGTCGCTGAGCCCGAGATCGAGCTTCGCGATCATCCGCGAGGCCAGGCGGCTGTGCCGTGGCGAACCCCCAGCCATCGCGAACACCTCGCCGCGCAGGTAGACGTGCCGCGTCGGCTGCGTCCGCTCCCAGGCCAAGAACGCGTCGGGCCCCATCTGTGCCGCCGGGATCGCACTCGCCATCGCGACCTAGCGTAGCACTCGGTCCGGACGTCGACCTTGCGCGGGCCCGACGACGGCCCTACCTGCAGCCCTCGGCCGGATCCAGCGTGCACGCCCGCTCGCGGTAGTGCGCCGTCGCGGCCGCGTCCGCGTGCACGCCCGCCCCCACCTCGTACGCCCGCGCCAGCGCGGTGCAGGCCTGGGCGTGGCCGCCCTCGCACGCGACCTGGTACATGCGGGCCGCGGCCGCGTCGTCGCGCGCCACGCCGGCGCCGCGCGAGAGCACCCCGCCCAGTCGGAAGCATGCGTCGGGTCGATCGGCCGCGCAGCCCCGTTGGTAGGCCGCAGCGGCCGCGCCGAGCTTCGCGCCCTCGACCATGCCGCGCTCGTGGACCTCGCCGAGCACGACGCACGCGCCGTCATCGAGGTCGCACGCGCGCTCGAGCCAGCGCAGCGGATCGCGACCCCGGTCGCCGCGGCCCATCCACGCCAGGTGCACGCAGGAGTCCGCGTAGGCCCCGGTGCACGCGCGATCGAACAGGCGAGCGGCCGCCTGGGGATCGGGCGGGCCGCCGATGCCGTCGAGCATCATGCCCGCGAGGTAGTCGCACGCCTCTGCAGTGCCCGCGTCGCACGCGACGCGGTACAGACCGCGCAGCTCGGCGGGATCGATCCCGCCGGTGCCCTCGGCCGCGGCCGCGCGACCGCAGGCCTCGAAGAGACCGCCGCGACACGCGTCGGCGTAGGCCGCCGCCGCGCGCTCGTTGTCGACGGCGAGACCGGGGGCCCCGAGCGCATGCAGGTCGCCGAGCAGCGCGCAGCCCCGCGGATCGCCGTGCTCGCAGGCCGCGGTCAGATCGGTCTTGGCCTGGTCTGCGAGGCCGGCCGCCCGCGCGCGCACGCCGAGCTCGGTGCACGAGACCCCGCCGCCGTAGTCGCACGCGCGCCGCAGGGTGGCCGCCGACGCGGCCTCGTCGCGCGCGACGAACAGCCCCTGCGCCTGGAACCCCGCCAGCTGATGGCACGCCGGGGCGAAGCGCTGGTCACACGCGGTACCGATCATCGCGACGCCGGCAGTGGGATCGCGACCGACGCCCTGGCCCTCGAGCATCGCGAGGCCGAGCAGGTGACAGCCCTGCGGATCGCCGCCGGTGCAGCCGCGCCGCCACCACTTGACCGCCTTGCGCGGCGAGGGCGTCGTGTCGAGCCGCGTCATCGCCAGCTCGCCGGCGCGCGTGCACGACGACGGGCGTGAAGCGGCGCAGCCGTCGGCGAACAGCTCGGATGCGCGATCGGGCTTGGCGGCGAACAGCTCGCCGCGCAGGTACACGTCGGCCGCCTGCTCGCACGCGGTGCCGATGCCCTGGTCGCAGGCGTACTCCCACAGCGACAGCGCATGGAAGCGGTGCTGGATCACGCCGAACCCGGACCAGTACGCCGA
>LNFB01000129.1 GCA_001464385.1 Deltaproteobacteria bacterium Ga0077550 | reverse complement strand
CGGCGCCCTCGAGCACCTCGACGCCCTCGTCCGTAGCGGTCGCATGGCTTCGCTGTGGCTGCTCGACATGCTCGAGGACTGGACCTACGGCTTCGACTTCGTCGGCAACGGTGCCTGTGTGCTCGATCAGCACGGCAAGGACGTGCACACCACCGTGTGGTCGCTCGGCTGCGATGGCAGCGGCAACTACCACGTGGTCCTGCCCGACGGACGCGTCACGACCTGGTACCCGACCGACGGCGACACCCTCGATTGCGTGTATCAAAGAATACAGTCGTGCCGGGCCTTCGCCGCGCGAACAGCGACTTCGCCAAGTTGCGACCCCTTTTGTGCTTCCTCTTCACCCGGTGTTCGTGGATCCGCAGCCGATCATCGATCGGCTGCTCGCGGACCCGGACCGACGACTCACCAGTCGACGCGCACGCCCAGACTCGGGAAGATCGGCAGCCCCACACTGCTCACGATCTCGCGGTAGTCCGCCGAGTACACCAGCGCCTCGACGTTGGCGCGGTTGTACACGTTCTGCACGTCGATGTAGGCGGCCACCGTCGTGCGGCGGAGGTACCAGCGGCGATCGAGCCGGACGTCGAGCTGGTGGAAGGCGGGGAACCGGCGCGAGTTGGTGCCGCTGAGCAGGGGGTACGGGCCGTTGTTGCCGTTCACCGTGCCGACGACGGGGGTGTACGGCGAGCCGCTGACGAGGCGGAAGCGGGCGCCCAGCCGGAAGTGTCGCGGCAGCTCGGCGCTGGCGAGCACGACGAGGTTGTGGCGCTGATCGAAGGAGCTCGCGGTGTAGCGGCGCGCGTTCAGGCCGCGGTACTGCGCGCCGAACTCGGTCCGCATCAGCGTGTAGCCGATCCACCCGTAGAAGCGCTCGCCCAGGCGCTGGCGTAGCAGCAGCTCGAGGCCCCAGGTGCGCGCGATGTTCTCGACCGTGTAGATGGTCTCGGGCCCGCCGGGGATCCGTTGCGCGGTCGTGCGTGGTTCGTCGAGGATGCGCATGAAGGCGGTCGCGTCGACGCTCGGGCCGCGGGCCGGCGTGAACGAGCCGCCGCCGCTGACCTGGATCGACTGCAGCGGATCGGGGGTCGGGTCGGTCGCGCCGACGCCGACCGAGGGATCGAGCGCGAAGCGGATCGGCGCAGACAACAGCACCCGCGCCGTGCCCACGCCCTGCTCGCCCGCGACGAGCGAGTCGCTGCCCGAGGCGAACGGCGCGTCGGGCTGGGCGTACAGGCCGACGCCGCCCCGCAGGGCCCAGCGCTTGCCGAGGTCCCACCGGGCGATGAGCCGCGGATCGACGGCGAAGCGGTGCCGCGTGCGATCGCGGGTCTCGGTCCGGGTGATCCGCGCGAACGCGGAGCCGCGCACGCCCGGCCACAGCGTGACGTTGCCCAGACGCAGCGTTGCCCAGGCGTAGACGCCGACGATCGCGTCGACGCCCTTGGCCAGGACCAGCTCGCCCTCGCGGGTGTCGGTCTCGGGGACCTCCGAGCGCAGCCGGTAGGGCGAGGCGCTGCCGTCGGTGCCCACGGTCACGGAGAAGTACGGCGTCACCTCGCGCTCGGCCTCGGCGCGCCACGATGGCACCACGGCGCGTCGACGATCCGACGAGAAGTCGCTCGTGGTGCGCGCCAGATCGACGCGCACCGCCGGCGTGAGGAGGAATCGCCACGGTCCCGAGCGGCGGCGCAACACGAGCTCGCCGCGGTGGAACTGGTCGCGGAGATCGGCGCCCGTCCGGCGGACGGTCTGCTCGCCGGTGATGTCGTAGTCGAGGTAGCGCACCGTCCAGCGATCGCCCGAGCCGATCCAGCGCGCGGTGAACTCGTTGGCGCCGCGCGTGAGATCGTACTGCGCCTGGTAGTCGAAGTAGCGGGGCAGGGCGTACGCCACGGTCGGATCGAGGCGCTCGGCGACCCGCAGCACCGCATCGACGTAGCCGCGCTGGGCGGCGATCATGAAGCTGCCGCGGCCCAGCGGCCCCTCGACCAGGGCGCCCGCCGACAGCAGGTCGACCTTGGCGTGCCCGTGCACGCCGTCGCGTCGACCCTTGCGCGGCGCGAGCAGGACCACGCCCCCCGACGCGTTGCCCCACCGCGACGAGAAGTTGCCGGCCTGGACCTCGAGGCCGCCGAGCACGTCGGCCTGCAGCACGCTGGTGAAGCCGAGGGTGTGGAACGCACGGGGCAGCGGGTGCTCGCCGTAGTAGACCTTGGATTGCGCCGGCGAGGCGCCGCGCAGGATGAGCAGTCCGAGGCCGGCGGGCGTGCGCGCGACCCCGGGCAGGCTCTGCACGGCGCGCAGCGGATCGCCCTGGGTGCCGGGCGCGGTCGCGATCTCCTCGGCGGTCATCGCCACGCCGCTCGCCGAGGGCGTCGGCGCGCTCGGGCGCTGCGCGACGACCGTGCGGAACTCGCCCTCCCTGCGCGGCTCGAGGAACACGGGGCGGATGCGGGCGCCGGTGTCGACGATGGTCTCGGTGCGTACGAACCCGTCGGCGATGACGACCAGGCGCGCGCGCCCGCGGGGCACGTCGTCGAACGCGTAGGCGCCGTCGTCGTCCGCGGTCGTCGAGCGGACCCACGCCGGGGCCGCGTCTTCGCGGAGGTGGGCGTGGCGCGGGAGCTCGCCGAGCTTGCGGCCGGTCGGCTCGGCGGTCAGCAGGATCCGCGCGCCGGGGATCGGCACCCGATCGCCGCGTCGGCGGACCTCGCCGCGGATCGTCGTGCACGCCGCACCCGGGCACGCAGGCTCCGCGGCGACGGCCCGCATCGGCCCGAGCAGCGCGAGCGCACCGGCGAGCAGCGTCGCGGGCCACTCAGCCCGACGTGTCATCGACCTCGAAGTGCAGCGAGCCCCAGGCGAGCCCGCCGTAGCCGTCGTCGAGCAGCGCGTCGATCCGCACCTCTGCGACGCCGTGCGGCATGGTCCACGACAAGGCGTCCAGGCCTGCGCTGCGCTCGTCGAGCGGCGCGTTCGCGTACCACCGCGCCAGCGGCCGCTCGAAGCGGCGGATGATGTCGCCATCGGGCTCGAGCAGGACCGCGGGCGCCTGGCTGTCGCGGGGATCTTGGACCAGCACGATGAGGACGCGATCGCCGGCGCGGACCGAGAGGCGATCCGAGGGCGCCGCGTCGATGGTGCGCTCCGCGGTGCCGCGGGTGATGACCACGGTGAAGCGCTCGACCTCGGGGTTGAAGTTCGGCCACTGCAGGTAGACCTCGGGCGGCGGCGTGTAGCCCCCGTCGGTGTCGCCGGTGGAGGTGCCGTCGTCCGTGCCCGTGTCGCTGTCGCCCCCGGACGTGTCCGTGCCCTCCTGTTCGGACTGCAGGAGCTGGAGCACCCAGCTCGGGCCCACGGAGACCGTCCGCTCGACGAGCATGCAGTCGGACAGGTCGCCGAACGGCCGGGCGCGCACCGCCGCGATGCACGTGTCGGTGTCGCTGAGGCCGGGGGCGCCCGCGATCCCGAAGAGCTGCGGCGCGCCGAACGACACGAGCTCCAGCGGCTCGGAGGGCATCACGAGTTCGGCGTCCGGTCCGCGCCCGACCGAGCAGACCGGCGTCGCCGGATCGAGGCGCGTGCCGCAGGGCAGGTCCGCGGCGGGCTCGTGCAGCAGGCCGGGGCACAGCGACGCGAAGCAGGCGTAGTACGCGATGTCGAGCTCGTCGGATTCCCACACGCGATCGGGCCCGACGACGAAGGGGCGGATCCTCGCGGTGTCGCCCGGGAGCATCTCGGTCCGGATGCGATCGGGCGGGGTCGCGGCGACGGGCTCGCTGAGCTCCCCCTCGCGCGTGACCTCGAGCCGCAGCGCGATCAACTCGGTGCGGGTCACGAGCCACGGTGGGTCGGGCGTCGGGTAGCAGGCGGCGATCCCGAGCGTCCACACGCACGCCGCGCTGCGGGCGAGATCGACCACGCGGCAGTCTAGCAAGGGCGCAGCGGCGGCCGCCGCGACCGCCGCGAGGGGCTCAACGGCCGGGAATTCGCGGTCTGGGCGAAGTTTTTTGCCGCGGCGCGCGTGCCCAACACGGGCACGGTCGTTGCCCAACTCGCGCAGCGCCTCCCAACTCGAGCCGACGCGGAGCAGCCCGCGGGTCCACGCCCACGCGCATGGAGTTCGACGCACGACGCATCGACGAGGGCGCGTCGCGAGGCCCCGCGAACTGCTCGAGTCGAGCACGCGGATCCCATGTGAATGCCCAAGTTCGCGGCCGTATGGCGTTGAATCGGCCTCGCGGTGCGGGCGTTCGAAGAGGCGTGACGGGCCTACACCAGACAACCTCTTCCCACCGTGTGCTCTTCGCGACGGTCGCAGTCCTCGTGGCGACTGGTTGCTACAAGAAGGAGACCCCCGAAGGTGAGCTCTCTGCGGGCAACACGATCGGCGACACGTCCGAGACCGAGGGCGCGACCGAGGGCGGCACCGGAGACGACGCTGCCGAGTCGGCCAACCCCACGCAGGACGGCAGCGCCGAGGGCACGGATCCGGACTCGACGGGCGGGACCGACGGCGGGACCCCGGGCGATGGCGAGGACGTCGAGCCGCTGATCGCGTCGCTGTGCGACTGGGAGTTCAAGTGCTGCTCCGACGGCGAGCGGGACTATCGCCTCGGGCCCTTCACGGCCGACGCGGCCGATTGCACCGCGCGCTTCACCGAGCAGCTGTACTCGAACGACGACAAGCCGGAGCTGCAACGGGGTGACCTCCTGTACACGCTCGGCTTCGGCGTCCGCCTCGATCGCTCTGTCCCCGACGCCGACGCGGCCGCGGCGTGCAAGGAGATCATCGATCAGCAGCAGTGCTGGGAGCCCTTCGACGTCGGCGGCTACTGCTCGCCGGCCGGCGATCCGGCGCAGAACCCCTGCGACCTGCGCAACCTGTTCACCGGCACGCAGAAGGTCGGCGACGACTGCAGCGAGGCGCTGGCCCTCATCGGCTACGACATCGAGTGCGAGGCCGGCTCGACCTGCGAGGAGGTCGACGGCACGTTCGTGTGCGTCGACAAGGGCCTGGTGGACGACTTCTGCGAGGCCGACGACAAGTGCGATCAGGGCCTCTTCTGCGACATCTCGACCGGTCGGTGTGCGGTGCGGGCCGACGAGGGCGACCACTGCGAGTTCGACGACGCCAACGAGCCCGACGTCGGCACCGAGGCGCTGCCCTGCCTCGAACACCTGACCTGCGACCCGCAGAGCGAGACCTGCATCGCGTACTGCAACACCAACTACGACTGCGGTGACGACTCGGCCTGCGCCGAGGACGAGAGCTGCATCCCGGTCGACATCGGCGACAACACGTACACGTACTGTCGCGACCGCGGGGACACCAACGGCGATCGCTGTGACTCGGATCGCGACTGCATCGACGACATGCACTGCAACGGCGGCAGCTGCCGCAGCGACCGCGGCATGGGCGACGACTGCACCCTCGAGAACGAGTGCGAGGGCGGCCTGTACTGCGAGATCGGCGGCTCGGGCCAGTGCGAGATCGTGGTCAACGCGAACGACCCGTGCACCGCGGATCGCGAGTGCAACCCGTCGACGACCCTGGGCTGCATCACCAGCGACGACGGCCGCGAGTGCCGGACGACGCTGCTCTCCAACGGCGACGTGTGCGCGCCGGGCGAGCGCAACGGCGGCAACTGGTGCTCCTCGGGCGTGTGCGAGGACGCGTCGGACGACGGTATCCTCAACCCCGAGTGCCACATCGGCGCGAGCGTGAACGAGGAGTGCGACGAGGACGACGGGACCGACGACGTCGCCCGTTGCGCCCGCGGCCTGTACTGCTTCGAGGGCGCTTGCAAGCCGAAGAGCGAGTCGGGCGAGTCCTGCGAGGACGACGGCGCGCTGCAGTGCAACAACGGCAGCTGCGACGAGATCTGGGAGGGCGAGTACTGCACCGACGCCGTCCCGACGGGCGCCACCGACGTCGTCACCTGCGACGGGGAGGACTAGCCGCCATGACCCACCGTCCCCTACGACAGTGGCTGGTCGCCGCCGCGGTGGCGGTGACCATGGCGAGCACGGGCTCGGTCCACGCCGCCGGAGCGCTGCGGACCGTACCCGGGCAGCTCGAGAAGGCCGAGGCGAGCAAGTACGCCGAGGGCAAGCGCGCCTACGAGAAGCAGGACTACGCGGCCGCCGGCAAGACGTTCACCGCGCTGCTGGGTCGCGTGCCGGAGTCGCCGGCGAACCGCACGATCCGCGCCTCGCTGGTGCTCGACGCGATGGCGGCGTACCAGGCGGCGTACGAGGGCAGCGGTGATGTCGCGATGCTCCGCAACGGGATGGACGCCTACTACGGGTACTTCCGGGCGTATCGCGACGCGCACGGCTCGTCGAACATCCCGGAGTCGGTCGTCGAGGCGCGCTTCGTGATGAAGGAGGCCCTCGAGCGCGCCCAGGCGGGCAAGCCGAACAACGGGACGCCGAACAACGGGACGCCGAACAACGGGACGCCGAACAACGGGACGCCGAACAACGGGACGCCGAACAACGGGTCGCCGAACGACGGGACGCCGAACAACGGCGTCGCCGTCCAGGCCTCGACCGACGACGCGGCCAAGCCGGGCACCACGCTCATCGCGACCGGCGCGGTGCTGCTGGTCCTCGGGCTCGGCTCGACCGCCCTCATCGGCATCGGTGCGGTCAACGGCAAGCGGGCGCGCGAGGACCAGAAGGCCCCGGGGTTCAGCCCCGATCAGCGCAGCGAGTTCGACCGCCGCGGTCGCACCGCCAACACGATGCTCATCGCCGGGGCGATCGTCGCCCCGGTGCTCGCCATCGCAGGAGTCTCCCTCATCGCCGTCGGGGCGACGAACAAGCGCAAGGCCCGGCTTGCCGTCTCCCCGTCGGTCTCCTCGAGGTTCGCCGGCGTCGTCGTACGCGGGCGCTTCTAAGAGGAGCGTGAGCCCCACGCGGGTCTCCCTCCGTTCCTGGTCCGTGCGGAGGGGGACTCGCGTGGTGTTCCCGTCATCGGGGTCGTTCCCGTAAGCTCGCGACCCATGGACCCCCGGGCATTGCCTCGACGTCTCGCGGACCTGCCCGACGCGGAGATCGCCGCCCTCCGGGCCGCCTTCGTGCGCGCTGGATTCGACGAGCGGAGCCTCGCGTCGTGCGAGGCCATCGCGCCGCGCCAGCTCGACGCGGTGCGGGTGCCCGCGGTGCTGCACGAGCTCTCGACGCGCGGCGACGACGGCTCGCGGCTGCTGGCGGTGTTCGCCTACGGTGGCGAGGTCGCGACCGCGGACCTCACGGCAGCGCTGGGCGCCGAGGCCTTCGCCGTGCTCGTGCGGGTCGGCGCGCTGGTGGTCGACGGGGCGCGGACGCGCGCGGCCCTCCGCGTGCTGCCGTACCGCGGGGTGTGGATCGCCTCCGACGAGTTCCACGACGACGACCCGGTGATGGGCCCGGGCATGACCACCGACGAGCTCGCGAACAGCCTGTCGTTCGCGGGCGTCACGAGCCTCGTCGACGTCGGCTGCGGCGCGGGATCCCTGGCGCTGGTGGCCAAGGCCAGCGGCGTGGCCGAGGTCGTCGGCACCGACATCGATCCCCGCGCGATCGACTATGCGCGCTTCAACGGTCGCCTCAATCGTCTCGAGTGCGAGTGGTGGGTGGGCGATCTCGGGGCGCCGGTCGCAGGGCGTCGGTTCGACGCGGTGGTCAGCCAGCCGGCCTACGTCGCCCAGCCCGAGGACCTCGAAGGGTCGACCTTCTTGCACGGGGGCGCTCGGGGCGACGAGCTCGCGGTGCGTTTGCTCGGGCAGCTCGACGCGCTGTTGAACCCACGGGGCCGCGCGTGGGTGCTGTTCGACACGCCGGATCCCGGGGCGCGGCAGATCGCCGATCGGGTGAACGCGGGGCTCGGCACCGGGCGCTTCGATCTGTGCCTCGTGGTCACGCCGGGCAACTCCGCGGCGGACCAATCGATCGGGTACGCGTCGCTGCGCGACGGCGGCTTGGGTCGCGTCTACGCCGAGACGTACGCGGCGTACCGCCGTCACTTCGCGCGGCTCGGGGTCGAGCGCGTCCGCCACGTGCTCGTGCACGCGCGCGGCACCACGGGTCGCGCGGCGGGGTTCGTGGTCGAGCCGGCGGGGCTCGCGGGGTTTTCGGGCGCGCTGCTCGAGCGGCTGCTCGACGCGGTCGCGTGGTCGGGGGCGACCGACGAGGAGCTGCTGGCGGCCGCGGTGCGCCCGAACGAGGCGGCGCGGCTGGTGCACGAGCAATCGCTGTCCGCGTCGGGCGACGTGCGGCTGTGGGTCCGGTTCGAGCGGGGCGCGGGCGTGGATCAGGAGTTGAGCGATACGGCCGCCCTGCTCGTGACGTGCCTGCGGGATCATCGGCCGCTGCGCGCCGCGATCGCGGCGTGGGCCGAGGAGGTCGAGCTCGATGGGGCAGAGGCGCAGGCGCAGGTGCTGATGTTCGTGCGGCAGGGCCTGCGCTCGGGTCTACTCGTCGTCGGGTGACGCGTGCTCCCCGGGCGACGGCGCGGCGGCGGCCTGCCCGTCGGCGGTCCACCCGGCGAGGATGCGGTGGTCCTCGTTCGCCGTCGAGCGATACACGGACACGTGGGTCCACGTGTCGTGGCCGCTGCCGGTGTACTCGATGCCGTTGGTCTGCCAGCCGGTACTGTCGGACCAGTAGCGGACGTCGACGCCGTCGTAAGAGCCGATGACCTCCGCGATGTCGTGGATGTTGTCGTCGGCGACCTGCTGGATGAACCACATCAACCACTCGCGCGACGCCGGCCAGTCCATGCCGATGTCGATCGCAGAGGCGTACCACTCGCACGCCGGCTCGTTCAGCGCGCCCTCGAGCGAGTAGTCCGACCCCGGCAGCACGGCCGCCGGCAGGTGATAGCCATAGAGGTGGTTCTCGTCGCCGCAGATGCCGAGGAAGCTGCCGCCGAGGTCGGCGAGGCGCTGCTTCTCGATCAGGAGCGCGGGCGGCTGCTTGCACGGCGATTCGCACGCCGGCACCTCGGCGCCGTAGGCACAGACGCCGTCGATGCACCACAGCGCGCCGCAGCAGTCCGACCCGTCGGGCGTCGCGCACGGCGTGTCCTCGACGCCGCAGCACACCTGGCCGAGCGACGTGTCGCCGCAGACCGTCCCCTCGCAGCACGCGGTGGTCTCGTCGCACGGCGTGGTCGCGACTTCGCAGCTCGGCGGCGGCGCGGTCGTGCTGGTGGGCTCGCTACCGTCGTCTGCTGGCGCGCCGCTGGTGCCCGGCGCGTCGGTGGTCGGGGTGGTAGTCGCGGTGGTTGCGGTGGTCGCCGGCTCGGGTGCCTGACCCGAGGACGCGTCACCTGCCGACTCGCCCGCGTCGTCCGCGGTGTCCCACGCCTGCGTCGGCTCGGTGCCCGCGCTGTGGTTGCACGCGGCGATGCACCCCGCCAGTGCGGAGGACCCGGCCAACTCCCACGATCGATTGCACGTCGCGACTCGCTGCATGTTCACCACCCGCGTCGCAGCCTAGCGGTGTGATCCGAGCGCGGGCGTCTCGAACGGGCCGGCTACGCATGCGGACGTACGTCGTTCGACGCACCCGCGCGGCGCGTGGCCGTTCGGCCCGAGGGTCGCGGTCGTTGTCGTGGTGGGCACCGCTACGCGGGCGTCGCCGCGGTGGTTCACTCGGCCAGGATGACCGCAGAGCGGTCAGATCGGCGCAGTGAGGGCCTCGCTCCGCCGGATTGTCGCGTCTTCGGACGTTCCGGCGCGATGAACCGATGTCGATCCGATCGGGCACGGGCACGGGCAGGGGCACGGGCACGGAGCAGGGCGCGAAAGAACGCTTGGCGTTCTTTCGTGCCCTGCTAGAACCGAACCTGCATCCCGCCGGGCGCCGCCTGCATGTACACGCGTCCGCGGGCCTCTTCGACCGCGCGGCGCTTCCTCACCGCGCCGGTCGCGACGAGCACCACGCCGCTGACGGCCATGGCGGCCGCGACGATGCCGACGCCGCGGGCGATGTTGATCGACTGGTCGCGGCGCTCCGCGGCGCGGCGCTGTTCGTCGTCGATCGAGATGTGGTTGAGTCGCTCGCGTGACTGTCGGGCCCACGACAGCGTGGTCAACAGCGCGAGCGAGCCGACGCCGAGCATCACGGCGCCGCCGATGATCATGTTGCGGCCCGAGCGGTAGCGCGGCGCGAGGTAGGGGTCGTAGCGCAGCAGCGTGCGGACGGCCGCCTGGGGCGACAGGGCCGGGGCCAGCGGAGGCGCGACCGTGACGGTGGTCGCGACCGGTGCGGGCGCGGTGGTCGTGGTGGTCGTGGTGGTGCTGGTCGTCGTCGTCGTCGTCGTCGCGGTCGGCCACGCGGTCGCCGGCGCCCCCGTCGACACGACGACCGTGGTGCCCGCGGGCGCCACGACGCTCGGGGCTGCGACCGGCGCGGGCGCGACCGCGACGGGGGCCAACGGCGACGTCTCGACGACGACCGACGGCTCCGCGCCCTGCACCGTCTGCACGCCCACTCCCATTTGGGCGAACGGGGTGATGCGCGGGGACGTGATGGCGAGCGGCACCATCAGTACGGTCACGGTGAGCTCGGCGAGCAGCGTCATGGCCCTTGGAGGTTGCTCCTGTTCGTCGCGGTCCGCAGTGCGCCACGCCACACTGCCCGACGACGCCAGCAGCGACCGGCTCGATCGTTGCAAGTCGCCACACCCCGCGGCCGCGGGGCGCCTCACTCCACCGCGGTGCCGTCGAAGTACGTGCCCGCCTTCGCGGCGGCCTCGGTCCCGACGATCGCCCCGAGCTCGCGGCCCTGCCAGTCATCCGGCCAGATGTGGATCCCGCCGTACACCCGCGACTGCCCGGCCTGATCCGCCGCGTCGTAGTACGTCGCCCACTGCAGGCGCACCTCCTGGCTCGGCCCGTCCTCGAACACCAGGTGCTCGTTCGCGGGCGCGACGAACTCGGCGAACCCGCCGGGGAAGTACTCGCTGCCGGTGAACGCCGCGAGCACCTCGGCCGCCGCGCGACTGAAGGTGCTGTGCCCCGAGATGAGGCCGGGGAACGCCGGCGTCACGAAGGTGCGGCGCTGGTACGGGAACCAGTCGACGCCGCGCATCCAGCCGAAGCCGCCGACGTCGTTCTTGCGATCGCCGGGCTCGCCACGCCACGTGTACACCGCGACCTCGCCCTTCCACCATCGCAGGTGGTGGTGGCGCTCGCCGGGGCCCGAGCTCGCGTCGGTGATGAGCTCGATGACCCCGGGGACGAGCGGCAGCCCGTGGGGATCGTACGACGGCTGCGACGCATCGCTCGACTGGCCCTTGGCGGCCATCCACCGCACCAGCGTGATCGGCCGCGGGCCGAGGTACGCCCGCTTGACGCCCCACGCGGTGATCGCCGCGTCGTGCACCGCGGCGTTGAGCGCGAAGTACAGCTTCACGTCCCACTCGAGGCGATCGACGACCTCGCCCTGGCCCCACAGCCGGTGCTCGAGCGCGGCGTCGTCCGACGCGGTGTTCGCCAGCGTGTTCCAGTGCCCCGGCGGCGTCTCGGACTTGGGACCGTCGGCCCAGAACTCCGCGAGCACCCGGCTGAAGTCACCCAGCGGGACGACGTTGGGCGCGTACGGCTCACCCGTCACCGGATTCATCGGGTGACCCGTGCCGTCGTTGGTGCCGAGCGGGTTGTTGCCGTAGGCCCCGGGCGAGAGATCGATCGTGCGCCCATCGGTGTGGTCGAGCGCCGCGGTCTTCACCAGCACGTCGACGACCCAGTCCGTCATCTCCGGCATCGTCACCGACGGCACCACCTCGACGTCGTGGTGCACGCCATTGCCCTCGGCGTCCGGCGGAAGGGCGAACGGCGTCACGTAGCCCCAGTTGGGCCCGATGTACTTCTGGATGCCAGCGTCGAGGATGAGGCCGTTCTGCGTCTCGGCCTGGGCGAGGTTCAGCTCCTGCCACACGTCCGGGTCGGTCGCGGGGGTGCCCGGGCGATCGACCGTCAGCGGCGGATTCACGGCCGCGTACATCGTGGTGTCGGCGTAGGCGTTGGTCTCGTTGGCGCCGTCGTCCTGGGTCGCGGCGATCACCGCCGCGGCGACGCGGTTGCCCACCGCTGCCGGATCGTCGCCGTCGGTGTGCTCGTCGGTGGGGTCGAGCCCGAGCCGCTCCATGAACGCGTCGTAGCAGGCGACCGAGATCGGCCCGCCGTTCGCGGCCGCGTAGCGGTGTGCCAGCACTCGGTACGCGGCGTACGAGATCGCCACGGCCCGCGCGCCGTCCTCGTCGTCGGCCGCGGTGCGCTCGGTGTAGTAGTAGCCGTCGGCGACGTCGTCGTAGCTCGCCCAGGCGTCGTACATCGCCGCGGAGGTGTGGAACAGGTTGCGCGCGTGCAGGCCGGGCTTGGGGATGTCACGGCGGATCGAGTCGAGCAGCAGCTCGTTCCACCGCCGCGCGATGCTGCTGCCGGGCGCGAGGTCGACGCGATCGGCGGGGCACACCGGCGTCGGCGTCGGATCGGGGGTGAGGGCGGCGAGGTCGCCGGCGTCCGGCCCACGATGGAAGATCACGCCCGCGTTCAGATCGGCGGTGAGCACCGCGCCGCCGACCGTCCACACGCCGTCCTGGTCGTCGACGAAGATCGCGTGCAGCGAGGCGGGCTTGGTGTCGATGGCGGTGTCGACCGGCTCCCAGTCCCCGCCGAAGGGCCGCTTCAGCACGGTGCCGTTGGCGCCCGAGGCCCAGATCGTGCGGTGGCGATCGACGACGACGCCCTGCAGCAGCGGCGCGAACTCGGGCCCGATCTCCTTGCCCTCGCCGTCGAGGATGACGCCCTTGTCGCTGCCCCCGACGATCACCACCGAGTCGGCGTCGCCCGACACCGTGAAGAGGATCTCCTGGGTCTCCGACGGCACGACCGTCCACGCGTCCCCATCGAAGTGCAGGATGAGTCCGCTGCCGCCGACCGCGTAGATGTCGTCGGCGGCGCGGCCCCAGACCTTGAACAGCGCGGGCAGCTCGCCGCCGGCGTTGAGCGGCACGTCATCGGGCAGCTCCACGTTCGTCCACGCGTCGCCGTCGAAGTGCCACAGGAACCCGTAGCGGCCCGCGACGCCACCCACCGCCCAGACGTCGTCGGGCGCGCTGCCCCACACGCCGTAGACCGTGTGTGCCGCCTGGCCGGGGGTGTCGTGGCGCACGAACGCCGCGCCGTCCCACTGGAGGATCGTCGCCCCCGCGCCACCGATGAACACCGCGTCTGCGGCGACGGCGTGGACCCACCACAGATCGTGCAGCTCACCGGTGGCGACGCGCTCCCAGCTCCGACCGTCGTAGCGCAGCACCGCGCCACCCTTGCCGGCGTCGGCGCCCACGGCCCAGAGATCGTCGGCCGCGACACCGCCGATGCTGAGCACCGCGACCTCGAGTTCCTCGGCGACCACGCGCCAGGTCGTATCCGGGTTGTTGGGGCCGATGCCGTCGGGGCAGCCGGTGAGTAGGGTCAGCGCCAACAACCAAGGAGACGACTTCGGAACCATAGGCCGCAGAGCCTAGCGCATTCCGTCCCGCGGAGTCTGACACTCGGCGCGGGGACGGACGCAGGCGCGTGCGATGGTTTTGCGCACCTGCGCGTCCGCCGGCCACGGCCGCCCGGCGCGCCTGTCGGGCGCCGAGCCGGCCCGCGGCTCACTCCGGCAGATCGCGGCTGCGGGTCGCGATCGCCCGCTTCATCCGCGCCGCGAAGGTGTCGAACGGCATGCTCTCCTGCCGCTGCTCGCCGTAGCGCCGCAGCGTGACGGTGTTGTCGACCATCTCGCGCTCGCCGATCACACAGATGTTCGGGATCTTCTGGGTGACCGCGTTGCGGATCTTCTTGTTCAGCGTGTCGTTGGAGTCGTCGACCTCGACGCGCACGAACTCGTTGCGCAGCGCGTCGCGCAGCTTGTTGGCGTGCTCGACGAAGTTGTCGGCCACCGGCACCAGGCGCACCTGCACCGGCGCGAGCCACGTCGGGAACGCCCCGCCGTAGTGCTCGATGAGGAACGCGATGAACCGCTCGTGGGTGCCCAGCGGCGCGCGGTGGATGCAGTACGGCGTGTGCTCTTTGTTGTCGGCGCCGATGTACTTGAGGCCCAGGCGCTCGGGCACCGCGAAGTCGAGCTGGTTGGTGCTCGCGGTCTCCTCGCGGCCGGTCACCGTCTTGAACTGCATGTCGATCTTCGGCCCGTAGAACGCGGCCTCGCCCTTGCCCTCGGAGAACGGCAGGCCGCTCTTGACCATCGCGCGGTGCACGATGGCCTCGGTGCGGGCCCACGCCTCGGGGTTGTCGACGTACTTCTCCTTGCCCTTGGGGTCCTCGGGATCCCACGTCGAGAAGCGCAGGTGGTAGCTCGACAGGCCGAGGATCTCGTACACGCGGCGGTGCAGGTCCATCACCTTGAGGAACTCGTCCTCGATCTGCTCCTCGGTGCAGTAGATGTGCGCGTCGTTCATGCACATGCCGCGCACCCGCAGCAGGCCCGACAGCGCGCCGGCGTCCTCGAAGCGATAGACCTGGCCGTACTCCGCCAGGCGGATCGGCAGATCGCGATAGCTCCGCTTGCGCGCGGCGAAGATGCGGTGGTGGTGTGGACAGTTCATCGGCTTGAGGCAGTAGGCCTCCTTGACCACCTCGTGGCTGCCGGTCGCATCGGTGACGGTCTCCTTGAGCTCCATCACCGGGTACATGTGCGGCGCGTAGTAGGGCAGGTGGCCGGTCTTGTAGAACAGCTCGACCTTGTTGAGGTGCGGCGTCGCGACGCGCTGGTAGCCGTCCTTGAACTCGAGCTCCTTGGCGAGCTTCTCGAGCTCGTCGCGCAACACGGTGCCGGCGGGCAGCCACAGCGGCAGGCCCTTGCCGATCTCGTCGTCGATCACGTAGATGTCGAGCTCGCGGCCGAGCTTCTTGTGATCGCGGGCCAGCGCGTCCTGGTACGCCTTGACGTGGGCGTCGAGCGTGGCCTTGTCGGCGAACGCCCAGGCGTAGATGCGGGTCATCATCGCGTTGCGCGAGTCCCCGCGCCAGTACGCGCCGGCGATGCTGCGCAGCTTGAAGCAATCGGTCGGGATCTTGCGGGTGCTCTCGACGTGGGGCCCCTCGCACATGTCGAGGAACGGCCCGTTCTTGTAGAAGCTCAGGCTGGTCAGCCCCTTCTTCTCGATGAGCTCCTGGGCGTACTGCTTCTTGTACGGCTCCTTCATCTCGTCGATGCGGGCGAGCGCGGCCTCGGCGGGCAGGTCCTCGGACTCGAACTTCTGGCCCTGCTTGATGATGTGCCGCATCCGCTTCTCGAGCTCGCCGAAGTCGTCCTCGGACAGCGGCTCGGTGAGGATGAAGTCGTAGTAGAAGCCGTCGTCGATCGGCGGGCCGAAGCCCAGCGTCGAGCCGGGCCGCAGCTGCAGCACCGCCTGCGCGAGCACGTGCGCGAGGCTGTGGCGAATGCGGTACAGATCGTCGTGCGGGGCGTCTTGGGGTTCCATGGAAAGGTCGCCGAAGGTAGCAGGGCGCCGAAGAACGCGCAGCCCCCTTCGCCGACCCCCCTGGCTCGCCCCCTGGCACCTGCTACCCTCCGCACGTGGTGCGCCTCTCGATCGCCGTGTCCGTCGTCGTCGTGCTCGCCCTGGGCACCCTCGTCGCCGCGCGCCACGTCGCGACGCACGACGCGCGCCAGCTCACCTCGCGCCTCACCGGCTGCCCGGCCGATCAGATCGACCTCGAGATGGAGCACTTCGGGGACACCGAGTCGTGGCGCATCGAGGGGTGTGGCATCCGCGGGATCCTGCGGTGCGAGCCGACCGATCCCGGCTGCATCGTCATCCCCGACGGCGAGTGACCAGCGCGAGCGATGACCCGACGATGAGCGAGCCCGGCCACCGCCGTACGCTGGCGATCCTCCACCACGACGCGCGGCTCGTCGCGGTCGACAAGCCCGCGGGCATGGTCGTGCACCGCAGCGAGTGGTGTCCCGACGGCGAGCCCGTGCTCCAACGCCTGCGCGATCAGATCGGCCAGCGGCTGTACCCCGTGCACCGCCTCGATCGCGCGACCTCGGGGGTGCTGGTCTTCGCGCTCGATCCCGAGGCCGCGCGTCACCTCGCCGAGCAGTTTGCCGCGCACACCATCGACAAGCGCTACGTCGCGATCGTCCGCGGCTGGCCCGACGCCGCGGGGGTCATCGACTCGCCGCTCGCGGAGGATCCGAGCGCGCCGTCGCACCCCGCGGTCACCGAGTACGCGCGCGCGGAGACGGTCGAGCTGGCGATCCCCGTGGGTCGCTACGCCACGGCGCGCTACGCCCTGGTCGACGTGCGGCCGCGGACCGGGCGGATGCACCAGATCCGTCGCCACTTCGCCCACCTGCGCCACCCGATCGTCGGCGACGTGCGCTACGGCGACGGCCGACACAACCGGATGTGGCGCGGTGTGCTCGCGCAGCCGGGCATGATGCTGCGCGCGGTGTCGATCGCGTTCCAGGGCCCGGACGGCGAGGCGGTGCGCATCGAGGCCGAGCGCCGCCTCGCGCTGCCCGAGGCCACGGCGATCACGGGATGAACCAGAAGTTCGTCACGGACTCGGACCGGAGCTGCACGCCGCCGTCGTCGGTCTCGTCGGCGTAGTAGCGGATCAGATCGTTGCCCCCGCACTCGCCGCAGGCCCAGCCCTCGGCGTACAGCGCGTCGAGGAAGTCGCCGGGCAGCTCGAGCGCACCGACGTCGGGGCCCTCGCACTCGATCTCGACCGGCGAGATGCCGCCGTGGGTGCCGATGCCCGTGGTCATGCGCAGGTAGATCCGCGCGTCGTCGAGGGGATCGGACCACGTCAGCAGCACCGGCTCGCCGGGCGCGCGCGCCTCGAGCAGCGCCGACCAGTCGCCGTCGGGCGTCGCCGAGGTGCTCGGGCACACCTCGAGGTCGAACGCGGGCACGTCTGCGCCCGCGGCGGTGAGCCCTGGCATCGTCGGCGCGGGCCCGCCCTGGCCGTCCCAGAAGTAGTTGTGCAGCCCGTCCTCGGCGACGGCGATGTCGTCCTCGCCGACGCCGCGCAAGGTCACCGCACCGGCGGAGACGCCCGAGGGCTCGGTGACGCACGCCCCGGCGATGCAGACGGCGGGCGCGGTGCAGGTCGGCGTGCAGGTGCTCGCGGTGTACGTGAGCAGCCGGCACGCGCCGTCCTGCGCGCTCTCCTGGTGGAACTCGACGCGCGGCCCGTCGGAGATGAAGCCGCGCAGCGTCTTGTAGCTGTCGACGACGAGCAGCGCGAAGCGGCCGGGCGGCTGCTCGAAGATCGG
>LNFB01000128.1 GCA_001464385.1 Deltaproteobacteria bacterium Ga0077550 | reverse complement strand
CCCGGCCACGTTCCCCCTGGGCAACGTGATCAAGGGCTGGACCGAGGGCCTGCAGCTCATGGTCGTCGGCGAGAAGACGCGCTTCTGGATCCCCGAGGCGCTCGCGTACCAGGGCAAGCCGGGCAAGCCCGCCGGCATGCTCGTCTTCGACGTCGAGCTGATCGAGTTCCAGTAGCGATGGCGCGTCGCCCCCGGGCACCGTCCGGGCCGCGCGATCGTCAGGCGCCGAAGTCGACGTCCCCGGCGCCCGCCGGGACCTCGTCGTCGCCGATCTTCTCCGTGTTCCCGTAGCCGAGCTGGCCGACCGACGCGGCGCCCCAACAGCGCACGCGGCCGTCCTCGAACACGGCGCAGCTGTGATCTCCGCCGGTCTCGACGGCACGCACCAGAGCGGACGGATCGTCGTCGACCACGATCGGCTCGAGGTCCTCGAGCGTCTCGTCGTCACCGAGGTGCTTCGTGTCGCCCCGCCCGAGCTGCCCCGCGGTGCCCTCGCCCCAGCACAGCACGCCGCCGCCCTCGAGCAGCGCGCAGGTGTGCGCGCGCCCGGCCGACACCGCGAGCGCAAGGGCCGGCAACGCGACCGCGCGCTCGCCCGGCGCCTCGTCGTCGCCGATGTCCTCCTCGTCGCCCAGGCCGAGGCGACCGCGCGTGCCGAGACCCCAGCAGTGGAGCTCGCCGTTCTTCATCAGCGCGCACGTGTGCTGCGAACCGGCGCTGAGTGACGCCACCGGCGCGCCGCCGAGATCGACCCGCACGCCGTCGATCGGCCGCTCGTCGTCGCCGATGTCCTCGGTGCTCTGGCTGCCGAGGATCCCGGTGGCGGCGTCGCCCCAGCACATCACGTCGCCGTCCCCGGAGAGGGCGCACGTGTGGCCGGCCCCCGCCACGACCTGCGTCGGCGCGAACTGCCGCGGCAGGGTGACCGGACCCACCGTCGACGGGGTGTTGGTCACGCCGACGTCGTCGACGTTGCCATAGCCGAGGCGACCGCCCATGCCGGTGCCCCAGCAGTAGAGCTGCCCCTCGTCCCGCAGCGCGCAGGCGTGCGAGCCACCGACCGCGAGATCGACGACGGTCCCCGGGATCGAGACCTTGCCCAGGGTGCCCGCGGTCTCGCCCGGCTCGTCGCCGATGTCCTGCATCGCGTCGTCGAGGCCATCGCCGAGGCGACCGTTGGCGCGATAGCCCCAGCACACCACCTCGCCGCGGACGCGCAGCGCACACGAGAACCCGGTGCCCAGGGCCACCCGCACGACCGCAGCGCCCGGGTCGACGTCGAGGGCGGTCGCGACCTCGTCGGGCGCGTCGCCGAGATCCTCCTCGTCGCCGAGGCCGAGCTTGCCGCGATCGGCGTCGCCCCAGCAGCGCAGCCCGCCGAAGTGGGTGACCGCGCAGGTGTGCTCGCTGCCCAGCGCGATCGACCGCGCGCCGCGGGAGAAGCTGCAGTCGTCCTCGCAGGCGTCGTCGTCGATCGGGCCGCCCTCGGGATCGCACTCCTCGCCGTCCTGCACCACACCGTCGCCGCACGTCGAGGACGAGCACACGTCGTCGCTGCACACGAGGCCGGCGTGGCACACCCCGTCGTCGCACGGACAGCCGATGGTGCCCGGCGCGCACGACGGCCCCGTGTCGCCCGAGCCGTCGGCGGACGCCGTGCTCGTCGAGGGGTCGGTCGCCGAGGCGCCCGAGGTGCCGCCCGTCGAGGCGGTGCCGTCGTCGCCGATCGAGTCGGAGTCGTCGCCGCCGAGCCCCGACGCGTCGAAGCTGCAGCCCCACGCACCACCCCACAGGGTCGCGACGATCGCGACGAGCCCCTTCGACGTCCGCGACATTGCGATACGATGCTATCAGCGAGCCGTGGCCGAAGACCTCGAGATCGATGGACGCGTGCTGATCCCCGCCGCCGAGCTGGTCTGGACCGCCGTGCGTGCCCAAGGCCCCGGTGGTCAGAACGTGAACAAGCTGGCGACCAAGATCGATCTGCGCTTCGACTTCGAGGCGACGAGCGCGTTGACGCCCGCGATGAAGTCGCGACTCCGCGCGCTCGTGGGTGCGCGCCTCGACGCGCAGGGCTGCCTGGTGGTCGTCGCCCAGGAGGCGCGCACGCAGGCCGGCAACCTCGCGAAGGCCCGCGAGAAGCTCGCCGACCTGGTGCGACGCGCCCTCGATCCCCCGAAGGCGCGGTACAAGACCCGCCCGACCAAGGCCTCGAAGCGGCGGCGACTCGAGGGCAAGCGGGCGACCAGCGAGAAGAAGGCTGGCCGCGGCCGCGTCTCCGGTGATTGAATTCCCCAGGGATTCCGGGCGGATTTGACTAGTGACCGTCGGTCATTTACGCTTCCGCGCATGCCCGGTCAACCCGCCGTCTCCCTCCGCGACGCCGACAGCCTCGAGGCCCGCGTCGACGGGATCGTCGCCCGTCAGTCCGCGTACTTCGCCAGCGGCGCGACGCTCGAACGCGAGTTCCGCAGCCGCCAGCTCGAGTCGCTCGGCCACGCGGTGCGCAAGTTCGAGGACAAGATCCTCCGCGCGCTGCACGAGGATCTCCGCAAGAGCAAGGTCGAGGCGTATGGCACCGAGGTCGGGTTCGTCCACGCCGAGCTCCGCCACACCCGCAAGCACCTCGCGAAGTGGATGCGCGGCACGAGCTGGTTCTCGCCGCTGGTCGTCGGGCCGTCGCGCAGCTCGATCCACCACCAGCCCCTGGGTCGCAACCTCATCATCGCGCCGTGGAACTACCCGTTCCAGCTCGCGATCGCTCCGCTGGTCGGCGCGATCGCGGCCGGCAACGTCGCGGTGATCAAGCCCTCGGAGCTCGCGCCCGCGACGTCGGCGGTCCTCGCCGAGCTCGTCGGCGAGACGTTCGACGATCAGTTCGTCGCAGTCGTCGAGGGGGACATCGCCGCCGCGCAGGCGCTGTTGGCCAAGACGTGGGACCACATCTTCTTCACCGGCAGCACGCAGGTCGGCCGCATCGTCGCCCGCGTCGGCGCCGAGCAGCTGTGCCGCGTGACCCTCGAGCTCGGCGGCAAGAGCCCCGCGGTCGTCATGCCCAGCGCCGACCTCGACGTCGCCGCGCACCGCCTGGTGTGGGGCAAGTTCACCAACGCCGGCCAGACCTGCATCGCGCCGGACTACGTGCTGGTCCACGCCTCGGTGCACGACCAGCTCATCGACCGGATCCGCACCGCCATCCGCACCTTCTACGGCGCCGATCCGCGGCAGAGCGCGGACTTCGGGCGGATCGTCAACGATCGCCACCTGCAGCGCCTGCGCCGGCTGGTCGATCCCGATCGCGTCGTCATCGGCGGCGACATCGACGAGTCCGATCGCTACCTCGGGCCCACGGTGATGACCGACGTGACGATGGACGACGCGGTGATGGCCGACGAGATCTTCGGGCCCATCCTGCCGATCCTCCGCATCGACTCGCTCGACGAGGCCTTCGCGACGATCGCCAAGCGCCCGAACCCGCTGGCCGCCTACCTCTTCACCAAGGACGGCGACGAGGATCGCCGGTTCGTCGAGCGGGTGTCCTTCGGCGGCGGCTGCATCAACAACACGCTGATGCACATGGGCGACCCCGATCTGCCGTTCGGCGGCATCGGGCCGAGCGGCCAGGGCGCCTACCACGGCTTCGCGTCGTTCGAGGTGTTCTCGCACCGCAAGTCGGTGATGCGCACCGGGACGTTCCTGGACCCGAGCGTGAAGTACCCGCCGTACAACGACAGCAAGCTGTCGATCTTCAAGAAGCTCCTCGGCTAGCCCGACCATGACCGCGGTGGGTCGACAGCGGGCGCGCAAGCCCCAGGACAAGCTCGCCCGTCGTGACGCGATCCTCGAGGTCGCGTCGACCGTGCTGTCGCGCAGCCAGTTCGCGAAGGTCACGATGGCCCAGATCGCCCAGCACTGCGGGCTGGCCAAGGGCACGCTGTACCTCTACTTCGCGACCAAGGAGGAGCTGTTCCTCGCGACGCTCGAGGGCGAGCTCGCCGCGTGGTTCGACGAGCTCGGCTCCGTGCTGCTGCGCCGCGGTGAGGTCACCGCGCGGGCGTTCGCCGAGGCGGTCGTCGACAGCCTCGCGGCCCGCGAGCGCCTCGCCGATCTCCTGCCGCTGCTGCACACCGTGCTCGAGCAGAACATCGCGCCCGACACCGCGCTGCGGTTCAAGCGGATGCTGGTGGCGAAGATCGAGGCCGGCGCGGCGCTGGTGGAATCGGTGCTGCCGGGGCTACCGCGGGGCGCCGGCGTCGACCTGCTGCTGCGCACGCACGCGCTGGTCGTGGGCCTGCGGCAGATGGCCGACCCGCCGCCGGCGCTGCGCGAGGTGCTGGCGCGCGACGAGCTCGCGAGCCTGCGGGTGGACTTCGGCGGGCAGCTCGCGGACACGCTCACGGCGCTCGTGACGGGGATGACGGGGGGGATGACGGGGAGCACGACGGCGGCGGCACGACGGCCGCCGACCGCGATCGCCGGGTGAGCATCACTTCGGCTGCGCGGGCGCGACCGATCGGACGTAGGCAGCCACCGCGAGCAGGTCGGCCTCCTCGAGCACGCCACCGTACGCGGGCATCGGCGTGCCCGGCCTCGTCACCGACGGGTCGCGCAGGAACTCCGCCATCGCCGCGTCGGTCTCGAAGTGCTCCGCCGCGTCGATCAACGCGCCGTGCGGCGCCTTGTCGCCGTGGCACGTGTAGCACTCGTGCTTGAAGAACAGGTGGCGCCCGCGGTCGAGCCGCTGGCCGGGGATCGGGTACGGATCGACCGCGATTCGCTCGCGCACCACCACCGGCACGTTCGCGAGGTACGCGTAGATCGCCGCCAGCTCGGCCTCGTCGAGCATCGGGTAGCGCCGCATCGGCCAGTGCAACAGCGTGCCGTCGGCCCGACGCCCCTCGGTCATCGCCCGGCGGAAATCGTCGAACGTCCACGCGCCGATGCCGGTGTCCTCGTCGAAGGTCAGGTTCGCGGCGTAGATCTTGCGCCCGTTGACGTCGGACAGCAGCATGCCGCCGCCGAGGAAGTTCGGATCCTGGCGCGGGTCATCGAGCGCGAGCGCGTCGAGGCCCGAGCCATGGCACGCGTTGCACTGCAGCAGGTCCTCGACCAGGTACTTGCCCAGCGCCTCGGCGTCGCCGGGCGACGGCGCCGCGATCGCCTGCGCGGGCGCGGGCTTCGGCCGCCAGACGAGCTGCGACTGCAGCTTGATCCAAATCGACGGCTTGCTCTCCCCGGGCCGTGACGACGACGACTCGACCAGCGGATCCTCGCTGCGCAAGAAGGCGAGCATCGCCGCGAGATCGTCGTCCGCGATCCGATCGTACCGGGGCATGTACGGCGGCATGAACCCGCCGTCGCGGGCGATGCCACAGCGCAGCGCGCGGGCGAGCTCGGCGTCCCCCACCGCGCCGAGGCCCGCGGACTTGTGGCGCGTCAGGTTCGGCGAGGTGAGCTTGCCCCACCGACTCGGCAGCTCGGTCATCGCCCGGCCCCGCAGCCGCGGATCGTCGGCCGCCCCGTGGCACCCGCCGCACGCCGCCGTCACCAGCTTGCGGCCGCGCGCGAGCTCGGCGTCACTCCCCGCGATCGCAGGCGGGTCGACGACGACCTCGCTGTAGAACGGCATCGGCAGGATCCACACCACGCCGACCGCCGCGCCGAGCACGAGCGCGATGAACACGAGGATCGCGAAAACGACCTTCCCCGTGTTGCGGCGACGCGATCGGCGCGTCCGAAGGCGACTCGGCACAGGCAGTGTGTACCAGAGCGGCCCCGCTCCCCGTCAATCGGTCGCTGCCGTCGCGGGCACGCACCGCTGTCGGGTTTCCATGCGACTGTTGCCCGCGGTCGCCGTCCACGGGTTCGAGGCGGCGATCGCCCGGCCATCGGCCACCACCCGTTCACCCCCCAACGCCTCCGACGACGCGCCCTCGAGAAGGACCACGCCATGATCCCCAAGCACCTGACCCCGCTCGCCCTCGCCCTCGCCCTGCTCGCGCCGGTCGCCTGCGACAAGTCCGCAGAGCCCGCCAAGACCGACGACAAGGCGGCGTCGAAGGAGCCCGCTGCCGCGGCCAAGGATCCCAAGGAGCTGTTCACCGCGAAGGTGCCCGAGCTGCCGGGGCCGCTGGCCAGGCTGGCATTCGGCATGACCGAAGAAGAGATCAAGAAGGCCGCACCCCAGCTCGAGGCCTACGGCAAGTCGAAGGAGTTCAAGGACACGTACCTCGGCTACTACGTGCCCGAGGACAAGAAGACGCTGCAGAGCGTCCGCGTCGTCGTCGAGGGCGACGGCGTCTCGCTGGAGAAGATCCTCGTGGCGGCGTGGGGCGAGCCCAAGCGGGGCACCGCACTCGGCAACCCGAAGCTGTTCTGGTTCAACCCCGAGCAGGAGATCCGCGCGACCCTCGACACCGGCTACGGCAAGGAGAACGAGGTCCAGTTCGAGCCCTACCTCCCGGCGAAGAAGCTCCTGGGCGAGGGCAAGGAGAAGCTCGGGATCGAGACCACGCCGCTGCTCGGCGCCACCCCCGAGGACCTGCAGAAGAACTACGCGCAGTACCTCGAGGTGATGACGAAGGAGCAGGCCGAGGAGCAGCGCAAGCGCATCGAGAAGATGGCCGGCCAGAACCTCGACGCGCTCGGGGCCGCGGGCGCGAGCACCAACCTGGATCTGCCGCCCACGGAGTTCGGCAGCTCGTTCACCCGCATCAACCCGACGATCGAGGGCGGCAAGGTCGTTCGCTTCAGCGTCGGCATCCCCTTCGAGCCGTTCCCGGCCGCGAAGGACGAGATCCTGGCGCTGTTGAAGGCCAAGTGGGGCGAGCCCAAGGAGCAGGAGGAGTACGGCCGCAAGCAGTGGCTGTTCAACCCCGCCGCGCCGAAGGTCATCGTCGAGGCGGACGACATCTCGAACGAGTGGGACATCGAGGTCTCGCCGTAGCGGCGCGCCGACCTCAGAGCGTGCGGAGGTACGCGAGCAGCTCGGCGCGCTGCTCGATCGGGAGCTCGGTGCCGAAGGCGTGGCCCGGCACCGGCCCCGGCGCCCGGACACCACGGGCGTAGTCGGGCTGCAGCCGCGCGGGATCGAGGACGTCGTCGAGCGTGGGCACGGTGCCGTCGTGGAAGTACGGCGCCGCGGCCGTGGCGGCGACCAGCGGTGCGGGGCGGAACTTGCCGGTGCCACGCGCCCGCGAGTCCGCGAGCGCGCGATCGGTGCCGACGGTCTCGGCGCTCACCGGCGGCCCCGAGAGCGCGGGTCCATCGTGGCACCGCCGACACAGCCGATCGAACGTCACCCTGCCCTCGCGTACGCCCGCCGCGGCGCCGAGTGGTCGCGGCGGCGGCTCGAGCTCGCCGACGAAGCGCGCGAGCGCCCAGGCCAGCTCGCGCGGCGGACGGGCCCGCTCGCCGTTGGCCTGGATGATCTGCGTCTCCTGCCGGATCGCGAGGATCGCCAGGTCGTGGGCGCGACGCTCGGTCTCGTCGGCGATGCGATCGCCGGAGAGCCGCAGCGTGGCCGCCTGGGTGAGCGACGACAGCTCGAGCAATCGCCACAGATCGGGGATCGCGACCGGATCCTCGTCGTCGTCGCCGGTGATGTCCGCGCGCCCCCGTCCCCACCGCTGCATCCGCGAGTGCAGCTCGACGGGCAGCGGCGTCGCGGTGCGATCGTGGTAGGCCAGCCGGATGCTGCCGTAGTCGAGCTCGCGGCGCGCGAGCCCCGGCCATGGCCGACCCTCGTGCAGCGCGGTGTGGCACAGCGCGCACGTGATGCCGACGCGGCTGCGGCCGTCGACGTCCTCGAACACCACGACGCCGGGCACCGTGCCGTCGTCCGCGGCGACCAGGCCCAGCGCCGCCGCGCGATCGGGATCGGTGAGCGCCAGCGCGATCGTGTCGTCGGCGCGCAGCGGCAGCTCCTCGAACACGCGGCGCCCCAGATCGATCCAACCCTGCTCGTCGGTCGGGCTCGCACCGTCCCACAGCGGCCGCGTCGCGGCCGGCAGCGAGACCTCGCCGCGGACGAGCTCGGCCCGCTGCGTCGGGCCGAACCGCAGGCTCCGCGGATTCCACGACGGCAGCAGCTCCCAGCCGGCGTCGACCAGGCCGTACGCCGCGAGCCGGTCGCGCGAGTAGCCGTTGTCGGGGTTCTGCAGCGAGCCCTCGAGGGTCACCCGGCGGAACGCCGCGTCGTCGAGGTAGCGGTCGCGGACGACATCCGCGGGACCCACCTCGACCGCGCGGATCTCCGGGCGCGGATCGGCGATCGGCCGCGGAGAATCCTCGCAGCCCGACGCCGCCGCGGCCACGAGCACCGCGCCCACCACCCGACCGATCCCGTCTCCCGCGTGCATCGAACGCGCGCTCAGGTCACCACGACGTGGGGGTACTCGCGCTGGAACTCCGGCGAGCGGATCGTGATCCTGCGGCCGGCGAACGCGACGTCGACCTCGAGCACGTAGCGCGCGCCGTAGACGTCCGTGTTGCCGAGCGCCTGCGTCACCAGGTTCCAGTCGGGCTCGCCGAGCTTGTAGCTCGCCTTCACCTCGGCCGACGCCGGCAGACGCTCGTCCCACGACACGTACCGACCGCCGTCGTCCCACCGTGACGGGCCGCGCACCGGGATCGATCCGAGCTGCGCGCCGGTGCCCGCGGCCGTCAGTCGCGCGGCCTCGATCGCGAACGGCTGGGCCTCGCGGCCGTCGTGCGACAGCATGAGCTGCATCGACGATTGCGTGCACGGCGGCGACCAGCCACCACCGTCGACCGCGTCGCCGCGCACCGCCGACCCGGGGTTCACCATGCTGCTCGACGGGCCGGGCGCCGGCTTTGCGGCCTCGCTCGCGGCGGCCGGAGGGACGTCGGCGGCCGGCGCGGGATCGGGACAGTTCTGCACGATCGCCACCGAGGCGATCGTGCCGCGGAACGCGATCTGCGGCGCGGGCTCGGCCGTCGGTCCGGACCCCGCGCCCTCGTGGGATGCGCAGGCGGCGAGCAGCACGGCGACGACGGACAGACAGGCGGCGATTCGCATGGGATCTCCAGGGTAGCGCCGGGGCTGCCGGCTCGCGGTCTGAAAACGCGGGCGCCCCGGGTTGGGGTCTGCCATCGTTTCGTCATGGGCCCCCACGCGGGCGGTCCCCCACGGAATAGACCGGCCCGCCGGCCGCTTGGGCCCCGAACGCCCCATGTCCCTGCTCGGCAACCTCATCTGGCTCCTCTTCGGCGGCCTGCTCTCGGGCCTGGCCTACATGTTCGTCGGCATCCTGCTGTGCTTGACGATCATCGGCGCACCGTTCGGCGTGCAGGCGTTCAAGATCGGCGTCGCCACCCTCGCCCCGTTCGGCAAGCGGGTCGTCGAGCTGCCGCACGCCAACAGCACCGCGCGGATCGTGTTCAACCTGCTGTGGCTGGTCCTCGTCGGCTGGGAGATCGCGGTGGCTCACCTGGTGTGGGCGGGTGTGCTCGCGCTGACGATCATCGGGCTGCCCTTCGCGATCCAACACATCAAGCTCATCCCCCTCGCGTTGCTCCCGTTCGGCCGCGACCTGCGCTGATGCGCATCGACGTGGACGACCCGCTTCGGGCCGGCTACGCTGATCGATCGTGGATGACGATGGCCTGAGCATGACGTGGAGTGTCCGCGACGCCGCGGACGACGAGGCGATGGCGACACGGGTGCTGCGCGATCTGTCGCGCGTGTGCCACGAGGCCTGCGTGGCGCGGTTCGACGAGGACGCCGGCTACCGCCTGGTCCATCGCCGGCTGTGGGGCGCCCTCGAGGGTTCCACGACCGAGATCCGCCGCGGCTCGTTCCAGGCCGAGGTCAGCGTGCAGCGCTTCGGCCGACCGGGCGCCTCCGACGGCGGCGGCGAGTACCGCGTCGTCGCCACGGGCGGCCACCGCAGCGTCGCCCTCGAGCGCCGCGCCGAGCCGCGCGCCACCCTGTGGCTGACGCTGGCCGGCGCCGCGGGCACCACCGGCCTCGGCATCGTCGGCCTGCAGCTCGCCGGCCTGCTGTCGGCGTGGGGCCAGCTCATGCTCATGCTCCCGCTGCTGATCCTGTGGCGGATGATGATGGCGCTGCGGATCGCCGAGGACCTCCGCCGCGACGCCACTCAGCAAGCCCTCGCTGCCGCGCCGCGGATGAACCCGGGCTCGGCCGACGATCTCGCCCGGTGGCGGCGCACGCTGGAGGCCATCGCGACCCAGCGCGACGCGGTCGCCGAGGCGTTCTGCGGCCCGGGCTTCCGCACGCCGGGCGCCGTCCCCGGCAGCGTCGCGGCCATGGGCGCGCGGCCGCTGCTGCCCGCGACGCCGAGCCGCGCGATCGCGGTGCCCAACCTGTCGATGCCGCCGCTCGGCCGCACGACCGCGATGTGACGGACTGCTTCGCCTCGGCCGGGGCTCAACCGCGTCGGCGCACGCGGGCCCACGCCCAGGCGCCCACGCGACCGACCGCGCCCTCGAGCGCGAAGAACGGCGCGTACGCGAGGCCGAGCAGCGGATAGTGGAAGACGATCCACATCGTCGCGAACACGCCGAGGTGAAACGACCACGCCGCCACGCACCACGGCAACGCGAGCCGCCGGTGCAGGAGCACGAGCGGCGCTCCGAGCTCGAGCAGCAGCGAGAACCCCGCCAGCGGCGGGAACAGCCAGGCGTGCCGGACCAGCGCTGCGCCGAGCGGCGAGTGCATGTCGCCGAGCTCGGCCTTGCGGAGGTTGTCGAACGCGACGTAGTTCCGCAGCGTGTCGCTGGTGACCCAGCCGAAGCCGGCGTTGGCGAGCTTGCTGTAGCCGGCGATGAAGTACGTCGTCAGCGTGACGAGGACCAGCAAGCGGATCGGCGCGCCGTAGCGGACGTGCTCGCCGTCCACCGTGACTCCGGTGCGGCGCGCGTCGAGGGACCAAGCGTCGGCCGCCCGCGCGCACGCCAGCACGCCGACGTGCAGCACCATGAGGTTCTCGGTGTGGAACGTCATGCCCCACGAGTTGCGGTAGCTGATGACCCAGAGCAGCACCGCCGCGAAGCCGGGCCCGGTGATCCGCCAGCGCCAGCCGAGCACGAAGCCGGCCCCGAGCGCGATCGCCAAGGCGACGAGGGCGACGACCAGCCAGCCCGGCAGGGGCGCGCCGAGCAGCGCGACCGGACCCACCGGCTTGAACTGCCACGCGGGCAGGCGCGCGACCCCGACGAGATCGGGCAGGCGCGCGACGACGTAGATCCACGCCGCGAGGCCGAGCACGATCCGCAGCGCCGCGAGGCGCGACGCGGGCGCCCTCGGGAACGACCCCGCGATCACGTCCCGGACCCCCGATCGACGTCGCAGCGCGCGTGCACCCGCGACGCGGTCGTGCTCGAACGCGACCCGGGCGCCCCGGACCAGTACGCGACCGCGTCGTACGAATCGGTGCGCACCTCGATCGCGACGACATCGGACCACTCGGCGTCGCCGGCGATTCGATCGGCAACCCGCGCGCAGAGGTCACGGGCGCGGCCGCGATCCTTCGCCGCGTTGCGGGCGATCTGGGCCGCCTGCATGATCTCCGCGGTGCCGAGCATCCGCGGCGGCAGCGGGGCCGCGCTCCCATCGGCACGTCGCGCGACGACGTGGGCGAGCTTGGCCTCGGTCCCGCGCTCGCTCGAGAACATCGGGTACGTCGACAGCGGGAAGCCGTCGCGGCCGTGCGTGAGCGGCCACAGCAGCGCGCCCACCAGCAGCGCGCCCACCACCGCCCATCTGCGCGACTCGACGTCCACGGGCATCGCCTCGCTGAGGAGTGTAGCCGCGTCAGCGGCGGTACAGCGCCCCTTCGCGCACCCGCACCACGCGCCCGTACTTCGCCAGGGTCGAGCGCTTCACCTTGCGCGGATCCCCGACCACCATGATCGCGATCGGCCGCCCCGCGACGTGGGCCCGCCAGAACCGCTCGATGTCGGCGAAGTCCAGCTCGGCGTAGGCCGGCAGCAGCGCGCGCAGTGGGTCGTCGGTGTGGCCGAGCCGCTGCCACGACCGCACCGCGTCCTGCAGCTCGCGGAACGCCGGGCTCTGCGTCTCCTGGCTGCGCATCAGGGCGAGCCGCACCAGCTCGAGCCGGTCGGGTCGCGCCGGCATGTCGCGGATGAGCCCGAGCATCACATCGAGCGCCTCTGTGGTCTTGTCGGCCTGGCAGCCGACGTAACCGAGCAGGTGCCCGCGCTGGCTCGGCTCCTCGTCGCGGGGGTAGCGGGCGTGGGCCGAGTACGCGAGCGCCCGGAACTCGCGGATCTCCTGGAACACCAGGCCCGCCATGCTGCCGCCGAAGTACTCGCTGAACGCATCGGCCGCCGCGTGCTCCTCGGGCGTCAGCGCGTCGCCGTCGACCGCGAACCAGAGCTGGGTCTGCACCGCGTCGCGCCGCGGCACGAAGTACACCGTGGTCTCGGGTGGCAGCACGCGCGGGTAGATCACCGGCGTCGCGGCGGCCGCGAGACGGCTGGGCAGCGACGTGTGCCGCGTGAACGCAGTCGCGATCTGCTGGGGATCCTCGCGTCCGACGTACCCGAGCTCGACCGCGTGGGACTGCACGCGCTGCCATGCGCGGAGGAGCCGACCGATGCCGATGCGGCGCGCCTGTGCGGGCCCGGTCTCGCGGCGGTACTTCGAGTTGGCGCCGTACAGCACGTGCTCCTCGAGCGCCGCGCCGACGTTGACCGCGTCCTTGCGGGCGATGCGGCGGTAGCCCCAGATCTCGCGCCGGACCTGGCGCAGCGGCTTGCGCTCGAAGGCCGGCGCCGCCATGAGCTCGCCGAGCAGCGCGAGCGCCCCGTCCATGTGCTCCTGGGGCCCCTGGAGCTGCACGATGAAACGATCGGGCTCGGCCGTCGCCGACAGCGTGGTGCTCGTGGCCGCGAGCGCGTCGAAGAAGGCCCGGCCGCGGTGCGTCTCGCTGCCCACGCGCCCGAGGTACTGCGCGAGCAGATCGAGCTCCGCGATGGCCTCGGTGCCGACGCCGAAGCGCAGCTGCAGCGTATAGATGTCGTCGTACGGGTTGCCGTTGGCGACCATCGTCACGCCCGGCCCGACCGGCTCGCGCGCGAGATCCTCGGCCGGGTCGACGAACGCGATCTTCGGCGGCTTGCCGGGCATCGCCTGCATGCGCGCGTAGAAGTCGGAGTGGGCGCCGCGGCGGGGCTTCACCGCCGGCGTCGCGGGCTTGTCGAGCCGCTGTTTGCGGACGATGCCCATCCGCGAGCGCACCCGCAGGTAGCGATCGTCGAACAGCTCGGCCGCGACGCGCATGACCTCGGCCTTGTCGAGGGTGCGCAGCCGCTCGAGGTAGTCGAGGTGGCCCTGCCACCCGCCGCGGGCGACGAACGCGTGGGCCATCGCCAGCGCGCGCTCGCGGTTGTCCTCCCACTGCAGCGCCTCCTCGACGAGCAAGCCGGTGCGCAGCGCGTCGAGCTTCGCCTCGTCGAAGTCGCCGCGGGCCACACGGAGGAACTGCTCGCGGACCAGGCGCTCGGCCCCGCGGAACGACTGCGTGATCAGCCGGGGCACGTACGCGACCACGTCGACGTTGTGGTCGGCGAAGTCCGCCGGCACGTGCATCGCCAGCAGCAGCTTGCCCTCGTCGGAGAGGCGATCGACAAAGCCCGATCGCTGCTCGTTGGTGAGCAGTCCGCGGGCGACCTTCAGCGCCGCGAAGTCGGGGTGGGACTCGGGCACCGTGCGGTACGCGATCGCCCCGACGCGGATCGGGCTGAGCCGCACCGCGAGCCGCTCGGCGACGTCGAACGGCTCGACCTTGCCCGGCGTCGGCGGCGGCGCCTTGCCCTTGGGCCACACGCCGAACTCCGCCTCGATCCGCGGCAGCACCTCGGCGACCTCGAAGTCCCCGGACAGCACCAGCGCCATGTTCCCCGGCACGTAGTACGTGTCGAAGTAGCGCTTCATCGCGACCAGCGACGGTCGCTTGAGGTGCTCGACCTCGCCGAGGATGTCGTTGGTGCCGTACGGATGATCGGGGAACGCCCCGCGCATGAACCGGCGGAACAGCTCGTACCCGGTCGTGTCGATCGCGATGTTCTTCTCCTCGTACACCGCCTCGAGTTCGGTCGGGAACAGCCGGAACACCGGATCGCGGAATCGGTGGGCGTAGATCGCCAGCCACCCGTCGAGCTGCGAGGCCGGGAACGTGTTGTGATAGACCGTCTCGTCGTACGTCGTGAACGCGTTGACCCCCGTGCCGCCGACCTGCTCGAGCAGCTGATCGAGCTCGTTGGGCACCACGTACGCGTACGTCTTCTCGACCGTCTTGCCGATCTCGGCGACGATGGGCTCGCGGGCCTTGCCCTTGGCGGTGCGGAGCTGCTCGTAGAGCTCCTCGAGCCGGCGCTGCAGCGGGGCTTCGGCGGGCCAGTCGGTCGTGCCGAGGGAGGTGGTGCCCTTGAACAGCATGTGCTCGAGGTAGTGCGCCATCCCGGAGTTGTCGGCGGGGTCGTTCTTGCCGCCGGTGCGCACGACGACCGCGCCGAAGATCTCGGGGCGCTCGTGGTTCTCGGACAGAAGGACGGTGAGACCGTTGTCGAGAACGACCGTGGTGACGGCCTCGGCGGTGGTGGCGGCCTGGGCGGTGGCGGCGACCTGGGCCTTGGCCTTGGGCGCGGGATCGGGCTGCGTCCAGGGGACGGCGGCGGGCGTGGCGTCGGGGGTGCGCGGTGCGGGGGAGAGCGACGCGAGCACGGCCGAGAGGAGCAGCGGGAGCACGGGGCACTGTTGCGCGCGCGCGGGTGCGCGTCAATTCGCACGGCTCGTCGCGCGTCTCACCCCGCCGTGCAGCACACCGTGATCGGTGCATCCGGCACCGCAGCGCCCGCGGGCTGGGCCCCGCTCGCGACGCCGCAGGTCGCCTCGGGCTGGATGCCGATCACGCGCGCGCTGTGCCCGTCGCCGGCGATCTGCTCGCACGCCGCCCCGGTCTCGAGCTGACCGAGCGTGACGCCGCCGCAGAGCTGCTCGTCGTAGACCTCGATCGTCGCGGTGCACGTGCCGCCGATCGCACCGCACTCGCACGCCGTGCAGCCGCGGGTGTCCGCGATCTCCTGGTGCAGCAGGGTCCGTACCTCGAAGGCGCTGCCGGCGGGGCACGGGACGTCCCCCGCGATCCAGATGCACGCGGGCGCCTCGAACGGCGCGTCGGGGACCGCGGCGCAGACCTCTCCCGTCGAGCAGCCGTCACCGATCTCGATCGGGGTCGCAACGCACAGTGTGGTGCGCGTGCTGAACTCCGCCGGTGGCGTCACGGACGACGGGTCGGCACCGCAGGCGCCCGAAACAACCGCCGGCGGGTCCGCGGCGTAGTACCCATCGATGGCCGTGAAGAAGCCGCTGCAGTTGCCGCCCTCCTGTAGCACCTGCTCCTGGGCCGAGTCGCAGGCCGCGGCGTCGTCGAACGCGAGCACCGGGCCATCGCACTGCGGATTGATCGGATCGCACGCGCAGTCGCACTGCGACGGGGCTGCGACGAGATCCGCGTAGGCGAGGGAGGCCACGGCGTCGAACGACGCGGGGCACATCGGGGGCTCGCCGGTGTTCGCGCCCTGCGCGATGGCCCCGGGGCCACTCCAGCCCTCGGGGGCAACCGGAACACACGCGCGAGCGGGTGAGGAACAACCAGCGGGGGCGCCGGTGCTGGATTCGTCCGGGGATCCGGTGGTGTCGCCCGAGGTATCGGCGTCCGCACCGGTCGTCGGCGCCGGCGATGTCGTCGACCCTGCGCTCGACAACGACTCGTCACCGCTCGCGGGACCGGACTCGGTGGCCTCGGCCGATCCCGTCGACATCTCGAGGTTCGGGTTGGGCTCGACGCACTGGGTGCACGCGAGCAGGGGGAGTAGCCGGGCGATCCGCCGCGCGTCGATCATGGCGCGTACTTCCGCACCCAGACATCGGCGTCGTTCGAGCCCGCGACGACGACGTTGGACTGGCTGTCGATCGCCACGCCCGCGATGCCGGAGACGCCGAAGGGCTGGATGGCGCCCTGGAGCTCGAACCACAGCTGCGTGCCGTCGGCGGCGTGCTTGACGACGATGGACTCCGAGGGCTCCGATCCGTCTTCGCCGACGACCGCGATCTGCCCCGCGCCGTCGACTGCCACCCGGAGCGCAGCGCTGGCGAAGTCGCCGTCGTAGAGCACCGTCCAGACCTCGGCGCCGTCGAGGTCGTACTTGCGCAACCAGCCCTGGGGCAGGCCCGGTGCATCGGGCACCGTGCGACCCGCGGCAACGACGAAGCCGGCAGGGTCGACCGCCGCACCGTACGCCTCGTCGTTCGCCTCGTTGGCGCCCGCGAACTCGCGCGTCCACACGATGGCGCCATCGAGATCGTAGCGGCGAAGCCAGCCGTTGCGCTCCTGGGCGGTGATGCCCGTGGCGCCCGCCACGAACAGCGCATCACCACCGAGGGCGCACCCATAACCCCCGTCCTGCAGACCGCCGTCGTAGACGTCCTCCCAGACCTGGGCCCCCAGCGAGGTGTGCCGCCGGACGATGACATCGTAGGAGCCCGTGTAGAGGTGACCTGCCGCGTACAGGTTGCCTGCCCCGTCGAAGGCGGCAGCGAACGCCGCGAGATCCTGACCGCCGACGTCCGCGGTCGCGAGGCTCCAGAGTTCCTCACCGTCACCGTCGAACATGGCGACGAGGAACTGCGACGTCCCGAGCGCACCGGCGATCCCGATGTTGCCGTCCGGATCCATGGCGACACCTGCCGCGAGCGAATCGTCCCCGAGGTCGTGCACGGCGTCCCACTGCAACGACCCGTCGGAGGAGTACTTCAGCAGGAGCACGTCGGCCTCGACCCCGCTCACGACGGAGCTCCCAGCCACGACGAGCCCGTCGTCCGGCGCGACCGCGACCCCGAACGCGCGATCGAGCCCATCCCCATCGCCCGCGTACGTGCGCGTCCACAGGACCGTGCCCGAGACCACGCAGTCGAGGTTGCAGCCGTCGCCGTTGTCGCCGTTGCCATCGTCGCAGACCTCGGGACCGCCGAGCTCGCCGTCGCCGCAGTGGGGCCCGAGCGCGCTGCAATCGACCGCGCAGCTGCCGTAGCCACCGTCGTTGACGCCATCGTCACAGACCTCGTCGCCCTCGACGTCGCCGTCACCGCAGACGGGTGGCTCACCGCCGGAGCTCGAGTCCTGGCCGCTGCCGGTCGAGGCGGTGCCGTCGGTCGAGGCCGTCGGATCGGAGGTCGCGGGCGACGACGACGCGGAGTCGTCCGTCGGCCCGGTGGTGCCGTCCGGGACGTCCCCCGTGGCCGCGACCGTGCTCGCACCGGAGCTCTCGCCCGAGTCGTTCCCGGGGATCTCTTGCACGTTGGGGGAGAAGCAACCCACGGCGAAGGGCAAGGTCGCCAGCCCGGCGGTCCATCGAGGCATCATCGAACACTCCTGAGGGGGGGAAGATAACACGGTGGCGGCGCGGGGCTCGCGGTGATGCGGAGCGAGTGGTCGATCGTTGCCCCGAAGGGACATGGGCGGACGCGGGATCCGGGCGGTGGTTCGCGGGCCCCGCGAAGGGAGGACGGGCGCACGAGCGACGGCGACAAAACGCGGGCCAGCGGGCGCTGGGACGACACCCGCGTTCGGCCACCTGTCAGGGGATCGGAACGTCCTCGCACGCGTCCGCGATCGCAACCGCCAGCGCATCGCCGAAAACGGTGGCGTACTCGGACGTCGCCCCAATGTCACCCCACGGGGGCTCGTCGGAACCGAACGCCGTGAGGAACTGCCACAGCTTCTGGTTGATCTCGGGAACGCACGTCGGGAGGAGCCCGCCCGTGAAAACGCAGGCATCGCCGCCGCACGTAGGCTTGGCATCCAGGATGCGCTGCCGTGAGACGGACTCCGACTCCACCGACTTGTCGGGCTCATCCGTGAGCACGAAGACTACCAACAACGCACGCGCGTCCCGTAGGAACCCAGCGTTCGTCGCGTCGTTCGCTGGGTCTGCGATCCATCCGGCGGCGGCGACGGGCATCTCGAAGGAGCACCCGCTCTCCCCCGCAGCCACCGCCGCGGCCGAGAACCACTCCGTCAGAGGTGCAGGATCGTCCCCGGACTCCAGCTCGAAGTACCGTTGCTGCGCGTACTCGAAAAGTCGGCCCTGGGTACCATTCCCCCCATCGGGATCGACGCTGGGATCTCGATAGTGAGCCTGTACCTCGGTGAGTGAGGCTGTAGACTGGCACGACTGGGTGGCCTCGACGGCGTCGCAACCATCGTCGAAGTCTGTCGTGGTAATGCCAACGTGGATGTTCGTGCCGAGCGGGACTGCATCGGAGATCGCAGTGATGAAGGCTGGAAACTGCTCTGCCAGCGCCTGTTGATAGGTGTCCATGGACTCCGAGTTGTCGATGACGAACAAGAAGTCGATCGCCTCACATCCCACCGCTGGCTGTGACGGTGGACTGTCGAGTTTCTCTGTGTCGCTCGCTTCGGCGCCGCTCGAGTCGCCGGTGTTCGTCGAACTAGAGCCGCCTTCGGTGGGCGAAGGAGAAGTGGTGAACGTGATGGGCAACGTGGCGCCTTCGTCGTCGTCCCGAGGTGCACCTCCGCAGGAGACGACGAACGCCGCCACGACTGACAGACGTCGTGAATCCATCAATAGTCCTGCTGGTCCGACGCGAGTCCGGCGCATCCGTCGTCACCCTCGGGCGCGGGTAGGTTGTTGAGTCCGTCGGCCTGGATCCCGCCATTGCCGCCAGCACCACCGCTCCCGCCACCACCGCCAGCGAACGCGATGTTGTTGAGGGCCGTCTCGGCGCCAACGCGCACCAGGCCGATCCCGCCGCCGCCGCCGCCGCCGCCGCCGCCGTTTCCTCCGTCGGCACCGCTCCCGGGCTCGCCGCCGTCCCCGTCCCAAAGTCCGCAGTCGGCGTCGACGGACACTCCAGAACTCCCGCCTTGGCCGGTCCCGCGGAGGCCGCCATCGCCGCCGCCGCCTCCGCTTCCACCATCGCCGCCGAGACCCATGGTGATGTCGGTATTGCTGATCTCGATGCTCGACGCGATCACGACGATTCCGAAGCTGCCGCCGCCCGGCTGCCCGGTCTCGCCTGCCTCGCCTCCACACCCACCAGCACCGCCTCCACCGCCGCCGCCGCCGAAACCGTCCCCAGCGAACGGCCCGAAGCAGCATGACACAGCGTCGTCCGAATCATGCCCGCCAGACC
>LNFB01000127.1 GCA_001464385.1 Deltaproteobacteria bacterium Ga0077550 | reverse complement strand
GTGCCCACCGCCTCGATCGCCATCGCGAGCTCCGCCATGCTCTGGAAGCGATACTCGCGGTCCTTCTGCAGGGCCTTGAGTATGATCGCCTCGACGTCGGCCGGGACCACGCAGTTGGGGACCATCGTGCTCGGGGCCGGCGGGGCCTCGAACATGTGCTTGGTCAGGATGCCCATGAACGTGTCCGCGGTGAACGGCACGCGCCCGGTGAGCAGCTCGTAGAGGATGATGCCCGAGGCGTAGATGTCGACGCGATGGTCGACCTTCTCGCCCTTGGCCTGCTCGGGCGACATGTACTCGGGCGTGCCGAAGATCATCCCCGTGCGGGTGAGGCCCTTGCCGCCGTCGCCCTCGTCGCTCTGGACCTTCGCGATGCCGAAGTCGAGGACCTTGATGAAGTCCTCATTGCTGCCGCGGCGGATGCGGTAGCAATTCTCCGGCTTCATGTCGCGGTGGATGATGCCCGCCGCGTGGGCCGAACTCAGGGCCGCGCAGACCTGCAGCATGATGCCGCGGACGCGCGGCCACGGCAGCGGCCCCTCGCGCTTGATCGTCGACGACAGATCCTCGCCGTTCAGGAACTCCATCGCGAAGAACACCGAGCCGCCCGGCGTCGAGCCGAAGTCGGTGATCTCGACGACGTTCTCCTGCTCGATCATCGAGGCCGCGCGGGCCTCCTGCAGGAACCGATCGACGAGGTCCTGCTTGTGCGAGTACTCGGGCGACAGGACCTTGATGGCGAGCCGCTTGTTGATCGTCGTGTGCTCTGCGAGATAGACGCTGCCCATCCCGCCCTCGCCGAGCTTCTTGAGGATGCGGTAGCGGTCCGCGAGCACGGTGCCCGCGAGGTCCGTCGCCTGCCCCGGCTGCAAGTGCATGGGGTTCGAGCTCGCGGGGGTCACGGGGTTCGGGGCGCCGGGCACGGGGGTTCCACCCGGGGTGCCGAACACGGGCGCTGCGGCGCCATGCGCCGGAGGTGGGGTCCGCGACGCGCCGCCACCGGCCACCACGGTGGCCCCGCCCGTCACGCGTTGATCGGAGGAGTTCGACACGGTCGATGGATGGCCTCAAGCGTACATTATTTCTTCGGGAAAGGATCTTTGAGGTCACGGGGCGACGCGGGAGTCGTGGGCGGTGGCGGGTCGACGTGGTCCTGTCGGGGTGGTTCGACCGGCTCGGGCGTCGTCGGCGTCGGGATCGTCGGCTCTGCGTCCGGGGGCACGACCTCGGGCCGGCGGCGCTTGGCCTTGGTACGCTCGGCCGTCAGCGCGGGTCTGTCATCGACGGTGGCCGCTGGCTCCGTGGGTGGCGGGACCTGCGGCACGCTGGGGAGTTCCGCGACGCCGGCCTGCGCCGAGATCGGCGCGCTCGGGGATGGCTCCACGACGGGCCGCACCTCCAGCGTCGACTCCGACGCCTCGGGCGGGCTCGGGATCTCTGCGGTGTCGATCGCCACATCGTCGGTGGCGTCGGTGGCCGCGGTGGCGTCGGTGGCCGGGGTACGGATCCAGCGGACGACGCCCAGGGTCACGCCACCTGCGACCGCGGCGGCCGCCACCGCTGCGAGCGCCGCACGGCCGGCGCCATGCGAGCGTGGGACCGCGCTCGGTGACGGTGCGGCGGCGAACGGCGGCGCGCCGACGGGCGCAGCCCCGCGATCCGGCCCGCGATCTGGCCCGCGATCTGGCCCGCGATCTGGCCACGCAGGGCCGGGCTGCCAGCCAACGGGCCGCGACGGATCCGCGAGCTCCGGCATCATGTTCGATCCGATGGCGAGCGTCGCGCGCTGCACGATGTCCGCCGCCTCGCGATCGAGATCGTGCGCGAGCGCGGCGCTCAGGATCCGCGCGACCACGTCGGCGGACACCGGACGCTGCTCGCGGTCGACCGCGAGCAGAGCCTCGACCAGCTCGGCGACGTGGGGGATGCCCGCGAGCTCGGGGCGGCGCGACGCGAGCGTCGGCCTCGGCGCGCGCACGTGCATCTCGATCGTCTGCGCGATCTCCCGGTGGTGGAACGGCACCGTGCCGGTGAGCATCTCGAACAGAATGATGCCGAGCGCGTAGAGGTCCGCGCGGTGGTCCACGTCGTGGCCCTGGGCCATCTCGGGCGACATGTACTCGGGCGTGCCGAGCACCGATCCCGCGACGGTGATGCGCCGCGGTCCCACCCGCGCGATGCCGAAGTCGAGCAGCTTGACCAGCGAGTGCGAGACGCCGCGCCGCGGTGAGCACAGGAACACGTTGTCGGGCTTGAGATCGCGGTGGACCACGCCCATCGCGTGGGCTGCCGCGAGGCCGTTGCTGATCTGCAGCGCCACCAACCCCGCGTCCCCTGGTGACATCGCCCCGTCGTCGTCGATCGCGGCGGCGAGCGAGCGCCCCTCGAGCAGCTCCATCACGTAGTAGGCCCCGCCCTCGGGGAGCTCGCCGAAGTCGCTGATGTCGACGACGTTCGGGTGCTTGATGCTCGACGCCACGCGGGCCTCGAGCAGGAACCGCTGCGCGATGTCGCCGGCGTCGGCGTGCTCGCGCCGCAGCAGCTTCACCGCGAAGCGTCGGCCGATGAGCGTGTGCGTGGCGCGGAACACCACGCCCATCGCGCCCTCCCCGATCACCTCGTCGAGGCGGTAGCGACGGTCGAGCACGCGGCCGAGGAACTCGTGCGGCGCGACGGCGGCGCCTCCCGCGGGCGCCAGTCCCGGGGCGGCGTGCAGTGTCCGCAGCCGTTTCCCGTCCATCGGGCAGAAGCCCTCCTCGACGGGATACGCCCCACCGCATTGGGGGCATACCTTCATTGCGGCTAGAGCGTAGTCGGCCCGGCAGGGTGGGTCAAACGCCGGGGGCCGACCGTGGAGCCATTGCGGATACACTCCCGGCGTCCGCACCATGACCACGTCGCTCGCCCTCGGCCGTTCCCTCTCGTTGCTCGACGTTCACAGCATCGCGCGCCGCGGCGCCACCGTGGAGCTCGAGCCCACCGCGCGGGCTCGGATCGCCGCCGCGCGGGCGGAGCTCGAGGCCGACCTCGCCACGGGACGCACGATTTACGGCGTCAACACCGGGTTCGGTGCGCTCTCCGACACGCCGATCCCGAGCGATCAGGGCGCGGCGCTGCAGCTCAACCTGCTGCGTAGTCACGCGATGGGGGTCGGGGTTCCGCTGCCCGTCGACACGGTGCGGGCGATCCTCGCGCTGCGCACCCACACGCTCGCGCTCGGCGCCAGCGGCGTGCGCGTCGCCCTGCTCGAGGCCCTGCTCGCGATGCTCCGCGCCGACGTGATCCCGGTCGTGCCGTCGCAGGGCAGCGTCGGGGCGAGCGGTGACCTCGCGCCGCTGGCCCACGTCGCGCTCGTCGTCGTCGGCGAGGGCGAGGCGATCCACCGCGGCGAGCGGCTGCCGGGGCACGTCGCACTCACGCGGGCCGGGCTCGCTCCGCTCGAGCTGTCGACGAAGGAGGGCATCTCGCTGATCAACGGCACGCAGGTCACCGCGGGCATCGGCGCGCTGGCCCTCTGCGACGCGGCCGAGCTGGTGCTCGCGGCGGACATCCTCGGCGCGCTCTCGCTCGACGCGGCCCTCGGCACCGTCGACGCGTTCGATCCGCGGATCCACGCGGGCAAGCCCCACCCCGGTCAGCGTCGCACCGCGGAGATCGTGGTGTCGCTGATGGCCGACTCGCCGCTGCGGGCCTCACACGTCGACTGCGGCCAGGTGCAGGACGCGTACGCGCTGCGGTGCATGCCCCAGGTCCACGGGGCGGCGCGCGGCGCCCTGCACTACGTCGCCGACGCGGTGACGATCGAGATCAACAGCATGACCGACAACCCGCTGGTGCTGCCGGCTGCCGGCGGCGGCTACGACGTGCTGTCGGGCGGCAACTTCCACGCGGGCAGCATCGCGCTGCCGATCGACCACATGACGGCGGCGCTGACGACCCTCGCGACGATCAGCGAGCGCCGCACCGATCGGTTCATGGGCGAGCACACGTCGCGGGGCCTGCCGGCGTTCCTCGCCGTCTCACCCGGCCTCGACAGCGGCTTCATGATGGCCCACGTCACCGCCGCGGCGCTCGCGAGCGAGTGCAAGACGCTGTCGTTCCCGGCGTCGGTGGACACGATCCCCACGTCGGCGGGCAAGGAGGACCACGTCAGCATGGGGCCGATCGCGGCGCGCAAGCTGGCGTCGGTGGTCCACAACGTCGCGTGCGTCCTGGCGATCGAGGCGATCGTCGCGGCGCGGGCGATCGATCTGCGCGAGCACCCGACCAGCGAGCGGCTGCGGGCCGTGCACGCCGCTGTGCGTCGCCACGTCGCGCCGCTGACCGCGGACCGCTCGCACGCCGCCGAGATCGAGGCCCTCGCCGCGGCGATCCTCGCCGGCGAGCTGCGCGAGGCCGCCGGCCTGCCCCACGAGCTCGACGCCGGCGCGAGCTGATCGAGGCGACGCGGTTCAGAACGACTGCTGGAACGTGACGTTGAAGCTCACCGGCGGCAGCAACGGCGCGACGTCGTCGAGCCCCTGCACCTCGGCGAGGTAGTCCGGCAGCGCGGCGCCGAGGCACCGCTCGTTGCGATAGCGGACCATGGGCGCGGCGATCTCGACGCGCACCAGCTGGGGCGTGACCCCGAGGATCGACAGGTAGCCAGTCAACGCGTAGCCGACGGTGCCGTACCAGCTGTGCGCGCCGAACCACCCGCGCAGGCTGCTGCACGACGAGGCCGTGGACGCGCCGGCGAACGCGATGCCGCCGATGCTGCGCAGCCACGCGAGGTGCACGAAGTTGGCGCGGATGTCGTTGAGGAACACGTGGCGGTACTCGACCTGCGCGCTGGCGACCGCGCGGCCGAAGGCCTCGTCGGCCGAGTAGCCCGACAGCCCGCCGATGCCGCCGACCCGCGACAGCGCGCGGAACTCGGAGGTCCCGACCAGCGGGTTCACCACCTCGGCGAACAGACTCGTCGCGATCACGTGGTCCTTCGCGATCCGCCACAGCTGCACCCAGCCGGCGTCGACGACGAGATCGTGGCGATCGTCGCGCTCGCCCTCGATGCGCAGCGTGTGCCTCGCGGACAACGCCAGCGACAGCGCGCGCCCGCGCTCGGGCCACCAGCCGAACGCGCGCGTGTCGTCGGCGACCGCGATGTTCTCGACCAGGCGCAGGCCGCCGCGCGGGTCGAGCGAGCGGCCGTTGAGCAGCGCCACCGTCTCGAACAGCCGCACGCGGCCGCGCCGGCGCTGGCGGTTGACCTTGCGCCCGAACCACAGGTTGGTGCCGGCGCCCACGGCGATGTCGGTCTCGCGGTCGCGGGCGATCTGCACGTGCCCGGTGCGCCGCAGGTCCCGGCGCAGGCTGCTCTCGAACAGCGCGAACCCGGTGATGGCGTTGAACCGCGCGGTCGCGGTGGCGGCGTTGAGGAACTCCGACGCGGCGATCGACAGCCCCACCCCGGTGTAGAGGAAGCGGAAGCTCGCCGGCCGGCGGTCGTTGAACAGCGGATCCACGTTCGCGTGGGGCGGCCGCGGGGTCTGCAGCGTGCGGGCGCGCGGGTCCAGGCGCACCGACGCGATCTTGCGGCGCGTCCTCAGCAAGAAGGTGTGGCGACCGGCGGCGGGCTCGTCGGACAGCGCGGCGTTGGTCGCCCCGATCTCGCCGTTCCACACCAAGAAGTGCTGCTTGCCGCCACGCTCGGTGACGAGCAGCTGCACCGGCTCGATGACCGGCACTGCGGCATCCTTGGCGATCACGATGCGGTGCGACCAGCCGTCGGCGTCGCGGGTCGAGTCGACGTCCGCGATCGCGTAGTCGACCTCGGGGTACGGCCCGAGCCACTGGGCGAAGAACCAGTGCAGCTCGCGGCCCCACGCCGCCTCGGCCACCCGCACCGGATCGCGGGCGGGCGAGTGGAGGAGGCCGCGATAGAAGGCGTCGAGGCCGGCGACGCCGAGCGTGTCGGCGAGCTTCTCGTGGATCCGGCGCCCGGTGGGCAGCTGGTGGGCGAACCACAGCGGGTGGTTGCGCACTGGCATCTCGTCCTCGACGCCGCGGAAGTACGCGGTGGAGAAGCTCGCCTGCTGCGTGTAGAGAAAGCGATCGACGGCGGGGACGAAGGTGAAGCGGCTGAGGATGTCGTGGGCGTACTCGTCGCGCGAGCGGTGGGTCGTGCGCCACAGCTGCAGCATCGCGAACGAGATGGCGCCGCCGATCCAGAGGTCGGTCGAGGGCGTGTGCGCGCCGCGGAGCCGGCGCTCGACAAGCGCGTGCGCGAGGCCGCGGGCGATCGCGTCCTCGTGGAACCGGCGGAAGCGCTCGAGCGGGAACAGGGCGAAGGCCTGATCGCTGAGCACGACCACGCCAGGGTGCGGCTCGGCGATCTGGGCGCGCAGCGGGCCCTGGATGACCAGCAGCGGCTCGGGCGGTGGCGCGTGGCCGATGGCGCCGAGCAGCTCCACGAGCTCGCCGGCGGCGCGCAGCACCACGCCGGTGACGTCGGGGCGCAGCTGCAGTGCGGTGTCGTCGGGCACCTGCCCGCTCGGCCGCGCCCACGGGGTGAGCACGCGCAGCGTGACGCCGCGGCGGATCTCGGTGGTCTCGTGCCAGCGTCGACCGAAGAACACCGACGGATACGCGGTGGTCTCACCGTCGCCGCCCGCGACGACGAGCTGATCGGGGACGCGCGCGTGTCGACCCGCGGGCGTCCCCGGCGGCGCGTCGGCGGGCGTGGCGAACTCCGCGTCGAGGGTCCACCTCGCGGGCGCGACGACGCGTCCCCCCTCGGGCAGGTAGACGCCGCCTTCGGCGGGCACGCTCGGCAGCGGCGCGAGGGCCCCCGACAGGCTGCAGCGGCGCCGCACGCAGCCGAAGGGCCAGTAGCGGTGGGGCACGTCGACGGCGTAGCGCAGCGTGAACTGCAGCGCGCCCTCGGGCAGCGAGACCACGAGATCGCGGCGGGGCCCCGCGCGCTGCACCGCGTCTGCGCCCCAGGTCTGCTCGAGCGTCAGGCCGCCGGGATCGAAGGGGCCGTCGACGTAGTTCGCCTGCGCGACCTCGTCGAGGCCCCGCGGCTCCTCGCGCATCGCGCCCGCGAAGTCCAGCAGCGTGATGCGCTCGCCGGCTCGCGCGGGCCGCTCCAGGGTGTACGTCGCGATCCCGGCGACCCACGCGGCGTCGCGACGGACGCGGCCGCCGTCGGGGCGTGACTCGCCCGCGCGGTAGATCGTCAGCGCGACGTCGACGGCATGGACGGCGAGCGGTCCGCGGATCAGCTGGCCCGGGCCCGACGGCGCGCCATTCGACGAAGGCTCCGACGGCGCGACCACGGCCGTCGGAGCGTCTGGCGCCAGGCGACGGGGATTCGCACGCGCGGACGGCCATGCGCACAGCCACGCGAGCGCGAAGGCGAGTGCCATGATCCGGCGCCTCGCGCCCATCGGCCACGGTGACGGGTGCACCAGTGGCAACATGTTGCCACACGTTGGGTCGGGCGAAGGGAGCCGCGCGCGGGCCTTCGACGCTGGCCGCACGCGGATCGCAGCGAACGCGTCGTCTTCAACCCGGCGTGCGCGCCGACGACCGCAGCTCACCCTGCGGGGCGAGTGTGGATATCCCCGAGCGGCGCCGGGATGACACCGCGACGGCGATGATCCCGACGCGGCGCCGAGAGGCCCCACGACCGAGTCCTTTGGTTTGACAGTCGCCGCCGACTGGGTGACGCTTCGGGCATGCGTCGCTGTCTGGTTCGTGCCTGGCTCGGAGGGCTTGGCGTGTTCGTGCCGTCCGCAGTTTGGGCTGCGCCTCCCGCATTGCCCGAGGGTGACCCCGGGACGCCACCCGCGGAGCCTGCGCCCGCCGAGCCGGTCGCCACCGACGCAGCCGCCCCCGAGGGCGCCGCACCGGCCGAGACGCCGCCGCCGGACCCTGGCGCGGCGGTCGACGGCAGCGCGAGCATGGACGTCTCGGCCGATCTCGGCGCGGACGCGTCCGACGAGGTCGCGGAGGCCTCGGGCGACGTCGAGGCCGACGGCGACGGCAAGGGCAAGCGCAAGCGCGGCAAGGGCAAGGACGACTCGGTGCGCGCCGATGATCCCGGCATGGTCGAGGGCCGCCGCGAGCCGCTGATGCCGATCAACGGCGGCTCCATCGGCCTCTTCAACACGACGCTCCCCGACGTCGGCGGCAAGTACACGTTCCGCTTCCGCCTCCACACCGACTTCTTCCGCAAGTCGGACTTCATGTACCAGGGCGACACGCACGCGCGCGTGCGCGGTGCGGTGACCATCGGCTTCACGCCGCTCAAGTTCGGCGAAATCTTCTTCTCGGTGAAGAGCTCCGCCAACCGCAACCAGCGGCCGCAGGACAATCGCCAGGACGCCGAGGCCGTGTTCGCGCTCGGCGACATCGACTTCGGTATCAAGGGCGCGCACCGGTTCAAGAACGGCATCGGCGTGGGTGGCGTGACCGGCCTCGGGCTGCTGTCGGGCAGCGATCGCCTGCGAACCTCGAGCGTGAATTTCTGGATCGACGGGTTGTTCGCGGCGGACCTCCGCTACGTGACCAAGAAGCAGGTCCCGGTCCGCCTCACCGCGAACATCGGCTGGATCCTCGACAACTCGCTTCGCGTGGCCGACTACGCCGCCATCACCGACTCGACCAGCCGCGAGGTCTCGCGGTTCTCGCTGGGCGGCAACCACAGCCGCGTGCGCATGCGCTACGCGGTCGACTTCCCGGTGCGCCTCGGCAAGCGTCGGCAGTTCGGCATCGACCCCATCGTCGAGTGGGCGTGGGACGTCTCCACCGTGAAGGAGGAGGCCTTCCGCCAGCCCAACGTCACCGCGTCGCCGCTACCGCGCTCGACCCAGTGGCTGACGCTCGGCATGCGCGCCAACGTGGTCTCCGGCCTGCACCTCGACGTCGCCGCCGACATCGGCATGGTCTCGCCGAACTTCGAGTACGGGCCGCCGCAGCCGCCGTGGCAGATCATGCTCGGCCTCGGCTGGAGCTTCGATCCCACGCCGGTGGTGCGCGAGGTCGAGGTCGCCGGGCCCCCTGCCCCGGCGCCGACGCAGCCGATGGCCCTCGAGGGGCGACTGGTCGGTCAGGTGATCGATCCCAACGGCGCGCCGATCCCCGACGCGAAGGTCCTGTTCCCGGGCGCGGCCTCCAACGCGATCCTCACCGACGCCAACGGGGCGTTCACGAGCTTCCGGTTCCCGGCCGGCACCATCGCGGTGCAGGTCGAGATCAACGGCGCGGTCGCCCACGAGGCCACCGCCGAGGTGAAGGACGGCGAGGACACGAGCGTCACGCTGCAGCTGACCACGGCGCCGGCCGCCGCGACTGGCATCGTGCAGGGGGCGGTCACCGATCCCGCGGGCGTGCCCGTGGCGTTCACGATGCGCGTCTCGGGCCAGGGCGTGGACGAGCCCTTCAGCTCCACGCCGGACGGTCGCATCGCCCTCGAGCTCGCCGAGGGCGATTACCGCGGCACGATCACCGCGCCGGGCTTCAAGGAGAAGATCATCACCTTCACGGTGCCGCCCAAGGGCGAGATCAACCTCCGCGAGCAGCTCGAGCGCGACGCCCCGGTCGCGACGCCCAACGTCAGCGGCAACAAGAGCGGCATCAAGCTCAAGAAGCGGCTGCGCTACGAGGGCAACGCGGTGCACCCCGAGTCGCACGCGATCCTCGACGAGCTCGCGTCGTTCCTCAACGGGCACCCGGAGTTCCAGCTGGTCGAGATCGGCGTCCACACCGACGATCGCGGCGCGGCCCAGCAGCGCACCGACGAGCGCGCCGACGCGGTGAAGGCCTACCTCACCGGCAAGGGCGTCGACGGCTCGCGCCTGTCGACCAAGGGCTACGGCGCCAGCAAGCCCGTCGCCGTCAACATGACCGAGCAGGGCCGCGCGAAGAACAACCGCACGGTGTTCGGCGTGAAGAAATTCGGCGGCTGAAGGCCGCCGAACGGTGTTGGTCCGGCGGCTGAAGGCCACGCGGCTGAAGGCCGCCTCGGTTCAGCCGGCGCCGAAGGCGTCGGCGAGCTCCGCGATCGCAGTGACCAGCTCGGGCGGCACGGGTGTGCCGTCGCGGGCGATCAACCGCAGCGCCTGCTCGTAGTCGCGCAGACCCGTCCCGGGCACGCGCGGGATTCGATCGAGGGCGCTGCGGACCTGCTCGACCGTCGACGGCGACATCAGCCACGCCTGGTGGGTGTAGAGGCGGAACAGCCGATCGATCCACTGGCCGGACGCGGTCTTGTCCGCGAGCTGGATCATGCAGCGGTTGCACGCCTCGGCGGCCGGGTGGCCGAGGGCGACGCGCGCCGACATCAGCTGCGACGACAGGGCCGTGGCGTAGCGCTCGGCCTCCTTCACCTTGCCGGCCTTGATGCTCTTCTCGACCAGCTGCCCGATCATCGAGGGGAACCGCGTGTCCTCGCCCGGCGCCAACGTCCGACGCAGGTCGTCCTCGTCACCGACCATCGATGTGCCGAACCCGAGCACCTCGATGACCTCGCGACCGATGCGGATGCGATCGCCGTCGTGCAGCGCCCGTCGACCGACCAGCTTCTCGCCGTTGATGTACGTGCCGTTGCGGCTGCCGAGATCCTCGAGCTCGGTGACGTCCCCGATGTGGAACCGGGCGTGGGTCCGCGAGACGAGGTCGTCGTCCAGGACCAGCCAGCACTCGCCGAGGCGGCCGACGTCGTGGTGCCCGTCGGGCAACAGCACCGTCTTGCCCCCGATCTTGAAGCGGAACCGCGCCACCTTTGGTCGAGGATAGCGTGGTTGTCGGCCGAAGGGCCGAGGCGGCGACGCGCGCGGCGCGGGGACGGGCACGGGCACGGGCGGGCACGGGCACGGGCACGGGCACGGGCACGGGCACGGAGTCGCGAGTCCCGAACGGGACTCGCGACTATCGCACCCGGAACTGCTCGTCGCCCCGGATGGCGCCCTCGCGGATCTCGATGCGCACCACCTGCCCGCGGACGCCTGCGGTGCCGCCGCGGCCGCCCGCGTCCACGGCGAAGACCGACACGGGCTCGGGCCCGGGCACGACGCGGACCGGGTACGTCATCGGCGTGCTGCCGACCACGATCGGGTCGTTGTAGGCCTGGTACCCCGTGGTGCCCGGCGTGCTGAAGGACTCGCGGTAGCCCCGGGGGATGCGCGCGCGGCGGAACTCGGCGAAGCACTCGTCGAAGGTCCCGCCGGGGAGCTCGTTCGGCGCGGCGAGATCGAGCGGGCTGACGAGGTCGAGCACCAGGGTCCCGAAGGGATTCGAGTAGCGGATCGCCTCGATCGGCGCCTCGCCGTAGCTGAGCGTGTGGTACAGGGACGTCTCGTCGACGGCGCGCTGCGTGAAGATCCGGCACGGGTTGGGATCGCTCGGCGCGGCCTGGTCGTCGTCCACGCACTGGGGGATGTCGGCGATCGTGCTGGCCTCGTCGACGCCGAGCGGGATCCGGCTGGTGAGCAGCGAGGAGATCGTGGGGTCCTCGCGGCACTGCCCCGTCGCCGGATCGGTGATCACCCGGTCGGTCATGAACTGCGCCGCGGGGCTGACCGCGACGCCGAGGGATTCCCGCAGCGTGACCGAGTAGCGGACGAACTCACCGAAGCAACCGGGGCCGGGGAGCGGCGTCTGGCGGCAGTTGAAGCTGCCGCCCTCGCACGGGGTGCGGCACAGGCCGTCGAAGCACACGTACTGGGCCCCGTCGGCACCGCCGACGCACTCGCTGTCGTCGTTGCAGCCGCCCGCCGGCTGCTCGATGCCGGCGCACGTCAGCCGCGCCTCGCACTCGACCTCGAACGCGGTCACGTCGTCGCTCGTGTTCAACGTATTGTCCTGCCCGAGTTCGGTCGAGGAAGCGAAGCACGCGTCCTTCGCCTCGCTGCCGTCGCTGCCCGGCCGCAGGTTGTCCGGCCCCGTCGGCACCGGGCAGACCGGGGTCGCCGGAGCCGCACCGTCGACGGCCTGCTTGATCGTGAACGTCGTCGCCGGGATGTCGGTCGGGACGAACGTGAGCTCGGTCTGCGTGGCGCTCGTGATCGTGTACTCGCGCCGCGGCGGACCGCAGGGGTTGGTCACGAACGGCGCACACGCGGCGCGCAGCGTGTCGAGGTTCTCCTCGTAGGCCTGGCTCGAGACGCAGATGCCGCTGGTCGAGCCGCCGACGTTGGGGTCGCGCAGGCACCGGCGACCCGTGCCGCAGCTGTCGTCGTCGGAGCAGCCGAAGAACACGAGCTTGTCGCCGGGCAGCACGCCCTCGTCGCAGAACGTCGCGCCCTCGTCGACCAGCTGGATGTCGGGCACCTCGTCGTCCGTGCCCGCGTGACACGTCCCCTCGTGGTAGTCGCTCGGGTTCTCGCAGAGCACCCGACCGGTGGTGCTCTCGGTGCCGGGGATCGACGGCTCGTACTCGACCGACCAGGTCTGGCCGCCGCGCCACTGCCGATAGTCGCGGACCGCCACGCGCACGGCGTTGTTCTCGTAGAGCGCGTCGGCGTCGTCGTCGAAGCCGCCGAGCCGATCGACGTTCTTCGGCGCGCCCAACGACTCCCAGATGGAGATCTGGTCGTCCGAGTAGTCGCTGTTGCCGTTCGGGTCCTTCGCCTCGGCGTAGTAGGCCCGGTCGATCCGGCGCAGCGTCGGCGCGAGGACCTCGGAGATGTTGTCCTCGCCCGACAGCACGCGGTCGGGCTCGGCGTCGTCGACCAGCGGCAGGATCGAGGGCTCGCCGCTGAACGGATCGGTCACCGGCCACAGCATGTGCGGCCGGATCTCGACGTTCATGAGACCGATCGGATCGATCACGCGGCCGTCGCTCGAGGTCGGGATGGTCGGCGCGGCGTCGTCGTACTGCGAGAAGACCGCGAGCACGACGCGGCCGAAGCTGGTCACGCCCACGCCGACGACACCGGCGCGGCCGAGCGGCGAGCGCGAGTCCTCGTCGGTGGAATCCGCCGGAGCCTCGATGACCTGGAAGGTCCAGTCGGTGATCGTCGAGCCGTCGCTGCCGCGGATGCCGGGGCCCGCCGCGAACGGCCGGCGGCTGGCCGCGCCCGCCTGCGAGTCGGGATCGATCGGGTGGCACGCCCGCGAGCTCGCCTGCGACGGATCCACCTGCGTGTCGCACTCGATCCCGAGCGAGCTCCCGTCGAGCTCGCGGCTGACCACGTGGGTCGAGCCGTCGCCCGCGATGATGTAGAGGAACTGGTACGGCTGCTCGTCGATCCGCATCGGCGGCGTGGGCCGGATCGCAGAGACGCCCGCGGGATCCTCGAGCCGCAGCCGCCGGAGCGTGTCGACCGGCGCGAACCCGAGGGCCCCCTCCCCGCCCGCGCCGGCCTGGACGGCGAGCTCGAAGACCTCGTCGCTGCCGGTGCCGCCGATGAACAGCGACGCCTCCTCGCCGTCCTCGGGCTGCACGAGCGCGAGCGCCATGGGGAACACGCCACCGCCGTCGACCGAGGGGCGATCGGGCAGCTCGCCGTCGAACTGCCCCGGGCACTCCAGCGGGCACTCCGGATCGGGGCCGGAGTCGACCATCTGGACCTCGCCGTCGTCGTCGAGGACGAACTGGCGGCTCTGCAGGATCCGCTGGGTGCCGAGGCTGATCTCCGCCACGAGCTGGCAGGCCGGGAACGTGACGAACACGCTCGCGGGCTGCTCGGGATCGCAGGCCCCCGCGCCGCCGCCGGCGTCGCTGCTGCCGTCCGTGGCATCGCCGCCCGTCGCCGCGTCGCCACCCGTCGTGGCATCTCCGCCGGTCGTGGCATCGCCGCCCGTCGTGGCGTCGCCGCCTCCGTCGGGGGCCTCGACGCCGCCGGCGAGGGACAGCTCCCGCGGCACGGCGATCATGTCGCCGGGCGCCGCGCCCAACGGCGTGCCATCGCTCAGCAGCGGCACCACCCTCGAGATGAGCGCGGACGGGGCCTTCGACGGCGAGAGGCCCAGGGCGTACGACGCGAGCTCCGGCCCGTCGATCGCGCTGAAATCGCAGCTGCCGACGTTCGCGGTGACGACCCGGCAGTCGGTGGTCTGCACGATGCGCGACGGCAGCGTGCCCACCGGCACGAGGTTGTAGCCGGGTGCCTCGGGATCGAGATCGACCATGCCGTTGACGTCGCAACGGCGGAACATCCCGACCTCGTTCTTCTCCGAGTTGGCGACGAAGCCCACGAGCTGGGGGCTGCCCTCCTCCTCGCAGTCGCCCACCCCGGCACCCTTGCACACGTTGAGCGCGAGCAACTCGACCTGGCCGTCGACCTGCTTCACGCAGGCGAGCGAGACGTCGAGCGGGCGGTCGAGCACCCGGTTGGGCACCAGCACGGTGTTGTTGTTGCGGCACGCGCCCGCGAGCAGCAGCAGCGCCGCGAGGCCGCGGAGGTGGGGGACGCGGGTCTTCATCGCGAGAACGGCTCCTGGAGTCCGATCCGTGCGATCTCGCGGAAGCGGGTCGGCCGCCTCCGCGAGAGGTCGACGATCGAGATCGAACCCTCGAGATTGTTGGCCAGGTACAGCAGCTTGCGCGGCTCGTCGACCTCGAGCTCGTACGGGCCGGTGCCCGCGACGATCGTGTCGAGCACGCGGAACGCCTGCAGATCGACGACGTAGATCAGGGCGGCGCGGAAGCACGAGATGAGGGCGAAGCGCGCCCCGTCGTCCTCGAACAGCTCCATCCGCGAGGGCTCGTCGCACAGCTCGAGCGGCGGGACCGACGGGGTGTCGAGGGGCTCGCCGTCGACGTCCACGCGCGTGTCGATCTTGAGCAGGGCGCCGGGGCCGGTCTGCAGCACCAGCAGCGAGTCCCCCGAGGAATCCGCGAACGCAATGTCGCCGAGGATCGGACGGAAGCCCGTCGACGACGGATCGAGGCCGCCGGGGGCGAGCAGTCGCTGCGAGCGCACGCGCTCGTCGCACGAGATCTTGCCGACATCGCCGATCTCGCCCGCGCCCGCGCACTTGGCCGCGGCCTCGGCCGGGTCGTCGAACTCGACGCCCTGGATCGTGAAGCTCGTCAGCAGCCGCGAGTAGCGGAAGCTCCCGTAGACCAGCGGCCGCGAGCACCCCAGGGTGATCGACGGCGGCGAGTCCGACGGATCGCAGGGCCGCTCCGCGAGGCCGAAGCCGCCGGTCGTGCCGCCGGGGTCGCGGAACACGCCTGCGATGTCGACGATCGCCGGGCGTCGCGAGCCGGTGCCAGTCCCGTCGTCGACGCCGTCGAGATCGATGAGCGACAGCCCCGAGCCGTCGGAGTGGCTCACGTAGGCGAGCCGCGACGACGGAGACACCAGCATGTTGAACGGCTCGCGCGGCAGCTCGAGCAGCTCGTCGTCGTTCCGGAGGTGCCGCAGGCGGTAGTAGTCGCTGCACTCGATGCCGAGGCCCTGCCCGCACTCGAGTTCGGGGACCGTGTCGGCAGGTCCGTCGATGTCGAGGAACGCGACGCTCGGATCGCCCCGGACCGGCAGCCACAGGCGCGGCTTGGTGCAGCCGACGCGGCTCGCCCCGTCGCGGCCGTCCTCGCACGAGTGGGTCAGCAGCGTCGCGAAATCCCCGATGCGCTGGCTGACGGCGACGAACGGCGCCTCGGTGCACTCGACGATCTGCGGCAGCAGGGCGAGGCGACGGCACGGCAGCTCCGGCGTGACCTCGCTGCCGACGTCGAGCACGCAGCGCCCCTCGGCCTCGGCGCAATAGGGATCGACCGCGTACTCGCCGGGGCGCGACCAGCTGTCGAAGTACGCCTCGAGGTCGATCGCGACCAGCGTGCCCGAGTTGTAGCCGAGGTCGTTGTTGCCGTTGGCGACGAAGAGGTACTTCGCCGGCTCACCCGGGGCCGCGCGGGGATCGAGCAGCAGGCCCGAAGGGAAGAAGAGCTGGTCGTCGGGTGGGGTCTCGCCGTTGTTGCGATCCTCGCAGCCTGCGATCGTCAACAGCGCCAGAATTGCCGCCGCGTGCAGCCGCACTCTGGGGGTCGTCGCCGGGTCCATGGGCGGCGCGACGCTAGCACGGCCGCCCGCGGCATAGGGCCCCGCTGGGACGTCCACGTGGAGGTCATCGGGTCGCGCGCGGCTAGGGTGCGCCGTCCGCGGCCGCGGCCGTCCGCGGTCGCCCGAGGTGCGCGAAGAGTTCGACCGAGCGCAGGGGCGTCCGCAGGTGGCCGTGGATCTGCGCCCGCAGCAGGTCGCGCAGCGCACGGCGCAGCGGCGTCGACAGCTCGACCGACTCGCCGGCGAGCAACGCCGTGGCGCAGCGCAGGACCTCGCCGTGCTGGGATGGGGCGCCGCGGCCGTGGCTGGGGCACAGCGCGCCGCCGCGGGTGGCGTCGAACGGCACGTCCTCCGCCGCCGTCGGGGCTCCGCACACGCAGCACCCGTCGAACGAGGGCAGCAGGCCGAGGTGGTGCAGCAGCGCGAGCTCGTAGCGGCGCAGCGCCATCGCGTCGGGCGGCTGCTCGAGCGTCACGCCGATCGCCCACTCGAGCGCGGCGTGCAGGCCCGGCTCGGGGTGGAGATCCTCGACCAACACGTCGGTGAGCTCGCAGAGGTAGGCCACGAAGGCGAAGCGATCGAGATCGCGGCCCATCGCGCCGTGATCGAGGCGGGGCACGAACCCGTCGAGGCGCCACAGGCCGCCGCCGCGCCCCGGGTGCAGCTCCGCCGCTCCGACGGCGCCCGCGCCCAGGCCCCCGGCGAAGCGGCGCTTCGATCGGCGTGCCGAGCGGGCCGCGGCGCGGACCTTCCCCCAGCGCTCGGTGTGCGCGACGACCAGCACGTCCGCCTCGCCGAGCGGGTGCACGCGCAGCAGCACCGCCGACGACGGCTCGGTCACCCTGCACCCGCCCCGAGCAGGATGTTGGCGAGCCAGAAATAGAACAGCAGACCCATGACATCCACCGACGTCGTCACGAACGGCCCGGTCGCGATCGCGGGGTCCACCCCCGCCCGATCGAGCGCCAGTGGTGTGCACGTCCCGACGATCGCCGCCAGGGTCATCGATCCGGCGCAGCCGCACGAGACCACGGTGCCCAGGCGCCACGGATCGGCGCCCTCGGCCCCGAGCCACAGGGCGAACAGCCCGATGAGTAGCCCATAGATGAGCCCCAGGCTGGCCCCGAGCGCGACCTCGCGGACGACCAGCTTGCGCACGCGCTCGGCCTCGAGGAAGCCCACGGCGAGGCCGCGGACGACGATGGTCGAGCTCTGCATGCCGACGTTGCCGCCCATGCCGGCGACCACCGGCATGAAGAACGCGAGGGCCGGCACCTCGGCCAGCGACGCGTCGAACGACGACAGACTGTACGCGGCCACGGTGCCGCCGACCGCCGCAGCGCCGAGCCAGCGCCAGCGGACGCGGAGGCTCGGCCAGAACGAGCGCGCGTCGGAGAGCTGGTGGCCGGCGCCGGCCATCTGCAAGATGTCCTCGGTCGCCTCCTCGCGGAGCACGTCGACCACGTCGTCGACCTCGACCACGCCGATGAGGACGTTGTGGGCGTCGACGACCGGCATCGCCACGAGGTCGTAGCGACTGACGAGGTCGGCGACGTCCTCTTGATCGGCGTCGACCCGGACCGAGACGACCTCGGCCTGCATGAAGTCGCGGACGTGCTCGTGGGGGCGGCGCTGGACGAACTGGCGCAGCGAGCAGACCCCGACCAGCTTGCCCTCGGGATCGATGACGTACACGTACATGACGTGGGTCGGCAGCTCGACCGCCTGCAACTGCGTCAGCGTCTCGGCGACGGTGCTGTCGGCTCCGGTGGCGAAGAACCGCGGCGACATGATGCCGCCCGCGGTGTCGTCGTCGTAGGCGAGCAGCTCCTCGAGCGCCTCGGCGTCGGCCTGGGGCAGGCGCGCGAGGATCTCGCCGAGCTTCTGATCGTCGACGCGCCCGAGGATGTCGACGACGTCGTCGGGGCGCAGATCGTCGAGCAACGCGGCGGCCTGCTCGGGCGCGAGGCGGGCGATGATCGTCGCCGCCGCCTCGTAGCGCATGTGCGACAGCACCGGCGCTCGACGATCCACCGGCAAGAGCCCGAGGATGTGCAGCTGATCCTCGGACGTCAGGTTGTCGAGCTGCGACGCGAGCTGCACCTCGTCGAGCCGCGTCAACATCCGACGCAGACGCCGCTGATCCCCATCGCGGAGCAGCTCGTGCAGTCGGTCGTTGCGCAGACGAAGGCGGGACATCGGCTCCGCGGCATCATAGGCGATGGGCCCGCGATCGCACCCACGCGACGCCGAACCTGGCCGCCCCCAGCGCGGGCGCGATCAGCTCGATCCGGGGGTGCCGCCGCCGACGAGGTTGAACGCGGCGAGCACGACCATCGCCACGAACGCGGCGACGAGGACCCAGAGGAACACCGCGGGCGACGGCAGCCGACCGCGGAGGGACTCGCGCCAGGTCGAGGTCGCGGGACCGGCCTTCGCCCGGCGGCGCGGGGCAGTCCGCCCCATGCCCGGGGTCTCCGGCACGACGGGCGGCGGCGAGGGGCGGCCGCGCCGGGCGGCGATCGCCGCCCGCTCCCGCTCGTAGAGGAGATCCATGACCGCCTGCACGTCGAGGCTGAGCGCCCGTGCGACGCAGCGCAGGAAGCCCTTCACGAAGACCGGCCCCGGGAGGGCGTCGTAGCGATCCTCCTCGAGCATCTCGAGGCTCCGCTTCGGGATCTTGGTGGCGGCGGCGAGCTGCTCGATGCTCATGCCGCGACGTTTGCGTTGCTCACGGACGAAACGCCCCGGCGAGGGGGCGTCCGACGCTCCGGTCGGGGACAGCGGGGCGTGGCGGTCCGATTCCTCGTGGGCCACGACACGCAGGCGTCCGTTGTCGCCTTGCATCGCGGGCGAGTGTGGACTGGGGCGCCCGGGTGAGCAAGGGGGCGGCGGCGGTCGTTTGCCCGGGGGGGCAGATCCAGCCGAGACGGGCCCGCACGGCCGTCAGTCGGCCCCCGCGGCGCTGGCCAACGCCTCGTCATTGCTGGGTTCCGTGCTCATCAGGCGTTGGCACTGACGGGCCAGGCAGCTGCGCGGCGCGATCTCGATGCAGCTCGCGAAGGCGGTGTCCGCCTCGGAGGGCAGGCCGAGGCGCAATCGCGCGGCCCCGAGGATCCGATGGGCATCCTGGATCGGGCACCGCTCGTCGGACACCACGGCCTCGGCCTGCTCGAGGGCCTGCTCGGGCAGGCCGACGTCGAGGTAGACCTGCGCGAGGCGGTAGCGTCCGACGCAGTAGTCGGGGTTGAGCAGCACGGCCTGGCGCAGCTCGGAGGTCGCGGACACGAGATCTCCCGCGCCGTAGTACGCCCACCCGAGGTTCGACAGCGCCGAGTAGCGATCCGAATAGAACTTCTCGCCCAGGGCCTTGCGGGCGTGATCGATCGCGCGGTCGGGCGCGTGGAAGTGGAGGTCGATGACGGAGAGCGAGTTGAACGCGCGGCCTCGCCCCGCCGCGCCGTCCTCGTAGTTGTCGACGGCCGCGGTGAACGCCTCGCGCGCCCGACGGTGCAGCTCCTGCGCGCGTACCCGCTGCTGCTCCGCGGCCGCGTCCTCGAGGCACTGCTCCGACTCGACCGCATCGACCAGGGACTTGCCCTCGTTGAGGAGCAGGACCCCGCGGAGGTAGTAGGAATCCGCATGTTTCGGATCGACGGCCAGCGCCTTCTCGATCTGGAGCTTCGCGTCCTCGAACATCCCGTTGTGGAACGACCCGACCGCGACGTCGTAGTGCTTGTCCGCGGCGCTGGTCCCGTCCGAGCTCGGTGACTTGCCGTCGCGCTTGCGGGCGGCGCAGCCGAGGGACGATGCGGCCGCGAGGGCGACGCCGAGGCCCAACGCCGCGAGGGCCGAGCGGGAACGGGATCGACGGGCTGCGAGCACCATGCGGGGACCCTAACCGCGCGGTGTCCGGCGCCCAAAAATCCGCCCCAAACCCGTCGGCGCCGGCCGCTGCGACATCGACGTCAGGGTGCGGTCCGCGCCCGGCCACGGCGACGGACCGCCGCCCGGCACGCGTGGAATTTCTCGATCGCCGAGCGCCCGCGACCGGCCCCGACCGATCCCGTCCGCGCCGCGCTCGGGACTGCTTCGGACCTGGCCGCTCGATGCCTCGCTGGTATGCTGCCGTCGTGGCGACTTCGTATCTCCTCGCGCTGCTCGATGCCCGCCCGACGGGCTCGCAGGTACCAGCGGCGTGGCTGGCGAGTGTCCTCGAGGAGCGGCTGCACGCACGCGTCGCCCTCGTCGCCGGCGGTGCGCACGGGACGACGGACACGTCGACCCACCGCCTGCGTGGTTGGTCGGTCGCGTCGGTCGTCGGCAACGAGACCTTCGTGCAGGCGCGCCCCATCGTGCGCGACGCGAAGAACGAGCCGGTCGAGGACGTGCTGCGGACGCCCGCCCCCTGCACGCTCGCGAGCTTCCACGTCGGGACCGACGACGAGCGCTTCGCCGAGACCCACCCGTCGGTCCGCCTCGCGAGGTTCCGTCGCTGGATCGGGACCCGCGCCGAGGCCGAGCTCGACACCGACACGCGTCGGCGCATGCGCGAGGAGATCCCCGACTTCCTGGCGCGCAGCCAGACCGTCAACAACGACGCCGAGCTGGTCTTCCTGCGCTTCCTCGCGGCGCTCCACGCCGCGGGCGCGCTCGGGGCCCCGTTCGCGACCGCCGAGGAGGTCCGTCGCGCGCTCCGCACGACCGCCGCCCTGCTCGGGGACGGGCCCATCAACGTCATGGTCAGCGACGGCCGGACCCTGGGCGTCATCCACCGCGGCGGGACCATGTACTCGCTCGCGCCGCCGCTCCCGGTCGGCCGCATGGTCCGCCCCGAGGACGAGGCGCGCGCAGCCGCGCGGCACAACCTGCTCTGGTACGACCCCGACGGCCCGCCCGAGCTGCCGCCGACGGGGGCCGAGCGCGTGGCCGAGGGGATCTTCTCCATCGAGTGCCTCCGCCCGCGGACCCTGGCCCGCGAGTAGTGCAGGCGTTCGCCCGCGTCCATCGCCGCCGCGCAAGATGGTAGGTTTGCGACGCCGATGCGGGTGCACGTGCTCCACCACGCGAACTGCTTCGACGGAGCAGCCAGCTCCGCGATCTTTGCGGCCTTCTACCGCGCCCGGATCGACGCCACCGCCCAGTTCGTCTACGTGCCGAAGCAGCACCGGCCGGGCGACCCGTTCGTCGCCGACGACTTCGCCGCCGACGACGTCGCGATCCTCGACTTCCGCTACACCACGCAGCCGCGGCTGGGGTGGTTCTTCGATCACCACGCGTCGGCGTTCCAGCTCCCCGGCGAGCGGGCCCACTTCGAGGCCGAGGGGTCGACGCGCAAGTTCTATGACCCGCGGGCGCCGAGCTGCGCCGGCTTCGTGGCGGCGTCGGCCGCGACGCACTTCGGATTCGACCCGACGCCGCACGCCGAGCTGCTGCGCTGGGCGGAGCTGATCGATTCCGCGGCGTTCCCCGACCCGACGATGCCGGTGACGCTGGCCGACCCGGCGCTGCGGCTGATGACCTTCGCCGAGCAGAACCGCGACCTCGCCCTCGTCGGTCGCTTCATCGAGGATCTCATCGACCGCCCGTTCGCCGAGCTCGCGTTCGCAGACTACGTCGCCGACACGCTCGAGCCCGTGCTCGAGCGCCACCAAGGCGACATCGCGCTGCTCGCCGATCGCTGCGATGCGCGGGCCGGCGTCGTCGAGTTCAACCTGCTCGACCAGCCGCCGCGCGCCTACAACAAGTTCATCCCCTACTATCACCACCCGACGATCCGCTACGTCGTCGGGCTGTCGATCGGGCCCGACGGCAGCATCAAGCTCACCGCCGGCTACAACCCCTGGCTGCCGCGCGACGGCCGAGAGCACGACATCTCGGCCCTGTGCGAGCGCTTCGGGGGCGGCGGCCACCCGTATGTCGGCGGCGCGAGCTTCGGGCCCGACGGCTTCGCCGAGGCGCTCGACGCCCAGCGGCTCATCGCCGAGGTCCTGCGCGGGGCCGAGGGCGTCCGCGGGGCCCATGCCGTGCGCGGGGCCGAAGGTTGAGCGCGGCCGATCCACCGCAGGACCCACGGGCGATCGCTGCCGGTGCGCTGGTCGAGCTGCGGCGACGCGTCGACGCGCACTTCGAGGCCGCGGTGCGCCGCACGCCGACCGCGTTCGCGTGCCGGTCCGGTTGCTCGAGCTGCTGCGTCGCGTTCTCGGTGGCGCAGATCGAGGCCGACCGCCTGCGCGGCGCGCTGACGCGCTTGGCCGCGACCGACCCTGCCCTGCGCCGCCGCATCCGCGAGCAGGCCGCCGAGCCCGGACGCCACGCGTGTGCGCTCCTCGTCGACGATCGGTGCAGCGTCTACGACGAGCGCCCGATCATCTGCCGCTCGCACGGACTCCCGGTGCGGGCGACCCTCGACGACGGTAGCGCCCACACCTCGGTGTGCCCGCTGAACTTCGTCGGCACGGTCGCCCCCGCCGCGAGCACGTTGTCGCTGGACGCGGTGAACGCACCGCTGTCCGTGATCGGGCGGATGTGGGATCCGGACGGCGAGCGGGTGGCGATCGCCGTGATCGCCACCGAGGCGGGCTGACGCGCCCGCGGGCGAGGGTCAGCCCTTGCCGACCCGATCCATGAGGGCGCTGAGGTCGAGGTTGAAGTTGAGCGTGCGCTCGCGCTTCTCCGGCTGATCGCGATCGCGATCGCGTGGACCACCCCGACCGCCGCCGCCGCCCGGGCCCCTGCCCGGCGGTCGTCCGCCGCCCGCCCGATCGCCGCCGCGGTTGTCACCGCCGCGATCCGGCCGCCGGTCGCCCTCGGCGCGCTGCCGCGGGCGATCGTCGCGCCGGGGCCCGCCCTCGTCCTTGGGCTTGCGCCGGGCCTCGGCCGGTCGCTCCGGGCGCTCCGGCTTCGGCAGCAGCGCCCGCAGGCTCAACGAGAAGCGCTTGCGCTCCGGATCGATCTCGATGACCCGACCGCGCACGGCCTGGCCGATGTGCACGACGTCCGCCGGCGACGCGGTGAACGTGTGGGAGAGCTCGCTGATGTGCACGAGCCCCTCGTGCGGCAGGCCGACGTCGACGAACGCGCCGAAATTCGCGATGCGCGTGATGACGCCATCGAGCTCCATGCCGACGCTGAGATCGGCCATGGCCCGCAGCTGCGGATCGAACGCGACGCTGACGAACGGCGGCCGCGCGTCGCGGCCGGGGTGGCGCAGCTGCTCGAGGATCCCGAGCATGACGCGGGGCCCGAGGGGCTCACCCGATACGCTGGGGTTGCCCATGTACCGGTCGCTGTCGATGCGATCGACGATCTCGGGGTGACCGAGGAGGTCCTGGACCGTCACCCCGAGGTCGCGGGCGATCAGGGTGATGAGGGGGTAGCGCTCGGGGTGGATCGCGGTGGCGTCGAGGGGCTGCTCGCCACCGACGATGCGCAGGAACCCCGCGCTCTGCTCGAACGTCTTGCCCGCGAAGCCCGGCACGTCGAACAGCTGCGAGCGCGTGCGGACGCCGTCGTGCGCGGCGCGGAAGCTGAGCAGCGCGCGGGAGATCGCATGGCTGAGGCCTGGGACCTTGGCGAGCACGTCGATGCTCGCCCGGTTCACGTCGACGCCGACCTCGCAGACGCAGCTGGAGACGACCTGATCGAGCGTGGCGCGGAGCTCCTCTTGATCGACCTCGTGCTGGAACTGACCGAGCCCGAGCTTGCGAGGGTCCACCTTCACCAGCTCCGCGAGCGGATCCTGCAGGCGGCGCGCGACCGCGACCGCGCGGCGCAGCGGGGCCTCCTCGCCGAGCTCCTCCTTGGTCGATCGGGACGCGGCCAGGAGCGCGACCATCTCGGAGTCGACCATGACGACCGGGATGTGCTCGAGGCCCTCGGTCTGCGCGAGGGTCTCGCGCAGCAATCGCTCGACGTCGCGGCCGCCGCCAGCGTCGGCGATCGCCACCGCCGCGATCGCGTGGGTCGTCAGCAGCTCGATCAGGCGCGCCTTGGCCTGCGGCGCCTGCAGCTTGGGCTGCAGCGGGAACACGGCGTCGTGCTCGAGCACCGCGCCGTTCACCTCGACGGCGGCGACACGGCAGCCCGGCGCGAAGCCGGGATCGATGCCGAGCACGCGCACCGGCCCGAGGGCGGGGGCGAGCAGCAGCGGGCGCAGGGCCTCGGCGTAGGCCCCGACGGCGTCGCGATCGGAGCGCTCCTTCAGCGCGCGGCGGACCCCGCTGCGGACCGCACGGCCGAGGGAGAACTGCCACGCCTCCGCGAGCGCGCGGACGATCTCGTCGCCCGCGGGGCCCTCGGCGATCTGCAGCACGTCACGCCCGACCTGCTCGACGAGGCCGTCGGGCGCCTCGATCTCGAGCGTGAGGACGTTCTCCCGCTCACCGCGATGGATCGCGAGCAGCGTCGGCGACGAGATCTGCGTGCAGCCCTCGGGCTTGTTCGCGAACTTGGTGAAGCGGGCCGCCTTCTCGCGCTTCTCGTCGGGGATCCGCGCGGTCACGCGGCCGTGCTCGAGCACCGCGTGGCGCAGGGCGAGCCGCAGCGGCGGCCATTCGGAGATGCGCTCGGCGCAGATCGTCCGCGCGTGCGCGAGGACATCGTCGACGGTGGGCAGCGCCTCGCCCACGCGGGACTGGGCCCACGCGAACGGGTCGAGGGGCGCCGAGGCGGCGGGGGCGTCCTCGGACTCCTCCGGCTCGTCGGTCGGCTCGCCGGCGGATTCGTGGTCCTCGGCCTGATCCTCGGTGTGCTCCTCGGTGCTCGAGGCCTCGGCCTCGGGGGCCGCCTCGGCCTCGGGGGCCGCCTCGGACTCGGCGGCCGCCTCGGCGTCCGTCGCATGCGTCGGCTCGGGCACCGCATCGGTGGACGCGTCCGCGGGCTCGGCCTCGGTGGACGGCGCGTCGCTGGACGCCGTCGCGGGCTCCGCGACGCGCTTGGGGCCGCGGGGCTGACCGCGGCGGAGATCGAGGATCCGCGGATCCGACAGCGGCCCGGTCGTGCCGGCCCGGAACAGCGCGTCCGCGAGGGGCCCGAGGCCGAGGCCGCGGGCCTTCGCCGCCGGGCCCCGCTTGCGCTTGCGCAGCAGCACGCGGACATCATCGAGGTCGAGCGCGTGCTCGGCGGCCCGCACCATCTCGTCGAGGATCGGCTCGACGCGGTGGCGATCGCGGAGCTCCTGCCGGAGCGTCTCGCGCTGGAACTCGAACGCGACCGCGCGCACGGCCGCGGCCTGGATGCGCTCGAGATCCCGGACCGGCAGACCGTCGACGCGATCGGCCCGGTGCGTGGCGACGAAGGCGGGCTGCGCCCCTTCGGCGAGCAACACCAGGGCCGCCTCCACGGCATGGGGGGGCAACCCCAGGGCTCGCGCGATCGGAGGCGCCAGCACTGGGGCCGACAGTGCGGCTCGAACGGCTTCCACGTCCATGGGGGTGGACGACCGTACGCATCGGCCCTTCCCGGGTCAATAGCCCGCCCGCCGAGGATTTCTTCGCCGCGACGCTCGGCCGCGGCGCCGACGGCCGAAACGACACGGCCCCAGTTGACTGCGCCGCCCGCATCGCGTAGACCTTCGCCACATCGTTGCGGGGTGGAGCAGCCAGGTAGCTCGCCGGGCTCATAACCCGGAGGTCATAGGTTCAAATCCTGTCCCCGCTACCAGACGCCCCGGAAGGCAACTTCCGGGGCGTTTGTCGTTGGTTCGCCCGAACGGGCGGCGGCTAGCGGCTGTTGCGGCGCAGCGGCATGGCGACGGCGACGCCGGTGAGGATCGAGAAGCCCTCGTTCGAGAAGTCCGGCACGCCGTCCAGGCGCCGCCGCGCGCTCCACAGCTGCAGGATCTCCGCGGTGATCGCCACGTAGTTCGTGATGCGCACCTCGAGGCCCGCGTGGAGGTCGAACCCGATGCGCGCGCTCACGTCGACGAGCGCGCGCTGCTCGTGTCGGCGGTACGAGACGCGCAGGATGTCGAGGCCCGCGGCGAGCCCGAGGTACGGACGCAGCGGGAACTTCGAGAAGAACGGGTAGAAGTTGCCGCCGAGGAACAGGGGCACCGTGAGGTACGACAGCGCGGTCGCCTGGCCGGCGGTCGGCGCACTCGACCGCGAGAAGTCGGCGAAGCCCGCGGTGTACCCGGTGCGGAAGTACCCGAGCCACCGGGGGTACTTCCGATCGGGGTCGACGCTGAAGAGCTGCCAGCGGAGATCGAACCCCCGCAGGGCTGGCGCGCGGCTCGGGTGCTCGGGGAAGGCGCCCGCGAAGTCGTTGGCCGTGACCCGCTTGGCGCCCTCGACCGCGACGTCGCCGGCGCCACGGAACGGCGTGAGGATCGTACCGACACCGATGCCGCCCCACGGCCGCATCTTGGCCCGACGATCGAGCGCGGCGGCGATCGGGCTCGGCTTCTCTGCGGGCTTCACCGCCGGCTCGGGCGTCTCGATCGGCAGGGGGGCCGGTGGCGTCGCGGCCGGCAGCGCCTCGCCCGACTTCGCCGCGTCGGCCGCGAGCGCCGCCTCCCACTCGCGCTCGCGCCACTTCGGGTCGCGCACCGCGAGCAGGCCCGTGCGATCGGTGTACCCCGCGTAGTACCCGGGCCCGAACGGCGTCGCGAACAACCCCGCCCGCAGCGCGCGATCGAGGGCGCCCTTGGCCTGCTGCGTGCTCGCGGCGAAGGCGAGCGACGCACCGAGGATGACGCCGCCGCGATCGGCCGGGATGGTCGTCTCCTCCCGCACGGTGCCGTCGTCGCCGGGCCGCTCACGCGTGACGAACAGCTCGCCCTCGGGCAGCCGCAGATAGCCCGGGCGCTCACCGCTGCGCCGCAGGTCCGCGACGCGGACGCCGTGCGCGTCCTCGATCGACCACAGATCCGCGACGGCGTCGGTCATCAACAGCGCGCGCGTGCCGAGCAACGCGGGGTGCACGAGCACGGGGTGCCGCTCGTCGTCGGCCGGCGGACGCACGACGACCTGCAGTCGCGCGCGCGCGTCGTCGACCGAGCTGTTCGCCGCCGAGACGAATGCCCCGAGTTCGCTGTACTCGATGTGCCCGTCGCCGTTCAGGTCGGCGCCGCCGCGGAGCCCGGACACGAGCTCGTGGGTGAAGATGCCGCCGCGATAGCGCTCCCACTCGTGGGTCTGCTGGTCGACCGAGTGGGCCAGGATCACGCCGGTGTTGGGGAACGCGCCGAGCTGGTGCGCGTCGAGGTACTTGCGCACGGCCTCGCCGTAGCCGCCCTCGGCCTGGTCCGACTTCCAGCGGTTGCGCCCGCGCGACAGCACGAACTGCTCGCTGCGACACGCGTCGATGAGGATGTGATTGTGATCGGCCGGTGATGTCGCGAGGATCTTCCCGAACAGGTCCGCGCGCGTGAACTTGCCGTCGTCGAGGGTGAGGTAGCCCTGCCCGTCGGGGCCGACGTCGCCGTGGCCGCTGTAGTAGAGGACGAGCTCGACGACGGCGCCGCCGGCCTTGGCGGCGGCCATGCGCTCGACCAGCGCCGCAGATCGATCGCGGAGTCCGGCCGCGGTCGCAGGCGTGGTCCGACCCACCACGTCGGGGAAGCTCGCCTGCGAGTCGTGATCCAAGGTCGTCAGCAGCTCGACGTCGACGCCCGCCTCGACGAGCACGGACGCGAGCTTGGCCGCGTCGTCGTCGGCGTAGCGCAGCGGGGCCTGCTTGCGATCGAGCGAGTGGTTGCTGCCGATCACCAGGGCGAACCGCTCGGCGTGGACCCGTTGCAGCAGCGGCGCCGCGGTGGCCGTCGCGTCGCTCGGCGCGGCCGAGACCGACCACGCCGAGGCGGACGCGGCCCGTGGTGCGACCGCCAGCGCGGCGACGAGCGCGACGGCGAAGGAGGCCCAGGGACCCCGGCGGCTTCGATGGTGCAGCGTTCGCGTCATTGTTGTCCTGCCTCCGCCGCCTCGGCGGGCGACCTCGCGTCCCGGCTCGCGCGGGGCTCGACGCGGAACTCGAGCTCGGCGCCGAGACACTCGGCGACTCCGCAGTCCGCGAGCAGCGGATGCGCAGGCCCGAGACGATCGAGCCACGGGGTTTCGTCATCGCGGCGGGTCGAAGAGGTGGCGAGCACGGCGGCGGCGGCGTCGACGTCGTCGATCGACGCGGGGTGCGGCAGCAGGGCCGCGAACACCCGCACACGACCGGCCGCGTGGTTGACCGGCAACCGCACCGCGCGATCGAGCGAGGTCCACACGTCGCGACGCGCGACGACCGGCGCGGCGACGTCGGGCGTCGGCAGGTAGTACTGCACGTCGCCGCGGGCATCGATGCCGAACACCACGAGGTGCTCGGCGCCACGGTGACGCGCATCGACCCGCACGGCGAAGGCCAGCGTGCCATCGCCGGGGCAGCTGCCGCCCGCGACCTCGGCCAGCGGGACGTCGCCGCGGCCCGTGGGGTCGCACAGCACGGACAGCGCGAGCCAACCCGCGCGGGGATCCGCGGCCCCGCGCGGCGCGAGCAGGCCGTCGCCACCGTCGCCGGGCGCGGGTGGCCGCAGCGCGAGCACGGCGGCTGCGGCCGCGAGCACGGACGCGCCGATCCACCACCCGCGCGCCCACGACCACGCTCGCCCCGGCGCACGATCACCGGCGCCGGCGTCGAGGAGGCCGTCGGCCTCGAGTCGGCGCTCGACCCAGTCGAGCTCGGTCTGCGCGACCGATCGGCGCTCGAGCGCCCGCATCGCCCGCGCGCCGCGATCGTAGCTGGCCCGCGCCGCCGCGTCCTCGCGCAGCGCCGCGATGAGGCCCCGGACCTCGCCGGGCTCGATGGTCCCGGTGAGCGCACGATCGAGGCCGCGTCGCCGCCCTGCCCTCATCGCAGCGCCTCCGCGATGAGGGCCGCGATCGGGCCGGCGATCCACGTCGCGCCGAGCGTCGTGCCGGCGTCGTGGCGGTGCAGGTGATCGAGCAGGGCCTGGCGCAGCTTGGCCTCGCGGCCGCGGATCTGCTGGCGGCCGAGGCCAAGGCTGTCGGCCGCGTCGCGCTGCGACAGCCCCTCGACGAACCGCAGCGTGAGCAGCTCGCGATCGGCGGCGGGCAAGGTGTCGAGGAATGCGCGCACGATCCCCTGCATCTCCCGCGCGAGCGCGTCGTGCTCGGCCGACGGCTCGGTATCGACGAGTACGATCGCGTCGGGCTCGGCGGTGTCGCCGTCGGCGAGCGGGAACATCTCGCGCTGCGCTCGGAACGTCCGCAGCACCACGTTGCGGGCGATCATCCGCAGGTAGGGCGTGTACGGGCGGATGCCATCGAACGCCTGCCGCGCCGCGGGCTCGAACGCGCGGCGAAAGGTCTCGTGCAGCGCGTCCTGGAGCTCGAAGGCGCTGTCGTAGCCGACGAAGCGATGGGCTCGACCGGCCGACTCGAACGAGAAGCCGTGCCGTAGCAGGCCGGTGACGTCGCCCACATGCAGGCGATAGACCTCGCGCAACGCCGCGGGATCGCCGGCGCGGAAGCCCCGCAGGGTCGCGGTCGGCCACCCACACGGTGAGCGGGGGCTCTCGAGTCGGGGCTCCTCCTGCACCAGCGACGTACTATGCGGGACGCGCCCGGTTGGGTTGCCCCCACGCCCCAAGGGTTCCTACGTGCGGTTCGGCGCCGGTTTTCGGCGGTTCGGCGCGGCCCGCTCCGGCCCCCCGCAGTGCTACGGTGAGCGGGTCCCCGCGAATGTACCGCCCGACGCCACCGACGACACCCGCGACCGACGCGTGGCAGGTCGAGGCCGACCTCCTCGCGGTGGGTCGCGAGCAGCTCGAGCACCTCTGTGGCGCCTGGCGGATCCGCCACCTCTACCCGCGCGGCGCCGACCCGTCGCTCCTGCTGCTCGCCTACCAGGAGCTCGATCGTCAGCGCACGGTCGGCCGCGTCGGCACCAGTCGTCGGGCGATCACCCGCGCGATGCGACGCATCGTCGGCGACATGGTCACGCGCGACGCGATCGCCCGCAACCGCCGGCTCGCGTACGGGCTGCCGACGCCCCGCGCGCCCGCCCTCACCACGACCCCGGGCGTGGTCCAGGACGCGCTGTCGAGCCTCGACGACGAGGCCCGCGCGATGGCGGTGCGGCTGCTCCACGAGCACGGCACCGACGAGGCGGCCGAGTCCCTGGCGACGTCGGCCGCGATGGCGTCGGAGCGGACGCTCGCGCAGGTCCGGGACACGCTGCTCGACGCGGTCCTCGGCCACCCCGAGGCCATCCGCGCCCTGCACCCGCAGATCGTCGCGCTGCTGGCCTCGGCGCAGCCCGAGGTCCAGCGCCACCCGCTGGCGAGCTACCTCTTCATCAAGCTGCCGCTGCAGCTCGTGGTCGGCCTGCTCGCCCTCATCAACGTCGCGTACATCGGCGCGTACTACTTCTTCAACGACGAGGTCCTCGGGCGCTTCATCAGCGCCAAGGTGTCGGGGATGGTCGAGGGCGAGCTCGAGATGGGCTCGGTCCACTGGAGCGGGCGCCTCCTGCTCGACCTCCTCACCGGCCAGCCCAGCCCCGTGGTCGTCGAGGACGTCACGGTGTACGAGCCGTACAAGAGCTACGGCGGCGACCGCCGGATGGCCGCCCACGCCGATCGCATCGACGCCACGCTGGTCCTGCACGAGATCATCCCGTGGAACCGGCTGGCGATCCCGACGGTCTTCGAGATCCCGTGGGCGCTGCACTTCGCCGAGGTCGAGATCGTCGGCGAGAGCCGCTTCGACGTCCGCGGCTATCGAGACGAGCACGAGGACGGTCGCACGGTGTCGATCATCGGCCTGCGCGACGCCTTCGCGCTGTACAAGGCGGTGCCGAACGACAAGCGCGGCCTGTCGTTCGCGGTCGATCGCGCGGTGCTCGGGCGCACCGCGATCGACGTCGACTTCGGGGGCCTCGGCGACTGGCGGTTCGCGACCACGCTCGAGCGGGGCGAGTTCGGCCTGCGGTTCATCTCGCTCTCCCCGAAGGAGGGCATCCCCTTCGCGCTGCCGCTGCAGTTCGCGCTGTCGGGCGAGGGGGGCACGGGCTCGCTGCGCATCGGCGACATCGAGGTGCCCATCGACGCCGTCGACGCGCTCCACATGCGCGGCGGGACCGGCGACACGCCGTTCGGCGACGTCGGCTTCACGGCCCGCGCCCGCGCGGCGGGCTCCGACCTCGACGTGGAGGGCCGACTGCGCCACGCGCTGGCGCGCACCGTCGACCCTGCCCTCGAGCCGGTCGCGTACGGCACACCGGTCGTCTGGGGCCCGTCCCCGACCGTCGAGATGCGCGCGGCGACGCGCGACGCCGGCGCGGTGCTCGAGCACGTGCTCGCCGAGCTCGAGCTGCCCGAGTACGCGCTCGACGGCCACCACGCGGGGCTCGTCGCCCGGGTCGAGGGGCCGCTCTCCGATCCCACCTACCACCTCGCCGCCGAGGGCCTGTCGATCGATCCCCTCGACGAGCCGGCGTGGGTGATCGACGACGCGCGCGTCTCGGTGCAGCTGGTCACCGATCGCGCGCCGGCGCGGTGGAGCGAGGCGTACCCGGCCAAGCGCCTCGTCGCGACGTTCGACACGTTCGAGGGCAGCGCGCTCGACGGGACGGTGCACCTGCGCGACGGCGAGCTGGCGACGATCGTGCTGCCGGGCGACGACACCGAGCCGCTGCTGCTGGACGGCGACTTCGACCTTCGCTCGACCAACCCCGCGCAGCTCGCCCCCGACGATCCGGAGGTCATGGCGAAGCTGGCCGGGAGCGCGACCGGCCGCGTGCGCATCGACGAGCTGCGCCTGGGGCCGGTGGCGCCGCTCGGCGACGGCGGCACCCCGATGGCGCCCGAGTTCGGCCTGCAGCGCGCGCGCCTCGAGTTCACCGACGTCGACGTCGAGCGCGACCGCGGGCCGCACGACGACGGACTGCCCAAGGCGATCACGCTCGACGGCACGATCACGATCGACGAGCAGGGCGACATCGACTGGGACGACCTGCGCGTCGGGATCCCCGGGGCCACGCTGCGCAGCTCGGGCGCCGTCGACGGGGACCTGAGCCGGCTCGGTGAGACCCTGCTCGACTTCTCCATCGACGACGGGGCCGCGTTCGCGCGGGCGCTCGCGATCGATCGCTACGTCGACGACCTGCGGGCGCGCATGGTCGTCGGCGGACCTCTCGGGGCGCCCACGGGGCGCGACGGCCGGCTGCGGGTGACGCCCTCGGTGGGCCCGGTCTCGGGCGTGACCGAGACGCGTGTGTGGATCGACGCCGGGGTGCTGCATGCCCGCGGCGACGACGTACGCCTGCTCGGCGGACGCGGGCCGGTCGACGTCGAGGTGCACGTGTTCGAGCGCGGCGAGATCAGCGACGACCCTCGCCTGCGCGCCACCGTGAACCTGCGCGGCGTCGACATCGGGCCGCTCAGCCGTGGCGCGGCCTCGGGCATCGCCGACATCGAGCTCGAGATCGGCGACGGCGACGGCAAGCCGGCCCGCGCGTCGGAGCTGCGGATCAGCGGCACCGCGACCGTGCCGAGGCTGCGCTACGCCGGCACCGAGTACGCCGACGCGACGCTCGCGTTCCGCTGGACCGCCGAGCAGCTGGCGATCGAGCGCCTGGTGCTGCCGCTGCACCGCCGCGCCGGCCCGAGCGAGGAGGGCCTCGGCGATCTCGAGGTCGGTCGCCTCGTCGTCGACGGAACGCTTGGCCTGGTCGGCGACCCGGCGCTCGATCTCCACGTGCAGGCCGGCGGCATCCCGTTGGCCGCGGTCGCGCAGCTGCTCGGCACCGAGATCCCCGTGCACGGTCAGATCGGCCAGGGCACCGAGTTCGACGTCGGCGGCACGCTGGCGCGGCCGAGCGTGGAGGGCAAGGTCGCGCTGGTCGGCCTCACGGCCTTCGGCGTCCCCCTGGGCAGCGGCACGCTGGAGGTCGAGAGCGACGACGCGCCGGCCGCCGGTCCCCTCGCGGCGCACCGCGAGGTCTGGGCCAAGGGCGAGCTCACCACCGGGCCCCGCGGCGACGCCCGGATCGACTGGTCCATCGACGCCGTCGTCGCGATCGGCAAGGCCGCGCGCCGCGGTGCGTCGCCGCCCGTGGAGGCCCAGCTCGACGTCACGTTCGATCGCGTCGGGCTGCCGCTGCTGCTGCGGGCCACCGACGTCGAGATGCCCGGCATCGAGGGCCAGATCGAGGGGCTCGCGGCGCACGTCCTCACCTGCGCCCCGGGCACGACCATGCTCACCGACTGCGCCCGCGACGAGGGCGAGTCCGACGGGGCGCTCGCCCTCGCCGTCTCGCTCGATCGCGCGTGGATCCGTCCGCAGGCGCGCTCGACCGTCGCCCGTCAGCAGCGCGCGAGCGCCAAGTCGCCGTGCGAGGTGGCGGGCACGCTGTGCGCGGAGGGCCTGCAGGCCACGCTCGACGGCGACACGCTGCGCCTCGATCGGCCGCTGCAGCTGCGCTCGCCCGACGGCACCGACGCGCAGCTCGCCGGCGCCTTCGATCTTGGGGCAGCCACCGCGGCGCCGCTCGGCGAGGCCGCGACGTGTCGCGCACCGCCACCGCCGCCGCCCAAGGTCGCCGCGGTCAGCGATGCCGGCCCCGTCGGCGCCGGGACCCGCGCGACGCTGACCGGCACGGTGGCCCTCGGCGCGTTGCAGGCCCTGCTCGAGCCCTACGGCCTGTCGACGGCGAAGGGCCTCGTCGAGGTCGACGTCGACCTCGACGGGCCGGTCGCGGCGCCGCAGCTGTCGGGGCGCATCGATCGCGCCCCGGCGTCGGCCAGCCTCTGGATCCAGCCCAAGGGCCTCGGCTTCCCCATCGAGCTGTCGGACGTCGCGCTGGCGATCACACCGCAGTGGATCGCAGCGCGCGGAGCCGTGCGCGTGTTCGGTGAGTCGATCGAGTTCGGCTCGCACGCCGGCGAGCGCACCGGCTTCGCCTTCGCCGGCCCGTGCGCCGGTCACTTCGACGTCGCGGCCAAGGGCACGCTCGGCACCCGCTTGCTCGTGTGGCTCGTCGGCGACAGCGTCGCGGACGCCAGCGGTGGCATCGACGTCGAGCACGCGGTGGTCGCGGGCAACGCGTCCCCCTTCGTGATCGAGCGCGCCGAGGCGACGCTGGGGTTCGTCGATCACGACCTGCGGCTGCGCCCGACCGAGGGCCTCGACGAGATCGCCCTGACCGGCGGTCGCATCGCCGTCGCCCGCTGCGGCCCGGGGCAGTGCGACGAGGTCCCCGGCGTGCCCGAGGGGGCGATCGCGGTGTACGTCGGCGGCAGCACCGAGCCCCCCGGCGCGCGCCCGGGCCCCGAGGCCCTCGTCGCCGAGGTCGGCACGCGCGGCCGCGTCTCGGCGTGGGGCCGGCTCTACCTCGACGGATCCACGGGCATGCCCGTGCACACCGAGCTCGACGCCCGCGTCGTCGACGTCGCGTACCGCGACTTCGACGCCCGCGGCCGCCCCGTCGCCGAGGCCGAGGTCTCGGCGCAGCGCCTGTCGCTGCGCGGCGCCGAGCCGATCGTCGTGCAGGGGGAGCTCGAGCTCGCCCGCGCGCGCTACGTCAAGGACGCGATCGAGGGCACCGACATCCTCGCCTTCGCCGACGACGTCGAGATCGCCGAGACCCCGCCGCCCGACCTCATCCGCAACCTGCAGTTCGACCTGCGCGTGCTCACCGACGATCCGCTCCGCGTCGAGAACAACGTCGCCACCGGCGTCGAGGCCAACGCGGCCGTGACGGTCACCGGAACCTACGACGCGCCCGAGTTCGCCGGCCGCATCGCGCGTCGACCTGCCGTTCCTCACCGGGACCTACGCGATCCAGCGCGGCCGCGTGAACCTCCTCGGCGCCATCGAGGACGCCGAGGTCGACATCGGAGCGCTGCGCGAGGAGCCGATCTACGTCGACGCGCAGCCGCGGCAGCTCCAGCTGCTGCTCGGCGGTACGCTCGCGGAGATCACGTGGACCTGCGTCACCGACGGCGACACGGCAGGGTCGGGCCAGTCGGCGCGCTCGTGCTTCGACTACCTGGTGCTCGGTACCGGCGACGTGCAGGTGTCGGATGCCGACGTGCGGCGCTTCGGCGGCGGCGGCCTGGCCGAGGCCCGCAAGCCGCTGCAGGTCGTCGGCCACGTCACCGAGCTCGAGCTCGACGAGCGGGCCCAGAAGGCCGTGCCGCGCCTGCGCGGCTACGTCCCTGACATGCGCCTGCGGCTCGGTCAGATCGGCCCCGAGCTCCGCATCGCGACCCCGGCCGAGTGGTTCGACTTCGACTACGGCCGGCTGTCGTTCGGCTGGGACTACACCCGCGGCTATCCGGGCTTCTTCCTCCGCCAGAGTCGCCAGCTCACCTTCCGCTTCGAGCTGCTCGAGCCGATCACGATCGAGTTCAGCCGTCGGATCCGCTCGTACCTCAACCAGCGGGTGATCTTCGATCCGCTGACCCAGCGAACGATCGAGCTGCGCTTCGACTTCACCGTACCCAGCGCCAAGTGATCGCGGCCCGGGGCCGGGTCTCGGGCGGGTGACGGCGCTGCCGATTTGTGCGATCCCTAGCGCGGGCGTGCGCGCTGTCTTCCGGATCCTGCTCGCGTACGGCATCGCGATGTTCGTCGCGGTGGCGGTGGCACGGGCGCACGGGCCGGCGTCGCCCGTCGATCCGCCGCCCCCGCCACCGTCGACGGATCCTCTGCCGACGGAGGATCCGGACGACATCCAGGCGACCGACGCGACCGATGCCGCCGACGCGACCACGATGCGCAAGGCCGACTCCGATCTACTCGGACCGCCGCCCGACCTCACGCCGCCGCTGGGTGAGGCGCCCCTGCCCTCGGTCGTCGACCTCGCCGATCCGATGGCGCCGGTCCTCGCGGGGCTCGACGCGCTTCGCGACAAGGGCGTCACGGTCGGCCCGATCGAGCGCAGCACGAACCCACTGCAGGGCGAGATCCTCACCACCACGCTGGAGGCGACCGACCACGCGTGGACGCAGTTCGTCCTCGAGCGCATCGCCGCCGACGGATACGCGGTGCTGCTGCGGCCCGCCGGCGCGGATCGGTACGACCTCATCGTGTTGCGCGCGCGCGCGGGTCAAGAGCGCGGCCTGGCCTTCCTCGGCGTCGACGGCATCGACATCGTCGGTGAGTTCCGCCCCGGCGAGACCCGCGAGACGGTGGCCAAGCTCGTCGATGTCAGCGCGGGCCTGCTCATCCCGCTCGAGGTCGCCGAGGCCCTGCGTCCGGTCGGGTATCGCACGACGCTGCGGCCCTCCGCGGAGGGCCGCGTCGAGGTCCGCGTGGTCCCGGGCCGCGCGATCCGTCGGGTCCGCGTGCAGGGGCACACCCCGCTGTTCGAGCGCGAGGTCCGGCGCGTGCTCTCGGCCGACGCGCGGCCCGGCGCCCTCGCCCCTGGCCCGTGCGTCGATCGCAGCGCGCTGCGGACGAGGGCCCAGCGCGCTGCGCTGCCCAAGCTGTGCCAGCCCGGCGACCTCGTCTGCGAGGCGTGGGAGCAATCCGAGCGCGGCCGCGTCGAGCGCTACCTGTTCGACGAGGGGTACCTGCGCGGGACCGTCCACTTCGCGTTCGTGTGCGGCAAGCATGCCGACGAGGCCGAGCTCCGCGTGGTGCTGCGCAAGGGCAAGGGCTACCGCGTCCGCGACACCACCGTGACCGGCAACCTCGCGACCGGCGATCAACGCTGGGTGCGTCGGGTGTTCAAGCCGACCTTCGGACCGGTGCTCCCGATCCCGAAGCGACTCACCCGCAAGCACGTCGAGAATGCGCGCGAGAAGGTCGAGCGCGAGTACGCCACGCCGCGCTCGGGCCCACGCAGCCGCTCCCGCCGGGGGTTGACGCTGCCGTACCCCGGCGTGCGCGTCGAGACGAACTTCGATCGCATGCGCCCCGCGGACGTGCCCGAGGGCAAGCGCATCGATCTGCAGGTCGATGTCCAGCTCGGCAAGGGCGTCGACACCGGGTTCCTCGGCGACGCGCGCGTGTCCGAGAATCGCCTGCGCTCCCAGCTGCAGATCTTCGAGCGGCGCGAGGCCGCGAACCCGGCGACCGCGAGCCGCGAGGCCGCCCACCTGCGCGGCTACTACCAGGGCCGCGGGTTCATGCTCGCGCAGGTGACCGGCAAGTTCCAGGACTTCGGCGGGCTGCACAAGCTGACGTTCGACATCGACGAGGGGCCGCGCGTGCGCGTGCGCGACGTCGTGCTCGAGCGGCCGTCGAGCGTGCCGCCGGTGGTGCTCGACGGCATCGAACGCGAGGTCGGCCGCTCGCGCGGGCTCAAGTCCGGCGGCCGATTCAGCGACGTCACCGCGCGCAAGGACCTGGGCGTCGTGCTCGCCGCCTACGCCAAGCGCGGCTACCTGTGCGCGCGCGGCCGCGTGCGCGTCGCGTTCTGGGAGTCGGGGCTCACCGAGCCGGGCTCGTACGCGATCCTCGATCTGTCGACCGAGCTCGAGGACGCCGGCACGCCCGCGTGGCTGTCGGCGCCCGACACCGGCATGTCCCCCGCCGGGCTCGCGGCGATCCGGGCCCGCAAGCGGGCGGGCACCTGGGTCGTCCTGGAGATCGAGCCCGGACCCCGCCTCATCACGTCGAGCCGCGAGTACGTCCATCACCTCGAGATCCCGATCCCCCCGTCGCGCGAGGTCGAGTCGTTGCCCGAGACCACGGGCCAGTGGGGCGCGCCGCGGATGCTGCGCGGCGGACCCCTGCGCCGCCGCGGTGACGAGCAGGGCGGGCGCGTCCCGCTGACCCTCACCAAGGATCGCGAGGTCGAGCGCGACGTCGTGCGCCGCTACCAGGACGAGGGCTACCCCCTCGCAGACGCCGAGCTGCGGTGGGTCTACACCGATCCCAACGGCGTCGCCCACCGCGTCGCGAGTGCCGATCGACTCACCGACGACAGCGTCGGGTTGTGCCGCGATCACGAGCTCGACAAGGCCGTCACCATCGACACCGAGATCTCGGTGTACGAGGGCCGGCGCGCCCGCTTCGGCACGACGCTGGTGCGCGGCAACTTCAAGACGCGCTACCGACGTCGCAACGGCCGCCCGGCGGCGCTGGCCCGCGAGATCGAGTGGAAGGAGGGCGACGTCTGGGGCAAGGGCGTCGTCGACCGCACCCGGGCCGGCATCGACGGGATGGGCGTCACCGAGAACGTGGTGATCCGCGAGCAGTCGCGCAACTGCACCCTCGACTCCGACCCGAGCAAGCCGTGCGTCGTCCACCAGGTGGTCAGCATCACGGAGTCCAAGGATCGCGGCATGGACATCGAGTGGGGCTTCGGCGGCGCCACGCTCGATCCGCTGTACGGCTTCGTGCGGCCCAGCTTCCCCAACATGTGGGGCACCGCGTGGGACCTCGCGTTCGATGCCCACGTCGGCGCGAACCTCCCGAGCTTCCAGGACCTGTTCTGCGTCGGCGAGGATTGCTACGAGCGCTCGGGTCGTGTGTCGCTCACGCGGCGACGCATCGGCGGCAGCCCGCTGACCTTCGACATCACCGGCCAGGTCCAGCGCCGCGTGACGCCGGCGCGCGGGCAGATCGACAGCGCGCTCGGCCACGTGCGCCTCACCTGGCCGATCAACCGCAAGTGGACCGTGTTCGCCGGCTACCTCTTCCAGGCCGCGAACATCTCGAAGGACCTCGCGAAGCCCACGCTGGGGGCCGACAGCACCTGCAACGGACGGCCGTGCCGACCGCCCAACCGCGGCGAGGCGATCGTGCCCGATCGCACCGGCGCGCTGCAGACCGGCGTGCGCTGGGAGCAGGTCGACAACGCGTTCAACCCCGACGACGGCATCATCGCCACGGGCGAGGCGATGCTCGCGTCGCCGTGCCTCGGCGGCCAGGACTGGTGGGCGCGGCTCGACTTCGCGTGGGAGCACTTCATCCCGCTGCCGGGCCCGAACCGCCGGTGGAATTTCCGTTACGCGCTGACGTACGGCCACGCGATCCCGATCCCGCTGCCGCGACGTTGCGCCCGCGCGACCGACAGCCGCACCACGAGCGTGCCCGAGGTGTGGCGCTACTTCGGCGGCGGCACGCGCGACCTCGGCCTGCGCGGGATCCTCCCGCAGACGATGCTGCTCGACGTGGAGCAGATCGAGGGCCCGTACGGCACGACGACCCTGCGACCGACCGCGGAGGGCGGGCACATCCGTGCGCTCGGGACCGTGGCGCTCCAGGTCGTGTCGATCCGCAACTTCGCCGGCGGCCGCCTGGCCCACTCGTTGTTCTTCGACTTCGGCGTGCTGACGCAGCACTGGCGTCAGGTGGTGTGGGCCCGGGATTTCCGCCGCAGCGTCGGCGTCAACTTCATCAAGTGGGACATCCGCATCGTCACGGTCTCGCTCGGCTATGCGGTGCTGATCCCCAACCGCATCTGGCCCGGCAACGTGCGGCTGGTCGACGATCGCAACGGGCGGTTCGTGTTCGACGTCGGCGCGACGTTCTAGCGCGCGGGGGCGCACCCGCGGGGCGTTGTGCCCCGGAGCGCCTCAGATGCCGCGGTATCGGGCCCCACCGTGTCGGCGCGCACGCCCGAGGCGAGCCGAACGTCGAGCCGGACCGCCCGGTCAGGCTTGCGAGGCGGGGCCAAAGCCCGTCACACTCCGGCGTCGCCGACCGCGGTGATCCCGAGGAGAGCTCTCTGATGTCCACCATGCTTCGTCACCTGATTCCCGCCCTCACCTGTCTCTCGATCGCGTTCGGCGTCGCGGCCTGCAAGAAGCCGACGTACCCGGCCTGCAAGAAGGACAAGCACTGCAAGGTCGACCTCGGTGAGAAGTGCGTGGATGGCTCGTGCCAGAACTGCACGAAGAACGAGGACTGCGCGGACAAGGGCGTGGGCTTCGTGTGCCACGAGTTCCTGTGTCAGGATCCGGCGCTCATCGGCAAGGACGGCCAGGGCGGCGGCGGCGAGCTGAACGACCCGTGTGCGTCGCAGGCCGACTGCACCGGCGGCTGGGCCTGCACCGCGGGCAAGTGCGCCACGTGCACCGACGACGCCGAGTGCTCGCCGTCGACGTGCAACCTCGACACCGGGCGCTGCTCGAACACCGGGCAGTGCCAGACCGACGACGAGTGCGCCATGGACGAGATCTGCGACGGCGGCACCTGTGTGTTCTCCGGCGGCGGCGGCGGTGGCACCGACCCGTGCGGCCTCGAGGCGGTCTACTTCGGCTTCGACGGCGCCGACGTCGGCGACAAGCAGGCCGAGGACCTGAAGGCGCTCGCGACCTGCATCGCCCAGCAGAACAAGAACGTGATCCTCGAGGCCCACGCCGACAACGTCGGCACCGAGGAGTACAACATCCTGCTCACCGAGCGCCGCGGCGACTCGGTGAAGAAGGTCCTCATCGGCGCCGGCGCCCCCGAGGCGCTCCTCCAGGTGATCGCCAAGGGCGACCTCGAGGCGCAGGGCGCTAGCGAGGATCAGCGCTCGAAGGAGCGCCGCGTGCAGTTCGTCTGGCCGTAGTGCCCGAGCCGGCGCCCGCCGCCTACCGCTTCGGCGGCGGCGGTGCGCTCATCACCTTGCCGCTCTCGCGCTCCGCGGCCGTCGCTGTGCGCACCGCCTCGACCCGCACACTCATCGTGATCTTCTGCCCCGCCAGCGGGTGGATGAAGCGCACGGTGACCGTGTCCGCGGTCGTGTCGATCACCCGCAGCGTCACCTTCTGCCCGGTGCCGACGCCGGCCTCGAACTGCGCGCCGACCTCGATCTTCGCCCCCGCCGGGAACTCCTTGCGCGACAGCTCGCGCGTCGGCCCGTCCTCGCGGCGGCCGAAGGCCTCCTCGGGCGGGAACTCGAAGGTCGCCTCGGTGCCCGCCTCCATCCCGACCAGGCGCTTGTCGAGCCCGGGGATGAGCCCCGAGCGACCGGCGAGGAAGCTGATGGGGCCGCTGATGTCCGAGCTCTCGATGATCTCGGCGGCCTCGTTGCAGATGTCGTAGCTGAGGGTGACGACGGTGTCGGGCGCGACCTTCATCGTCCGGCAGTATGCCCCGGCCGACCACCGCTTGGCGAGCCATCCGGACGACCCGCGGCCGCCTGTGCACCTGCCCGCGCGCACGGGGCGGGCTCGCGCCACGGCCGCGGGATCACTCGGTCACGACGACCGCGCTGCCCTTGGCCGATCCCGACGGGGCGATCGCCTGCCAGCCGGCGGGCAGCAGCGGCTCTGTGAACCCGAACAACCACCGCGCGTCGGCGGGCGACAGGTTCACGCAGCCGTGCGAGCGCTCGATGCCGAACCCCGCGTGCCAGAACGCGCCGTGCAGCGCGACGCTGCCCTGGAAGTACTGCGTCCACGGCACGTCGTCGATCGAGTAGGCCTCGTCCTCGATCGGCTGGTCGCGCATCGACGTCGCGACGTGCTTGATCTGCACCCGGTGCACGCCGACCGGCGTCATGCCCGGCTCCTTGCCGGTCGACACGAGCGTCGCGAACACGGGCACGTCGCCGTCGTACGCGACCAACGTCTGCTCGGACAGATCGACGTGCACCCAGTGCTCGGTGGGCGCGACGCCGGGTGGGCGCTTGATCTTGTGGGCCTCGCCGACCGCGTACGCGCGCATCAGCATCCCGTCGGCGTCCTCGAAGTAGTCGACCGTGCCCACGTGGAGCTTGCGGACGAACTTCCACGTGCCGAGGCGCTCGGGCATGGTGTCGGTCTTCACCAGCACGTCGCTGCCCTCGGCCTCGCGCTTCATCAGCGGCATCTCGCGGCGGATGAAGTGGATCGGCAGGCCCTCGGCGCCGTCGACCAGCAGGCCGCGGAACTTCGGCGGCTCCTTCTGGCCGAGCTGGTACTTGCGTGCGTACGAGCCGCGGGTCGTGCGGAGGAACCGTCGCTCGCTCTTCAGCTCCTCGCCGGCCTTCGTCACGTAGAAGCCGGCGTTCATGTACTCCTTCACGACCGCGGGGACCTCGGCGGGGCGATCCGCCGGCGCCGTCGGCATGGGCGCGCGGCCGTTCTCGGCGATCCACGCCGCGCCGGCGCCGTCGGCCTGATCGGTCTCGCCGAAGCTCGGCAGCCGGTGGAAGAACGGCGTGCCGTCGTTGTTCACGCGCCAGTACTCGTAGGGCAGCGCGGCGCTCAGATCGGGCGCGACCACGTTGGCCTCGGTCTGCGGCGGCTCGGCGCCGGTCGACAGGCCCGCGGCCAGGCAGATCCAGCCGCGCGGGAAGACCTTGTGCCAGCCCTGCGAGCAGCCGCCACCGAACGTGCGCTCGGCGTCGACGCGGATCCGCGTGCCGCCGCGCAGGATGCCGTGGATCGGCGCGGTGAGTTCGGGGCGCGCGCGCACGATCACGGCGAGCGACGTGACCAGGCCGTGGCGCGGGAACTCGGCCTCGTCCTCGGGCGTGAGCGCCTGCGGCGGGGCCTCGATCGGCGGGAACGCGGTGTACGAGCCGCGATCGTCGGGCGTCATGAAGTCGGGCTTGGCGGCCGCGGGATCGACCGGCACCGCGGGGGTCGGCTCGCCGGGCGCGTCCGTGGGCGCGACGACGGTGGGATCGGCCGCCACCGCCGTGGCCGCGCCGGCGCTCGGGACCTCGCCCGCGACTTCGTCCGCGATCGCGACGCCCTCGGGCGCCGACGGGCGCGCCATCTCGTAACCGATCGCCACCACGCCGCCCCCGAGGAGGAACGAACCTGCGAGCTCGAGCCAGCGGCCGCGCGACGTCGCCATTGCGGGGCCGGACCGTAGGGCAACCGCGGCCCGGCGGCAAGCGCCGGTCGGGGCCGAGGCGCGCCGCGAGACGCGGCGTTGCGAAGCCGCGGCCCGTGCACCATGCTCTCGCCGTGCGAAGCGTCTGCGCTGCGCTGCTCGTCCTCGCCGCGTCCGCGCCCGCGCGCGCCGCGGCCCCGGCTCCGCGGCCCGATCCCTCTTCGGTCGCGCCCGCGCCCGCGCCCGCCGAAGCGACGGCCGCCGCCGACGCGACGACGCCTGCGCCCACGAAGGGCGCCTGGCGATCGCCCCCCATCCCGCCGCGGATCGACGGCGCCTACCTGGGCATGGCGATCTACGGCACCGCGTCGCTCGCCCGCGTCAACAAGCTCGACGCCGAGGGCAGCCCGTTCGCGGGGTTCGGCGGCCACGCGCGCGTCGGACAGATGGTGCTGCCGTGGCTCGGCTTCGGGCTGTCGGTCGGCGGCGCGCTCGGGGTCCGCAGCGAGAAGTCGATGGGCGGCGTCCGCCAGAGGCTCGGCCTCGGCGAGCTCATGGTCGACACGACGTTCGTGCCGATCCCGAAGCTGCCCTGGTCGCTGCGCGCGGGCTTCGGCTTCGGCGGCGGCGCGGTCCGGCAGGCCGGCGTCTCCGCGCGCGCGGGCTTCGGCGGCGCGATGTTCTCCCTGGCGACGCGCTACGAGTGGTTCCCGTTCGCGAAGCGATTCCGGGCCAACCGCGGCGGTGGCTTCGGCGTCGGCCCCGAGCTCGGGTGGCTCGGCGCGACGCCGTCGGCGAAGGGCCGCCCCATGGCCCACGTGATGTACCTGGGTCTGTCGACGACGATCTACTTCGGCACGTAGCCCGGCACGAGGTCCGGCACGAGGTCCGGCACGAGGTCCGGCACGAAGCCCGGCACGTAGCCCGGCCGCAGGCCGCCCCCCGCTTGCGGGGGGCAATCCGCGCGTCAGCGCGTACCGTTTCGCCCGAGGCGTCGACGGGGGGAAAAAAGGAACCTCACGCCACGGCGTTGCGGCGCGAGAACGCGATCGTCGACTCGACCGAGTACGGCGACCCGTCGTCGACGAACCGCGCGATGACGACGGTCACGTTGTCGGGCCCGCCCGCGGCGCACGCGGCCTCCGTGAGCGAGCGACAGACGCGGACCGGATCCTCGTGCTGCATCATCAGCTCCAGCACGCGAGGATCGTCGAGCGGCCCGGTGAGCCCGTCGCTGCACAGCATCAGCATGTCGCCGTGCTGCACGCGGACGCGGACGAGATCGGGGCCGACCCGCTCCTGCACGCCGATCGCCTCGAGCAGCATGTTGCGCTGCTTGACGTTGCGGGCCTCGTGCGGGGCGATGCGACCGCTCGCGATCATCTGCCCGACGACGTTCTGATCCATCGTGAGCTGCTGCAGCGTGCCGCCGCGCTTGAGGTACGCCCGCGAGTCGCCGACCTGCACGATCGCGACCTCGTCGGAGAACAGCACCGCGGCGGTCATCGTCGTGCCCATGCCGCGCTTCTCGGGGTGGACCTTCGCGTGATCGAGGATCGTGCGGTTGGCGACCGACACGGCCTGCAGCAGCGCGGCCTCGGCGGATTCCATCGCGCCGATCGGCGCGTGCGATCGCATCACCTGATCGAGCGAGTGCAGCGCGAGCCGCGAGGCCACGTCGCCCGCCGCCGCGCCGCCCATGCCGTCGCACACGCCGATGACGGTGCCGGGCGCCTCGAGCGGCGCGATGCGGGCCTCGGGGCGCAGGCCGGACTCGCCGGTGCCCAGGTGCAGCACGAGGAACGAGTCCTCGTTGCGCTCACGGGCACAACCCACCTCGGTCCGGGCAAACACCTCGAAGCGCAGCATCAGTCGAGCCTCAAGCGTATGATCTGATCGCCGATCCGGAAAGTGTCCCGATTGTGGAGCTCCGCGGCGCCGCGGATCCGGATGTAGGTGCCGTTGGCCGAGTTCAGATCCTCGATGAAGACCGACATGGTCGCGCCGTTGAGTTCGAGGCGCAGGCGGGCGTGCTCGCGGCTCAGGAAGGGATCGTGGGGGAAGACCACGTCGCCGAGCTCACGACCGAGCACGACCCGGGCCCCGCGCAGGCCGAACTGATCGCCGCGGATGCCCCCGCGGCCGAGGACGACGAGCTTGCCCCACGCGGGCTGCAGCGGGGTCCCGAACAGCCGCGTCCCGAGCTCGTCCGGGGGCTGTTCGTCGGTCGGCCCCTCGACGTTCTCGACCCGCATGAGCTGGTGGCCGATCATGAACGAGTCGCCGGGGTAGATCGGCGAGGTGCCCCGCACGCGCAGGAACACGCCGTTCTGCGAGCCCGCATCGACGAGCCAGTAGTGATCGCCCGATCGCTCGAGGCGCGCGTGCGTCGGCGACAGGAAGTCGTCCTCGGGGAACAGCACGTCGGCCGCCCGGCGCCCGAGCGTGAGGCGATCGCCGACCACCGCGAACTTGTCACCTTCGCTGCCGTCACGGGCCACGAGGACCAGGCGCGCGGTCGAGGATCCCGGATGCGTTGGGAGAGATCCCTGGCCGCGGACGCCGACGACCGGGCTCGAGGGCGTCGACCCGGCCCAGGGGCCGTGGGGCGTGACGCCCTCGCGCGTGTCCTCCTCGGGGCGACGGCCCGCTGGTGACGGGGACGCAGCGCCGGCGGCGGCCACGACCTGCCGAGGGTCGAAGCTCGTCGTCGGTGCGTTGTCGTCGGCCGCGATCGCCGAGCGACGACTCGGCGCGGGGATCGTCCGATCGTCGTCGCCGGCCTCCGGGCGCCGCAGCGCCGGCGCGGCCACCACGGTGTGGCCCAAGGAGGGCGTCATCGGCGGCGGCGGGACCGACAGCATCGGCGGCGGGGCGGCGTCGGCGAACCCGAAGCCCGCCGCGGCCGGTGCCGGCGGCGCGTCCGGCCCTGCGAACGAGGGCGGCATGGCCCCCGGCCCGATCGGCTGCGGGGGCCCGGGCGCGGGCACCGTGCGATCGGCGGGGGCGGACTCCGGCTCGATCTGGATGATGCGGGTGTCAGGGCGCGCGGCCCGTTCGCGTTGGTTCTGCCCGCAGATCGGGCAGAACTCGAAGCCGTGCTCGACGATCGAACCACAGCGCGCGCACTTGAGGCCGCCCAGGTTGGACGGCCCACTGGGGCGGCCCAGCAGCGCGTAGCCACAGACTCCGCAGCCGTGCGCGTCCGCTGGGACATCGGAGCCACACATGGGGCATGGGATCGTCCCCGGCATTGTCATCGTCGGGCGCCGCGCTTGCGAGTCGCAACGGGCTGGGATAGACCCCGCTGCAGTCCGGTCACCGAGCGTATCGACCGGACGACGGTCCGTCAATTGCCGAGCCTGCACGAGATGCCCGCGGGGGTTGTCCGCCCGATTCCACACCGCGCCGTTGCGCCGCTGCGTCGGGCCCTCGCACGCGTCGCCGTCGTGGCGGGGCTCGTCGGCCTCGCGTGCGTCGTCGGGGCATGCAGTCCGCTCGTGCGGGATGCGCCGTTCGGTGGCGCCCGTGACCACGTGGCCGACGTCGCCCTCACCGGTCCGTTCAACGGGCAGATCGTCGACGGCACCACGAGCGCCCCGATCGGGGACGCGACGGTCGTCGCGGTGTGGTCGTACGATCGCGGCGACGGGCTCGTCGGTCCCGCCGGATCGGAGACGTACGTCGCCCGCAGCGATCGCGCCGGTCGCTACCGCGTCCCGCTCGCGCCCTCGAAGTTGCGCGGCCAGAGCCTGCGACTCGTCGACTTCACGCTGTTCGTCTACAAGCGGGGCTACGTGGCCTATCGCTCCGACGTCCCGTACGACGGCGGTCGCCGGGCCGAGTTCGTCGCACGGCACAACCGCGTCGCGCTGCGCAAGTGGGCCAGCACCGACTCGCACGCCGAGCACCTGCTGATGTTGTCGCCACCGCCGGAGATCGAGCGGCTCACCCATTGGGAGCGCCTCGCCGCCAACGCCGCCCTGCTGCGCGCCGTGTCGGGTGCGCCGAGCGAGCCCGGCGCGCAGACGACCCCGTCGACGCTCGAGTGGCTCGACGCCACCGCCCTGCTCCCGCCCGAGGAGGTCCGACGGCGCACCGGCTACCTCGAGGCGTTCAACGTCGGCGAGTTCGCCGACCTCGCGCGCACGCACTTCTACCACGGCGTCCACCTGCGGGCCGTCGACCGCGAGGAGGTCTGGGACCTCGGCATCCGCGTGTGGCGGGATCCACCCGGCGGACTCGAGCCCGTGCTCGAGACCTTCCGCGCGACGCTGCCCGGCGTCGAGCCGACGGCCGACATCACCGCAGAGACGTACGTGCTCGACAGCGAGGCAGTGCGCGCGGTGGCCTTCCTCGATCGCGAGCGCAAGGTGGGCGTGCTGCTGACGTGCGGCGGGATGCAGTGCGCCGACATCGAGACCGCGCTGATCCTCGCCGGCTTCGTCCGCGATCACCTCGACGATCTGAAGCAGGTCCCCGTGACCGGGACGGCGGCCGCCGGAACCGGGACGCCGGCCGCCGGGACCGTGGCGCCGGCCCCCAAGGCCGAGGCGGGGCGACCATGATCCGCAAACGCAGCCTGGCCGCGCTCGCGTGCGCGGTGCTCGGCATCTCCACGACCGCCCATGCATGGGATCCCTCGCGGACCCACGTCGGGCTCACCGAGCGGGCGGTCGAGACCAGCGACGTCCATCGGCGGTGGATGGAGGGCACGGCCGACCAGCTCGGCTGGTTCACGCCGCTGCGCGTGGACCCCAACGCGATCGATCCCGAGACGCGGCGGCTGCTCACCGTCGCGATGCGCTTCGGCCACGCGGACGTCGGCGCGGCCGCGGCCGGTGGGCCGGGCGCCTGTCCGCCCCAGCCCGCCCCGACCGAGACGCTGCAGCGCTGCGTCGACGGCGATCGGTGGGAGACGTCGGCCCTCGGCTGGTTGCGCGTCGGCATCGCCCTCGAGGCCGCCGATCGGACGCGCCTGCTGCACCACTTCGTCGACGCCGAGGATCCCGGGGCCGCGACCTGGCGCGCCACCGGTCGCCACCGCGCGACCTGGCGCCGCGTCGAGCGTCGCGCCGGCGGTGGGCTCGCGACGCGACTGGGCCGCGGCGGGTTCTCGGGGGCGGCGACGTCGGCCCTCGGCTGGATGACGTCGGCCAAGGATCCCTTCGGACCCGCGGCCCTGTTCGCGCACCAGCGCGCGGCATCCCTCGCCGCGACGCCGGCCGATCGCGACCGCCACCTCGCGCTCGCGCTCGTGGCCGCCGGCGCGCTGCTGCACGTCGTGCAGGATCTCTCGGTGCCGGCGAACGCCCGCGGCGATCTCCTGGGGATGATGGTGCCGCTGTCGAGCAGCCGCGGCGATCGGGGCTCGCCGCTGGCCGAGTACGCGCGGCTGACCTTCGGTCGCGCGATGCCGACCCCGGTCGCCCTCTCGGGACGCACCGAGGAGCTGGCGCCGCCGAAGTCGGTGCGCGAGGTGCTGCTCGGCGACGGGACGCGCGAGGGCCTGGTCACGCTGGCCGCGACGCACTTCCTCTCCGATGGTCGTCTCCCGGCGCCGCGCGTGCTCGATCGGACCCTCGACCCCGCCGCGGCCGCGGCCGCGTGGCTCGGCGACGACGCGGCCGGCCTCGACCCGAGCGAGCGCGACGGCGCGGTGCTGCAGCCGTGGCCGGCCGAGGCCGGGTACCTGCGCAGCAAGACCGGCCGAGCGCTCGCGGCATGGAGCGCGGACGACACGGGCCTCGTGCGCGCCTACCTCGATCGCCGCGTGCTCCGCGAGCACGCGCTCGTGCTGCTCCCGGCCGCGGTCCAGGCGAGCGTCGACACCCTCGAGCTGCTGTGGCCGCAGTGGCCGACCACGCGGCACGACGCCGCGGCGAACCTGGTCGAGATCGATCCGGATCCGGCCCTCGTCGATCGCGAGCTGCTCGTCGTCGTGGAGGACTCCGAGCGCCGCCGCACCGTCGCGCGCCGCGTCGCGCTGCTCGCCGGAGCCAGCCGTGTCCGCGACGTGAGCCCCGCGGCGCTGCCCGAGGGCGCGCATGTCGTGCTCGTGCTGACCGGCACTCGGCCCGACGGCCAGCGCGTCGTGATCGAGCGCCGCCTCGACGCGGCGTCGAGACCCGAGCCCGCCCGCGAGACCTCCCCGAGCGTCGCGCCCGCGACCCCCGGCGTCGAAGAACCGCCGGCCTCGCCCGCGGCCCCGAGCGTCGACGAGCCGCCGGCCTCGCCCGCGACCCCGAGCGTCGACGAGCCGCCGGCGAAGCCGGACGCCGCGAAGCCGGCCACGCCGGACGCCGCGACGCCCGACGCCGCGAAGTAGCTCAGGCGGTCGGGAGCTCGCCGCGCAGGCGCAGCAGCTCGAGGTGGCCCGGCAGCACCGCGAGCCCGAGCTCGAGCTGCTCGCGCGCGGCGTCGAAGCGCTCGCGCTCGAGCAGGGTGGCAACCGCCTCGGCCTGCTGCGCGGCGAAATCCGGGCGCAGCGCGAGCACCTCGCGGGCGAGCGCGGCGCGGGTGTCCCCGTCGGCGACGAGGGCCGCCCAAGCCAGGAACCACGCGCGGCCGTCGGCGGAGGGACACGCCGCGGCGGCCTTGAACGCCGCCAGCGCGCGATCGGGCTGGCCCAGCGCGATCGCGGTGCGGCCCAGGGCGAAGTGCGCCCACGCGAACTCGGGGGCGCGCTTGATCACCTGCTGCAGCTCGGCCCGCGCGGCGACGAACTCGCCGGCCTCGCGCAGGAGTTCGGCCAGCCGCAGTCGGGCGTTGGGCGCGTCGGGATCGAGATCGAGGCGACGACGACACACGCGCCGCTCGGCGGTCGGCGTGAGCTCGCCGTCCTCGCCGAACAGATCGTCGAAGAACTCCCCCTGATCGTCGTAGAGCACCGCGAACTCGCCGAGCCAGCCGAGCACGAGGTGCGCCACGCTGCTGGCCTCGGGGCTGCGATCGCCGGCCTCCTCGACGCGCACCACCGCGGCGCCCTCGGCCCAGGGATCCGCGGGCAGCACCAACAGATCGCGGCCGCGCTCGCCGATCACCCGATCGCCCTCGAGCACGACACCGTCCGCGACGGCCGTCGCGGTGGCGGTCGGGATCTCGGCCAGCGGATACAGCCGCGCGTCGTCGGCCGCGAAGTCGATGCCGTCCCACCGCATCCACACGCCGAGCTCGTCGTCGTCGATGCCCGAGGCCGCCAGCGCGGTCTTGCTCGCCGGATCTCCCGCGCGATGGAAGCCCTCGGAGGCGTCGCGCAGGCGATCCTCGACGCGATCGAGCACGGCGTCGTCGCGACGCACTGCCCGCCCCTCTTTGCCGCGCGCGCTCACGCCTTGAAGATCCGCGTGGGCACGGAGATGCCGGCCTCGGCGAGCTTGCGGACGAAGCTCGGCACCGTGCCGGTCGCCTTGAACTCCGTGGCCCCGGTCTCGCCCCGCTGGGCGCGGAAGATGGGCATGTGGCTCAGCTCGCCGCCGTCCTTGATCCGCGGCTCGATGACCTCGACGACCTGCATCGGCTCGCCGCCGACGCCGACCGAGAGCCGCACGAGGAGATCGACCGAGCGGGCCAGCGAGGTCATCAACGCGGAGATCGCCCCCGCCGCGACCGTCGACAGGCCCGCGAGGCGCCACAGGCCGTGGGCCGAGTCGATGCCCCACAGCGAGACGATCGCGCCGCGGGTCGCCCCGGCGAAGGCGTCCATCACGGTGGCCGCGTCCTCGTGGCGGCAGCGCTGCGAGACCAGCATGTCGACGCCGCCGCGGAGCACGACGCCCAGCGCGTCGGACAGCGCGACGGTGTCGGCGACGTCGCCGAGCCGCCGGACCTGCACCCAACCGGAGCGGGATCCCCCGAGCATGCCGGTGTCCGAGATGCAGACGACCCGGAACTCCTCCGGGATCTCTCCCGCGACGGCGCCCATGAATCGGTCGAGGTTGGTGGCGCCCGACGCGACGATGAGGATGCGACGGCACCCACGGATGGCCGCCTGCAGCAGCTCGCACATGTCGGAGGACAGCACGCCCTCGTCGACCAGGGCGTTGAGGCTGTTGGCGTCGGTCCGGTTGCGGCGCAGGTGCAGCACCGCGTGGCGCACCTGCGACGGCGGCAGGAGGGCGTACATCGTGAAGCCGTCGTCGACCTTGCCCTCGAGGACCTGCGCGCCCTCGTTGAGGAAGCCCCACTTCCGGGCCATCCGCTGGATGGTGAGCGTCAGCGCCCGATCGCCGGTGAAGCGGCGGTCCGCGACCTCGATCTGCGCCGTCGTCCCGCCGTCGCGGACGACGCGGCACGGCGCGTTGCCGACGATCTCGATCTCCTGGACCTGGGGGTCCTTCATGAGCTCGCCCAGGGGGCCGTACTCGATGAGCTCGCGGACGATGGTGCCGCGCAGGGCGTCGACGTCGATGCCGCCCTCGATCTCCCCGGCCTGCTGCATCTGCGCGAGCAGGCCGTCGACCAGGGTCACCGCCTCGTCCTTGACCCCCTCGGTGATGTCGCCCGGCGCGAGCGGGTCGAGGGCGTGGTGGTTGACCAGGACCGTCTGCAGCACCCGGTTCGCGATGCGGTCCAGGTAGCTGCTCTGCACCCCCGGCGCCGGCATGCGGCGGGCCGAGGTGAACAGGCCGCTGTCGTCGCCGCCCTCGCCGACGAGCTTCGCGATGTGCGGCGGCATCGGGTCGTCGTTGGCGGTCGACGCCGGGGGCACGGCGATCGCCCGCACCGCCGGCTTGCCGTCGCTGCCCGTGACCAGGAGCTCGCCGCGCTCGAGCGGGGCGATCGCGGGGTCGTCCCCCTCGAGCATGAGGATGTAGTCGCCGACGTAGATGCGATCCGAGCGGCGGACGCCGCGGGGCTCGGCGACCTTGCGGCCGTTGACGTAGGTGCCGTTGGTGCTGCCGAGATCGACCACCTCGACGGCCCCCGCGTGGCGGCGGAAGCGGAGGTGGTGCTTGGACACGTTGACCCGGTCGAGCACCAGGTCGTTGTCCTCCTCGCGACCGACCGCGAAGTGGTCGCCCTCGAAGTTGAACCGCTGGGTGCGGCCCCCTTTTTCGTGAACGACGACGCGCAACACGGCGTATCGCTTACCGCGGTCGACGGGGACTGCCAAGCCCCCGGCGAGCCCATCTTTACGGGGACCGGCGGGGCGAGGGTCGATTCGTCAGAACTCGTCGACCTCGTCGAGGGCGTCGTCGAGTCGGTCGCGATCGCGCGCGCTCAGGGTGGTCGCGGCCGCTGCGGGCCCCGGGGCCGCGACGGAGGCCGTCGTCGCCTTCGCGCGGCGCCACCGTCGTCCGGCCCACACCAGCAGCAGCAGCCCCGCGAACCCGGCCGCGGCCGCGCCGTAGAGCACCACGGGCTGGGGCGCGTAGCCGATGATCTGCGGCCCGAAGCGCTGGACCAGGGACTGCTCGATCTCCTCGCGGGACTTCCCGGCCTGGGCCTCGGCGAGGATGTGGTCCTCGAGCTTGCGCGCCTGGTCCGACGGGCAACTGGCGATCGTCCGCCCCGGACAATACGGCGACATCAGCTCGTTGCTGAGGTCGGAGAGCACCCTCTCGGGCGGTTGAGCCGATGGCGCCACGCCGCGCAGCCTACCACACGCACCGAACTCCCCGGGTTCCCGACCAACCGCCGGCGCCCGCTCACCAGCCAGGCGATTCCCCGCCCCCGCGTGTCCGCGTGTCCGCGCCACCACGACCACCTCGCAGACGGATCGCCCCCCGCTTGCGGGGGGCAATCCGCGCGTCAGCGCGTACGGCGGGACGCAGCCGCCATCGCCCCCCGCTTGCGGGGGGCAATCCGCGGGGGGGAAACGCTAAATCGGCCCCTTCTTCTTGCCCTTCTTCGCCTTGCCGCTGCGATCCGGCGGCGTGAAGGCGGCCTCGCAGACCTTGGCGTGGGCCTCGGCCTGCTTGGGGTCGGTGAGATCCCGCTGGATCCACTCGAGCCCGAGGTTCTTGGCGTACTTCTTCATCTTCTGCTCGACGATGGTCCAGTGGGCCTCGACCTTCTCGAGCTCGGTCTTGTCGCCCTCGTTGTAGGCCTTGGGGTAGTTGTTCATGACCGCCTCGTGGGCCTCGAGGATGTTGCCGATGAACTTCGACTTCTCCTGGACCCGGGGCTCGAGCGCGAAGAGGCGCTGCTGCCAGCCGTCGAGGTGGACCACGTAGGCCCGCTTGAACTGGAACCACTGCTCCTCGGCCGGTGAGCCGGGCTCGGCGCCGAAGGCCTTCTGGCCCTCCTCCATCACCTTCTCGCGGAAGCACTGCAGCTGCTCCCAGTACCCGAGCATGCGGTCGCCGTTGGCCTTGTCCCACTTGTAGAGGTGCTTCTCGCCCTCCGGGTCCTTGCGGTCCCACGCGGAGAACTCGGCGTCGGTCGGCGGCTTGAGGTCGTCGGGACGCGGCTTGGGGTTGGGCTTGAAGTCGGGCGGGACTTCGGGGGCCTTGGACTCGAGGGCCTCGGAGACCGAGGGGCCGCTCTGGTCGCAGGCGACCTGGGACCCCACGGCGAACGTGGCGGACAGAAACAACCGAAGGGCTCGGGACATGCGCGGGTCGGCCTCCACCGTTGCCGCCGATTCCCCCGCGATCGCGGCGGAGGGTCACCGTCGGCAGCCCACTCTAGCCAGCCGCACGCGCCCCTGTCCAGTCGCCCGGCGCGGCAATTGCCGGCGTCGACGCGCGCCCGAACGCCCCGCCCGACCGCGATCGTCGGCCCGAACGCCGCAGGGCGTGCGACGCCGACGAGCGCCGCGCCACGCGTCGGCCGCCCGACGCTCGGGTCGCGACGCTCGGGTCGCGACGCTCGGGTCGCGACGCTCGGGTCGCGACGCTCGGGCACCGACGCTCGGGTCGCCGACGCTCGGGTCGCCGACGCTCGGGTCGCATCGACGACGCGCATGTGGCCGCGCGCGTCCCGGCCGTCGGCTCGCGGTGCGGCGCGTCGGCAGGTCGGCGGGTCGCACGGCGGTCGACGATGTCGGTGCGTCGTGCGGCCGCGTCGGCCGACCATCGCTGCATCGACGACGAGCCGCGAAGCGATCTCGCGTCGTCGACGATCGTGCATCGATCGTGCTTCCACGCTTGTCGCATCGCTGACGAACGTGGCACGCTCCCACTGACTGGCGCATAGCTGCCCAGGAGCGAACCAACCAATGGCCACCACCTCGAATGCGAAGCGGGGCAAAGCGGCACCGGCTGCGCCTGCCCCCGCCCCCTCCCGTGCATCCTCCAAGCCCGCGCCGGCGAAACGCGCGGCAAAGGCAGCCGCTGCGCCGGAATCAGCGTCTGCACCCGCACCCGCGAAGGGCTCGAAGCCCGCGGGGAAGAAGGCCGCGAAGGCGGCAAAGACCGCCGCTCCGGCGAAGGCGACCAAGCCCGCGAAGGCGGCGAAGCCCGCGAAGGCGGGCAAGGCAGCGAAGCCCGCGAAGGCGGCCGCTGCTCCGGCGAAGGCGAGCAAGCCCGCGAAGGCGGCGGCCGCCCCGGCGAAGCCCGCGAAGGCGGCGAAGGCAGCGAAGCCCGCGAAGGCGGCTGCTGCTCCGGCGAAGGCAGCGAAGCCCGCGAAGGCGGCTGCTGCTCCGGCGAAGGCGACCAAGCCCGCGAAGGCGGCGAAGGCTGCAGCGCCGGCGAAGGCAGCCAAGCCCGCGAAGGCGGCGAAGGCAGCCAAGGCCCCGGCACCGGCCGCGGAGACGGCCCCGGCGAAGCCCGCGAAGAAGGCCGCGAAGAAGGCCGCCGCAGCGAAGGCACCCAAGGGTGGCGACGCGAAGGCGAGCAAGGCACCGAAGTCGGCGAGCATCGCCGACGCGACGCGGGCGTACACCGACAGCGCGTACGGATCGGCTGCGGCCGGCAAGGTCGCGCGTGCGACCAAGACCCGCACGAAGAACACCGGAGCCCTCTCCGCGGCCGCGAAGGCGTACTCCGCCGGCGGTGGTGCGGACGAGGGTGAGCACGACGACGACGACGGCGGCGACGCTGGCGGCGGCGACAACGACGACGATGGCCCTACCGACGCTTCGTCGAAGCCAGCTCCTCGCGCGCGGGTCGGCCGTGGCGGTGGAGCATCGCGCGGCTCGACGAAGCGAGACGCGTCCGGCAAGGCGCCCCGCGCGAGCAACGGTGCGGCGGCCTCCGCCTCCGGTGCACGGCGTCCCGGACAATCGGCACCCGACTTCGAGCTCGCGGGCGACGACGGCCAGTCGTGGTCGCTCGCGCGGCTCCGGGGTCAACGCTTCGTGCTGTACTTCTACCCGCGCGACAACACGCCGGGCTGTACCGTCGAGGCCTGCGACTTCCGCGATGGACACGGCGCCTTCGTGCGCGCGGGCATCCGCGTGTTCGGGGTCTCGAGCGACTCGCTGAAGAGCCACCTGTCGTTCCGCAACAAGTACGACCTGCCGTTCACGCTCCTCTCGGATCCGGGCAACGTCGTCGCGTCTGCGTTCGGCATCGTCGGCGAGAAGAAGATGTACGGGCGCACGACGATCGGCGTCGTCCGCAGCACGTTCGTCATCGGACCGACCGGCGAGATCGAGCACACGGTGTCGCCCGTCCGCGTCGCCGGTCACGTCGACGCCCTGCGCGCCGCCGTGGCCTAGCGGCGCGCGGCGGCGCGGCGGCCCCTCGCCCCGCGACCGCCATGCATGGCCCACGGGGCGCCCTCGGGCGCCTGCGTGGGCCGTGCGCTATGCTCGAACCGTGGCCTCGCGATCCAGCGTGACGCTGGTCGGCATCGGGGACGAGCCCCGCTCGCCGCGACGCCTCCGGCTGCGTGCTGACGCCCAGCTCGCAGAGCGACTCGGCCCCGCAGAGGCCGGCGACGAGCTCGCACGCCTGCGCATCCCCTGTCGCGACGCCGTCTCACCCGGCGATCGCATCGTGATCGAGATCAGCTTCGGCGCGATGGTCGACGAGATCGAGCTCGACGGCCGCGTCGTCGCCAGCGAGCCCAGCCCCGCGGGCGGCCCCCCCACCCTCGTGCTCGCGGTGGACCCCGTCGGTCGCGCGCCGCTCGACTACCTGCGCGGCGTGCTCGCCGGCCTGCGCTCCCCGTCGGCGCGGGCGCACCGGCGCATCCCCGTCGACCTCGGCGTGAACTGGCGCTGCGGCGAAATCCGCCAGCACACCCGCGCGCGCGACCTGAGCCGCGGCGGCGCGTTCATCCTCAGTCACCTGCAGCCGCCGATCGGCGCGGGCCTCGAGCTCGAGTTCGAGGGCACCGCCCACTCGCCGTTCCTCCGCGTCGCCGCGGTGGTCTCGTGGATCCAGCGCCAAGGCGGCGCCGCAGGCTTCGGCGTGCGCTTCCAGATCCGCTCGCGCGAGGAGGCCGATCAGGTGCAGCGCATGGTTCGCGCGCAGTCCCGAGGCGGCGAGCTCACGGATCGATGAGCTTCACGCCGACGAGCACACCGCGGTTGGTGATCGCGTAGACGCGGCCCGTCGTCGGATCGAACACCGGCGTGCTCGACATCCCGCTGCCCGTCGGGATGTGCCCGAGCAACATCCCGGTCGGCACGTCGAGCGCGACGATCCCGGACTCGGCGTGGGTGAGGATGATCGTGTCCCCGACGACGACCGGGGTCGCGAGGCTGCCGGGGTCGAGCTGCGTGCGCCACAGCGCCCGGCCCTCGCGATCGAGCGCCATGACCCCCTCGAGCGACGACACCGCGATGAGCATGCCGCCGGGTCCGTCGATCACCGCGCCGATGCCCTCGGCGGGGAATTTCCACGCCAGCGCACCGTCGTCGCGACCGAGCGCGTGCACGCCGGTCGATTGCCCCGCGACGTAGACCTGGCCGGTCACATCGTCGACCAGGGGCGTGGTGTCGCAGTCGACGAAGTTGCCGCCCGCGTCGGGCGCGACCGAGGCGAGCCACAACACCTCGCCGGATCCGGCCGACAGCGCGGCGACCTTTCCGTTGTCGAAGCACGCGAACAGGCGCCCCGGCTCGCCCGAGGTCGGGTCGGCGGCGGCCGCGAACGCGAGGCCGGCGTGGCCGTGCACGGTGAAGTCGGTCTGCAGCTCTTGCTCGTACTGCCAGCGCCACTTGCCCGTGCGGGCGTCGAGCGCGAAGATCTGATCGCGCGACGTGACGATGTAGACGACGCCCTCGACGAGCAGCGCGCGGTTGCGGATGCGGCCGTCGGTCGCGTAGGTCCAGCGGTCCACCTGCGTCGCGGGATCGATCGCATGGAGCTCACCGTTGTCGGTCCCGACGAACAGCAGCTCGCCCTCGGCATCGGCGACGAGCTCCGGCGGGCTCGCGACCGGACCGCCGAGGCTCCGCTCCCACCGGACCTCGCCGTCCTGGGCGTCGATCGCCAACAGGGTGCCCTCGCGGCTGCCGACGTAGACCAGTCCGCGTCGCGCGTCGACGCCGGCGGCCCCAGCCTCGTCGGGGCGCAGGATGAAGTTGTCGGGCACCGTCACCTGGCGCATGAGCTCGACGCGGCCGAGCTCGCGGGCGCCGTCCGAGTGATCCGGGTAGATCGGCGGCGGCTCGTCGCCCCGCGAACACGCGAGGGCGAGCGACGCGGTCGCGAGCAGGAGGGCGAGCCGGGTCGCCTTCGCGGCCGGAGTCGGGGTCGGCTTCGCCATCGCCATCGCCGTCGACATCACCGTCACTGGCCGAGCAGACCCGAGAGCCCCTGGGCCATCGCGCCCGGCTCCGCCGGCACCAACGACGGATCGAGCTCGGTGAGCCGCTCGCGGACCTGTGCCTGGGCGATGGACGCCTTGTCGAGGGGGTACTCGGCGGCGTACTGCTTGTAGATCTCGAGCGCCTCGTCGTTGCGGCCGGCCTTCTCGAGCAGCCGCGCCTTGTTCCACAGCGCCTCGTCGCGGAAGAAGTCGCCGACGTCGCCGATCAGCTTGTCGAATTCGGCGATCGCCCCATCGACGTCGCCCTGGGCCTCGCGCGCCGCGGCCACACCCTCTTGCGCGAGAAAGGCGAGCTCGTGGCCGAGGCCGGCCTTGGTGAGGAACTCGGCGTAGGTCGCCTGCGCGGCCGCGAAGTCGCCGCGCTCCATCTCGGTGCCGCCGCGCACGAGCAGGCCCAGCGTCGCGGCGTCGTCGCTGCCGCCGGCCACGAGGGCGCCCATCGCGGTGTCGACGTTGCGATCGAGCTCGGCCTGGTCGCGCGCGATCGGGACCGGCGGCGGCCGCTTGCGATCCTTCATGATGCGGTCGACATCGACGATGCGACCGCGGGAGCGCCACGCGGCCGGCTGCGCGAGCAGGCGGGTGCCTTCGGCGGCCTGCTCGGCGCGGTGACGCGTCCACCAGATCCCGCCGCCGATGGCCGCGGCGATCGCCGCGATGCCCATCATCACCAGCGGACCGCGACGGACCGCCGTGCGGCCGGCCTCACGGACGCCCTGCTGGAAGGCATCCGGCCCCTCGGTCGCGGTCTCGGGCTGCACCCGCTTGACCCGCGAACGGTTCCACTTGGGCAGGTCGATCCGCTCGGACGCGGCGGTGCCTGCGTCGGCGTCGGCCTTCGGCTCTTGATCGTCCCTGCGGGTCTCGTCGGTCACTGGCAGCCAAACTCCGGCGTCCGCGTTCGTACCGTACCCACGCGCGACATGTCCACGCCCATGCCAGATATACTTGTCGCCGTGCGGATTCGGCGGCCAGGGCGCTGGGACCGTCTCCGGCTCGGGGGCGCCGCCGCGGCGTGGCTGGCCCTCGGTTCGAGCGCCGCGGCCAAGCCCCCTGCGATCCCTGCGCGCCCCGTCGATCCCGACGCAGCGACGCCCAAGATGCGGGCGCCCGGGGGCCAGCCACCCGACGATCGCCGGCGCTGGGGGCACGACTGGAGCGGCGGTGGAGCCTCGTCGCGGCGGCGGGTCGCGCTGTCCCTCTCGCCGATGTTCGCGAGCTATCGGCTGGCGTTCCTCGGCCGCCCGTCGAACCCGATCCGCGGCGGCGGCGTGGGCACCGAGCTGGACATCGAGCTCGTCTCGCCGGTCGGCATCCGCCTGTTGGCCTCGTACACGGGGCACCGCGTGTTCGACGAGTACGAGCGGCCGGACGACGGGCCGCCGACGCTCGCGGCCCGCGGCGGCACGCTGCACACGATCGACTTCGGCGGCGCCGTGGTGTTCGCGATGGACCTCGGCCGCGTGCGCCCGATCCTCGAGGCGGGCCTGGGCGCGATGATCATCCGCAGCCCGAACGCCGCGGTCGACGGTCAGCGCGGCGGCGCCTGCCTGTCGAACGGCGGCTGTGACGTGGGGCTCGTCTGCGCGACGCAGGAGAACGTGTGTCGTCAGGGTGTGGTCCCGCGGGCCCACGCCGGCGCGGCGATCGAGGTGGCGATCGGCGATCGCTGGAGCATCGCCGCGACGATCCGCTACTTCTCGCTGCTCACCGCGCCGACCGTGTTCCCGGTCTACCTGCAGGCGGGCGTGCGCCTCGGCGTCCGGTTCTGACGGCGCAGAACAAAAGGCCCCCCGCACGCGGTGCGGAGGGCCTTGGGGTCGAGCGCGCAGCCCTGCCGACTACGGCAGTCCGGGGCAGTCGATCTGCTTGTTCTGCGACAGCTGGCAGGTCGCGCTGACCGAGGTGCCGCCGGGCGCCGGGACGCCGTCGCGGCGCACGAGCTGGAACTCGAGGTTCCAGCCCTCCTCGGCGCAGAAGTCCGAGAGGCCGTCGTCGACCAGCGTCACGAAGCACACGTCCTCGCCGTCGGGCAGGCTGCCGTCGCCGGCGCACTTCTCGATGTTGGTCTCGACGACGTCGCCGTTGGCGACATCGGGCGCCTCCTGGATCAGGGTGCACTGCGGCTGCAGACCGGTGGTCACCTGGTCGGTGTCCGCGACGCAGGCGGTCATGCACGCCGGCTTGATCTGGTCGCGGATCGTGTTGGCGATCGCGGAGAGGGCGTCGGAGTAGTTGTCCTGGCAGATCGAGTAGATGTTCGGCTCGTCGCCGACCTCGAACTCCTCGGCGAACTCGCGCATGCGGACCGGCGGGCGCGCCGTCGAGGTCCCCTCGGCACTGTTGTACGTGCAGCCGGGCCCGATGCCGAAGTCGCCCTGGTCGATCGGATCCAGCGAGTTCGAGTAGGTCAGGTCGCCGTCGTAGCCGTCGGGGACGCCGGCGATGAGGGCCACCAGGACCTCCTGGCTCGGCGTGATCGTCTGCTTCGCGACCTCGATCTCCTGCACGAAGTCGACGTAGCGGCCGAGCGGGTGGAGCACGGAATCACCGTCGGCGACGTCGATGTCGCCATCGACGTTCTTGTTCGCCGAGCGGCAGCTGTCATAGGGCGTGCCGCTGCCCTCGCACACGACGCCGGCGTTCCAGCACACCGCGGAGGTGGGCGCCGACGCGTCCGGATCGGACCAGAAGACCTGACCGCCGCCCTGGTCCGCCGGCAAGAAGATCGACTCGAACTTGTTGTTGTACGAGCAGTCGACCTCGTCCGTGATGACCACGATCGAGAGGATGGCGTTGCTGCGCAAGAAGCCGTACTGCTCCTCGTCGGAGTTCTGGGCGCGGAGCAGCGCCTTGTACATCGACTCGAGGTGGGACTCGAAGCCGCAGCCGGCGATGCCCTGGGGACCCAAGCACTGGAACGCCTCGGTCGTGGTGATTCCCCCGGCGAGGTTGGTCTTGCCCTCGATGTTCTCGAGCCAGGGGCGCTCGGCGGGCTCGGGATCGAACTCGGTCGTCGTGGGCAAGCGGCCGATGGTCTCGGTCGAGCAGACATCGGTGCACGCGACCGCGGTCGCATCGGCCGGCGGGTTGCCGTTGAACACGAACTGGCCCTGGCGGCCGCGGCAGCTCGAGAACTGCAGCTTGCCGGCCTCGGGCGACGTGCTGCCGCACCACGGGTTGCCGTTGTCGGTCGTCGTGACGCCGATGCGGTAGTTCGCCTTGACCATCGGGTCCTCGAGAACGCCGATGAACGCCGGGAAGTTGGCGGCGAGCAGACCCTGCTCCTCACCCATCGAGCCCGAGTTGTCGATGACGAAGAGGATGTCGACGTCCTTGTTGACCGTCAGCTGGACCGCGTTCTGCTTCTCCGACGCCGCCTCGTACTTCACGTCCTTGAGCGGGTGGTCGAGGCACGCGAGCAGGGTCGGCAAGGCGACGCCGGTGCCGGCGAGCAGGGTCATGCGGGAGATGAGCGAGATGCGGCGCATGGGGTGTTCCTTTTCCGCGGGGGACAGGGCCGGACAGCCGGGGGCCGTCGTCGGGCGCTGTCACCCAGGCCGAGAGTAGAGCAAGCCGGCCGCCAAACAAAGCCCCGAGTTTCGGCGGGGACTTGGCTCGGTGTGCCGGCGGTCGCGCGCCAACGGGGTTGGCAACGGGCCGCTCGGGCCGCAGCCGGGTTGGCGGGCGGAGGCGTCCTACTCGGGCGTCTCGCCGCCGCGGCCGCGGCCGCGGACCACCAGCCGCAGGGGAATCCCGCGGAGATCCCAGCGCTCGCGGAAGCGCCGCAGCAGGTAGCGCTCGTAGGCCGGGGTCAGCGGGCGGCCGCGGTTCGCCGAGATCGCGAACAGCGGCGGCTCGACGCTGGCCTGCGTCGCGAAGTACAGCCGCACGATCGCCCCGCGGTGCGACGGCGGCGTCAGGGCCGTCACGGCCCGCTGCAGCTCGTCGTTGAGGTCCGAGGTGGGGATCCGCTTGGCCAGCGCGTGCGCGGTCTTCTTGCAGGCCCGCATCAACGCGTCGAGGTTGCGCGCCCTGCCCTGCCCGCGATCCCGCTCGGCGCCGACGATCGACGTCTTGATGATGTACGGCTTCTCGAGGAAGACGAGCGCCTCCTCGGTCTGCTCGACCACCGCGTGGGCCGCGGCCTTGTCGTGGGCGACGAGATCCCACTTGTGCAGCAGGACGACCACGCCCTTGCCGCGCTCGAAGGCCATCCGGGCGATGCGCTGATCCTGATCGGTGACGCCGGCGGTGGCGTCGAGCACGAGCACGACGACCGACGTCCGCTCCATCGCGCGGATCGACTTGATCGCAGCGAGCTGCTCGTGGGCGCGCGCGACCTGACGGCGACGCCGGAGGCCCGCGGTGTCGCACAGCACGAAGTCGTCCTCGCCCCACTTGAGCGGGAGATCGATCGCGTCGCGGGTCGTGCCGGCGACCTCGTCGACGATGACCCGGGCCTCGCCGACCAGGGCATTGACGAGGCTGGACTTGCCGGCGTTGGGCCGACCGAGGAACGCGACGCGGATGCCCGGCGGCATGAGCTCGACGTCCTCGGGCGCGGGGCCGAGGCGGGCGACGATGGCGTCGCACAGCTCACCCATGCCGCGGCCGTGGGCGGCCGAGACGGCACAGACTTCGCCGAGCGCGAGCTCCCACGCCCACGCGGCGGCCTGCTCGCGGCTGGGCGAGTCGGCCTTGTTGGCGACGAGCACGACCGGCTTGCCCGAGCGGCGCAGGCGATCGGCGATGTCGTTGTCGATCGCGCTGATGCCCTCGATCGCGTCGACGACGAACAGCACGACGTCGGCCTCTTCGATCGCGATGTCGGCCTGGGCCCGGATGTGCGCCGGCATGCCGTCGTCGAGCGACGGATCGATGCCGCCGGTGTCGACGACGATGAACGACGAGCCGACCCAGTTGGCCACGCCGTACATGCGATCGCGCGTCACGCCCGGGTTGTCCTCGACGATCGCCTTCCGCGCGCCGATCAGACGGTTGAAGAGCGTCGACTTGCCGACGTTCGGTCGGCCGACGATCGCGACCATGGGTGCGCCGTGGGGGGTCATCGTTCGGCTCCATCCGGCGGCACGTAGCCGAACGAGGCCAGCCGCGCCGGGTCGCGGGTCCAGTTGGGCGCGACGTCGACCCGCAGGCGCAGGTCGCAGTTGCGGCCGGTGAAGCGCTCGATCCGGGCCCGCGCGCCCATCGAGATGGCCTTGATGACGCGGGCGCCCTTGCCCACGACCATGCCGCGCTGGCTGTCGCGCTCGACGAACACCGTGGCCTCGATCGCGTCGAGGGGTCCGCGCTCGACGTAGCGCTGCACCACCACCGCGCAGCTGTAGGGCAGCTCCTGGGCGAGGTGCTCGAACAGCTCGGCGCGCACGAGCTCCGCGGCGTGCCAGCGCAGCGGACGATCGGTGAGCTGATCCTCGGGGAAGTGCGACGGCCCCTCGCCGAGGTGGCGCACGACCTCCTGCTCGAGCGGCTCGAGGCCCTGGGCGTGGAGCGCAGCGACGGGCACCACGGCGTCGAACGCATGCAGGCGCTGCCACGCGTCGATGATCGGCAGCATCGCGTCGCGCTCGCGGAGCTGATCGGCCTTGGTCAGCACGAGGACGATCGGACGGCGCAGGGTGATGAGTCGCGGGCGACGTCGCCGGGCTCCCACGTCGCGGCGCGATCGGCCGGAAGGCTCGGGACCTCGGCCAGCATCAGCACCACGTCGACGTCGCGACAGCCGGCGAGCGCCTCCGACACCATGTAGCGGTTGAGCGCGCTGCGGGCCTTGTGCAGACCGGGGGTGTCGACGAGCACGGCCTGGAACGCGGGGCGCGACCAGATGCCGAGCATGCGCTCGCGGGTCGTCTGCGGATGGGCCGTCGCGACCGCGACCGGCTCGCCGACCAACGCGTTGACCAGCGTGGACTTGCCCACGTTGGGGCGGCCGCAGACGGCGACGTAGCCGAAGCGGTGGGCTGGTTGGTCCGGCATGGGCGGCGGAGTTTGGGCACCTCGTCGAATTCGTGCAACCGCCCGGGCGGTCTGATAACCGACACGCATGCTCCGGGACCCTGTGCTCCGCGCGCGCTGGGCCGCCGCGCTCTCCGTCGTGGCCCTCGCAGCGACCGTGGCGAGCCTCTGGCCCGGTCTGCACGCCCCCGCCTGGCCCGCGTGTGCGATGGGTCTCGGCGCCATCGCGCTCGCCCTCGAGACCGGGCCGATCCTCCCCCGCGCGGCGGCGACGCTGCTCGGATCGGTCGCGGCCCTGGTCGGCTGGGGCCAGCTCGGGGCCCTCTGGGGGGCGGCGTTCGCGATATGACGTCCTCACCCACATGTCCTACATGTAGGATATTTGCCCCCATGGCCAAGGGCCGGGCATGCTGCAGGCATGGCCGATCTGCAAACCGAACGGCGCGCTGCGGCGCGCATCGACAAGGTGTTCCGCGTGCTGATCGCCAGCGACCTGCACGGCGAGCAGTGGCACATCGCCCGCAACATCTCGGGGACCGGGATGTTCGTCGAGATGGCGGAGCCGCTGCCCCTGCGGACCAAGGTGGTGGTCCGCTTCTCCAACGGCGAGGACGAGCCGTCCATCTGCGCCATCGCGAAGGTCCAGAACCACTACTACCTGCAGTACTCGGACGCCGACGGGCTCCGGGCGCTGTGCGGCGTCGGGCTCCGCTTCGTCCGCTTCATGCCCGAGGCGGGCGCGGGCGCGGCGGGCCACGCCCTGCACTGAACCGAGGTTGCCCATGCTGATCGCGTCGCGCCGAGCCCTCGGGCTCCCCCTCGTGCCTGCCTTCACGGCGTGCCTCGCCCTCGCGGCGTGTCGCGGCGAGCTCGATGTCGAGATCGAGACCTCGGTCGGCACCCGGGCCCACCGCGACGACCCGAAGGCCAAGCTCGAGGACGTGCGGGAGGTGGCGCGCGCCCTGCTGCTGCCCGCGCCCGACACCGCGACGCCGAGCACGGCGCCGGCGGGCCCGGCCCGGCCCCCGACGAGCGTGGCCGACCTCGACGATCTCGTGGCCGCGATCCGCAAGGGCGCGCTCGACGAGATCGGAGGTCCCGCGCGGCGCATCGCGGCGGCCCCGGTCGGCCTGTGGCCGGCCGTGCGTGCAGCCCTGCAGGCGCCCCGGCGCGCGCCCAAGGGCGACTACCGCTCGATGCTCGCGGCCATCGGCGGCGACGTACCCAACCGCTACGGCCACTTCGACCTCGCGTGGAAGAAGGCCCACGGCTTCGCCGTGAAGCGGTCCGAGGGGTGGTTCGAGGACCTGCTCGTGCTCCCGCGCAGCAAGATCTCGCCGGTGCTCACGCCGGTGTACCGCGACGTCGTGCTGCAGACGGCGCTGCTTCGAGCGGCCTCTGAAATCGGAAAAGATCCGAACACTTCGGACCAAGTCGTGGATGTCCTGCTCGAGGTGGCGTACCTCCACGAGGGGACGTTCCGCGACGAGGTCACGCGGGCGATCGGCGGCATCGGGGACGAGGCGGTCGTGCCCCTGCTGCGCGCGACGATCGTCGGCGACGATCCGGACGAGGCGAGGCTTCAGCGGGCGGAGTACGCCGCCGCGCAGCTCGATCGCATGGACCGCTGGATCCCCGCGCGGGCCGAGGCGGCCCTGTCGAGCGAGCCGCGGCGCCTCGCCGCGCTGTTCGACGCGTGGGGCCAGGCGCACAATGGCAACGCCGCTGCGATCCTCCTCGCCCACGCCGACTCGCGGATCCCGAGCGTGCGCCTCGCCGCGCGCCGGGCCTTCTCCGGGCTCGTCGAGGGTCCGCCGCCCAAGACCATCAGCCGACGCGTGCGGCTGCTCGGCGGCGGCACCGGCCAGGCGCAGGCGTTCCTCAACCATCGGCAGCTCGCGGCGATCGCCGTGCGCGACGCCCTGGTGAAGGTCGATCCGACCGCCCTCGAGGCGCCGTGCGAGCCAGTCGTGGCCGGCGAGCCGATCGATCCGCGGTGCGAGGGGCAGCCGGCCCGACACACCGCGGCGTTGTTCGCCACGCTCGATGCCCGACGGCTCGCCGAGTCGGCGGCGGCAATCGACGCGGCGATGGCCGCCGCCGATCCGCGGGCCACGCAGGAATCCCTCGACCGCCTCCTCGCGGAGCGGCCGGAGCTCGGTGAGGAGCCTCGGGTCGCGGCAGCCTATCGGCGCGGCGCCAGCGAGGCCCTCGCGGACGGCGACGCGCGGCGCGGCGCGGCGCTCAGCCGCAAGGCCGCGGTGCTGATGGCGGCCCGCGATCCGCAGACGGCGGAGACGCTGCGACTGCAGGCGCTGCTCGCCGAGGCGGAGTCGGGCGAGGTCCCGGCCTGGGGCCGGCAGATGCTCCTGCGCACCGCCGACCAGCTGCGCCCCGGGGATCCCCACGTCGCCGCGGCGCTGGGCACCGGGCCCGCGGCCGCGTTCGAGGCCACCGCGACGCTCCCGGGCGAGCGCATCGCCCTGGGGTGCGCCTGCGTCGTCCTCGGATTCGCCTGCCTCGGCGGGATCACGCGGCGCCGCGTCGCCTGACCGCGATCACGGCGGGGCCGGCAGGTCCTTCAGCGGATCCCGGGGCGGCTTCTTCGGCTTGAGCGAGCGCGGGGGCTCGACGGCCGGTTTGGGCTTGGCCGGCTTCTTCGGCTTGGCCTTGCCCCCCGCGGGCTTGGGCTCCGCCGGCTTGGGATCCGCAGGCGGATCGGCGGGGGGCGTCACCGCGGGGGTTGGGTCCGCGGGCTTCGGGTCGGCGGCGGGCGTCGCGGGGGTCGCAGGCGCGCCCGGGGTCGCAGGCGCGGCTCCCGGGGTCGTAGGCACGGCGCCGGGGGTCGCGGGCGCGGGTGGTGCGGCGGCCGGCTCGGCGGGCGTCGGCACGGGCGCCTCTGCCTTCACCTCCTCGGCCTTCGCCTCGGCCTTCGCCGGAGCTTCACTCGCTGCGGCGGCGGCCACGGGCGCCGTGTCGGGCGATGCCTCCGTGGCCTCGCGCCCAGACATCACGACGGCCAGCAGCCCCGCGAGGGCGGCGATGCCGAAGCCCAGGAAGATCCACGTCGATGCGCCCGAGCGCAGGTTCGACTCGCGGCCCCCGACGCTCGACAGATCGACCATGCCCCCGCCGACGAACGTCGGTCGGGAGCCGGCCCGCCCCTCGGGGGCCGCGGTGCCAGTGAACTCGAAGACCGTCTTGCTCCCGCCCACCATGAGCTCGTCCTCGCGACCCCGGGGCGCGGCGGGCTGCGGATGACCCTGCTGCGGATGACCCTGCTGCGGATGACCCTGCTGCGGATGACCCTGCTGCGGATAGCCCTGCTGCGGATAGCCCTGCTGCGGATGACCCTGCTGCGCGGGCGGATACGGCTGCGGTGGGTAGCCTGGGTGCGCGTGCCTGGGATCGTGGGCCATGGGTGGAGCGCCGGGGTGCGAGGGGGACGGGCCGGGGTCGGCGATGCCGCCGCTGCCGAGCATGGCGGTTTCCTTGGGACGCCCGGTCATGCGAACCCTCCCACGGTGGGCAGCAGTGTGCCACGCCCTCGGCCGACCGCACAGCAACCGCGGCGGAGCAGCCCCGACGGCCCCGCGACGACGACGACACACGGGGGCGCAGGCGTGGCCATGCAGCTGGTACGCTGACGCCCCGAGTGAGAGGTCGGTTCATCGCATTGGAGGGGCTCGATGGCTCGGGCACGACGACGGCCGCGGGCCGGCTCGTCGAGGCGCTGGAGCAACGCGGCCGACGCTGCCTGCGAACGTGCCAGCCGAGCGATCGCTCGATCGGCGTCGCGATCCGCGGGCACCTCCGCGGCAGCGCGCCGCGGCTCGATCCCCATGCCCTCGCGCTGCTGTTCGCGGCCGATCGCCTGGACCACGTGACCTCGACGATCGAGCCCGCCCTCGCCGCGGGGATCTGGGTCGTCTGCGATCGCTACGTGATGTCGTCGTGGGTGTATCAAGCCGAGGCGTGCGATCCGGGGTGGGTGCGGAGGATCAACGCGCGCGCGCCCTGGCCCGATCTCACGTGCGTCCTCGTGGTCGACCCGGGCGAGGCCGGGCGCCGCGTCCGCGAGCGCGCGCAGCATCGCGACACACCAGCCGAGATCTTCGACGCGCTCGCCGTGCAGCGGCGTGTCGCGACGCGGTACGACGCCGCGCTCGCCGAGGCGCTCCCAGGGGTCGTTGCAATCGATGCGTCCGCGTCGCCCGAGGCGGTCGGCGCGGCGATCCTCGCGGCGTCCGACCGCCTCGGGTGACCGGAAACTGGCGCCGCGGGGCGGCCCGCGCGACCATCGGCCCGTGCCGCCGATGAAGCGCCTCGCGCTCGCCTCCGTGCTGATCGCCGCCGCGTGTCGCCCGAGCGCGTCGACGCGTCCGGTCGCCGAACCCATGCCTGCAGAGCCAGCGCCGACCTCGGTCGCCCCCTCGCCCGCCGTCGAGGCGCCGCCCGGGCCGGCGCCGCACGAGCCCGGCACGATCGCCCGCGAGTCCCTCGATCGCGCCACCGCCCGCGGTCCGGGCTGGCTCCTGCGTCAGCTCGGGCCGGAGCCCTACCGCCCGCGTGGGCGGTTCGAGGGCTGGCAGATCACGGCCGTGTTCCCCGACGCGCCCGACGTGTGCACCCCAGCGTGCGACCTGCAGGAGGGCGACGTGATCCTGAGCGTCGCGGGCGACCGGCTCGAGACCCCCGATGCCTACGCCGCGATGTTCGAGCGCCTGCCCACGATGCAGACCCTGAAGGTGGTTCGACTCCGCGCGGGCGTACGCGAGACCATCGACTATCGAATTGTGCCCCAGGCGCTTCCCGACGACCGTGGGCCCGGATAACATCGCGCCCGCATGATCGACTATGCGTACCTGTGTCAGGCGATTGCGGACTCGCGTGCAGGCCGGCGCCCCACGATGCCGCCCTCGGCGACCCCGACCTTCCCCGGTTCGGGCGTGACGTCCACGGCGCCCATCGAGCTGTACCCGGAGGTCGCCGCGGAGATGAACGCGGAGGTCGACATGGATTCCGAGGTCCTCGACGTCGAGGATCAGCAGGACGTCCCGCTCGACGCCGAGACCGACATGGATGTGCAGGGGCCGGCCGACGCGGTCGCCGAGCCGCCGCCGGACTACGACGCGACCATGGTCTACGGCAGCGGCGGCGAGACGCCGGGTCAGACCTGGCAGCCCGCCGCCGACGCCGACGGCGAGCCGACCCGCGAGGGCTGACGCCCCGAGGTCCTGCCGAGGTCGCCGCGCCGCGGCCCCGGCTCAGGTGAGCGTGGCGACGATGCCGACGATCGCCGCGACCACGACCAGGCCGATGACGACGATGATCGCCGTCTTCGACCCGCCGCTGCGCTCCGGGAGGTTCGGCTCCGCGGGCACCGGCACGCCGGCACGGGGTCCGCTGTCGCGTTCCTCCGCCGGCGGCCGACCGGCGGGCGCCGGCACGTCGACCGCGGTGGTGCGCGACGCGGTCCGCTCCGCCGGGATGTCCCCGCGGCGGAAGTACTGCGTGTCGGGCATCGGGGCCGCGGACGGGAACACCGTCCGGCCCGTGACGCCGCCGACCGATCCCTGGACGGCAGGGACACCCGTGGCCACGACGGTTCGTCCGCGGCCAGGGGCCGGATCCGGGGC
>LNFB01000126.1 GCA_001464385.1 Deltaproteobacteria bacterium Ga0077550 | reverse complement strand
GGCTGCGGTGCCGCGGTCGAGATGACGGTCCGCGTGGGCTCGGGCGCCGGCGTGGGCTCGGGCCCCGGGACCGGCGACGGCGCGCCGAACACGGTCCAGCCGCGGTTGTCGGACGACGCGACCTCGGCCTCGGGCGGTGGCGTGGGGGTCTCCGAGGGCGTCGCGGGCCCGAACGGCGCGGCGGCGGCCGAGGTGATCGGCGCCTCCATGAACATGGTCCACCCGCGGCGCTGGCCGCCGACGGGCTCGGCCTCGGGGACCGGCGTCGCCGCGGGGGTGGGCGTCGACGAGGCGGTCGGTGGGGCCGCCGGTGCGCTCGCGGCCGCGGCCGCAGCAGCCCCGGGCTCCATGAACATCGTCCACCCGCGGCTGCTCGGGGGCGCGCCCTCGGGCTCCCCCATCGGCTCGACGGGCGTCGGCGCGGAGGCGGCGGGGACCGACGCGGGCGCCGGACTCGACGCCTCGTCGTCGCGCGTGAACATCGTCCATCCGCGCGTGCTGGGCTTGGCCCCCTCGCCAGGGGCCGCAGGCGCTGCTGCGGCGGCGGGGGCCGGCGCTGCGGCGGCGGGGAGCGGGACGGTCGGGGACGAGGGCGTGGGCGCGACGACGGTCGCGGGCTCCTCGGCGGTGGTGAACATGGTCCACCCGCGCGAGCTGGGACCACTGCCACCGGCAGCGGTGGGCGCGACGGGGGCTCCCGCTGCGGGGACCGGTGCGGGCGTGGGCGGAGCCGCGGGCGTGGCCGGAGCCGCAGCCGTGGGCGGAGCCGAAGCCGTGGGCGGAGCCGCAGCCGCCGGGGCGGCCTCGTCCTCCTGCGCCTGCATGAACATCGTCCATCCCCGAGTGCTCGGCTTGGCGCCCGCGGCGGGGACCACGGGTGCGGGCGCGGCCGCCGGTTCCGGTGTCGGTACCGCGGGTGCGGGCGCGGCGGCTGCTCCGCTCGCCACCGGGGCGGGCGCGCCGTCGTCCTGCGCCTGCATGAACATCGTCCATCCGCGCGTGCTCGGCTTGGCCCCCTCGCCCGGCGCGGGTGGGGTTGCTGGGGCCGCGGCGGCCGGCGTCGTGGCGGTGACCGGCGTCGGAGCCGGCGCTGCCTCGGTCGTGAACATGGTCCAGCCGCGGCTGGTTGGGGCGCCGCCCGCGGGCGCTGCCCCGAGACCGCCGGCGATCTCGGTCACGAACTGCTTGAGCATCATCGGCCGCACCCGCGGATCCTTCGCGAGGCCGCGACGCAGGGACGACGGCACGTCGACCCCGGGCTCCGTCGACAGGTGCGCGGCGAGGACGGAGGCCGCATCGCCCGTGAACAGCGGCGCGCCACGGAGCATGTGGTGCACGATCGCAGCGAGGTTGTAGATCAGCGTCCGCTGATCCACGACCTTCCCCTCGACCTGCTCGGGCGCCATCGTGTCGAGCGGGCCGAAGCTGCGGCCGCCCTGCGGCGCTCCGACGGCGAAGCCGGTGACGACGACCCCTGCCGGGGACGGAAAGACCGCATCCGCCCCGAGGTTGCGGTGGATGACGCCGACCTTCTGGGCCTCGATCAACGCGTCGCCGATCTGGGCTGCGATCGCGAGCGCGTCGGCCTCGGCCAACGGACCGCTGGCGAGGTGCTCGGCGAGCGATGACGCCGGGAGCGGCGCGTGGGCCTCCCAGGTGCCGCCGCCGGGGAGCTTGCCGCAGCCGATCACCCGGGCGATGCGGCCGTGGGTGAGCGTCTGCAGCTGCCGCAGCTCGCGGAGGCTCCGCTCGAGCACGAGCGCGGACGGGAAACACTCGGCGCCGTAGACCGTGACCTGCACGGCCTGGCCCTCGGCATCGGTGGCGTCATACGTCGTCGCGCCGGTGCGCACGCGTGATACGCCGGAAACCGTGAACGTTTCGATCGCCGTTCCCGGTGCTAGCTGTGCCGAGCTCATCGTCCGCAGCCTCCCCGCCCAACGGGACGAGAGCAAGAGACTACGGCGGCGGCGACGTCGCGATCAAGAAACAACGGGGATTGACTCGGGGTGGCGTCGCCGGAGCGGGGCCGGGCGCGGAGTCGATCGTCCACGCGGCAGGCCCACGGCCTCGCCGGCATCGGAGACACCCTCACCACGGCCACCCCAGTGCGCAGGTTCAGGCGGGCTTCTTCGGTGCGGGCTTGCCCGGCTCGCCGCAGGCCGCGAAGACCTCGGCGTACGAGATGGTGCTGCGGCGCGCGAGCTTGGCCTTGCGTGCGGCCCCCGCGTTCTTGTGTCGGCGGGCGCGCTTCTTGCGAGTGATGGCGGTAAAGGATGCCATGGCGGAGGGCGCTTGTAGCCCCCGGCGCGCCGCAGTGTCAAGCGCGTACGCCGCGCGAGTCGCGGGGTCCGTCGTCAGACGCGGGGATAGATCCCGGAGCCCTGGGAGAAGACCCGCTCGACGGCCCCCACCCCCTCGATCCGCTTGAGGGTCGCGACCAGCGACTCGAGCTGCTCGAGCCTCTGCACCGTCGCGTAGAAGGTGTTGATCGCCCGGTCTCCGTCCCCGACGGCGCGGCAGTTCGCCTGCTTGATGTTGACGCCGTGGTGCGAGAAGGCGCGGCTCATCTCGGCGAGCAGGCCCAGGGTGTTCGCCGTGCGGACCTCGAGCGTGACCGGGCAATCGAGCGAGAGGTTCGGCTCCCAGTCGAGGTGGACGCGCCGCTCGCCGAGCTGCTCGAGGGCCTCGGGACACCCGTGGACGTGGGCGACGATGCCCTTGCCCGCCTCGAAGAAGCCGATGAGGGGATCTCCCGGGACCGGCGAACAGCACGGCGCCAGCGTGATCATCGCCCGCGATCCACCCCGCCCTTCGACACGCTCGCGGGTCACGACGATCGGGGCCGTCGGCTTCGCCCCCAGGGTCTCGCCCGCGGTGCCGCGGCCGCGCGTGGTCATCCGCCGGAGCATGCGGGCGAACAGCCCGCTCTCCTCGCCGGTCGCGCCGGCGGTGCCGGCCGGCGGCGCGAGGCGATCGGCGATCGCCGACGCGGCGATCTGCCCGGCGCCCACCGCCTCGAGGACGCCCTCGTCGACCGTCTCCCGCGGCAGGCCCAGGGCCTCGGCGTGCTCGCCCAGCGCGTTGGTCTCGTCGAGGATCCCCGCCGCGACCCCGCGCGACGAGAGCTCCTGCTCGATGAGGCTGCGACCGAGCCCACGCAGCCGCTTGCGCTCGCGCTGCCGCAGGAACTGCTTGATCTTCGCCCGCGCCCGCGAGCTCACGCACATCTTCAGCCACTCTTCGCGCGGCTCGACCGTGGGGTTCGCGAGGATCTCGATCGTGTCGCCCTGGCGCAGGCGGTAGCGCAGCGGCACGAGCTGCCCGTTCACGCGCGCGCCCGTGCAGTGCATGCCGACGTCGGTGTGGATCGCGAACGCGAAGTCGATCGGCGTGCTGCCCTTCGGGAAGGTGTGGATGTCCCCGCCCGGCGTGAACACGTAGACCTCGTCCGCGAACAGGTCGGCCTTCACGGCCTCGATGAACTCGCTCGGGTCCGAGACCGCCTGTTGCCAGTCCATGAGCTGCGACAGCCAGGCCAAGCGGCGGGCCTCGCTGCCCTGGAACTGATCGAGCTCCCACTCGGCCACGATGCCGCGCTCGGCGACCGCGTCCATCCGCGTCGATCGGATCTGGACCTCGAGCCGGTTGCCGTGGCGATCGATGACGCTGGTGTGCAGCGCCCGGTAGTGGTTCGGCCGCGGCAGCGCGATGTAGTCGCGGAACCGGCCGGGCACCGGCTGGAACTGGCCGTGCAGCTGGCCGAGGGCCGCGTAGCACGCCCGCCGATCGGCGGTGACGATCTGATAGGTGACGACGTCGGAGAGCTGATCGAGCCCGCGGCCCTGGGCCTGCAGCAGCTGGTAGACCCGATAGGCGCTGCGCGTGCCCATCCGCACGGTGACGGGGCCGTACTCCGCCGGCCAGTGGGTGTCGTCCGCCTCGGGCTCGCCCACGGCGCACGCGGTGTGGTCGAAGACGGCCCGCAGCTGCGCGAGGCCGTCCTCGAGCATGTCGCGCTGCGCGAGCATCTTCTCCATGTCGGCCCGCGTCGACGCCCACGCCCCCGGCTCGAGGTAGCGGAACGACAGCTCCTGCAGCTCGCGGTGCACGACCTCGATCCCCAGGCGCCCGGCCAAGGGCGCGTAGATCTGCATGGTCTCGCGGCTGATCCGCTCCTGCTTGTCCCGCGGCATGTGCTCGAGCGTCCGCATGTTGTCGAGCCGGTCGATGAGCTTGACCAAGAGGACGCGGATGTCCTGGCTCATCGCCAGCAACATCTTGCGGAAGCTCTCGGCCTGCTGCTCCTGGCGCGAGAGGTACGGGACCTTGCCGAGCTTGGTCACGCCGTCGACGATGGTCGCGACCTCGCGGCCGAACGCCTCGGTGAGCTCGTACACCGTGGTCTCGGTGTCCTCGACCACGTCGTGCAGCAGCGCCGCGGTGACGCCCGCGCCGTCGAGTCCGAGCTGCGCGAGTACCGTCGCGACCCGCACGGGGTGCACGAAGTAGGGCTCGCCGCTCTTGCGCTTCTGGCCGGTGTGCGCGGTCACGCCGAGGTCGAAGGCCCGCTCGATCGCGTCGGCGTCGGCGGTTCGGTGGTGGCGCAGGACCTCCTCCACGAGGTCCCGCCGCGCCGCGCCCGAGTCGAGCTCGGCCTCGCCGATCGGGCGGGTCTGCAGCGCCGCGGGCGGGTCGACGTGGAGGATCGACGCGCCCTCGTCGGGCACCGCGCGGAGGATCGACGAGGCCACCCCGGTCGGAGCGTCGGCGCCCGGCTCCCGCGCGGCCTCGTCGAGGATGCTCACAGCAGGCGCTCCTGCCCCGACAGCACCGCCTCGGCGAGGGCAGCCTGCCGTCCGGTCCGGTGCTGCGCCGAGAGGTACACCGCGCGCAGGGCGTCGTACGCCCGCTGGAGATCGTCGTTCATCACCAGGAAATCGTACTCAGCGTAGTGCCGCAGCTCCTCGCGCGCGACCCGGAGTCGGCGTTGGATCACATCGTCGGCATCCGTCGCGCGGCGCCGCAGCCGCTCCTCGAGGGCGCGGATCGACGGCGGCAGGATGAACACCAGCACCACGTCGGCCGGGAAGCTCTGCTTCAGCTTGCGGCCGCCCTGGTAGTCGATGTCGAACAGCAGGTCGCGGCCCTCGCTCAGCGCCTCGCCGACCAAGCGCGCCGAGGTCCCGTACATGTGGCCGTGGACCATCGCGTACTCGGCGAATTCGTCCTTGGCGATCATCTCCTGGAACGTCGACTGATCGACGAAGTAGTAGTCGACCCCGTGCTGCTCGCCCGTCCGCGGCGGCCGCGTCGTGTACGAGACGCTGAACTCGAGCCGGGGGAACTCGCCGCGCAGCCGGTTGCACAAGGTGGTCTTGCCGGCGCCCGAGGGCGACGAGACCACGAACAGAAGTCCCCGCGCCTCACTCGACATTGCTCACCTGTTCTCGGATGCGCTCCAGCGTGCCCTTGGCGTCGATGACGATCGACGCCCCCTCGTGGCTGACGATCTTACTCCCGATCGTCGTGAACTCCCGCAAGAGTTCCTGTCCGATGAACTCGAGGGTCCGCCCCTGCCCCGAGCTCGCGGGCGCGGCGAGCACCTCGTCCATGCGATGCAGGTGCATCGCGAGTCGCGCGAGTTCCTCGGCGACGTCGGCCCGCGCGGCGAGGAGCGCCACCTCCTGCGCGAGCCGGGTCTCGTCGGGGGGCTGCGCCTTCGCGGCCTCGCACAGCTCGCGGACGCGGCGGTGCAATCGATCGGCCAGCGGCTGCATCTGATCGACGACCAAGGTGGCCACGCGATCGACGTCGACGCGCAAGCGGGCGACGAGCTCGGCGAGCACGCCGCGCAGAGCCTCGCCCTCGGTCACGCGGAACGCGACGAGGCCGTCGAGCGCCTCGGCGGCGAGCGCCTCGAGGAACGCCGGCGGCGCGGGCAGGCCAGCCTCGGCCGAGGCGCGCTGCGGTGTCGCAGAGAACTTCAGCAATTCCAAAGCGGTAGGCAAGGACACCTCGAGACCCGCTTGAAGCGCGACGGCGCGGGCTTCGAGGACGGCGCGGACCACCGCCTGCATGCGCGTCGGATCGACGCCGACCGCCGCGAGGGCGTCGGTGCCCGTCGTCGCCGTGGCCGCCATGCGCAGCGCAATCGTGACGTCGATGCGCCCGCGGCCGCACCGCGCCTCGGCCAGCGATCGGATCGCCTGCTCGACCGCGGGGCCCCAGGGCTGCTTCACGCGGACCTCGAGGTGACGCCCGTTCACCGAGCGCGCCTCGACCTCGAGCGCGCACGCCCCCTCCGCGGTGTCCCACGGACGCGTCGCGGTGCCGAAGCCGGTCATGCTGCGCACGGGCATGGGGACCCCGAGTCTGCCGCATCGCGCCCGCCGACGCATAGCACGTGGAATTTCTCGGCCCCGCGGCCCGTGGGCCCCGGTGGCTTTGGTATCCTCCGCGCCCCGTGCTGGCTTTTCTCCTCGCGCTGCGACTCGCGGCCCCCGAGCCGACGTCGGCCCCGGGCCCCGCGCCCGCGCCGAGCGCAGCGCCGGCCGGTCCCGCGACACCGCCGACCGACACCGCCGCCGCGGAGCCCACGCCCGCGGCCCAGCGCCGACGCGCGAGGTTCAGCGCGTTCGCGCGGGAGGGTGATCCGCTCCAGCGTCGCGCGATGATCGGCATCGGCGGCGTGCTCATGCAGGCGGCACCGCTGAGGATCCGCGCGGTGCCCCTCGATCCCCGCGACGTCGGGCGCAGCGTCGCGCTCGGCGGGCTCGGCATCTTCGGCCGATACCGACCCAAGCCGATCGTCGGCCTCGATCTCGAGGTTCGCTCGGGCTCGGTCCGCTACCGTCGCGGCGACGAGGACGTCGGCGTGTCGCAGGATCAAGTCCTCGCCGAGTTCGGCACGGGGCTGTACCTCGGACGCGGCGACGTCGCGCAGTTCGCCCTCTCGGCGGGCCTGGGCGGCATGTACACGCGCGTGCGCTACGACGCCGGCGAGACCACGGGCTCGCAGACGTTCGGCTCGGCGGTGTTCCGACTCGGGGCCGAGGCGGAGTTCCTGCTCAAGCGCGTCGCGATCGTGTTGTCGTTCCGCACCTACGGGGTGGCCACCGCTCGTGATCGCGTGCGCAGCAAGGGCGCGCTGCTCGAGGGGGCCTCCGCCGCGGACCGCCGTGCACCCGTCGCGTCGTTCGCGACGATGCTCGTCGGCTCGCTCGGCCTCGCTTATCGCTTCTGAGCCTTGGGCTGCTCGGCCTCGAACTTGGCCAGCAGGCGCTCGATCCCGCGGTAGCGCAGGGGCTCGGCGTCGGACATCCCGGGCTCCTCGGTGGGAGCGGTCGGGGCGGGCATGATCAGGGAGAGCAGCACGATCCAAACGTACATGGCGTCCTCGTTGTCGGGTCTGGACGCACTATGGATCGCGAGGAGATCTCACCGCAAGAAAGCGACTGGTTCGGTGATGTGCCGTCACGGCTCGGGCGGCCACCGCGTCTGCGCCGACAACGACACGCGATCGAGGCGCGGCAGATCGTCGACGAACTCGAGGTCGTGGACGCGCACGCTGGCGAGCATGAGCTCGGTCGGCGCGTAGACGACCGACACCACGTGGAGCGCGGCGAGGCGCGAAGCGACGTCCTGCAGCGCGTGCTCGCGGTCGTCGCGGGTCTGCGCACCGCGGTAGCGCTCGAGCGCCGCGTCGAGCTCCGCATCGGCGACCCCCGGGACGTTGAGCCGCCCCTTGCTGTGGAAGTACGGGTACAGATCCGCGTCGCTCGGCGTCGACAGCCGCGCCATCGCGACGTCGAACTCGCCGCGCTGCATCAGCCCGAACAGGTAGCCGAAGCTCGCGGTGGCCTGCGGCGCGTTGATGCCGAGGCGCTGCCACGCGGCGCGCACCGACGACGCGACCTGCCCGCTGTTGCCGCCCGCGCCGTCCCACATGAGCACGAGCCGCAGCGTGGTCTCCTTGCGCCGACGGACACCGCGCTCGATCTTCCAACCCAGCGCGTCGAGGGCCGTCGCGGCCGCGGCCGCGCCGGTGCGGTCGCCCTCGCCGTCGGGCTTGGCCGGGAGCCCGTGCGCGCCCCAGGCCGCGGCGGCCTTCGCCGCGTGCAGGCCGTCGAGATCGATCTCTGCCGGGGCCGTGACGTCGACGGGCACGCGGGTCGCGGCCGGCGGCGTGGGGTCGCGCGCCCCGGCGACGGACACCCGCGGCAGCGCGAGGTCGAGGGCCTCCCGCAGCGCCCGCGTGGCCGTCGGCGCGCGGCGCAGGTTGTAGAGCAGCAGGTCGTAGCGCGGCGGTGTCAGCTGCCACGCCGAGAACCGCGCCGCCATCCCCGGCTTGGCCAGCTCGCCGGGCACGAACGCCGCCGGCAGCTCCGCGGCGATGTGCACGTCGCCGCGGCGCATCCGGACCATCGTCTGCGATCCATCGGCGACGACCTCGAGGCGGATGCGCTCGGTCGCGGCGACGCGCCCCGAGCCCTCGGCGCGCGTCAGCTCGAGGACGCCGTCCTCGAAGGCCGTGACCGCCATGGGCCCGGTGCCGACCGGCGCGCGCCCGAAGCCGGTGCCGGCCCCGCGCCGCTTGCCCTTGGGCCACACCTTCATCGCCGCGATGCGCTCGAGCAGGAGCGGGTCGGCGCGCTCGACCTCGATGTGGATCCACCGGCCCTCGTCGCGGGCGCCCGGGCTCCCCGCCGCGGGACCGTCGACCAGCTCGACGCGCCGCAGGTCGAGCAGGCCGTGGCGCCCGCGCAGCGCGTCGCGCCGCGGATCGAGCCAGGCCTGGAGCGCATCGACGACGTCGGCGGGCGTGACGGGGCTGCCGTCGTGGAAGCGCCGATCCCCACGCAGGTGGCACCACGCGTGCTTCGGCGCGGCCTCGGGCGTGAGGGTGCAGTCGTCGGCGAGGGCGTACTCGACGAAGGGCCAGCGATCCCCTGCGCGTCGGGTCAGCCCCTCGAACACGAGGTCGTCGACGATGCGCTGGCCCCACGGATCGAGATCCGCCAGGGGATCGAGCGTCGTCGGCAAGCGGCGGATCGCGATGACCAGCGCGTCCGCGGGCGACGCCGCGACCGGCTCCTCCTCGGCCTTCGCGCGCACCTCCCGTTCGACCTCGCTGGGCGCCCCAGGACCACAGGCCACCCCGCAGACCAGCCCGCAGGCCACCGCGCCGAAGACCGAGACGAGGGTCCCGTGCGTCGACGAGGCGGTGCGCCGAGACCCACGGGGAACCGCGGCCTGGACCGAGCGCGCAGCCGAAGCAGCCGTGGTGGACGAGATCGACACCCGAGGACTCGCTTACCCCAAAGGCGCGGGCCTTGAAACCTGCGCTGTGCCCGTGGTACCTACGGCTGGCTCCACGGGACCCCTCGGACGCCCGTCCGGGCCCACCGATTCCCGCCCGAGCCGACGTCCCCTAGCAAAGGCCGCCCACGCGCCATGACCCACGTTCGATACGCGCTCGCTCCGCTTGTGTGCCTCGCCCTCGCCAGCTGCGAGAAGCCGAAGGTCGAAGAGGTCAAGTCGGACGAGAAGGAGGCTCCGGCCTCCAACGTCAAGGTCCAGCTCCCGCCGTCGCCCAACTTCGACGAGGGCAAGGCCCCGGAGAAGTGGGAAGACGGGACCTGGTCGATCTACGGCCTGCGCACCAAGCTCGACGAGAACGTCAAGGAGGGCGAGGCCGGCAAGGAGATCGAGATCAAGGGGTGGATCCAGGAGATCTACGTCGCGCCGCCGTGCCCCGAGGGCGAGGTGTGCGCCCCGCCCAAGCAGCCGCACGTCTGGATCGTCGACAACCAGGGCGAGCAGGGCAAGAAGCGGGCGATGATGGTCGTGAACTACCGGTTCGTGATCCCCGAGTTCCAGGCGAAGCTGTGGAAGGACGTCCCGCAGATCGTCCTCGAGAAGGACAAGCGCTACACCTTCCGCGGCAAGTTCAAGCAGTTCTCGGACACCGGGTTCTCGTACGACCGCGGTCTGCTCGAGTTCATCGCGTACAAGCCGCTGGACCCGACGACCGGGGCCGAGCAGCCCGGCTGGGTCTACCCGCCCGGCGCCCCGTGGCACCCGATCGCGATCGCCGAGCAGGAGAAGGAGAACGCCGCCCTGGCCGAGAAGGCGGCGAAGACGGCGGTGAAGCAGCCGTAGCGGGGAATTTGGGAGAACGCAGAGCGTTCCCCCAAGCCCCGCTCCGTGCCCCTGCCCGTGCCCGTGCCCGTGCCCGTGCCCGTGCCCGCCCCCGATCACTCGGCGGCGGGCTCGACCAATTCCCGCTCCGCCAACCGGTAGAACCACCCCTCCCCGCGGATCTGCGCCCACCCGTCCCCCACGTCGAGGACGTACGGCTCCCCCGCGGCGGGCTCCACCGCCAGCTCCGCGTCCACCCGCCCAGGCGCCGCCCCGGGCACCAGCGCGACCGTGGCCCACGTCGGCCACCGACGCAGCGGCTCCGCCACCTCGCCGAGCGGCTCGCCGTCGACGCGGACCCACGGGCCGTCGGTCCGACGCAGCGCGATCCGCCGGCCGCCGCGCCCGAACTCGAGGGCACGCGCGTCCTCGATCGCCCGCTCGAGCGGCGCGTCGACGAGGAGGTCCTCGGCGAGGGCACGACACGGCCCCTCGCCGATTCGCGCCGCCGCCCCGCCGTCGACCCGCGCGACGCAGCCCGGCCACAGCTCCACCACCACCGCGATCGGCCGCCCATCGGCGGGCACCCGCTCGATCCGGAGGCTGCGCTCCGCAGCCGACGTCGGCGCCGCGGTCCACTGCTGCGCGCGCAACCCCGACACCGTCGCGAGCAATGACTCGACGCGCTGATCGTCGAGCGCCGCGTCGCCCTCGGGGTGCAGCGGCGCGTCGAGGCGCCAGACCCCGAGGTCGAGGTGCGCCCCCTGGCGCACCACCGCAGGCCCGCTGATCTCGATCGCCCGGGCCTCGCCGGGCGAGAGCGTCGCGAGCTGGCGATCGACGAACGTCTCGGCCGAGAACGCGAGCTCGACGTCGAGCGCCACGGGGTACGCCGGCTGGCCATCGCGCGCGCACGCGAGGCCATCGCTCGCGTCCCGGCCGCAGCGCAGGCGCACCTGCGCGGTCGAGTCGCACGTCAGCAGCAGCTCGACCTCGTCGTGGACGATCGCGGCGCTCGATCCGGTCTGCAGCCGCGCGGCGTGCAGGGCGTCGTACCAGCGAAACACCTCCGACTCGCCGACGCTCACCACCTCGTCGGCCCCCGCGCTGCGGCGCTCGATCAACCACTCGCCGCCGTCGCGCCGCAGGGTCATCGCCTGGGGCGCCCGCTGCTCGATGCGGAGCACGCGGCCGTAGTCGTGGGGCGCGAGCCTCGGCTCGATCCACGCCGCGTCGGCGCCAGCGCGACCCGGCAGCGGCCAGGCGTCCAGCAGCCGCGCGTCGACGCAGCCGGCCAGGCCGGCGCCGCGATCCAGCGCGACGCGATCCCCCGCGCAGGCCGGCCCCTGCCACAGCGCGTGCACCTCCCCCGTGTCCGTGCGCAGCCGGATCCACGGCACGTCCGCGGCCTCGGGGTCGACCCACGGGGCGTGCCACGGATCGAGCCGCGCCCCGAGCAGGCGCCCGAGTCGGGCCTCGACCGCCGCGTTCGAGAGCATCACCTCGAGCCCACCGACGGTGCTCCGCCAGAGGCGATCCGGCCCGCGCGCCAGGGAGGCGTCGGCGAACTCGATCGCGGTGACCTCCGCGACGTCGACGAGCAACGGCCGCCGCGCGACCCAGGCCTCGGCGCGCTGGGCCACGAGCTCGCCGAGCTGCCGCTCGACCACCCACAGCGCGTCGACCTCGGGCCCCTCGCCGAGGCCGCCCCCGTCCAGGCCGTCGAGGCCGCCAGCGTAGATCCCGACGCCGTCGGCGGTCGCACGGCCGAGCACCAGCTCGAACTCCTGGCCCCCGCCGCGCACCCGAATGCGACCGCCTTCGCCGAGCCCGGCGTCGGCGGAGACGTCGGCGGCCCGCAGCGTGGTCGCGCCGCGCAGGGAGCTCCACAGGCCGTCGAGCGCGTCGGGATCCGCCGGACCCATCGACGCGCCGTCGTCCCAGACCCAGTGCGCGTCCTGCCCCTGCCCCGGCGCGATGCGGGTCACCACGCCGCCGGGTCGGACGAGCTCGAGCTCGAGATCCGTCGGCACGCCCTCGGCGAGCTCCGGCAGCAGCCGCACGGTCGCGCCGTGGTTGGTGACATAGCCCGGCGCCTCGCGATCGCGCCGCCACGGATCGCGGTACACGAGCAGCATCGCCGCGATCGCAGCGGCGCCCAGCGCCCACGTCGAAGGCCGCACCGTCACCGCCGTCGCCTCCACAGCACCCACAGGCCGAGCAGCGCCGCGAACCCCGGGGGACCGACCAGGCACGCCCAGGTCATGCGCTCGAGCTGCTCGGGGCGCAGCACCAGCTTGACGTGCTCGCGGGGCCGCGCGGCGATGCCGAGCAACGCCCGACGATCGGTCAACCACCCGATCGCGTTGATCACGAGGTCGCGCCCATGATCGTAGACGACATCGTCGCGGAAGAACGCGTTGAGGGCGAACTGATCCGATGCGATGACGACGACCCGCGAGCCGCCGCGGCTCGACGCCGCCGCCACCGGGATCGGTCCGGCCTGGTCGCCGTCGCCCTGCGCCGGCACCAGGCCGCGGCCGAGCCCCTCGAGATCCGACTCCGCCCAGCCGTCGGCGCCGATCGAGAGCAGCGGGGTGGGCTCGATCCCGTCGGTGGCGACCAGCTCGAGCTCGCGCACGAGCACCAGGCTCGCCGCGCGACCGACCAGCGAGCGCACCGCGGGGTGATCGCCCCAGCCCTCGACGAGCGTGAACGCCAGCCACGGCGCGGCGCCGGGCATCTCGTGCGGATCGACGACGACGCGGCCGCGTAGCCCGAGGCCATAGCGCGCCAGTAACGGCTCGAGCCCGTGCTCCGCGAGGCGATCGCGACCGGGCAGGAGCACCGCGCCCGAGAGCACCAACAGCTCGCCGCCGCCGTCGGCGTAGCGCTCGATCGCACCCACGTGCTCGGGCGGGAGCGCACCCGAGGGCCCGCCGACGATCACGACGTCGCAGCCGTCGAGGCCGCCCGCGGCGTCGAGATCCGCGACGCCGACCTCGAGGTCGTGCGCCCGCAGCAGGTCGGCGAAGTGGGCGTAGCCGGCGTAGGGCTCGAGGTCGTCGATCGCCGGCTCGCCGTGCCCGACGGTCATGCACATCCGCAGCACCCGCGGATCGGCGACGCGGACGAACGCCGAGAGCAGCGCCTCCTCGCCGCGGAATTCCTTCACGCGCGGGCCGGTGGCCTGGACCTCGGGCCCCGTCGCGTAGACGACGAGGTCCTCGGGCAACAGGTGGGCGCGGCGCTCGGCGGTGCCGGCCCCGGCCTGGATGAGCACCACGCCGTCGGCGAGGTCGCGTCCGGCGAGGTGGAACTGCGCGACGAGCTGCTCGGCCTGTTGGCGATCGCGATCGGGATCGATCTCGACGACGCGCACCGACGGCGCGACCTCGGTCATGCGTCGCAGCACCTCGCGGACCTCGGCGAGCAGCGGGTTCGGGCGGCCGGCCCCGAGGCTCGCTGGGATCATCACGCGGACCTCGACCGGGGTCTCGAGCGTCGCGAGGACCTCGCGGGCGCGATCGGACAGCGCGTACACCCGGCCCGCGGTCCAGTCGGCCCGATCGGCGTGCCGCGTGCCCCACCACGCCACGTGCACGGCCGCGACCGCGACGAAGATCCACTGCAGCACGCGCTGACGATCGCGGCGGGGATCGACGAGCACCGCGGCGAGCCACACCGCGGTGACGACGAGCGCGCCGTGGCACCACCACCAGCGGCCGTCGACGATGCCCTGCGCGAGGTCCTGCATCATCGCCAGCAGGCTCGTGGTCTCGAGCACCGTCCCGAGCGTCCCCGCGTCGAGCTCGGGCGCGAGCAACCCGAGCAGCAGGAGCAGCGTCGTCGTGACGAACGTGGCGATCGCCGCGGTGAGCTGCGAGCGGGTCGCCGCGCTGGCCACCAGGCCGATGGCGAGGAAGCTCGCGCCGCACAGGGCCGTGCCGACGTACCCGGCCGCGACCGGCCCGGGATCGGGGTGCACGCCGGCGCCGCGCAGCAGCAGGTAGAACGCCCCGGTCGGCAGCCACAGCAGCACGTAGAAGCCGAGCGCCGCGAGGTACTTGCCGATCACGAACTGCGCCGGCAACACCGGCGCCGTGAACACGGCCTCCAGCGTGCCCGAGCGGCGCTCCTCGGCCACCAACCGCATCGAGATCGCGGCACAGATCGCGACCACCGGCAGCCAGAAGATGAAGAACGATCCGCCGAAGTAGTACTGCATCACCGGGCCAGGCGCGGCGAGCGGATCGTTGAGCACGCGCAGCAGCAGCGCGAAGTCGTAGCCCTGCTGCACGAGGAACAGCGTCGCGACCACGTAGCCCAGCGGCGTCACGCCGAGCGAGACCAGCTCGCGCGCCGCGATGGCGAGCGTGGTCCGCAACCAGGTCACCGCGTCAGCCGGCCTCACGCTGACCTCCCGTGACCTCGGCGAAGCGGGCCTCGAGCCGTGTGCGCCCGGGGACGAGCGCGCGGATCGGCACCTGCGCGGACAGGCACGCGTCCCCCAGCGCGGCCCGCAGCCGTGTCGCCGCATCGCCGTCCGCGGCGCCGAGATCGATCGACACCCGCGCGCCGTCCCCTGGTTCGATCGCGGCGACGTCGATCGCCGCGTTGGGCAGCGCTGCGCGCTCGAGGGCGGTGCGCACGACCGACCGCGCCCGCTCGGGATCCGCCGCGACCTCGAGCTCGAGCCGCGCGGTGCCGAGGGCCTCGGCGAGCGTCGCGTCGAGGACGACTCGCCCGGCCGACAGGATCACCACGCGATCGCACAGCGCCTCGACCTCGGCGAGGATGTGCGAGCTGAACACCAGCGTCTGCGCGCCGCCGAGCTCGCGGAGCATCGCCCGGATCTCGCGGATCTGGTTGGGGTCCAAGCCGACCGTCGGCTCGTCGAGCACGAGCAGTCGCGGCGCGCCGAGCAGCGCGTCGGCGATCCCCACGCGCTGCCGATAGCCGCGCGACAGCTTGCCGACCGGGGTCTCGCGGACGTCGAGCAGGCCGCACGCCCCCGCGACGCGATCGATCTCGGCACCGGTGCGACGACGCGGGAGTTCCTTGATCGCGGCGCGGAACTGCAGGTGCTCGCGCACGCGCATCTCGGGGTACAGCGGCACGAGCTCGGGCATGTAGCCGACGCAGCGACGCACCGCGCGGGACTGGGTGCGCACGTCGAAGTCCGCGACCCGCACGCGCGCCGCGGTGCCGTCGTCGATGGGCAGGAAGCCGCACACGATCCGCATCAGCGTGCTCTTGCCCGCGCCGTTGGGTCCGAGCAGGCCGAGGCGCTCGCCGGGCGCGACGACGAAGCCGACGTCGTCCAGCGCCGCGCGCGAGGCCCCGGCGTAGCGATGCGACAGGTGCTCGACGACGAGCGAGGCGGGCGCGGCGGGGATCATCAGGGGGCGGACGCGGACGAGGCGACCTTCGCGTCGGCGCCGGCCTCGGGGGTCGGCGCGGCGGAGGCGTCCGCGGGCTGATCGCTACCACCGGTCGGCACCGGTGTCGCGGCCGGACCGGCCTTGCCGCCCGAGGGGGTCGGCACGGGCGGCGGGCCCTCGAGCTTGGTGTCCACCGGCGCGCGGGCGATCTCCGCCAGCGCCCAGTCGATCGCCTCGCGCACCTCGGGATCCGCCTCCTTCGCGCGCGCCGCGGTCAGGCGCGGCTGGTACCCGAGCAGGCGCTGGACCCCCATCGACCGGACGATGGCCGCGCGCACGCGGGCCTCGGGCTCCTCCTGCAGGGCATACAGCAACGCGAATGCCGTGCCGACGTCCGACGCAGACGCCAAGGATTCCGCGCACGCGATGCGATCGTCGGGTCCGATCTGGTACGCGCCGTCACGGCGCAGGGTCAGCCCGTCGATGAGCCCGGTGCGTCGCACCTCGTAATCGGCGTAGGCCTTCGCACCCGCCAACCTGTCGCCCGCGCGCAGGTGGAGCTCGCCGAGCGCGAGGTACTGCTCGAGGTTGTCGGGGTCGAGGGCGACCGCCTTGGCCTGGGCCTCGGCCGCGGCCGCGAACTCGCCCCCCTCCGCGAGCACGCGCGCGAGGGCCATCGAGGGCCCCGCATCGTCGGGCACCAGCGAGGCCGCGCGACGGAACGCGCCGGCGGCCTCGGCCCATTGGCCACGCTCCTGGTGCATGGCACCGAGCAACAGTGCCGCGTTCGCCTTGAGGTGCACGTCGCGGGCCTGGTTGCCCATCGTCCGCAGCTCGCTCGACATGGCTGTGAATTCTGGCGTACCTGCGACGCCGCCGAACGTCGCCGGGGCCGCGTCGAAGCCCGCTCGGAGCTCGGCATAGCGGGCCGCGAGCGCGTCGTCGTCGAGCTTCGGCGTCTCGGCTGCGGGTGCCGGCGCGGGCGACATCGGAACCACCGGCTCGGGTGCACCGCACGACACCATGCCGAGCCCGACGACCGCCAGACCGAGGGCCCGCACGCACCCACGGAGCGAGCGGACTGGCCCACGCACCCCGGTCGAAATCGGCCCGCGGTCCGGACCCCCCTCGCGAAACATCATCACGACGAGGTTGCCACAGGCGCCGGACGACGTGTACGCTGGGAATGTAGGGATCGTGCGGAGTCTAGGATTCATCGTCGCGCCGTTCGTCCTCGCGGGCCTGTCCGCGTGTGGACACACGAGTGACCCCGCAGTTCCGTGCGACCGAATCCAGCTCGGCGAGGCGCACGCGGGCACCGTCGCTGCGGCCGTCGACTCGCCGGTGCTCGCGATCTCCGACAACCCGCGGCCGTACGTCGTGCACCCGACCTGCGATGGCGGTGGCTGTCGCCTGATGCGTTCGTTCCTGCAGGACGACGCCGCGGCCGAGGGGGAGCCAGAGCCGCTGACAGGTGGCAGCGCGGTGCTGCTGACCTCGACCGGCCGCTACGTCGTGGCGATCGACTCCGCGGACATCGAGCTCCGCACCTGGGAGATCGATCCGTGGGCGAAGACGCCGGTGCACCAGCGCTATCGCCGGGGCATCCAGGACGGCGACGCGCTCGCGCTCGTCGTCGGGCTCCGCGGTCGCGACACGGTCGTCGCGCGCAACGGCAAGCTCGAGCTCGGCAGCCTCGAGCCCGGCTCTGGCACCTTCGAGACCATCGCGGAGGGACGCCCCGATCTGAAGGTGGTCGCGGTCGGCGATCAGCACATCGTCGGTCGCGAGATCATCGATGGCGAGCGCGATCGGGTCGTGCTCGTGCCGGTGACCTCCGACTCCCCGGCGTACTTCGACGGGCCCATCGATCTCGCCACGATCCCGAGCCTGTCGCGTGTGGAGCTCACCGCCGGCGACGAGTTCGTGGTCCTCACTGCGGGCAGCGGCGACGACACCGAGACGTTCGTGTTCTCGGTGCCCGACGGTGCGCTGGTCGACCGGTTCCTCGGCGGCGCGGTGCCGGGCACCTCGCGGCTCGACGCGCTACCCGGCCTGCGCGCCACCTCCCCGGACGGCAGCTTCCTCGCGTACCGCACCGCCTCGGGTGCGCTGGCGCTGCGCGACCTCCAGGGCGCGACGTCGTGCCTGGTGCGCAGCGCGAGCGGGGGCGATCACAGCGTCGCGGGGTTCACCGCCGACGCGATGCTGTACATGCAGGCCGATCAGAGCCTCGGGAACAGTCATGTGTTCGCCTTCGACACCACGTCGCGCACGTTGACCGCCCTCGACGCGCAGGACCGCGGCCATCACCTCGTCGGCGCGCCGCCGCAGCTCGCCGATCGCCGCCGCCCCTGGGCGATCGGCGTGCGCGATGGCTCCTACGCCGCGCTGCAGGACGGCGCCCCCGCGGCGAGTCTCGGCCTGCAGGGACCGGTCTTCGTCCCGCGGCGCGACGACGACTCCGCCATGTGGATCGCCGACAAGTACGACGACGAGAAGAACCAGGCCCGCTTCGGCGTGCGCCGGTTCGTGCCGGAGTTCGATGGCCGCACCTACGCGTTCTCTTCGGCCGACGACCAAGACAGCGTGCCCGAGGTGTTTCCGAGCCTCGCGAGCGAGTCGCCCCTCGGCCCAGGGCTCAGCCGCCTCGGCCCGGGCGAGCGCCCGTGCGTATCCACGGGTACGCCGGGCGGGTGGGCCTATCAGTGCAAGACCGCGGGCTCGGCCCAGGGCTTCCTGACCGTCGCGGGCCCGCCGAGCACGGAGGACGGTTCGAGCCTCCTCGATCCGGAGATCCCCCCGACGGAGCCCGTGGGCGATGACGACGACCCCGTGGATCCCGACAAGGACGACACCGAGCCCGTGGATCCCGACAAGGACTGACCCGTCACTGCGCGCGGCAGCGGATCTGCGCGGGGTGGGTCTCGAGCACCTCGCACGCGGACGCCTCGCACTTCGCAGCCGCGCACGCGGTCTCGGCGTCGACGTAGCAGCAGCCCGCGACCTCGTAGGCGCAGCCCTCGGGCGCGCCGTTCCACGGCTCACCGCCCGCACACGGATCCACCGCTGCCGGCGTCCCTCCCTCGCCGGCTCCGGTCGCAGGCGCGCCTCCGGCGTCGTCACCCGCGCCGCGCCCCGGCGTGGGGCGGCTGGTCCCCGTGCCGCGGCAGGCGACAACGGCGACGGCGACGACGACTGACACGAGGAGCCGGACCGTTCGCATCGCCGCGCAGCATAACCGTTTGCGGCCCGCCGCGCGCCGCTGCTTGGGGGCGCCGCGGTTGTGTGGCACAAGCGGGCGGTCATGCTCGTGCGTCAGCTCTTCGAGCCCGGGTCGTCGACCTACACGTACCTGCTCGCTGACCCGGTCGGCGGCGTCGCGGCGCTCGTCGATCCCGTGCTCGAGACGCTCGATCGGGACCTCGCGCTGCTGCAGTCGCTCGGGCTGCGCCTGACCCACACGATCGAGACGCACGTCCACGCCGACCACCTGACGTCGGCGCGCAAGCTCCGGCACCTGACCGGCAGCCGCGTCGTCGCCCCCGCCATGGACGCGTTGCCGTGCGCCGACCTCGGGGCTCGCGAGGGCGAGACGCTGCGCATCGGCACCCTCGGGTTGCAGCCGATCTTCACGCCCGGCCACACCTCGACGCACCACGCGTATCTCCTCGACGTCGGGCCCTTCGCGGTCGTGTTCACCGGCGACGCGCTGCTCATCGACGGGTGCGGCCGCACCGACTTCCAGGGCGGCGACGCCCGCACGCTGTACCACTCCGTGACGCAGAAGCTCTTCACGTTGCCGGACGACACGCAGGTGTTCCCCGGGCACGACTACCAGTCGCGCCGCGTGTCGAGCATCGCCCAGGAGCGCGCGCGCAACCCTCGGTTCGCGGGCAAGAGCGAGGACGAGTTCGTCGCGCTCATGGCCGCGCTGAACCTGCCCTACCCGCGCAAGATGCCGTACGCGGTGCCAGGCAACCGCATGTGCGGCGAGTGTCCGCCGGACGTCCCCGACGAGCTGCGCTCTCCTTGCGAGATCGGCGATCAGGGCTGACGCCCGCGCCAGCGCCCTACGCCAGGCGCAGCTGCGGCAGCGCGTCGTCGACGAGCGCGTCGTCGACGGCGTCGAGCGCCTCGACGAGATCGCCGGCCATCGTCGCGGGGTGGCGACGGATCGCGAGCTCACCCACGGCCGCGTGGATCGCCGCGCCGGCGCAGGCCGCCGTCCACGGCGCGACGCCGCGGGCGAGCAGCGCCCCGAGGATCCCCGCGAGCACGTCGCCCGAGCCCGCGGTCGCGAGCGCCGGCCCGCCCGTCGGCAGGATCGCGACGCGATCACCGTGCGCGAGGATCGTGCCGGCCCCCTTCAGCAACACCACCGCGCCGGTCGCCGACGCCAGCGCGCGCGCGGCCGCGAGGCGGTCGGCCTGCACCCGCGCGCTCGACCACGACGCGTCGCCGTGCAGCCGCGCGAGCAGCCGCGCGGCCTCGCCGGGGTGCGGCGTGATGACGCGCGGTCGAGCGTTGCAGTCGCCCTCGACCGCCTCGAGCGCGCCCGCGTCCCACACCGCGGGCGTCGGATCGTCGCGCCACCGCGGCGCCACGCGGGCCTGCGCGTCGGGCTGGGTGAGCCCCGGACCGATCACCCACGCGTCGACCGTGGTCGCGGCCTCGGGCGCCACGAACATCGCCTCGGGGACGCGCGACAGCACGGCCGCGCGCAGGGTCGCGTCGCCGGTCGCCACGGTGAGCAGCCCGGCGCCGCCGCGGAACGCCGCGAGCGTGGCGAGCACGGCGGCCCCCGGCGTGCCTGCACCGCCGCCCTCGATCCCGACGTGCCCGCGCTCGCCCTTGTGCCGCGCGCCCGCAGGGGCGTGCACGAGGCTCCGCACGGCGTCGGGATCGACCAGCTCCGCGATCGGTCGCACCGACGCAGGCGCGACGAGCCCGATGTCGGCGACGACGACCCGACCCGCGCGCGCGCGCGCCGGGGTGACGTGCAGCCCCGGCTTGCTGCGGCCGAAGGTCACGGTCACCTGCGCCGTGATCGCGTCGTCGTAGACCGCGCCGGTGTCGGGGTCGATGCCCGACGGCAGGTCGACGGCCAGCCGCGGCCCCGCCCAGGGGCGCATCGCGGCCAACGCCGCCGCGATCTCGCCACGCGGCCCCCCGCGGCTCCCGGTCCCGAGGATCGCGTCGACGACGATCGCCGCGCCGTCGTGCGCCGCGTCGTCCCACGATCGCTCGGCCACGCCGTACGCCGATGCGAGCCGGCGCTCGAACGCGACCGCCTCGTTGCCCTTCGACGTCGCGAAGAGCACCGACGCGGGCACGCCCCAGCCATGCAGCTGCCGCGCGATCGCGAGGCCGTCCGCGCCGTTGTTCCCCGGCCCGCACACCACCCGCACCGCCAGCGCCGAACCGCGGCGCAGCGCGACGACCTCGTGCGCGCACGCCAGCGCGGCGCGCTCCATCAGCAGCGACGACGGCACGCCGAGCGCCTCGATCGTGTGCCGATCGACGACCGCCGAGGTGGCCGCATCCCAGAGCTCGACGCGTCGACGGTCACTCACTCGTCCACCGCGATCGCGACGGCCGCCGCGACCCCGCCTGCGTGGGTGATGCTGATCATCACCCGCACGATGCCACGCTCGGCTGCCACCTCGCGCGCACGCCCGCGGAGCACCACGCCGGGCCCGTGCAGGCCCGATCGGGCCGGCGTCACCTCGACGTCGTGCCAGTCGATGCCCCGCGGTGCGCCGAGCGCCTTGCTGGTCGCCTCCTTCACCGCGAAGCGGGCCGCGAGCGCCTCGGCCTGGTTGGCGCGACCCGCCGCGTAGGCCCGCTCCGCCTCGGTGAAGATGCGCCGCTCGAACCGCTCGCCATGGCGCGCCAGCGCGGCGGTCATGCGATCCACCGCGCACACGTCGAGGCCGAGGCCGCGCACCGCCATCCCTACCCCGCCGAGGCCGCCGGAGCCGGGGCCCCGAGCTCGCCGAGCGCCGCGTCAGCGACGCGATCGACGTACCGCTGCGCCGCGCCCTCGTCCTCGCACTCGACCATCACGCGGATCTTCGGCTCGGTGCCCGAGTACCGCACCAGGATGCGACCGACGCCGCGCAGCTCGGCCTCGATCTGGCGGATCGTTCGGGACAGCCCGGGCAGGCCGTCGATCGGCTCGCGCCGCGCCACCGCCACGCTGCGGAGGATCTGCGGAACGGCGGTCATGACCCGCGCCAGCCGCGACAGCGGGCTGCCGGTGCGTCGCATGATCGTCAGCACCTGCAGCGCCGCCACCATGCCGTCGCCCGTGGTGGAGTGATCGATGAACACCAGGTGTCCCGACTGCTCGCCGCCGAGGTTGTAGCCGCCGCCGCGCATCGCCTCGACGACGTAGCGATCGCCGACCGGCGTGCGCTCGAGCCCGATGCCGACCTCCGCGAGGCTGCGCTCGAGCCCGAGGTTGCTCATGACCGTGGCGACGATCGCCCCGCCGCGCAGCTCGTCGCGCTGGTGCATGTCGCGGGCGCACATCGCCAGGATGGCGTCGCCGTCGACGATCTCGCCGCGCTCGTCGACGAACACCGCCCGATCGGCGTCGCCGTCGAGGGCGATGCCGAGGTCGGCCCCGACCTCGCGCACGCGCTGCTGCAGGGCGCCGGGGTGCATCGCCCCGACGCCGTCGTTGATGTTGATGCCGTCGGGATCGACGCCCAGGGCGGTCACCTCGGCGCCGAGTTCCTCGAGCACCGTCGGCGCGATCTTGTAGGCGGCACCGTGCGCGCAGTCGACGACGATCTTCATGCCGAGCAGGTCGGCCTGGGCGGGGAACGCCTGCTTGAGGTGCGTGATGTAGCGGCCCGCCGCGTCGTCGATGCGCCACGCCCGACCGATGTCGGCCCCGCGCGCGCGCCGGGGATCGAGCACGCCGTCGTCCATCAGATCCTCGAGCTGGGACTCGACCGCGTCGGGCAGCTTGTGCCCGTCGGCGGCGAACAGCTTGATGCCGTTGTCGGCGAAGGCGTTGTGGCTCGCCGAGATCACGACGCCCGCGTTGGCCCGCATCGACCGCGTCAGGTAGGCGATGCCCGGCGTCGGGATCGGGCCGACGAACAGCACGTCGTTGCCCATCGCGCACAGCCCCGAGGCCAGGGCGCTCTCGAGCAGATAGCCGGACAGCCGGGTGTCCTTGCCGACGAGCACGCGGCCCTGCTTGCCGAAGTGGGCCGCGACCGCCATGCCCACGCGCAGGGCAGTCTCGGGCGTCATCGGGAAGGCGTTGGCCTCACCGCGGATGCCATCGGTACCGAACAGGCGACGTGGTGCCATCGTGTCGCGATCGTGTGTAACGCACCGCCCGCCGCGACGCCAGCCAGCGGCCGGGTCCACCTTTTAGGGGGTCGGGTCGGCCGGCGGCGCCGCGGGAACCGTCGGGACCAGGGGCGCCAGCTCCACGACCACCTGCAGGGGATCGATCGCCAGCGCCTCGCGCAGACCGGCAGGGACGCCGGCGGCCCACTGCACGTCGACGATCGCGCGGTCCTTCGCGCCCGGATCGGGCCGGGCGGTCGCGACGACCGGGGGCCCCTCGAGGCGCTCGAGCTCGCGGAACGCCGGCGCTGGCCCCCGCAGCTCGACCTGCACCTGCGTCGGGAGCCCCGCGCGATCGGCCAGCACCGCGTCGCGCACGACGGTCAGGCGACGCTGCGCCCGCTCGCGCTTGGGCTCGACGTCGGCGGTCACGCGCACCGAGAGGCGGTCGCCACCGCCGTCGACGACCGCGATCCCCGGCGGCGGGCGGGCCAGCGCCAGCGAGACCGCGACGTCGGCGGTCGCGTCGCGCAGATCGTACGACTCCGTGGTGAGCTGCGCGAGCCCGAGGACCTCGGACTGGCCGCCGCGGATCCGCAGCGTCGGGGGCTCGGCCGCGACGCTGACGAGCTGGTAGTCGGCGGCGGGCGTGCCGATCACCGTTGGGATCACCGGGACGTCGCGCTCGATCACCGGCTCGAACCGCAGGTCGACCTCGTCGTAGTCGACGCCCGCGAGCACGACGCCCTGCGGCATCACGATGCTCGCGCGATCGATGATGAGCGGCCCCGGCTCGGCCTTGCGCAGATCGAGCACGGCGACGCCGAAATCGGCCGAGTCCACGCGGTTGACCCGCGTCCACGGGCCGCGGACGTCGACCGCGATCGTGTCGGGGACCTCCGTCAGCAGCACGCGCGCGGGGTCGGGCTGTACGCGCAGCGGCACGCTGAAGCGGCGCGTGACCTCGTCGCGCGTCAGCACGAACAGCACCACCGTGATGATGAGCGCGAGCACCATCATCACGCCGTCGGTCTCGACCAGCTCGCCGAGGACGCGCGCCCATCGGGATCGGCTCGGCGTCGCCGGGGCGCGCGTCGTCATCCGGGCGCCCCCGTGCTCGCGCGGCCGGTGTCCTGCTCGTGCGTCGGCTCGGTGGCGACGATCGCCGCGCGAGACAGGGCGATCGACGACAAGCTCGCGTCGGGGACCTCGGCGCCGGGCTGGAAGACCCGGACATCCTCCTGTGCGGCGTCCGCCTCGCCGCGGGTCGTCGCGAGCGGCGTCGCCAGCCACTCGACGATGCGCGCCTCGAGGTCGGCGACCCGGAGGGACTCCGAGATCGCACCGCGGTAGACGATGCGCAGCTCCCCGCGCTCTTCGCTGAGGACCAGCACCAGCGCGTCGGTCTCTTCGCTGATGCCCAGCGCCGCACGGTGCCGGGTGCCGAACGAGTGATCGATGTGCTGCTCGGACAGCGGGCAGATGACGCCCGCGCGGGCGATCCGCAGCGCGTGCACGACGATCGCACCGTCGTGCACCGCGTTGGCGGGGTGCGGGATCGACAGCGCGACGAGCAGATCGGCGCGCACCGGCGCGTCGATCTCGACGCCACGGTTCTGCACCGTCGCGAGCACGTCGATCTCGCCCTGCAGGACGATGAGCCCGCCGAGGTGCGCCGCCTGCATGCGTTCGAGGGCGCCTGCGATCTCGCCGACCGCGGTGACCGTCGCGCGCCGACGCCCCACGCCGGGCAACAAGCGCTGCCCCAGGGCGAGCAGCAGCCGTCGCAGCTCCTGGTGGAACGCGACGATGAGCAGCAGGATCAGCGAGTCGAAGACATAGCGGAGCAGGGTCGCGACCGCGATGAGATCGAGGGCGCGCACGGCCCACGCGACGACGCCGAACGCCGCGACTGCGGCCAACGCGGGCGCCGCCCGGGTGCGCCGCACCACCCTCAGCAGGCCGTAGACCACCGCGAAGAGCAGCAGGAAGTCGAGCCCGTCGCGCCACGTCAGCGCGGCGATCCACTCGGACGGTCTCACGACGCCGTCCGCCCGCCCGTCTCGCGCTCGAACGCCAGACGAACCGCTCGGGCCACCGCGAGCGCCTCGACTGTCTCGCGGACATCGTGCACGCGGATGACCGCCGCACCGCGCTCGACGGCGATGACCGCCGCGGCGAGGCTCCCGACCAGGCGATCGGCGGGCCGCCGCGGATCGCCGGGCCCACCGACGAGCGCCGACAGGAAGCTCTTGCGGCTCGCGCCGATCATCACCGGGCAGCCGGTCGCGGCGCGCAGCCAGCTCGCGGAGGCCACCAACGCGGCGCTCTGCTCGGCGGTCTTGCCGAAGCCGATGCCGGGATCGACCACCACGCTCGCGAGCGTCGATCCGGCCGCGCGCGCGCGGTCGACCGCAGCGGCGAGCTCACCTGCGATCTCGCCGAGCAGGTCCGCGAACCGGATGCCGTGCTGCATCGACCCCGGTTCGCCGCGCAGGTGCCCGATCACCAGGCCGGCCCCCGCGGCCGCGACGACGCCCCCCATGTCGGGGTCCGCCAGGCCGCTGACGTCGTTGACGATCACCGCGCCGGCGGCGAGCGCCCGCCGGGCGACCTCCGCGTGCCGCGTGTCGATCGAGATCGGGACGTGGGCGAGGCCGGCGTGGTCGCGCAGCCGCTCGAGCACCGGCAGCACGCGCGCGCACTCCCGCTCGACCCCGATGGTCGCCGCTCCCGGCCGCGTCGACTCGCCGCCGAGGTCGAGCAGGTCCGCGCCGGCCGCGACGAGCTGCTCGCAGCGACGGACGGCGACCGAGACGTTGGGCGCGTCCTTGTCGTCCACGACCAGCTTGCCGCCGTCGTGGAAGCTGTCGGGCGTCAGGTTGACCACCCCCATCACGCGCGGACGGTCGAGCGCCACGTGTCGGTCGCGGCAGATCCACACGGCGCCCGCGTGCATCTGCCCGTCGGGCACGTTTGTCGCCGTCACGACCGCGATGCTAGCAGGCCGACACCCCGACGCGGCGAAGGTCCGCCGCACCGGGTCCAACGGCGGCCGCTCGGCGATTCAGTCGTCGTCCCCGCGACCGCCGCCGCGGCCCCACTGCTTCGCGTCGATGCCGTAGCGCCGCAGCAGCTTGTGGAGGTACTTGCGATCCATGTCCGCCTCGCGAGCCGCCCGCGAGATGTTGCCCTCGGCGCGCTCCATCAACCACGCCAGGTAGGCCTCCTCGAACAGCTCGACCGCGCGCTCCTTCTGCTCGCGGAAGGTCAGCGTGGGATCGAAGTCGATCTGCTCGCTGGATCCCTGCGGCTTCTTGCCGGTCGTGATCAGATCGATGACGCCGGTCGGCGACAGGTAGGCGCTGCGCTCGACCACGTTGCGGAGCTCGCGGACGTTGCCGGGCCAGTCGTAGCCGACCAGCCGCGCCATCGCCTCGGGATCCGGCGGCTTCCACATGCCGGGCGGTAGTCTCCGCGAGAAGTGCTCGATGAGCAGCGGGATGTCCTCGCGACGCTCCCGCACGGGAGGGATCGTCGGGGCGACCACCGCGAGGCGAAAGTAGAGATCCTCGCGGAACTCTCCGAGCTCGACCTGCGCGCGGAGCTGGCGATGGGTCGCCGCGAGCACCCGGATGTCGACCTCGAATTCCTCGGTCCCGCCGACGCGCCGCAATCGACGGGTCTCGAGCACCCGCAGCAGCTTGGGCTGGAGGTCCTTGGGCAGCTCGCCGATCTCGTCGAGGAACACCGTGCCGTGGTCGGCGAGCTCGAAGGCGCCCTGGCGACGCTGGTGCGCGCCGGTGAACGCCCCCTTCTCGTGGCCGAACAGCTCGCTCTCGATCAGGTTCGGGGCGACCGCACCGCAGTCGACCACGACGAACGGGCCATCCTTGCGCGGCGACAGCTCGTGCACCGCCCGCGCGATGAGGTCCTTGCCGGTGCCGGTCTCGCCCTCGAGGAGGATCGTGACGTCCGTGGCGGCGACGCGCTCGAGCACGCCGAAGATCTTCCGCATCGCGAGGCTGCGGCCGATGACGTCGCCGAATCGATCGTGCTCGCTGGGCAGGAGCTCCGCGCGGGCATCCCGCGGCAGGAACCGCATCTGCACCTTGCCGATGCCCAGCACGTCCCCGGGCTTGAGGAAGGCGTCGCTGACCCGGGCGCTGTCGATGAAGCTGCCGTTGGTGGAGTTCTTGTCGATGACCCGGTAGGCGTCGCCCTCGCGGCGGATCTCGGCGTGGATCCGGCTCACCGAGTCGTCCGGCAGCACCACGTCGCACGAGCGCGACTTGCCCAGCGTGATGGCGTCGTTGGTGATCTCGATGTCGCGACCGCGCAGCTCCCCGGTCAGCACGACCAGGCGGTAGCCGAGATGGCGCAGGGGATGCGCCTCCTCGTGCAGGTGCGTCGACTCCACGCGTTCATCTCGGCGCTCGCTCACCGTAGCGAGGCTACCACGACTGCGGCACGCGATGCGTTTCTTCGTGCGGGGGGACGAGGCCACACGCGGCGGAGGACCGCCCCCAACCGCTGGTTGGCCGCGGTCCGTCGCGATCGGCCGCGCGTCGCACTCGCGACCACAGGGATGGACGCACCGCGTCCGACGTCGTCGGACGATCTCGGGACGGACCCACCAACGCGCGATCGCCATCGTCGTCGCATCGTTGACGCCCAAAGCCGTGGGCCGCTACGATCCGCATCAGCTCGACCGCGTGCACGCTCGCTTGCGACAGCGTCGCCCCTCGGCGACGGCGGCCCGGTCGGCCGCAACACTGCTGGCCTTCGGCTGCATCGCGGTGTGGACCGGTCGCGCGCGCGCGGCCGATTGCGAATCGCCGCCCGGCGCGGCGGCCCCGACCGATGCCGCAGCGGCGTCCCCTGCCGTCGACGACGCTGCGCGCTCGACCGACGACGCCGCGGCGCCGAGCGACGCCGAGGCGATCGCACCGAGCGACGCCACCGCGGCTGCGGCCAACACGACGCCGGATTCCGCCGCGGCGGCCCTCGGCCGCACGCCCCGGCGCGTGAAGTGCCTCGACGAGAGCATGATCGACGAGTTCGGCCGCACCGCCGTGCGCAAAGGCGTGCAGCCCCGCGACTTCCGCAAGGCGCTGCGCGTGGCGCTGGCGATCGGCGGAGGCGTGCGCGCCGGCGACCTCGTCGACACGCAGTGGCAGGCCGGCGCCAACCTGGCGTTCTGGCCCTTCGAGGACCTCGGCTTCGACGTCGACTTCAAGGTCTCGCCGATGACGCTACGCGTCGAGCGGGCCGCGACGTCGTTCACCCAGGAGAACCGCTACCCCGACGGCGCGCTCGCCAACCTGTCGTACGCGGTGCTCGGGCACGTCCTGTACGCGCCGTTCCACACCAAGCTGCGCGCCCGCGGCGATCGGATCATCCACGGCGACTTCGTGCTGCTCGGCGGCGGCGGGGCCGTGATGCACTCGAGCGTCCAGGCAGCGGCGTTCGATCTCGGCGCCGGCTTCTACCTGTTCCCGACCAAGTTCCTGTCGCTGCGCTTCGACCTCGTGGATCGGATCATGGCCCAGGAGGCGCTCGGCAGCCGCCGCATCTCCAACGATCTGATCTTCTCCGCGGGCGTCGCGTTCTGGATCCCGCCGCGTCGCCGCTAGTCGATATGCTCCCCCTGCTCCAAACGCTCGCGCTGACGTGGTCGCTCGCCGCCCCCGAGGCCCCCGCGTGCGCCGTCGGTCCGGCCGAGGCGAGCGCGTCGACGACGACCGCGGCCCCCACGAAGCGACGACGCGGTCGCCGCGGCAAGGCCGAGGCGACCACGGCCGCGGTGCCCACCGTCGGCATCCCCGGTCAGCCCGGCGAGTGCGTCGACGCCACCCTGCAGGAGCAGCTCCTGGCCAAGCGACGGCATCGTCTCACCCGCGATCGCCTGTTCGTGAAGGCGCTGCGCCACGAGCTCACGCTCGCGGGCGGCTACTACGTCTCCGACCTCTTCGACAGCACGTTCACGCTCGGCGGCCAGTACACCTTCTTCATGTCCGAGAACTTCGGAGCAGAGCTCTCGGTCGGCTGGTCGCGCCTGCGCAGCTCGGTGCTCGACACGATCGAGTCGGCGAACAACTTCAGCCTCGCCGTCGGCGGTCAGGACATCGTGCGCGTGTTCGGCAGCCTGGCGTGGTCGCCCCTGTACGGCAAGCTGCGGCTCGTCGCGGCCAAGATCCTCCGCTACGACCTCTACCTGCTCGCCGGCCCCGGCGTCGTCGTCGATCCGGTGAGCTTCGGCGCCGCCGGCAACTTCGGCCTCGGCGTCCGCATCTTCCTGCACCCCGCGGTCGCGCTGCGCTTCGAGGTCCGCGACTACCTCTATCGCCAGTCGCTGCTGTCCGAGCAGTACTACGTCAACGACGTTGCGTTCACCACCGGGCTGTCGGTGCTGGTGCCCCTGAGGAACTGACCATGGCACGCGTTCGTCCCGTCCGATCCGTGATCGTGTTGGCCTCGCTGCTGCTCGCGGCTCCGGCCTGGGCGGCGCCCGCAAAACCTGCCGCGGGGGCGGCGACGAAGCCCGCGGCGACGACGCCCGCGAGCCCGACGATCGATCCCGCCGCGGGCAAGGCCCCGGGCGTCGCCGAGCCCGCGCCGGCCGAGCCCGACGCGCCGCCCGTCGCCGTCGAGCCGGATCCCGAGCCGACCCCCGACGAGCCCGCGCCCGTGGCACGCGCCGACGCGGGCGCCGTCGCGGCCCTGCAGCAGGACGCCCGGGCGCTGCGCGACGCGCTGTTCAAGGCCCGCAGCCGCGTGTCCCTGGTCGCCGCGAAGCTCTTCACGACCCGGATCACGCTGCGACTGCGCAGCAACTTCGATCGGTTCTACGCGGTCTCGAACCTCACGCTGCGGGTCGACGGCGCGCCTGTCTACGTTCAGGAGAAGGGCATGCCCTCGACCGACGGCGATCTCTTCGAGGTCTTCGCCGCACCGGGTTCGCACGAGCTGTCGGTATCCGCCGACCTGGTGGCCCGTAGGGATGCGACCTACAAGATCCGGATCGATCACACGCTCGTCGTCGCGGTCGACGTCGACCAGCGGGTATCCACGCGCCTGCTGCTGCGAGAAACTGGGAACATGTGGAGGTTCGCCAAGGGCAAGCGCGGGCACAGCGACCTGCACATCGGCCTGCGCGCGAAGGCGAAGAGCACGGCGAAGCGCGGCGCGAGCAGGCCCAAGGCTGCGGCGAGCACCACCGTCGGCGCCTCGGTCTCGGGAGGCAAGAAGTGATCGCGAGCGCGTGGCTCGGCGTGCTCGCCCTCGTCGCCGCAGCGCCCGAGGGCGCCGACGCGCCGGTGGAGGCCGCGCCCGTCGTCGCCGCGGAGCCCGATCCGAGCGCCCCCGCGCGCACCGACGCGGGGCCACCGACGCTCCTCGATCCTCGGCTGGGCGCCTACTACGAGCACCTCGCGAAGGGCGGCCTCGGCGATGACCGCGAGGCCACGCTCGAGCAGTTCGCCGCGGCCCTCGCCGACGCGCAGGACCGCTACGTCCGCGGCGACGCGAGCGGCAGCGCGATCGCCCTGTTCGAGCTGGTGAGCCACCCGCGCTACGCGGCGTTCGCCGAGACGCCGGAGATGAGCTCGGCGCACTACCACCTCGGGATGTCGCTGCTGGCCTACGGCGCCGACCTCACCGCGCAGGCCGCCTTCGCCCGGGTGCTCGCCGCGGGCCCGAGCGACCCGTACTTCACCCCTGCCCTGCGTCGTCACGTCGACGCCGGCCTGGCGACCAAGGACTACGTCACCGCGCTCGACGAGCTCGATCGCAGCCTGCATCCCGAGGGCAAGCCCGCGATCGAGCTGACCGGCGACGACCTCGACGAGCGCGAGTACCTCGTCGCGCGCGCGGCCGGCCAGCGCGGCGACCTCGACGCGGCGCTGACGGCCTACGCGGCGGTCGGCCCGACCAGCCGCTTCCACACCGCCGCACGCTACCTGCAGGGCGTCGCGTACGCGCAGCGCAAGCAGTTCCGCGACGCCGAGAAGGCCTTCTGCGACGTGCTCGGCGGCAAGGACCAGCAGCTGTCGTCGTACTACGTGGATCGCCGCTACTTCCCCGTCCGCGATCTGGCGCAGCTCGGCCTCGGCCGCGTCGCGCACGAGGAGCGCCGGCACGACCACGCCTTCTATCACTACTTCAGTGTGCCCGAGGACTCGGACGAGCTCGGCCACGCGCTGTTCGAGTCGGCGTGGACGATGGCGGAGGCCGGCGAGTACGCGATCGCCCGAGACCTGCTGAACGAGCTCGACGAGCGCTTCCCCGACGCACCGCAGGCCGTCGAGGCCCGCCTGCTCGCCGCGCTGCTGCGGCTGTACGACTGCGACTTCCGCGACGCCGAGGCCGAGTTCACGCGCTTCATCGACGACCTCTCGCCGGTCGGCGATCACATCGCCGAGATCCGCCGCGATCCCGAGCGACTGCTCGCGCTGCACCGCGAGCTGTCGCGGCTGCGCGCCGGTGAGTCGATGGACGGCGAGCTCGAGTCGCACCGCCTGCTGCTGTCGATGCTCGACGAGGATCCGACCTATGCACGGCTCGGCCGCCACGCCGACGTGCTGCGGCGCGAGGCCGAGTTCGCCGATGCCCTCGACGGCGAGCTCGGCCGCATGGTCGCGCAGCTCGAGCAATCGGACACGGCGACCCGACGGGCCCCAGAGGGCGACGCCCTCGACGTCATCGCGGATGCCGAGCAGCTACAGCGCGGCGTCGCGGGCCTCGAGGAGCAGATCCGTCGGACACAGCGGGCCGGCGCCGAGCCGGGGGCCACCGCGCCGCTGTCGGCCGAGGCCGCCGGGCTGCGCCAGCAGGTCCGCGAGCTGCGACGCCGCGCCACCCTGCTGCTCCTGGCGAGCCCGCCCACGGGCAGCGCCAACAGCAAGGACCTCCGCGCCGCGCTCGCGGCCGATCGCGACGTCGTGCTCGGCCTGCGCACGCGGGCGCTCGCGACGGCCGACCGCGCCGACGAGCAGGCCGCGCTCGTGGCGAGCACCCGACTCGGCCAGCTCGCCGAGCGCATCGAGGACCTCCTCGGCGAGGCGCGGATGGGGCGAATCGACGCGGTGCTCGGGGCCAAGAAGAAGCTCGAGATCGAGGTCCGCGACATGGCGGCCGGCCGCTTCCCGCCCGAGCTCTTCGGCAAGCTGCAGATCGAGGGCGTCGTCGGCGACGACGAGGAGTTCTGGCCCTACGAGGGCGAGTACTGGGCCGACGAGTACGAGGGGTACCGATGACGCGGCGCCCGACCATGCTCTCGCTCGGCGCGCTGGCGTCCTGCCTGCTGGTCGGGGGCACCGCCGGCGCAGCGCCGCGCAGCATGCCCAAGGAGCGGCAGCCGACCAAGCTCGACGCGAAGGCGGCGACGCCCGCGGCGACCGACGCGGCCGCGACGTCGCCGAGCCCGGCGAAGAAGAAGCGCGGTCGCAAGGGCGCCGAGGCCGACACGCCGCCACCCCTGACGTCGTACCAGATCGAGCTCGAGCTCCGCAGCCGCGAGGCCCAGATCGGCGTCGACCGCAAGCGGGGCATCGCGCTGCTCGAGGAGTTCATCGACAAGCACGCCGACAACCGCGCGATGCCCGAGGCGCTGTATCGCCTCGCTCGCAGCCAAGAGCAGTTCCTGTCGTCGATGGAGGCGTGGGCGAAGGCCGTCGACGGCTGCCGCGACGCGCCCGAGTCGTGCCCCGCCGGCCCGCCGGACGAGCCGCAGCTCGACCTCACCGGCTCGCAGGCGATCTACGTCCGCCTCATCGGTCAGTATCCCGGCTTCCGCAAGCTCGACACGGTGCGCTACCTCTACGCGTTCTCCCTGCGCGAGCAGGGCAAGTCCGACGAGGCCCAGGCCCAGTTCCGCGCGATCATCGAGAAGCACCCGCGTTCGACCTTCGTCCCCGACTCGTGGTTGGCGATCGGCGACCACCGCTTCTACGGCGGCAACGATTGGGCCGCCGCGCTCGAGGCCTACGAGCACGTGCTGGCGTACCCGACCAGCGACTCGTACGCGATGGCGCTGTTCAAGTCGGCCTGGTGCCACTGGAAGCTCGGCGACAGCAACCGCGCGATCGCCCGCTTCAAGGAGGTGCTCGACCAGGGCACCGCGCCCGAGACCGACGAGGCCGGCCGCAAGCGCCTCGCCGACCTCCGCGAGGAGGCCCTCGAGTACCTCGTGCAGGTCATCTCCGAGGACGAGAAGAACACCCCCAAGGACATCTACGACTTCCTGGCGTCGATCGACGGCGCGCAGTACTCGCGCAAGGTGCTGGTGCGCCTCGGCGAGGCCTACGAGGCCCAGACCCGCTACGACAAGTCGGTGCCGACGTGGCGGTTCCTGCTGTCGCTCGACGCCGAGCACGCCGACGCCGCGGACTACGAGCTGCACGTGTTCACCGGCCTGCGCGGCGCCAACCAGATCGGCCCCGCGCTCGACGAGCTCGGCGTCGTCCACGAGCGCTACGGCCCCGGCAGCAAGTGGGGCAAGGCCCACCCCGCGGCGGCGAAGGCGGCGAGCGCCGAGACCTCGGCGCTGCTCTTCGACCTGGGGCGATCGATCCACGAGGGGGCGCAGGCCGCCGAGAAGGACACGAAGGTCCCCGACAAGGAGCGCTACGCCCTCGCGGCGCGGGCCTACGGCGACTTCGTCACGCGGTATCCGAGCAGCCCGAACGCGGTCGAGGTCTCGTACCTCACCGGCGACATCCTGTTCTTCAAGCTCGGCGAGTCCGAGGCGGCCGGCGATGCGTACCTCCGCGTCGGGGAGTCGGCGCCCGTGGGCGCGCTGCACCGCGACGCCCTGCTCGCGGCGATCGGCGCCTACGAGAAAGCGATGACGCAGGCGCCCGCGGCCGCCATCGCCGCGACGCCCGATGCGAAGATCCCCGACGACAAGGCGCCCGATCCGAAGGCCCCCGACGCGGCGCCCGACGGCGCCAAGTCGGCGGCCGAGCCCGATCGCTACAGCGCGCTCGAGCGCAAGTTCATCCGCGCGACCGACCTCTTCAGCGTGCTGTTCCCCGAGGACGAGCAGAACGGCGCGGTGCTCTACGCGCTCGGCGAGTTCTTCCACAACCGCGGCGACTACGACGGCGCCGTGCAGCGCTACGGCAAGATCGTCGTCGATCACCCGACCAGTGAGAACGCCGGCGTCGCGGGTGACCGCATCCTCGAGAGCCTCGGCAAGGCGGCGGACTACGACAACATCGAGATCTGGGCCGGCAAGCTGAAGGGCACCAAGGCCTTCGCGCCGCCCGAGGAGCAGGCGCGGCTCGATCGCATCATCGTGGACAGCCTCCTCAAGCAAGGCGACACGCTGGTCGACCGCGGCTACGCCGGCCGCGGGGCGAGCTACTACCTGCGCGTCGCCACCGAGCACCCCAAGCACGACAAGGCGCCGATGGCCCTGGCCAACGCCGGCGCGGCGCTCGAGCGGGCCCGCAAGCCCCACGCCGCGACCGAGGCGTACGAGCGCCTCGCGCGGGAGTATCCGAACAGCACCTACGCCGCCGACGCGACGCTCGTGATGGCCCGCGTGTTCGAGAACATGGGCGACTACGAGCGGGCGGCGCAGCGCTACGACGGCTTCATCGAGCGCTACCCCAAGCACAGCGGCCGCGCCGACGCGCTGTACAACGCCGGCGTGCTCTACGAGGGCCTCGGTCAGACCAAGCAGGCGGCCGCGCGCTACGCCAGCTACGCCAAGCAGTACGCCGGCGAGAAGGACAGCCTGCAGGTCGAGCTGCGCGTCGGCGTCGTGCAGGCCCGCGCGGGCGAGCACAAGGCCGCGGTCGCCTCCCTCTCGAAGTTCGTCGACCGCCACGGCAGCGCGCCCGAGGCGATCGAGGCCAACACGCAGCTCGGCAAGTCGCTGATGGCGCTGGGCAAGCTCAAGGACGCCGATCGTGCCCTCGGGCGCGCGGCGAAGGCGGGTCGCACCGCCGAAGGGCGCGGGCGGATCGCCGGCGCCGAGGCCCGCTACCTGCAGGGTGAGATCGTCTTCCGCGAGTTCGAGGCGACGAAGCTCGACCCCAAGCCCGCGAAGCTGGGCGCGAGCCTCGACCGCAAGGCCAAGCTGCTCGCCCAGGCCAAGGACGTCTACCTCGACGTGCTGTCGTACTCGACCGCGGAGTGGACCACGGCAGCGCTGTTCCGCATCGGCGAGTCGTACGAGTCGTTCGCCCGCGGCCTGCGGGACTATCCGATCCCCTCGGCGCTCTCGCCCGCGCAGCAGGACGAGTACAGCGAGCAGCTCGGCACGTTCGCCCTCGCCTTCGAGGAGGAGGCGATCGGCGCGTACAAGAGCGGCTACCAGCGGGCGATGGAGCTCGCGATCTACAACACGTACACCCGCAAGATCCGCGAGGCGCTCGGCCGGCTCTCGGCGCAGGAGTACCCACCGGTGTCCGAGATCGGCGCCGAGCTCCGGCCGGCCGAGGGCGCCGCGAACGCGACGACGATCCGGAGGCTGTCGCGATGACCGGTCGGATCCTCGCGGCGCTCGTGGTCGCCCTCCTCGCCGGCGGGTGCAAGCGGGTCGGCCAACGCGAGGCCGCGGCCCCGACGACGGCGGTGCCGGCAAACGCCCGCGCCAAGTTCGAGGCCGGTGTCGCCCACCTCGAGGCCGGCGCCGCCGAGTACGACGACGCGATCGCGGCCTTCCGCGCCGCGATCGCGCTGGACGCCAAGCTGTGGGAGGCGTGGCTCGACATCGGCGTCATCGAGCTGCGCCGCGCCCGGCTCGGCGAGGCCGCCCGCGCGCTCGAGAAGAGCCTCGAGATCTACGCCAGCCCCGAGGCCCTCGACGCCCTCGGCGCGGTGTACCTGCGCCAGGGCAAGCCCGGGCGCGCCGTCTCGCTGTACGAGCGCGCGCTCGCCAAGACCCCCGACGACGTCCGCACCCGCAACGCGCTGGCCGCCGCGCTGCGCCACGCCGACCGCCTCGACGACGCCGAGACCGAGTGTCGGGCGATCCTCGGTGACCACGCGTTCGACCCGTCGGCGTACGCGACGCTCGGCGCCATCATGATCGATCGCGACCAGCTCGACCTCGCGGAGCTGCTGCTGAACAAGGGCCTGTCCCGGCACGCAGACCACCCATTGCTGGTCACCAACCTCGGGCTCGTCGCGCTCAAGCGCGGTGACGATCAGACGGCGCTCGCGCTGTTCGACAAGGCCAGCTCCGCCGATCCTGGCTTCGTCACCGGGCGCCTCAACAAGGCGGCGCTGTTCCTCGGCGCTGGCGACCACAAGCGCGCCCGCGTCGAGCTCGACGCCGTGCTCGGCATCGAGCCCGGGAACACCGAGGCGCTCCTCGGCCTCGGCATCGCCGTGCGTCTCGCCGGCGACCTCGAGGGCGCGCGCGCGAACTGGGAGCGCGTGCTCGCGATCGATGCCGACCACGCGGCGGCGCACTTCAACCTCGGGGTCCTCGACATGGACTACGCCGAGCGTCCCGCGACCGCGCGCAAGCACCTGGAACGATATCTGCAGGTCGTGGGCGGCGATGGTGCGTTCGTTGGCGTGGCCAAGGAGCGACTGGCGCTGCTCGATGCCCTCGCCGCCCCGGGAGACAAGGCCAAATGAACCTCGCCATCCGTCCTCGACACGTCGCGGTGCTCCTGTCGGTCGCGGTCCTGTGGGCGCCCACGGAGGCCGCCGCGCGACGGAACGCGGCCCCCGCGAAGCCGCCGGCGGCGACGTCGGCCAAGCCCACGCCGAGCGCCGCCACGGCGCCGACCAACCCCGCGCCGACGACCCCTGCGCCCGGACCGGGTGCGGTCGAGGGCCCTCCTCCCGCGGGGGCCGAGGTCCCCAGCGACGGCGACGTCACCCGCTACACCTTCACGGGCCTGGACATCGACGGTGAGCTGCGCACCCCGGCGCTGTTGCAGTTCCTCGCCCGCATCGGCGGCGAGTTCGAGACCGTGGGCATCCCCCACCGCAGCTTCATGCCCGAGCTCTCGTTCACGGTGACGGAGGACGCCCTGTAGTGGCCACGGCCGTCCCCACCGCACGCCACGTCACGCGCGTGGCCCTGGCCATGGGCGCCCACGTCGTCGGCGAGGCCGACACGCACGCGCGGCGGACCATCACGATCGGGCACGCACCGTCGTGCGACTTCGTCCTGCCGCTGCAGCCCGCGGCCGCGACCCACACCCTCGTCGTCGACGACGAGCTGAACCTGCCACCGTCGCTCGATGGCCGGCTCGTCCTCGGCGGCACGGAGTGCGACCTAGCGGCCCTGCGCGCCGAGGGGCGCACACGCCTGCGGCTCGCGCCCGAGGACTGGGGCGTGCTGTGGCTGCGCGAGCGCAGCGACGTCCGCATCGTCGTCCTGCGGGTGCAGCCCGAGGTCGTCCCGCCGATGCCCGGCGACGGCTCGGCGCGGCCACTGCTCGCGAGCATCTTCATGAGCGCCGTGGCGCTGGGGCTGTTCCTCGCGATCGCGTTCCTGAACTACGACCCCGAGAAGCGGACGCTCGACCTCGACGAGGTCGACGAGCGCTTCACCCGGGCGATCTTCAACGACCCGCCGCGCGACCCGCCGCCGCCCGAGGAGGAGCCCGACCTCAGCGACGCGGACAAGCCCGCCGACACGGCCCGCAAGCGCGCCGGCGGCGAGGAGGGCCGCTTCGGCCGCCCCGATCTCACGGGCCGCAGCAACGTGCCCAAGACCGACGACGCGGTGTCGTCGAACGCGACCAACGTCGGCCTCGTCAAGGAGCTCAACGCCCTCGCCCAGACCGACACCATGGCCGACCTCTTGTCGGTCGGCGGCGTCATCAGCGGCACCGGCACCGGACCGTTGGTCATCGGCAACGGCACCGGCGGCATGGGGACGCGCGGCAGCGGCAGCGGCGGCGGCGGCGAGGGCGAAGGTGCGATCTACGGAACCGCCAGCGTCGAGACCGGGGGCGGCACCGGCGGCGGACGCCGCAAGCCGGCCAAGCCCAGCGCTGGCCCCAAGGAGCGCGAGGTCTCCGTGACCACCGGCACCGCGAAGGTGAAGGGCCAACTCAGCAAAGAGCTGATCGACAAGGAGGTGCGCCGGCACCGACCGCAGATCAGCTTCTGCTACAACGCTCAGCTGACGCGCAAGCCGGATCTATCCGGCAAGGTGACGCTGTCGTGGATCATCCGGCTCGACGGATCGGTCACCGCCGCGAAGGTCAAGTCGAGCTCGCTGGGCAACAGCGACGCCGAGAGCTGCATGGTCCGCGCCCTCGGGCAGTGGCGCTTCCCCAAGCCCGAGGGCGGCGTCGTCGAGGTCGAGTACCCCTTCGTCTTCGACACGAAATGAGGTCCCCATGTCCGCGTCCCGCACCGCCCTCGTCGCCTCGGCCTTCGCACTGTGCACCGGTGCGTGCAACAACCCGGCGTTCTACGACGGCGCCCAGCGGCTGGTCGTCCGTGCGGCGGACATCGAGGCCGCCGGCGCCGAGGACTCGACCACCGGCAACCCGACCATCGGCGCGTACAAGCAGAGCGAGTACTGGCTCGACTTCCGAGAGCCCAGCGACGCCGACCTCGCCGAGCTGCAGCCGCCGGGCAGCACCCCGTCGGAGCAGACCCCATGGATCCGCCGAGACGATGTCACCGCGTCGATACCGTGGACGCTCACCAACGACTCGGACGCGCCCCTGACCGCGTGGGTGCTCCTCGACGGCGCCACCGAGTTCTTCGACTACGATCCGATCTCGACGTACGGCGCAGCGGGCGGGGCCGAGGAGGACGAGATCCAGTACCCCTCCCTCGCAGGGTTCACGCCGCGGCAGCTCGGCCCCGGCGAGGTCGTGCGCGGCGAGTTCCGCGAGGACGATCTGCGCGAAGCGATGTACGATCTCGACGCCATCACGCGCTTCTGCGCCGGGCCGCTCGCCGTGCTGAACCACCGCCACGAGGCCGATCCGATCGGGACCGACGTCGTCCCCGACGACGCGGTGATCGCTGCGGCGGTGATGTTGCGGATCACGCTCGGCGCGAGCGGCCCAGCGACGCTCGAGTACGACGTGCGGCTCCGCGAGTCCGAGGAGAAGATCTTCGACAGCGCCCGCGATGCGCGGCGGTACGAGGTGATGCCGGAGCCCTACGCCCTGCCGGGCGCCGCTGCGCTCGGCGGCGGGACCTCGGGCGGCGACACCGGGGCCGACGCACAGTGCGAAGGCGGCGGGAGCACCGGGTGAGCGCCTCGACGGGCATGATCTGGTGGGCGCTCGCCGCCGCGCCGGCGCCGAGCTCGGGCACGCCGGAGCCTGCGACGACGTCCGGCCCGGCCGCCACCGAGGAGGTCGGGGTCGTCGAGCGCAAGCAGGTCGACCCCACGGTTTTCCCCGACCCGCGGAAGTTCAGCCGCGGGTTCTACGTGGAAGCCAGCACGGGACCCATGGTGAGCATCGGGCCGACCGCGGACGTGCTGTCGACCGGGTTCTCGCTCTCGGCGCGGATCGGCTACGAGATCCGGCGGTGGATCGCGTTCCAGCTCCACGCGACGGGCGCCCTGCGACGCTATGACGACGGCGTCCTGCACCGCGAGCTCCTCGGCGAGGGGATCTACACCGGCGAGGCACGCCTCGGCGTCCCGTTCCGTCGCTTCATGATCGCGGCCCACGGCGGCGCTGGCGTCGACCACCTCAGCAACAACCTGCTTCAGGTCGCGGGCATCGCCCCCGACAACCGCCGCCTCGGCCTCGCGTGGACAGCAGGCCTGTCCTTCGACGTACACAGCCTCAACCGCCACAACTCGGGCGGGCTCGTCGTCACCTTCGTGGGGACGCCGACGCTGCAGAACTCCGGCGCGCTGCTCCTGCAGCTCTACTTCCGCTACACCCGGTAGCGGGCGCTCCACGCGGTAGCGGGCGCTCCACGCGGTAGCCGGCGCCGAAAAAGCGAAAAGGGACGACGCTCGCGCGCCGTCCCTTTTCCGGACTGCCGACTCCCCCCGGCTCAGCGGGAGTTCAGACGTAGAAGTCGATGATCGAGGCGCCGCGCTGCGGCTCCGCGGCGGGCTGGGCTTCGGTATCCTCCGGGCGAGCGCTCGGCATCGGGAGCGGGAGCTCGAGCCGCGGTTGCTGCTCCTGCTGCCGCCGGGCGGGCTTGCTGCGGGTGGGCGCGCGAAACGGACGATCGTGGGTCCACTGATCTGCCATGGTTGGCCTCGCGTTCAGGACGACACCCCTCTCGGGGCAGGGACGCCGGGACCTCGAAACGACCTCGGGGTTCGGCGTCATGACCGGGGAAACTGCAAGAGGCGAACCATGGGGACCATCATGTGATCCAACTCCCATGCTTTCGCCATCCACGAACACTTCGCTCGCGACCCCGCGCGACGCTGAACCCCACGACCGCGACAGTCGTGTCAGGTGCCCGCGCCCCATGGTGCCGTGCTCCGTCACCTCTGTATCTCAGCCTAACGTGATTGGCGGGCGAGGCAAGTCTCTGGCGTGAGCCAGGATGCGAGTGCCGGCCGCGGAGCACGCCGTCGCCCGGGGCGGCGGCCACATCCGGCCCTGCGCTCCGCACCACGTCCGCCCTTGGGCCGCCGAGCCATGCCCCGCGCGGCCCTGCCCGCACCTGCGCCGGTCAGAAGTCCACGACGACCCACGCCCCGGACTCGCGCTCGAGCAACACGGCGTGGCCTCCCCCGAGGTCGAGCCGCGCCTCGTGGGCGTCCCGCGCGATCGGATCGCCGAGGTGCCCCTCCACACGATCCCGGGCGCGTCGCAGTTCGGTGGCCCCCTCGCCCTCCGTCCAGGCCGACTCGAGCTGGGCCTCCGACAGGCCGACCCGGTAGCGCCGCGGCGCGAGGCGCAGGAGCACATCCCAGCGGCCACGCTTGCTCGCCCAGACCAGCGCCGCGATCGCCTGCTCGGGGGTGTCCTGCCGATACACGTCCGTGGGATCCTCCGCGAAGAACCAACCCGCGGGCAACTTCGTCAGCCGCGCGGCGCGCCCCTCGGCGAGCAGCAGGGTCGCCCCGTGGTGCACCTCCTTCGGGCGCCGCAGCCGCTTGGACCAGGCCCTTCGGGCGGACTTCGCGGTCATCGCGGTCGCGTCGACCCCGGCAGCAGCGGCGGGGACCAGGAGGCGCTGCATCGCGGCCTCATCGCCTCGGCGGACCGCGCGGGACAGCGCGGCGCTGCGCCCCTGGACCCCGCTGCAGCCCAGGAGTCCGGCCATGGCCACGGCCCACGCGAGCCCCCATCGGGCGGTCTCACCTCGGCGCCGCCTCGCACGCACGCTCGGAGTCGTCACGCTACGGATCATACAACAACGCCGCCGGACCACGCAGGGCCGGCGGCGTCCACGGCACGGGCCGCGCGGGGCGCTAGCTGTGCGCCTTGTTGTAGAGCTTCACGACCTCGTCGGTGATGTCGATGCCTTCCTTCACGTAGATCACGGTCATCGCGTCGCGGACGAGCACCAGGTCGATCCCACGCTCCTTCGCCAGCTTGGTGACGATGTCCTGGGCGTTCTTGTACATGCTCTCGAGCGTCTTGTTGTGCATGTCGCCGAGCTCCTGCTCGAGGGTCATGAGCATGCTCTGCAGCTCCATCGACTCCTGCTGCAGCTTCTCTTGCGCGCTCGTGAGCTGGGCGCCCTTGAGGCTGCCGAGCTTGGCCGCGTCGGCCTCGAGCTTGGTGCGCTTCTTGTCGAGCTTCTCCTGCTTGGCCTTGCTGCTGGTCTCGAGATCCGTGCGGGCCTTCTTGCCCTCTTTGGTCTCGTTGAGGACCCGCTGCATGTCGACCATCGCGATCCTCTTGACCGCAGGGATCTCCGCGCGGGCGGTCTGCGGCGCAGAGACCACCGGAACGGCGACGACGAGGGCGAGCGCGGCGAGGGCCGTGCGGAGGGTGCGGGGCATGGCGGACTTCATCACGGGTGCTCCTTGTCGTAGCGGACGATGACGCGATTGGTGAGATCGAGCTTGGGGTCGACGTAGATGACCGTCATCTCGGAGCGCACCAGGACCGCCTGCAGCTTCTCCTCGATCGCGATCTGGGCGACGATCGTGGAGACGTTCTTGTAGATCTTCTCGGTCAGGAGGGCCTCCTTCTCGGCGACGTCCTCCTGCAGCTGGCCGCTCAGCTCTTCCAGCTCGGCTTGGGCCCGCATGAGGTCCTCTTGGCGCTTGCGGAGCTCGACCTCGGAGAGCATCGACGCCTTCGCCTGGAGATCCTGGACCCGCTTCTGCAGGTCTGCGGCCTTCTTGTCGATCTTCGCCTGGCCCCGCGACATCGCCCGCTCGAGCTCGAGCTTGGCCTTCTTGCCCTCCTTGGTCTCGAGGAGGCAACGCTGCACATCGACGACGGCGAGCTTCTCGAGCGCGAGCGCGTCGGCCCGCGGCTCGGCGGCGGAGGCCGACGCGGCGACGCCCGAGGCGAGGACGCCGGCGAGGGCGAGACATACGAACCGCTGCATGGCGCGAACCTTAGCTTTCGGTGAGGGGACGGGCAAGGCTGCTCGGCCACTGACGGGGTCGCCAACGTACCGATTCAGCAGAACTTTCGCCCATCGACCGGGGCGCGTCGCCCCGATCCTGGGGCAACTGCGCGGTCGCCAGTGACCCGCGTCACCCGGCCCGAGCCGATCAGAACGAGTTGCCGATCGCGAACTCGAAGACCACCGGATCATCACCCCGACGCAGGAACGCGTTCGCGCGCTGGCGATCGAGCGGGAAGCCCCACTCGAAGCGGAGCGGGCCGATCGGCGACTGCCAGCGGAAGCCGAAGCCCGCCGAGTACCGCAACTCCTTGAAGCCCCACCGTTGCGTGCACGGGTCGCTCTTCGGCAGGAGCGACGAGTTCAGCTTGCTGCAGAAGTGCGACTCGGTGTTGAACGCGTTGCCCATGTCATAGAACACCACGCCCTTGATGTTGGCGGGCGGGATGACCATGAACTCGAACTCGGCGGTGAACGCCGTGAGCAGGTTGCCACCGATCTCGTAGGCGATGAGCGGCGAGGTCGGATCAGGCGAGCTCGCGACCTTGATCTTCGGCCCGAGACTGCGCAGACGGAAGCCGCGGATCTCGCCGTCGCCGTAGATGCCACCCGGGAACCACCGCTCGAAGATCGGGACGCCGTTCTTCCTCGACCCGTGGACGAAGCCGACCTGCAACCGGGTCTTGAACACGAGCCACGCGCGGAAGGCCTTCTCGGTGCGGATGACCGGGAAGTAGAACCGGCTGTCGAGGACGTAGCGGTTGTAGCGGTTCTGCGAGCCCAAGTACTTGTTCGCGAACGTGCTGCGCAGCTGGTGGTACTGCCCCGAGGTCGGGAACAGGAAGTTGTCGCGGGTGTCCCACTGCAACCGAGCCTCGAGCGCCGACGTGATGCCGTTGGCGAAGAGGTTGGTGATGAGCGCCTGCTGCGGCACCGTGACCAGCGACCCCGGCGAGAACACGCCTCCGATGCTGCCGAACGTGCCGAAGCCGACCTTCACGTCCTCGAGCTCGTAGCCGATGAACGCCGTCAGGTCGCGCCACACCGGGTAACCCCAGCTGACGCGGAAGCCCGTGCTCTGCCGCGAGAAGCTGGGGAAGATGTTCCGCGAGTTGAAGACGTTGAAGATGAAGTTCCACTTGCTGTCGAGGAAGTGGCGTGTGTAGTAGGAGAAGTTGAACAGGCGCCGCAGGCTCGAGAACTGCGCGATGACCTGCACCGTGGCGCCGCGGCCGAGGAAGTTGTCGTAGGCGACCTGGCCCTGCAGTACGAAGTTCTCGATGGTCGAGAAGCCCGCGCCGACCTGGAACGTGCCCGTGAGCTGCTCGGTGAGCTCGATGTTGATGACGATCCTGTCGTCGGTCGAGCCGCGCGACGTCGACATGTTGACCGCCGAGAAGTACCCGAGCCGCATGATGCGGAACTCGCTGGTCTCCTTGTTGGTCTCCGAGTAGAGGTCGCCCTCCGAGATGGTCATCTCGCGGCGGATGACCTTGTCGGCCGTCTTCTC
>LNFB01000125.1 GCA_001464385.1 Deltaproteobacteria bacterium Ga0077550 | reverse complement strand
GCGCACGCGAGCAGCCGCCGCAGCGATCGCTCGCGGCCGTCGGCGTCCTGGTCGAGGGTGGCGAGCACGAGCGCCGCGGCGAGACCGACGTCCTCGGCGCCGCGCGGGCGGTGCAGGCCCTCGGCGATCCACCGGCGGTAGGCGCCGAGCTCGAGGCGGCGCGCGCGACCGGCCCCGTCGTCCGAGGTCCCGCGGTCGTCCATCTCGGTCAGCGCGGCGAACCGCCACGACGGCACGGGGACGATGTGCTCGACGGCGAGCGCGTGCGTGCCCAGCAGGGTGTGCACGAGGACCTCGCGCAGGCGGCACGGCACGGCGGCGTCGGCGTCCTCGCCGTCGTCCGTCGCCGTGCGTGAGCGACAGGCCGCGACGAGGGCGACGAGCCGGGGGCGCGCCGCGTGGCCGAGGCCGTGGACCAGGGCCGCGTGGTTCGCCGCGGGCAGCAGCTGTCGCAGCGCTTCGATCGCGATCGCCTGGGGATCGCACGCGCTCGCGTGGGGCTGGATCGCGACGCGCCCGGACACGCCGGCCCAGGGATCGTGCAGGGTGACCGTGGTCGCGGGCCCGTCGACGACGCCGACCTCGATCGCGGTCGGCTCGCCGTCGGCGTGGAGCTCGAGCACGCCCGCGAAGCCGTCGCCGCGCACCGGCACGATCGCCAGCGGCATCGACGTCCGAGTCGGCGCGCTCGCCCGAACCTCGGGCGACAGGCTGTGCGCGATGGTCCCGGCCTCGATGCGCGCGACGATCGGCGGCAGCGACGTGCCGGGAGCCGAGGTGTCGCGGGCGTGGGCCAGCAGCTCGTCCAGTCGTGCACGCACCGCCTGAGCGACCGCGTGCAGGGTGCTCTGCATGGCGGTCGGCGTCGACGACCATCGCGCGTCGTTGGTCGAGACGTGCCCGAACAACGTGACGCCCGGGATCGCGAGGCTGGGGTCGAGGGTCCTGGCCACCGATCGCCCGTTCCACACCAGGTCGATGCTGCCGAACTCCCCGGCGCCGCCGCGGTGGATGAACGCGGTCACGTCGATGCGCGCGGGGATCTCGACGGACCGCGGGATGACGCAGAGCGCGAGCTCGGGCAGGCACCCCTGCACCAGCGTGGCCCAGTCGGTCGCGCGACCGCTGGCGACCTGCGCCCGCGCCAGGGGGACCAGCGACAGCGTGGGGATCGCGAGGCGCAGGAGCTCGAGCTCGCTGGGCCACAGCGCGAGGGTCGACGCGCGCACGTCGTGCGGGACCACGTCGAGCTCGTGGCGCCACGCGAACCACACCTCGCGTCCCGCGGATGCGGCCTCGGCGAGCGCGTCGACGGCGACGGCCTGGCCGTCGACCGTCCACACGCCGCCGAGCGTGGACGGCCACGCGGCGCCGAGCAATGCGGCCGGCGAGCGGGTGCCGGCCGGAACGCGCGCGCGCACGGCGTGGGCGACGACGTCGTGGAACCACGCGGCGAGCAGCGCCAGCGCCTCGTCCTGGATCACGGCGCCCTCGTCGTAGGTCAGTCGCAGCCGGGGCGCGTCGGCGATGCCGTCGAATTCCTGGACGGGCACGCGGTGCTGCGCCAGCGCGGCCCCGAGTCGCGTCGGCATCACGACGCCGTCACGGACCAGCGCGATCGCATCGAGGGGCCGTCGCCACCACCGTGCGTCCTTGCCCAGCTGCATGGGCCGATCGCTGGGGAACGGCCGCAGCACCCACGCGTCGCCGTCGGACTCGAGGCCGGGGACGTGCGCGTGCCACAGCCGCATGATGCCCGCGATGCCGGCCCCGCCCATCGCCAGCTGCTCGAAGGACTGGCTCGTGAGCCGCACGTCGATGTCGAGGGCCGGCGGGTGCGGACGAACCTGCGCGGCGGGGATCTCGGAGACGAACTCCGACCAGCCACCGGGGACGGCGGGCGTCCGCACGAAGCGGTGCAGGATCCCCGCGAGGCGCACCTCGATCCCGACGGCCTCGCCGCCGAGCGCCTCGTTGATGCCCCGTCCGAGGCGATGCAGGAACCGCCGCTGGCGCTCGACGAGCGCGCCGTCGTGGTCGGGCTTGCCGGGATCGAGCGCCGCGTCGAGCAGCCCACC
>LNFB01000124.1 GCA_001464385.1 Deltaproteobacteria bacterium Ga0077550 | reverse complement strand
CCGCGAGTCCCGAGCCCTCCGCGACGCCCGAGCCCTCCGCGAAGCCCGACGCATCGCTGCCGCTCGCCACCGCCAAGCCCCTGCGCCCGGTGACGCGCGCGGCCCCGCCCTCGCCCCCCCGCACGCGCGTGCTCAAGGCGCTGCGCGACCGGAACATCCGCGCCCTCGACGTCCTGCTGGTGACGCGGCGTGCGACCAAGCCGATGAGCCAGGGCGCCGCGGTGGCGCACTGCGACGGCCTCGACATCGCCGGGCTCGCGCAGTGGCGGCTCCCGGAGATCGGCGAGCTCGCGTCGCTCACCGACGCGGGCCTCGTCGGCGGCGGCTACTACTGGTCCGCGACGCCGGCCGACACCTTCGGCGACTCCCGCATGGCGTGGAGCGGGGCCAAGCGTCAGGCGGGCACCCGCGCCAAGAGCTCGGCGGTCATCTGCGTGCGGGGGGACCGTGGCGCCTGAGTCCGAGCGCCCGCTGCGGCTGATGATCTACGACCGCACGTGTCGCGGTCGTCGGTTCCTCCCCGGCCTCTCGCACGCGTGGGCGAGCGGCGCGGTCCTGTACCGCGCGCTCGGTCGCCTCGACGCGACCCGCGGCGTCGAGTCCTGGGACGAGGCGCTCGCGTGGCTCGCCGACTACGAGCCCGAGCGCCGCATCGCCGAGATCCAGTACTGGGGTCACGGCCGCTGGGGCTCGCCGCGCGTCTCGGGGCAGATCCTCGAGACCGAGATGCTCCTGCGCGCGCACCCGCGTCGCGCCGCGCTCGAGCGGGTCGCGTCGCGGATGCTCGAGGACGATCGGGGACTGTTCTGGTTCCGCACCTGCGAGACGTTCGGCGCGCACGCCGGCCTCGAGTTCGCGCGGGTGTTCGCCGACACGATCCGCTGCCGCGCCGCGGGGCACACGTACATCATCGGCCACTGGCAGAGCGGCCTGCACAGCGTGCTGCCCGGACGCACGCCCGACTGGTCGCCCGACGAGGGCCTGCTCGAGGGCACGCCCGACGATCCGAAGCGCGCGGCGTGGTCGAAGGCCCGGGCCCCGAACACGATCTCGTTCCTCCACGGGCGGATCCCCGAGGGGTACTAGTCGATCACTTCGACTGCGCGCGGCAGCGGAGGTTGCCGCGCTCGCAGCCGAAGCGCACGTGCATGTGGTCGCGGTGTCCCGACTCGTGCTTCACGATCGTGTGCACGTTCGGATCCCGGCTCATCGCGCTGAAGATGAGCGCGACCTCCTCGGGCGAGCGGGTCTTGGCCGCCTCGCGCGCGAGGATCGGCTGCAGCTTCGCGCTGATGAAGATCTGCTGGACCTCGCCGGTGGCGATGAGCGCCTCGAGGAACGCCCAGGTCCGCGGCGCGTCGATGGTCTTGCCATCGGCGGTCCGCCAGAACCGCTCGTTCTCGCTGGGGTTCACCTTCATCACGTAGCCGATGTCGACGTCGCGGCCGCTGCGGTGCGAGACATGCGGGGCGATGCGACCGCCGCTGCGGCGCGAGATCTCGCCGATGCGCAGCGGCGGCGCCTCGGGATCGGCGGCACCGTAGGCCCGCATCGCCTCGAGCAGCGCGGCGATCGTCGTCGTCGATCCGAACGCGCGCGGCCGGTGCTCGCGGAGCCGCCAGTGCGGGCCCTCGGGCATCGGGATGCCCGCGAGCAGGTGCCCGCGGTTGGGCGCGCCGACCGACTGCGTCGGCCGCCGAGGATCCCGGCGGTACACCACGTAGGACGACGCCGCCTCGACCCACTCGACGTCCTCGAGATCGGGGTTCAGCTCGCGCAGGTCGTCGACCCACATCCCCCAGTTGGTCGCCATCTCGTCGAGCCGCATGCGGCGATCGACGCTCCAGCGGACCTCCTCGAGCTCGGCGGCGGGATCGGCCACGGCGTCGAGGGCCGGGCGCTCCAGCGGATCCTCCTCGACGGGCAGCTCGAGGGTCGGGGCGGTCATCGGGTCACCGACGGCGGCGAGCACGGGCTCGACCGGCGGGGCCGCGACCGGCTCCTCGGCGGGCGCCTCGACCACCGGGGCCGAGTGGGCCGCCGCGCTCTTGACCGCGAACAGCGAGGCCGGCGCGTACCCGCGGTGCGGCGACGCCATCGACGGCTCGAGCGACGACACCACGGACGCGAACGTCCCGAGGGCGAGGATCGACAGCAGTGCGCGCAGACGCCTCAACGTCGCCAAGATACCCAAGCGGTGGCGAGCGGGAAACCGTTTCCACCCCGAAAAGCACCCCTTCGTGACGGTTTTGGGCCCGCCCCGTGCACGAAGCCGCGAGCGCCGGCACGCGAATTTCAGCGGCGCCCTGCGCCCACGGCGGCGGGCGCAGTGTAGGTGCGGCGGGGCCCGAACGCTGCCGACGCCGAGTGGCCGTCAGGGCGGCGCGTCCTGCAGCTCCAACGTCAGCGTCGTCCGCATCGACACGACCTGCGCCGCGCCGATGAGCTCGAGGTTCGCGCGGGTCTGCGTCTGCACCGTCGCCGTGGCGCGTCGCGGCAGCGCGCCAGCGCCGAGCACCAGCTCGGCCACGGTGGTGCCGCTGGTCGCCTCGATCATCCCGGGCGCGGCGGCGGGGTCGGTCGTCCCGACGTGCTCGGAGCGCAGCGAGAGCACCGCGTCGCCGTTGGGATCGGGGCGCGACAGCGTCCATGTGCCGACCTGCTCGAGGCGCACGGCGTCGCGACGCACGTGCCGGATCGAGGTCCACCGCGCGCCGTCACCGACCGCGTCGGCCGGCGGCACCGCGGGCAGCAGCTCCTGCAGCGCGGCCACCAGACCACCCAGCTCGGGCTCGAGCGCCGTCGGCCCGGCCGCGCTCGCGGGCTGGCCCTCCAGATCGAACGCGAGCACGCGACCGTCGGGGGCGAGCCGCAGGGTGCCGCGGGTCGATCGCATGCGCTCGGCCGTCCGCGCCATCGCCTCGCGCACGCGCACCGTGGCCTCGGCCGACTCCGCGGCATCGACCGACGTCACCGCGATCGCCAGCGTCGCGCCGTCGGTCTCGACCGCGGTGGTCTCGACGCGCAAGCCGATCGTCAGGGTCGGCACCGCCGTGTCCGGGACATCGCGCGTCCCCATCTGCATCGCGACCGCCATGCCGAGGCGCAGCTGCAGCGTCCGCACGTCCCCGACCGCACCGCCGAGCGACAGGGGCGTCCTCGGCTCCGCGCCGGGGACCTCGAGCGTGACCGCGTCGGGACGCGAGGCGACGCGCTCGCGCACGGTGAAGGCGCCCGACGACGCGACCTCGGTCGACGCGACCTCGGGCGACGCGACCTCGGGCGACGCGGTGGCCTCGGGTGTCGCGGCGACCTCGGGCGACGCCGCAACCGGCGGCGAGGGCCCCGGCGACGGCGCCGCTCCTCCCGTGGCCACGGGCGGCGGCCCTCCGCACGCGAGCACGACCCCACACACGAGCGCCGCGAGGGCACGACCGAGCTTCGGCAACGACACGTGGGCGCGACGGTAGCAGCCGCGCCGCAGCGGATCATCCGTCGACGCGTCCAAGGCCGTGGGCGGGCTACTTGGTGCCGAACAGACGATCGCCCGCGTCGCCGAGGCCCGGCACGATGTACCCGTGATCGTTCAGTCGCTCGTCGATCGCGGGCGTGTAGATCGGCACGTCGGGGTGCACCTCGTGCAGGTGCCGGATGCCCTCGGGCGCAGCGAGCAGGCACACGAACTTGATCGACTTGGCGCCCGTCTGCTTGATGCGCGACACCGCGGCGACGATGGAGTTGCCGGTCGCGAGCATCGGGTCGACGAGGATCACCTGGCGCGTGTCCATCTGCTGCGGGACCTTGAAGTAGTACTCCACCGGCTCGAGCGTGGTCGGATCGCGGTAGAGCCCGATGTGGCCGATGCGAGCGGCCGGCAGCACCTTCACGATGCCGTCGAGCATCCCGCCGCCGGCGCGCAGCACCGAGACGACGACGATCTTCTTGCCCGCGACCATCGGCGCGCGCATGGTCGCCAGCGGCGTCTCGATGTCGACGAGCTCGGTGGGCAGATCGCGGGTGACCTCGTAGCCCAGGAGCAGCGAGATCTCCTCGAGCAGCGCGCGGAACTTCGACGTGCTCGTCTCCTTGCAGCGCATCAGCGTCAGCTTGTGCTGGATGAGGGGGTGCTCGATGAGATGAACGCGCGCAGTCATGCTCGGACCTCGACCTTCTCGCCCGGTTAGAACACCTGGGGCGCCGGTGTCGATGGAATTCGCCCGACGCCTGGCGCGAGGTCACTGCGTCGGCGATCCGCTCGCCCGGCGCCTCGCTCGGCGCGGGCGCACGTCGAACCACCACGTCGCCTCGGCCGTGAGCGCGAGCTCGAACCCGCCGAGCGCGAACAGCTCGGGACCCATCGGCTCGGTGCGGATCACGACGGCCTTCCCCGAGGCATGACCGCTGGCGGCGACGTCGGCACGGACGCCCAGCCGCAGCGACGACGGCACGCGCGTGCGCAGCCGCGTCCACCACCCCGCCGCCCCGTGGATCGCCCCGCCGTACAGCACCGTCCAGCTCCGTCCGTCGCGGCTCGCGAGCGTGCGACCGTCGCCGTCGCTGCGCAGCCGCCACGGCTCGAACGTCGGGCCGGCCCCCACGGCGTACTCGAACCTCCGCACGCGTCCGACGTACCCGACCGAGGGGGCGAGCCGCGTGCGCACGAGGGAGAACGCCTGCGCGCCGTCGCCGACCAACCGCAGCGCCGCGCCGAACGCCAGGCCCCGCGGCGCACGGACGTCGATCGCGAGCTCGCCGCCGAACGCGGGCCGCCCCCGACGCGCGCTCGGGCCGAGACCGAGCAGCAGCCCCACGCCGGCTCGCGGCGCGATGCGCCACGGATCCGTGGCGGCTCGACGCGCGCGCCGTGTCGACCCACGCGCCGGTGCACGCTCCGGCACGGGCTCGAGGATCGACACCGGCAGCGGCGGCGCAGGGGTCGGCGTCACCTCGGCCGTCGGCGTCACCTCGGCCGTCGGCGCGGGCTCGACGACCGGCTCGACGTCGGGGCCGGGCACATCGAGCGGCGTCGGCACCTCGACGTTGATGCGATCCGGCGGCACGTCCTCGTCCTCGACGGCGCCGAGGAGGTTCGCGATGGCCACCGCGAGCACGCGCGCCCGCTCGGCGTCGCTGAGGACGACGCGCCGCAGGTACGCGCGACCATCCGAGAGGACCAGCGTGATCGCCACGGGCGCATCGCCGACGCGCTCGCCGACGATCTCGAGGTAGGAGAAGGGTCGGCCCTCGACGCGCTCGAACGCGGCGGGACCGTAGGGCAGCACCTCGGCGTCGGGCCACCGTGTGCGCAGCTCGGCGCGCAGCGTCTCGAACTCGGCCGCGCTGCACTTGACGATGAGGCGATGGGTCGCGGTGGACTCGGCGACCGGTGCGTCGGGGAGCTGGGGCGGCGCCGCGGTGACCGCAGCGAGCGCCAGCGCGAGCATCAACGGAGCGACCACGTCACGACCGAGGGTGTCACGCGCCGCCACGAGCGTCGAGCGACGCGGGGCACGCCCGATGCGCGACCGTCGGGTCGACGCATCGGGCCGTGCTCTCTCGGCCCCCAAAGTGTGGGGCGAACTAGGGCGCGTCGGGCTCGCCCATTCCTGGGTCGTCCTCTCCCGGGTCACCGGGCTCGCCCGTGCACATCGGATCCGCGGGCCCGCACCAGCACAGCAGCAGGTCGGCCTCGCACGCCGCAGGATCGACGCCCTGCTCGAGACAGGCGTTGTACGAGTCGCTGCAGGGATCGGGCTCGGGCTGCGGCCAGCAGGCGATCAGCGCCTCCTCGCACGCGGCCGGGTCGATGCCGGCATCGAGGCACGCGTAGTACTCGTCGACGCACGGGTCGGGCTCGGGCTGCGGATAGCAGGCCCACAGCTCCGCCTCGCACTGCTGCGGATCGATCCCCTGCTCGAGGCACCCGTAGTAGGCATCCGCGCACGGATCGGGCTCCGGCTCGGGGTAGCACTGCAGGAGGATCGTCTCGCACTCCGCCGGATCGATGCCCGCGTCGAGGCACGCGAAGTACTCCTGCTCGCACGGCTCGGGCTGGGGTTCGCCCCAGCACTGCTGCAGGATCGCGTCGCACTCCGGAGCCATGGGCCCGAGCTCGACGGTACACGACTCGTACTGCGCCCAACACGGATCGGGCTCGGGCTCGGGGAAGCACTGCTGCAGCAGCTCCTCGCAGATCGTCGGATCCTCGGACCACTGCAGGCACTGCTCGAACGACGCGATGCATGGATCCTGCGGCTCGTCGCACGGCGGCGGCGGAGGCTCGTCGCAGCCGCAATCGTCACCACCGTGGCCGCCTTCGTTCCCGGGATCCATGCCGTCGTCACCCGGATCCATGCCGTCGTCGGCTTGGCCGTCGTCCTCGGCGCCGGCGTCGTCGCCGGGGAGCTGCGGATCACAGGCGGCGAGGCTGAGCGCCGCGACGATCCACGACGCGCCGACGGTTGCACTGCGGAACAGGAACTGTTTCGTCATCACGATTCTCCCGGTTGTCGAGCCCGAGGGACGGGCCCGGTGGTGAGGCGGAGATGAGCCGTGCAGCAGCGAACCACTCGCCGCGCGCACTCGTCATCGACGCACGAGACAGATTGTCCCGACCCGCGCGGCGCTAACACTCGCGCCGCACGAATTCGATCGGCTCAACAGCCGGAGCCGGCCATGTCGAAGCAGCACGGGTCCGCGGGATCGAACGGCTCGCAGCACGCGGCCATGACACAGCACGGACTCTCGGGCTCGTAGCAACACGGGTCGTCGACGACGTGCGGTGCACAGCACGGCGCGCCCTGTTGTTCGAGCGCGCAGCACGACGACTCCGGCGCCAGGCAACACACGCCCTGCGGATCCAGACAGCACGGCCCGTCGGGCTCGAGGCAGCATGCGCCCAGCGGATCCATGCAACACGGCGACATCGGATCGAGGCAGCAGGGCGCGCCGGGTTCGAGGCAGCACAGCGACTCGGGATCCTGGCAGCACGCACCGAACGGGTCCGGGCAGCAAGCACGCTCCGAACGGATCTTGGCAGCACGCTCCGAACGGATCTTGGCAGCACGCTCCGAACGGATCTTGGCAGCACGCTCCGAACGGGTCTTGGCAGCACGCTCCGAACGGGTCTTGGCAGCACGCTCCGAGCGGATCGACACAACAGGCCGAGTCGGGCGCGGCGCAGCACACACCGAACGGATCCTGGCAGCACGCGCCCAACGGGTCCATGCAGCACGGGGACCCCGGATCGAGACAGCACGCCGACTCGGGCTCGAGGCAGCACGGATCACCGCAGCACGGGTCGGCGCAACACCAGGGGTGGCCGATGCCGGCCTCGCAGCACGCCGGATCGCCCGGCGCCATGCAGCACCCCGGATCCTCCGGATCGCCGCAGCACCACGGATCGAGCGCCGCGTCGCAGCACCACGGATTGCCCGGCGTCAGACAGCACCCGGCATCGCCCGGCTTCGTGCAGCACTTCGGATCGTCGGCGCAGCCCGTGCCCACGTCCGTCGGCGGCACGCCCGTGTCCTCGCACGGTCCGTCGCAGCCCGACGACGCGGTGTCGCCGTCGGAGGTGCCCGGGCCCTGGGTCGTGGGCGACATCGGATCACCGTGCGACACCACGAAGAGCTCCTCGGTGCCGCACCCAGCGGACATCGAGGCCCCGAGCGTGCACGCGAGCGCGGCGAGCCAGCCGTGACCGGACCGCGACGCAGACACCCCCCGCGTCATGGCGTCGAGCCGGACGACCAGCGATCGGCGTGACGGCGATACGCACCGGCCGGGAAGCGATCGACGTAGCCCTGCCAGCACGCGGCCTTGTCCGCGGTGTCGGCGATGCGGCACAGGCCCGCCTGGGCGTCGTCGGCGAAGCGACCGGCGGGGAACTTGGCGAGGTACGCGTTCCACAGCGCGCGCTGGACCTCGGTGCCGCGGCCACGCGCCAGCGAGAAGCGCTCGGCGAACGCGATCTCGACCAGGGGATGCCGACGACCGCGGGCGACGATCCGGGCGTAGAGCTCGTCGGCCTCGCTGCGATCACCGCGGGCGAGCGCAGCCTGGGCGAGCTCGTCGAGGCGCCGCAACGCGGCGTCGGCGGGAACCTTCGCCGCGGCCCCGCGTGCCACCGCGCGTGGGTTCACCACCGCGTCGGACTCGAGCGGCGCGGCCTCCTCGGGCAACACCGCGGGCGCCGGCGCGGCCTCCAGCGGGGCCGGCGGCAGGGACTCGATCGGATCGACGTCGACGCGTGGACGCACCGGCTGCGGGCGCATTGCGGCGCGCTGCAGCTCGACCGCCTCGACCGACGCGGCGTCGTGTACCACCGGCTCGTCGCGCACCGCGGCGACCGCCTGCGTCGAATCGGGGGACTCGTGGGCCCGCCGCGCGCTCCAGCTCTGGAGGAGATCGAGGCCGAACACGACGACCGCGGCCGCAGCGACCGCGCTGACCGCCGCGATCCACCGCCGCGTCGACGCGGCGCGGCGCCGGGCCTCGAGATCGAGCAACAGGCCGCACTCCGGGACCCCGAGGTCCTCGCGCAGACCGATGTCGCGCTCGGCGTGGGCGCGCAGCACCGCGATCATCGGCGCGAGATCGTCGGTCGCGGCGGACGGCACCGCGGCGCGCACCCGCGGCGCGCGGTGGATCCTCGCGGCGCGCTCGATGGCATCCGCGCCGACAGCCCGCGGATCGATGCGGTGGGCCCGGGCGACGATCGCCGCGAACGACGGCGGCGCGTGCCCCTGCGCCTCGGCCTCGGCGCGCAGATCCTCGTCGTCGAGCGCGTCGTCGAGGACCTCGCCGACGTGATCGTCGGGCGGCGTGGTCATGACGGCCCCCCGTCGGTGCCGGGCAACCACCCGCGACGGCCGAGCTCCTCGCGGATGCGGACGCGCGCCCGGTTGACGCGCACGGCGAGGTTCTCGGCGGTGATGCCGAGCATGCCCGCCGCCTCGGAGGTCGACATGCCCTGCAGCTCGCGCAGCACGAAGGCCTCGCGCCAGCGTGGCGGCAGATCCTCGAGCACGGCGCCGAGCGCCCGGCCCCGCTCGCGGCGGACGTGGCTGCTGTGGGGATCGGCGCCGCCGACCGGCCCGACCCGCAGCGTCTGCTCCAGCCGCTCGTGGGCGCGGGCGGCGTTGCGTTGCTTCCGCCAGAACTTGCGGACCACGTTCAGCGCGATGCCGTGCAGCCAGCCGGCGACCGGTCGCGCGGGATCGAAGCGCGCGTGGCAGGCCATCGCCTGGGCGAAGGTCTCCTGCGCGAGCTCCTCGGCGAGGGCCGCGTCGCCCGCGAGGTACCGCAGCTGTCGATAGACACCCATGTAGTGGAGCTCGTAGAGGCGCGCCCAGGCGTGCACGTCGCCGCGCTGGGCCGCGGCCAACACGTCAGCCCCGAGGTGCGCGATCGACTCGTCCGCCGCCGGCTCGGGCGGGGACTCCACGAATCGCAGGTGGGGGGGACGGGTCGCCATGCGGGCTTCGCAGCGATCGGGGCGAGGGGACAAGGCGTCTTTGCCCCGACCCCCCTCGGGATAACACGCCGGCGGCGCCGCGTCCGCCCGGGCCGCGGGCGCGCGCGACCGGGCCGCGCTACTCGGGGATCCAGAGCCGGACGTTGCGGTCCTCGGGGACGCCCTCCCCCGTCGGCTGCCAGCCCGAGGTGAGGTCGGTGATCCCGCGCAGCCGGCCCTCGGCCGCGAGGTCGTCGTCGTCGAACGCGAGATCGAGCGCGACCGAGGTCAGGCTGAGGAAGCCGTTGTCCTCGTCGCGGATCTCGAGGACGCGCATCTGGTGCGGGTGATCGGCGATCGCCGAGGTGATGACCTCCCAGTAGGCGTTGCCCCCGAGCGGCTCGATCGCCGTCACGCGGTGGACGTGCGAGTGGCCGCACAGGTGCGCGATGACGTTGTCGTACTCGCCGAGCAGCGCCTGGAACTCGGCGGGGGTGATCGCGTCGGCCTGCACGGTCCCGCCGAGGCCACCGCCGTCGGACAGCGAGGTCGACGCGTGGTGCGACGCGAGCAGCACCCGCTTGCCGTCGTCGACCGCCGCATCGAGGGCGGGGCGCAGGAAATCGTCGACCTCGGCCTCGCGGATGAGCCCGTCGGCGCCGCCGGTCTGCCCCGCGGTGTCGATGATGATGAAGCGCAGATCGGTGCCCGCGACATCGAACGTGTAGTTGGCCTTGCCGCTGGCGACCACGGCCTCGGAGACGCCGTGGCCGTCGCCGCTGTCGAGCACCATGCCGAGCAGCGTCATGCCGTCGAGCAGCGCGCGGTCCTCGTCGGGCACGACGGGGCCCATCGTCTGCGGGCCGCCGGGCATCGACCAGTCCCGCGTCGCGCCGGCGACGTCGACGCCCAGCGCGTCGTCCTCGCGCCCGTCGATCGCGAAGTTGCCCTGCACGAGGACGTCGTGGTTGCCCATCACCCAGTACCACGGCACGTCGAGGCCGACCGGCGCGAAGGGGTCCTTGGGGTCGTTGTCGGGCCCGGGCACCGGATCGTCGTCGATGCCCGAGTCGCACTCGACCACGGGCGCGCCATCGAGGATGTCGAGGAACCACTGCACCTCGTTGGTCTGGGCGCTGTCGGCGTTGTCGCCCCCGAGGACGACGAAGTCGATCGGATCCTCGGCGTGCGCGGCGTTGACCGTGCGCGCCGCCGCGTTGGTCATCGCGCACGCGTAGGCCTCCTGGGGGCGGAACGCGCCCGCCGTGGCGCCGGGGCTGTCGAAGCCGAGCAGCCGCGTGGGCGACTCGTCATCGGGGATCTGCGTGTCGGCGAGGTGGACGAACCGCGTGATCCGGGCCGCGGCCGCGCCCGGCGTCGGGGCGTCGCTGCCATCGAGGGTCGCGTCGAGGATGGGCTCGCCCGCGACCTCGTCCTCGTCGCCGTAGCCGTCGGCGATCATTTGATCGAGCTGCGCCGGATCGCGCAGGTCGTTCATCGGCTCCGGCGAGATCGCCTGCACCGCCACGCGCCGCGCGTCGGTGGTCCACGTGATGCCATCGAGCGGTGGCAGCGGGTCCGGCAGATCGACCTCGCCCGTGCTGCCGCCCGTGCCCGAGGTGTCCGCGGACGTGCCCCCGCTCGAGGTGTCCGCGGTCGTCGTCGTGCCGCTGCCACCGGTGCTCCCGTCGGTCGCGACGCCGCCCGTCGTGCCGTCGCCGGCATCGGCATCGGGGTCACTGCACGCGCCGAGGATCGTCACACCACCGAGGAGCAGGGCAAGGCCACGCATCCCCCGATGCTATCCGGAGGTCACACGGTTGTCACAGCGGAGCCACGGCGCGGTCTCGCCCGCGTCACGGCGTGCAGGCGAGGTCCTCGTACGCTCCGCAGCCGCCGCACGAGGCCATCGGAAACAGCAGGCCCGTCGCGTGGTCGCACCACTGGCACTGGCCCTGCGCGGGCGCGTGGCAGTTCGAGCACTCGAAGCAGAACCACGTGCCGAAGTTCACCGCGCCGGCGGCGTCGGACTGGCCGCACCACGGCGTCCAGCAGCCGCCGGGGTTGAGGCCGTTCACGTCGCACTGGTTGGGGACACCCTCGGGGATCTCGCAGCCGTTCGACCAGTCGCCGTCGCAGTTGGCCCACGCGCCTTCGCACTGCATCTCGCACGCGCCGGCGTTGCAGCTGCCGCTCGCGTTGGGGCCACCGTCGCAGCTGTTGCCACACTCGCCGCAGTTGCCGTCGTCGACGAGCGGCAGCTCGCAGCCGTCGACCCAGTCGCCGTTGCAGTTGCCGAAGCCCGGATCACACATGAGGCCCATGCACAGCCCCGCGTTGCACGTGCCACCGGTCGCGTTCGGGGCCACGCACGGCAGCGGCTCGCCGATGCACGTGCCGGCGCCGTCGCACACGTCGGGCCCGGTGCAGGTGTCCGCGTCGTCGCAGGGATCGCCGGCGAACTTCGGTGGGTTCTCGCAGACGCCACCGACGCAGTGGCCGTTGGCGTAGCAGCCGGCGTCCATCACCAGGCAGTCGTCGTCGTCGACGCACGCCCCGAGGTCCGGCGGGAGGCTCGGCTCGCCGTCGTCCTCGTCGGGGACGCCGGTGGTGGCCCCGCCCGAGAGCGACGTCGACGACGGGTCGTCGCCCCCGTCCTCGAACTTGCCGAAGTTGCCCGGGTCGTTGCCGACACCGCCGGCGCACGCCGCCAAGAGCACGCCCACCGCGGGGGCGCCCAGGGCGAGCCGGCGTGCGCGGGTCATTGCGGCAGGATATCAGCAACCGCGGTGCGCGGTTCGCAAGTGGGAGGCGCGATCGGTCGAGACGGGTCGTAAGCCGGGTTCTGTCCCCGGTTCGATTGCTCTCGCCGGGTGACGATCATTCCTCTTGGCGGCACTACCCGAGGCGGGGCGGGCCGCCCCTGGTGGACTCGCGTCCACCTGCCCCTGCTCGGCCTTGCTCCGGATGGGGTTTACCGTGCGATCCCCGTCGCCGGGGATCCGGTGTGCTCTTACCACACCGTTTCACCCTTACCCGCGCGGACGCGGGCGGTCTGTTCTCTGTGGCACTTTCCTTCGGGTCACCCCGACTGGCCTGCGCCAGCACCCTGCCCTGTGGAGCCCGGACTTTCCTCGACGCCGCCCGATCCGTGGATCGAGGACGCCGCGATCGTCTTTTCCCGCTCGGCCGACCTGCCTCCCGCGTGCAGGGTGCACGCGGATCGCCGCCGGCGCAAGGCCGCCGCTGCCGGGCCGCTTCAGCGCAGGACGCGGCGCACCGGCAGGATCGGCGAGGGCAGCTGCTCCTCACCGAGGGCGGAGCGCAGATCGATCTCGATGTTCCGCGAGATCGCCGACAGCGGCAGGTCGTTGGCGTCGAAGCCGAACGGGTTCTCGAGCTCGTCGCCGATCGCGTCGAGACCGAGGAACGCGTAGGCGATGAACAGCACCACCGCGGGCGTGAGCGATCCGGTCACGTCCACGAGCCCGAGCGGGAGCGAGAACACGTAGACCGCGACGATCCGGTGGATGAGCACCGAGTACGACGCGGGCAGCGGCGTGCTCTTGATCCGCTCGCAGGCGCCCATGACGTTGGTGAAGACGCCGAGCGTGGCCTCGAGCATGGGCACGTGCAGCGGATCGACCCCGCGATCGAGGCGGGCCACGCGGAGGTGCTCGCCCAACCACAGCAGCGCGGCGTTGGGTCGGTGGCGCGCGCCGAGCACCGCCGGCGCGACCTCGCTGGGGAGGCACGCCCCTGCATCCGCGGCGTCGGCCTCGTCGCGGAGGTGGGCCCGCAGCAGGTGCGTGAACGCGACGGCGCCGAGGACGAGCTCGTGTTGACGGGCCGTCGGCGCACCGCCGGCCTCGGCGTCGACGAGCACGTGGACCTGCCGCGCCCAGGTGCGCGCCGCGTTGACGAGCTCGCCCCAGAGCTTGCGGCCCTCCCAGAAGCGGTCGTAGCTCGCGCTGTTGCGGAAGCCGAGGAAGATGCCGATCGCCACGCTCACCAGGGTGAACGGCAGCGGCGTCAGCACGACGACCGAGACGCCCCACTCGGTCTGCATCAGCGTCAGCAGCGTCGACGCCACCGTCACCAGCACCAGCCGCGCCCAGATGCGCTCGAGCGCCGTGCCGTGCCAGACCCAGAGCTGCCGCCACCAGGTCCGTTGCTCGAGGACGATCACGGCCGCGGAGGGTACCCCAACTCTGCGGCGACGCAGGCGGACCCGCCCGGAGACCGCGACGCGGGCTTCCGCTCCCTGGCTACGGCGACGCTTCCTCGACCCACACCCGGACCTCGCGGCGGCGGTTGCCGTCGGAGTCCTCGCCGTCGATCACCTCGACGTGGGCGTCGCCTTGCACGCCCTGGGCATCGAGCTGCAGCAGGATCTCGGCCTTGGCCGCGTCGGCGCCGCGCTCGTCGATGACGACGTCGAGCCAGGCGTGGGAGAGCCGGCCGCCGAGCGTGCCGTGGATCACCGTGCGGAGCTCCTCGTCCTCGAGGCGGCCGCCCTCGAGCTGCGGGAATTCGCCGACGAGGTCGTCCCACATGCGATCGGTGTCGAGGTCCTCGCCGACCGCATCGATCTCGATGCGCAGCTCGGAGCGCTCGTGCACGCCGCCGTCGTCGTCCCGCTGGCGCACGCGCTCCTGCGAGACTGCCATGCGCAGCTCGTCGGGTGCGTAGTGCTCGGTGACGAAGCCGGCGATCGCCTGCGGATCGACCTCGACGTCGTCGGTGACGACGATCGCGAGGCGGTGGCCGAGGCCCGCGTCGTAGTCGGCCGGGAGCGCGCAGGCTCCGACCGCCAGCGCCGCGCCGAGGCCGATGCCCAGGGCGAGCCTCGGCCAGCGCCGCCGCGGCGTCGGGGGCCTCGCCGCGAGCTGCTGCAACAGCGCGGCCTCGAGCGCGTCGCGCCGCTCGGCGTCGAAGGGCGGCGTGCGATCGCCGGCGAAGACCCGGCGCAGATCGTGGTCGAGATCAGACGGCATGGACCGCGGCTCCCTTCGACGCGAGTGGTTCGGCGACGCGCGTCCGCAGCTCCCGCAGCGCCCGCGCCATGCGCTGCTTCACCGCCGCCTCGGTGGCGCCGGTGAGCTCGGCGATCTCTCGGTAGTGCAGGCCGTCGCCGAAGTGCAGCGCCAGCATCTCGCGCGTCACCACCGGGAGCTCGCGCACGGCGGCGAGCACCGCCTCCGTCCGTCGATCGAGCCCCACCGGTGTGGGGTCGACGACCGCGAGCAGCTCGGCGGCGTCGTCCAGCGCGACCAGCTCGCGGCGCGTGCGGAGGTGATCGATGACCGCGTTGCGGGTGATGCCGACGACCCAGCCCCGCACCGACGCCTTCGCGGGATCGAAGCGCTCGAGGTGCTCGAGCACGCGGTGGAACACCTTGGCCACGAGGTCCTCGACGTCGGCCCCGTCCGCGATGCGGCGCGCGACGTAGCCGTGCACGACGGGGTGGAGCTCGCGGTACAGCGCGCGGAACGCCCGCGCGTCCCCGTCCGCGGCGCGGCGGACCAGGCGGACCGAGGCATGGGGCCAGGCGAACAGCACGCTCGGACCAGGGTACGAGCGACCGGGGCCGCCGGTGACATGCCGGGGCCGGGCCGCGCCGATCCACCCGTGCGACCGGCCCGGCGGGCTCCGACATCGCCTTCAGCCCTGGGTCAGGCTCTCGTCGTACAGCGCCTCGCCGGTGTCCGGGTCGAGGAAACGCACGTTCACCGCGTTGGCCTCGGGATCGAACATCAGGATCACGCCGCGCGGCTGGCTCGAGCGGTACGCGAACTGGCCCGCGGGCAGCAGGTCACCCAGGAGGTTGGTGTTGCCGGTGGTGCAGGCGATCTCGCGGGTGCGCGCCGAGAGGGCGTCGCCATCGGGCTCGAGCCGCGACACGAAGCAGACGTGGAAGTCGCCGGACAGGAACCACACGTTGTCGATCTGGTTGGCGTCGATGTGGCCGAGCAGCTCGGCGCGCTGCGCCGGGAAGCCCTCCCAGCGATCGAACGCCGCGAGGTCCCACAGCAGCGGCATGTTGGTGATCGGCACCGAGTTCATCACCACCTTGAAGTGGCACGGGCTCTCGAGCAGCCGCTGCTTGACGAAGTCGAGCTGGGCCTGGCTCATGTACAGGCCCTGCGACGCGCGCCGCTCGTAGCGGCAGTCGAGCACGATGATCTCGGCGGTGAGGCCCCAGCGGAAGCTCCGCCACAGCCGGAAGTCCTCGGCGCTGCCGTCGATCGGCAGCGCCTCGAAGTACGCGGTCATCGCATTGTGGCGGCGCTCGAGATCCAGCGGATCCATCGAGCGCGGATCGAACCCGGAGTTGTCGTCGATCTCGTGGTCGTCCCACGTCGCGTAGAGGCCCGCCGCCGCGTACGCGCGCCGATACCCCTCGGAGCCCAGGTACTGGCGCCAGTTGGCCCGGTACTCCTCGAGCGAGAACAGCCCGTCGTTGTACGCCATGTCGCCCAAGTGGACGAACACGTCGAAGTACTCGTCGGCCATCACGTCGAGGGCGCCCCAGGTGTAGCTGCCCCCGGCGTCGCCGTTGCACGACGCCATCGCGATGACGAGCGGCTCGAGCGCGTCGTCGGCGATCGCGGTGCGCACGCGGCCGATCGCGCTGCGAGCGACGAGCTCGCCGTCCTGCTCGACGAAGTAGCCGTACTCGTACCAGGTGCCGGGACACAGCCCCTCGACGGTGACCTTCACGAAGCCATCGACGTCGGGCACGACCTGCTGCTCCGCGACGAGCGTGACGCTGCCGGCCTCGGCGGGGATCCAGACGCGCAGCAGCTTGGGCTGCGCGTCGGCGACCCACACCGCGAACATCACCGACTCGGGGCGCATCTCGCCGGCCATCACCGCGAGCGGGAAGCTCGCGTCGTCCTGGGCGATCGCGGCGGGGTCGAACGTGATCACGCGGCCGTCGGGCTCGCACGCCTCGGTGCCCGTGTCGGTGCCGGACTCGCCGCCGTCGGTGCTGCTGCCGCTCGTGCCCGCGCCGGTCGTGTCGGCGCCGCTGCCCGTCGTCGTCGCAGCGGTGTCACCGACGCCGGTGCTCGACGCGTCGACGCCGGTCGAGTCCGACGTCGAGGTCGAGCCGACGCCGTCGCCGCTCGCCGCCGTGTCGTCCCCGCAGCCGACCATCCACGCCGCGGCGGATCCGAGGCCGAGCCCGAGGAACGTACGGCGGTCGAGCACCAGGCGCGGTCGATCGTCACGGGCCATCGCCCACGGGTAGACCAGTTGGTCGCGCCTGCCAAGCGCCGCGGGCCCGCGATCCCCGGGGCCCGAGGGGCGCGCGGGGGCCCCGGGCGGCGGATCGGCGGGCCTGGTGGCCGGATGGTAGGAATGTCGGATTACCCTGGCCGGGTGCGCCGCGCCCTGACCCGAGCCCCCGTGTCCTCCCGCCGTCCCGCGGCCGACCGCACCCGTCGACCCTGGCTCGGCGCCTTCGGGCTCGCGGTCGTTCTCGCGCCGACCTCGGCCTCGGCCGCGCCGCCGCCCGACGACCTCATCCACCGCTGCGGCACGGCGGCCCGCCCCGCCGTCGACGAGCTGCGCGGCGCGCCCGAGGCGATCTTCGCCGTCGAGGACATCCCGGGCAACGCCTACCCGCGCAAGCACACGCTGTACATGAACTTCGGCGGCGCCGACCTCAACGCCGGCGCGGACAACTCGGCCGAGAATTTCTCGACGCTCGCGAAGCAGGGGCCCTACCCCGCGTTCTCCGGCAACGAGGCCACCGCCGTCGCGGCCGCGCAGGGCGTCGCCAACGACGTCGCGGCGTACGGGATCCGAGTCGTCTACGCCGAGCGTCCGCCCGAGATCCTGCCGTACACGATGGCGATGATCGGCGGCAACTGGACCGACACCAACCTCGACTCGCCCGCCGGCGGCGTGGCCCCGATCGCGGACTGCGGCGCGCTCGGCCAGCGCCACGTCGTCTACGTGTTCGCCGACGGCGGTTGGGGTGCGGTCGCCATCGCGAACGTCACCAGCCAGGAGGCCGGCCACGCGTGGGGCCTCGATCACAACCTCAACTGCGGCTCGGTGATGTCGTACTGCGGCGGCGGCGACGGCGTGTTCTCCGGCAGCTGCGACGGCCTGTGCGAGGAGCAGTGCCAGGGCGCCGCCGGCTGCCGCCTCACCCACGAGATGTTCTGCGGCGAGGGCAGCGACGAGCAGAACGAGGCCGCGGAGCTGGCGTGGATCTTCGGCGGCAACGAGCCCGATCTCGAGCCACCGTTGGCCGACATCGTCGAGCCGGTCGACGGCACCACGGTCGAGGCCGGGGCGAGCGTCGACATCCGCGCCATCGTCGACGACGACTACGGCGGCTTCGGCTGGCGCTTCACGATCGAGCGCGACGGCGAGGTCGTCTGGGACGAGGTCGACTACGATCGCGAGGTCGACGCGGACTACCGCGCGGCGCTCAACCTCGTCGGCATCGAGGCCGGCGAGTACGTCATCACCCTCGAGGTCCGCGACCAGGGCGATCAGTCGAGCTTCGACACGGTCACGCTGCACGTGACGCCAGCGGCCGGCGACGCGGCCGACGGCCCGGCGACCGCGTCGGGCACCGACGCCGACGGGACCGCCGGCGACTCGGCCGGAACCGCGGACGCCGACGCCGGGGACGACCCGCCCGACGACGACGATGGCGGCGACGCGTCGAGCGGCGGCAGCGGGACGGCGCCGATGGCCGACGACGCCGCGGGCGGCTGCGCGTGCAGCACCCGCGACGCGCCCGCAGGCGGGTTCGCGCCGCTGGTGGTGATCCTCGCCGCGATCAGAGCCCGAGCACGCCTTCGCCGCGATCAGAGCCCGAGCACGCCTTCGACCTGCTCCGTGATCCGTCGCGGCGATCAGAGCCCGAGCACGCCTTCGACCTGCTCCGTGATCCGTCGCGGCGATCAGAGCCCGAGCACGCCTTCGACCTGCTCCATCATCAGCACCCTCCGCCGCGTGACCGCGCTGGTGCCGTCGACGAGCGCCGCGCTCTGTCGGAGCACCTCGTCGAGGGGGTAGCGGGAGACGGCGGGATCGCCGGTCGCGACGCCGCCGGCGGGGCCCTGCCAGCCGAGCATCACGTCGGTCGCGCCGTCGAGCACCGCGGCGACGGCCGCCAGGCCGAGGCGGCCGGCGATCATGCGATCCTGGAACGACGGGTTGCCGCCGCGCACGAGGTGGCCGAGGACGGTGGCGCGCACGTCGACGCCGGGCAGCTCGGCGCCGAGACGATCCTCGACCAGCCGCACCAGCCGCGTGCACGGGACGCTGACGCCCTCGGCCTTGAGGATGAGCACGCGCTGCTTGCCGCGGCCCTGCTCGAAGGCGCCGCGGATCGCCCGGACCGCCGCGTCGACGATCGCCTCCTCGCCGCGGCCCTGCTCGCGGAAGAGCACCGCGTCGGCCCCGACCGCGATCGCCCCGGCCATCGCCAGGTAGCCGCAGTCGCGGCCCATCACCTCGACCACGAACGCGCGGCGGTGCGCCCGCGCGGTGTCGCAGATCTTGTCGCAGGCGTCGACGATGGTGTTGAGCGCAGTGTCGACCCCGATCGCGCTCGAGCTGCAGCCGACGTCGTTGTCGATGGACGCGGGCATGCCGACCACCGGCACCGCGCACTCCTGCGCCAGCGCGTGCGCGCCCGCCAGGGAACCGTTGCCGCCGATCACGATGAGCCCGGCGAAGCGGCCGGGCTCCGACAGCAGCGCCACCGCCGGTCTGCGCCCCTCGGGGGTGAGGAACCGCGGCTCGCGGGCCGAGCCCAGCACGGTGCCGCCCAGCGAGCCTGCCGCGTCGACCTCGGGGTCGGGCACCACCGCGGGCCCGCTCGGCGTCGACACGTCGTGGGTGAGCGCGCGCAGGGCCCCATCGCGCAGGCCCGTGTAGCCGCCGACGACGCCGACGACGTGGATCCCACGGCTCGCGGCGACCTTCGTGATCGCACGAACGGCGGCGTTCATGCCCGGGGCGTCGCCGCCCGAGGTCAGCACTGCGATGGATCGGCCCGGCTCGATGCGTCGGTCTGCGCCCTGCGCCATACGTCGGTCAGTGTAACGCAGCCGCGCGCGGGCCCCCGGGCGTCCACGTGCGCGCGAGCTGGTACCATGGCCCCATGCGATCGTTCCCCTTGGCCTCTGCACGCACGTCCACGCTCGCGTTCGGCCTCGCAGCGGCCTCTGGCCTGCTCGCGGTGGGCTGCGGCGACACGGGCGGGGGCGACGGCGGCGGCTCGACCGGGGGCGAGGGCGACAGCACGGCGAGCGCCCCGACCACGGCGCCGGCCGACACCAGCTCGGAGGCCGGCAGCACCGACGCGCCCACCACCGACGACCCGACGATGGTGATGACCACCACGCCCGTCCCCGAGTGCGGCAACGGCATCGTCGAGGACCCGGAGCAGTGCGACGACGGCAACCTGGTCGCCGGCGACGGCTGCGACGTCGACTGCACCGAGGTCGTGGACACCACGTTGTGGACCTCGATCGTCGGCGGCGCGGCGGCGGTCGAGGAATCGGGCCAGGGCGTGGCCGTCGACGGCGGCGGCAACGTCGTCGTCGTGGGCTACATCGTCGACGCCGTCGCCGACCCCGACATCTGGATCCGCAAGTACGACCCCGCCGGCGTCGAGCTCTGGACGACGGTGATCGATCCCAGCGAGGGCCTCGACGATCGCGGCTACGGCGTCGACATCGACGACGTCGGCAACATCGCGGTCGCGGGCGACGTCGGCGTCGAGGCCAGCTCGTCCGACACCTGGGTCGCGGTGCTCGATCCTGCGGGCGTCGTGGTGTGGTCCACCGTCACCGACGGGCCCGCGAGCCAGAACGACATCGCCGAGGACGTCGCCTTCGATTCGACCGGCGACGTCTGGGCGGTCGGCTCGGTCCGCACCGGCGCCAACGACTCGGACGTGTGGATCGCCAAGTACGACGGCGCGGGCGTCGAGACGTTCTCGGACATCGTCGCCGGCCCGAGCACGCTCGAGGACCGCGCGCTCGGGGTCGACGTGGACGCCGACGACAACGCGTTCGTCACCGGCTTCGTCTCGGGCGAGGACTTCGCCCGCGACGTGTGGCTGCGCAAGCTCGGCCCCGACGGCGCCGAGGCTTGGACGGTGACCTGGGACAGCGACAACCACGGCGCCGACGCGGGGCTCGACGTCGTGGTCGCGCCGGACGGCAGCGTCGGCGTCGCGGGGTTCACCGCCCTGACCGCCGTCAACGAGGACGTGTGGCTCGGCCGCTTCGTGAACGCCGACGGCACGCTCATGTGGCAGAAGAAGTTCGGCGGCCCGAACATCCTCAACGACCACGGCCTCGGCGTGACCGCGGATTCCGAGAACGCGTTCATCGTCGCCGGCTTCAAGGGCATCACCGACGTCGACAGCGACATCTGGGTCCGCAAGTGGGACACGATCGGCAACGTGGTGTGGACGCAGAGCTTCGCCGGGCCCGGCGGCGAGCGCGACCAGGCCACCGCGATCGCGGTCGACCCCAACGACGACCTCGCGCTGACCGGCCAGATCCGCACGATGGGCAACAACGACGGCGACATCTGGGTCGCGAAGCTCGGCGGCGCGCTGTAGCGGCGCGGCTCGGGTACGCTCGACGGCGGCATGGCGCGCGGGGACTGCAGGGTGCGGGCGGCGACCGCCGGGCTGCTCGCGCTCGCGTGCGGCAGTGACGACGCGACCGCGGCGCGGGGCACCGACGCCGCCACCACCACGACGGGCGTCGCGATCGCGACCTCCGACGGCGCTGCGGGGACGTCGGTGCCGCGCGACCTCGGCGGAAGCGACGGGGACCGGTCGACGGGCGCGACCGACGGTGCGGGGGACTCGTCGTCGTCGTCCGGCGGCGGGCCCGTGGTCCTGCCCGACCCGCCCCCGATCCTCATGACGTCACCGACCGCGGCCGCCGGCGGCTGGCTGTTCGCGCTGGCCGACACGCCGCTCGGCGAGCTCGCGCTGGCGATCGACGGCACGCCCCTGACGGAGCTCGACGCCCAGCTCCCGGTGGTGCAGCCGATCGGGGTGTGGCGCGTCCCCGACGGCGTGCCACCCGGCGCGCGCACGCTGTCGATCGGCTGGGCGGATCACCCGAGCGCCGCGACGCTGCGCCCGATCGAGATCACCGCGGCGAGCTTCGTCGACGTCGCCGGCCCCACGGGTCTCGCCCAGGTCCACGACGTCACCGGCGCCGCGCCCGAGTGCGCCCAGAGCCACACCGGCCTCGCGCTGGCCGACATCGACGACGACGGTCGCCCGGACCTGTACGTCGGCAACGTCGGCGTCGCCGGCCGGCTCCACCGGAACCTGGGCGACGTCGACGACGACGGCCTCCCCGACTTCGAGGACGTCACCGATGCCGTGGGCCTGGGCGACGTCGACGCAGTGGCGATGGCGACGTTCGTCGATCTCGACGGCGACGGCGACCGGGACCTCTTCGTCGGGCGCCGCGGGTCCAACCGCATGTTCGACAACCGACGGATCCCCGACGGCGAGGCCGCCTTCGTCGACGTCACCGACGCGGTGGGCCTCGGCGACGAGGACCAGCGGACGATGGGCGCGGCCTTCGGCGACTACGACGGCGACGGCGACCTCGACCTCTACGTCGTCAACCACACCTGGTGCTTCCCCACCGCGGGCACCGAGTCGCGCGCCGGCGATCACCTCTATCGCAACGACGGCGGCGTCTTCGTCGAGCGCACCGCCGATCTCTCGCCGAGCGCGGGGCAGAGCGCGGGTTTCTCGGCGGTGTGGGTCGACCTCGAGCGCGACGGCGATCCCGATCTGGTCGTGATCAACGACGATGTCGGCGGCCCGATCGGCGATCCCAACGAGGTGTGGCGCAACGATGGCCCCGACCGCGCCGGCGCCTGGGCCTTCACCGAGGTCGGCGCGGCGTCGGGCGTCGCGATCGCGGGCGTGCAGGGCATGGGCCTCGCCGCGGACGACGTGGACGGCGACGGCTTCGTCGATCTGGCGTTCTCCAACCGCGGCGCCAACGTCCTGCTGCTCAACGCCGGCGACGGGACGTTCGTCGACGTGTCGGCGGCCGCCGGCATCGAGCGCGCGCTGGTCCCGTGGGACCGGCCGTCGGTGACGTGGGCGACGCACCTGTGGGATCACGACAACGACGGCGACGTCGATCTGTACTTCACCGGCGGCCCGGTCTCGGCGCCGGTGCCGATGCCCGACGCGTTCTTCGACAACCAAGGCGACGGCAGCTTCGTCGAGCGCACGTGGGAATCGGGCCTGGCCGACCCCGGCCCCGGCAAGGGCTCGCTGCTCGGTGACCTCGATCGGGACGGCGCGTGGGACCTCGTCACCGCGAGCTGGGGCGCCGAGCTCCGGGTGTGGCGCAACGTGGCGGTGGTCGACGGCCACCACTTCGTCGACGTCGCGCTGCGCGGCCGCGCAGGCAACCGCGACGCCCTGGGCGCGATCGTCGAGCTGACCACCGCTCTCGGCACGCAGACCTGCTTCCACGGCCAGCGCCCGGCCCTGGGCGCGGGGGGCGACACCGCGTGCCACTTCGGACTGGGCGCGCAGACCGAGGTGCTCGGCCTGCACGTCACGTGGCCCGACGGCACGGTGCAGGACGCCGCGCCGCCGCCGGTCGACGCCCGCACGACGATCGAGCGGTGATCGAGGGCTCAGCTCCCGGAGATCAGCTCCCGGAGTTCAGTTCCCGAAGATGATCGTCTCGCGCCCGAGCAGCCACGCGCACACCCGCACGCAGACCAGGCCGACGCCGACGGCGAGGACGGCCGGGATCACGAAGCCCATCGGCCCCACCGCGTTGCCGCGGATGACGTCCATCAGCACCGCCTGCTGGCCGAGGATGGGGACCCAGGCGGTCCACGCCGCGGCGTCCATCGGCGCGACCGTGAGCCACATGCCCGGGATCATCGGCAGCAGCGTGAGCACGGAGAGGTAGGTCTGGGCCTCGCGGAAGCTGCGGGCGAAGGTCGCCACCAGGAGCTGCACGCCGGCGGCGAACGTCGCGACCGGCAGCATGACGATCGCGACGCGCACGGCCTCGGGCAGGCCGAAGGACATCTCGATCCCGAGGTCCTCGAGCGGCGCGCGGCTGAGCGCCAGGCCGGCGGTCACCAGGGTCAGCAGCACGCTCGCGCCGGCCAGGGCCGAGGTCGCCAGCCACTTGCCGAGCACGAGCGACGTGCGCGACACCGGGTTGCCGAGCAGCGGCTCGAGCCCCGCGGTCGAGTCGGTCGCGACATACATGCCGCCGATGAACGCCGCCATCATCACGAACATCGGGATGACGTTGAGCACGTTGGCCGCGAGCTGCTGCGGTGTCGCGAGATCGACCTCGGCGACCGCGAGCGGCCGGGCGATCTGCGGGTCGATGCCGCGGGCGAGCAGGCGCATGGCCCCGGTCCCGCCGTTGAACGCGTCGAGGGCCCGCTTGGCCCGGCGCACCTTGCTGCGGGCGTCGTTGCGCGAGTTGTCGACCAGCAGCTCGAGCCGCGCCGACCGGTTCTCGCGGAAGCGGCGGGCGTAGTCGGCGTCGATCACGAGCACCGCCGGCGCGGCGCCCGTGCGCACCGCCTGCTCGGGATCGTCGGGCGGCGGCTGCACGTCGACGTCGTGCTCGCGGAGGAACTCGATCAACCCCGGGGCGTGCTCGGCCCCGACCACCGGCAGCGGCACCGGCCCGTCGGTGGAGTTCTGCTCGGCGATGAACCGGAACATCACGACCAC
>LNFB01000123.1 GCA_001464385.1 Deltaproteobacteria bacterium Ga0077550 | reverse complement strand
CGACGGCCGGAGCTCACCGATTGGATCGCATCGAGCAGCTCGGCCATCGAGGCGAAGCGCTCGTCGGGGACGTCGGCGAGGCCGCGCTGCAGCACCGCGCGGAGCCGGCGATCGAGGCGGCGATCCGCGGGAACATCCGGTGGCAACGCGCCGCACAACGACTCCCAGATGCACATGCACAGCGCGTATTGATCGGCGCGCGCGTCGACCCGCTCGCAGCGACGCTGCTCCGGCGCCGCGTAGCGGTACGTGCCGACGAAGTGGGTCGTGTCGTCGCGGCGTGGCTCGGACGTCGCGCCCGTCGTCTCGGCTGCGCGAGCGATCGGGGCCTCCCCGGCGCCGGTGGGCACCGCCCCGCGGTGCACGAGCCCGAAGTCGATGAGCCGCGGCCACCCATCGTCGCCGATGAGCACGTTGCTCGGCTTCACGTCGCGGTGCACCAGGCCCACGAGGTGCGCCGCGAGCAGGCCGCGGCCGATCGCCGTCCAGTTCGCGAGGATGGCCTCGTCGTCGGGCCTCGGCGTCCCGCCCAACCAGTCCTGCATGGTCGTGCCCTGCACGAGCTCCATGGCGATCCACACGTGCCGGCCGAGGTGCCCCGACTCGAACACGGACACGACGTTGGGGTGCACGAGCTGCGCGAGGCCCCGTGCCTCGGCCGCGGCGCGCTCGCGCAGCTCGTCGCCACCATCGCCCGCGTCGACCAGCTTCACCGCGACCTCGCGACGGAGCTGGGGATCCCACGCGCGATAGACGACCCCCATGCCGCCGTACCCGATGCGATCTCGCAGCTCGAACCGCCCGACCTGCGCTGGGGGGATCTCGGCGCCGAACAACCTCGCCGTCAGTCGGCGGCGCAGGATCTGGGCGTCGATGCTGTCGGGCAGCGCGCGCTGGAGCGCGACGCCGAAGGTCGCCTCGCCCGTGGACCGATCGAGCTGCTCGCGCACGCGGGCGCAGTATAGGGCGCCCCTTGGTTCCCGCGAGATGGCCGTTCGATCGCTGGGGTTCGGCTGGGATCCGTCGCAGCAGGCGGCGGAGTAGCCGGCGCCAGTCGACCCGGGGAGCCGGCCTCGCCCCGCGCGCGGCCGACTCCCCACGCGAGTTCACCCCGCTCCTGCACGACGACGCGCTTGGGCAACCTGCGCGTCGTCGCTGACGTGGACACCTCGAGCACGCCGCCGCGCCGCACCATCCACCCGCGATTGCATCGCCGTCACGTTGGGCGATTCGCCTGGGTCTTGGCAGATTGCACAATCTCCACAGGCGCTCGAATTCCCGGCGAGAACGCCACCTACGAGGCATTTCCTGCCGCTACGCTGCAGCGATGCCGTGGTCCTCGAACACCTCCGTCTGCGCCGTGGTCTTCGCCTCGCTCGTCGCGCTCGTGCCCGCGATCGCTCGCGCGGACGAGCTCGCGTCGACGGTGCCGCGCGGCACCTACGTCCGCATGCCGCCGGTGCTCGGCGCCCACGTCCCCACGCGCCAGGCCGGAGAGCCCCACATCCTCTTCCTCAACCGCTGCGCCGGTGGCCTCACCCTCGACGCGGGCTGGCCCGACGACAACACGGTCAACCGCTCGGGGATCCTCGGCGGTACCACCAACTTCCCCGAGTACCCGTTCGGCGACGGCTCGTGGAACCAAGTCGTGCTCGAGTCGCGCGAGATCTTCGCGCCGTTCGGCATCGAGGTCACGGACGTCGACCCCTCACCCGCGCCCCACGACGAGGCGGTGATCTGCGGCAGCGGTGAGCTCGCGGGCTTCGGGGGCGCGGGCGGCGTCTCGCCGTTCACCTGCGACGTGATCCCGAGCCCCATCACCTTCACGTTCCCCGAGTCGCTCGGCAACGACCCGCGCACGATCGCCGAGGTGATCGCGCAAGAAGCCGCGCACGCCTGGGGCCTCGAGCACGAGTTCAAGTGCGAGGACCCGATGACGTACCTCTACGGCTGCGGCGAGAAGAGCTTCCAGGACGGCGACTACCCCTGCGGCGAGTACGAGGCCCGCGCATGCGAGTGCGGCGGCGCGTCGCAGAATGCGTACCAGTACATCCTCGATCTCTTCGGGCCCGCGGTGCCCGACACCGAGGCACCCACCGCGACGATCACCAGCCCCGACGACGGGGACGTGTTCGCGGTCGGCGACGACTTCGACATCGCGGTGCAGGTCGCCGACGACAACGCGATCGCGATGGTCGAGCTGTACCTCGACGGCGAGCTGTCGAGCGCGGACATGTCGGATCCCTACGGGCCCTGGCCGGTGATCGACGCGATCGCCGGCAGCTACGAGATCTACGTGGTCGCCACCGACGCCGCCGGCAAGGAGACCGTGAGCGGCGTCGTGCGCTTCGAGGTCACCGACGCCGGCGCGCCACCGGACGCGGGCGACACCGACGGCGGTGACGAGGGCGGCGGCACGCTGGGCGACGGCGACGCCGAGGGGGACGGCGACGGCGGGTTCGACGGCAGTGGTGAGCCCGGCGCGCTGCCGCCCAACTACGGCCTCGGCCTCGACGACGGCGGCTGCGCGTGCACGGCGGGCGCCACCGCGCCCACGGGCGCGGCGTGGTTCACTGCGCTCGCGCTGCTCGGCTTGCGGCGGCGATCAGCAGCCGCACGCCGGTGAGTCGCCGGCCTCGTTCACGCACTGCTGATCCCACTGCGTGTTGCAGCAGTACGGATCCAGCTGGCACACCGCCGAGACGCACGGCGAGCAGCCCGGGTTCAGCAGGTTGCCGGTCGCGCACGGGTCGTGCTCGCACGTCACCTCGAACTGCGCGCCCTGGGCGATCCACTGCAGGATGATCTGCAGGTCGGGATCGGTGAGGCTGGGGAAGGCCTTCAACGGGTGCGGGTCCTCCATGCCGACCTGGTCGACCAGCGGATAGGTGACCAGCGTCGACGCTCCCGGGGCGTTGGTGCAGACGCGCAGCGGGTTGTCGAGATCGGCGCACACGGTGCCGGGGCCCACGAGGTTCTGCCAGGCCTGCATCGCCGGCAGATCCCAGTCGGCGTTGAACCCGGCGCTCACCGCCTCCGGCGGGCCTCCGCCGGTGTGGCAGCCGACGCAGCCGTACAGCGAGAACAGCGGGTAGACGTCCTCGGTGAAGTTGTACGCCGTCGGGGGCTGGGCGCCCTGCTCGATCCAGTCGAGGATCACCTGCATCGCCGGGTCGTCGATCGACGGGAAGATGTCGACGGGATGCGGATCCTCCATGCCGACCATGTCGAACAGCGGGTTGGTGACGAACAGCGAGATCTCCGGGTTGTCGGTGCACACGCGCAGCGGGTTCAGCGGATCGCCGCACGTGGTGCCGGGGCCGACGAGGTTCTGCCACACCTGCAGCGGCGGCAGATCCCAGTCGGCGTTGAAGCCGGCGCGCACGGCCGCCAGCGGCCCGCCGCCCGTGTGGCAGCCGACGCACGCGTAGGTGGTGAAGATCGGATACACGTCGATCGCGAAGTCGCGGACGATCGCCTCGTCGTTGCGAACCAGCTCGACGACGCCGATGTTGCCGGTCGAGCGCAGCGTCACCTGGGCGTCGTCGAAGCCGCTGGCGCGCACGGTGGCGCCGCCCTGACCGGTCCCGTTCGGGTCGCGCACGCGGAACATGACGAAGCGGCCGGTGTCGTTCGACGCCGCCGCGGTGGTGCCCACCCAGCGGCCGCTGACGTCCTCGTCGAGGAAGCACACGTGCGCCGGGTTCGCGTTGCCGTCGAGGAGGTTGTCGTGGATGTTGACGTAGCCGTCGAGCTCGACCTGCAGCGACGCGCGCGACACCGTCGGCACGCCGTTGCCCGCGTCGTCGACGAGGCGCCCGAACATCGTCGAGCGCTGCGCGAAGTAGACGTTGACCGCGCCGTTGCCGATCGCGGCCTCGAGCGTCGGGAACAGCCCGCACTCGAACGCGACCTGGGCCATGTGCGCGTAGGTGACGATCGGCGGGTCGTAGAGCACCGGCGTGTCGTTCTCGACCCGCAGCTGCGTGCGCGTGTGCATCGACGCCGGCACGAACACCGGGTCGTCCTGGTCGAGGCCCATCTCGAGGTCGAGCAGCGTCCCCGGCGGGATCTCGGCGAGCTGATAGGCCCCGTCCGCCCCGGTGGGGCCGGCCATCACCGCGGGATCGATGTTGGTGACCCCGATCGTGACCTCGGCCGCCGGCGTCGACGCGACCTGATCGTAGAACACCGCGGTGCCCTGCACGACGACCTCGGTGAGCAGGCACTCGCCGATCTCGTCCTGACACACCATGCTCGCGCACTGGGCATCGGCCGTGCACGGGCTGCAGGTCGCGTCGATGCAGACCTGCTGCGGCTCGCAGCCCTCGAGGTCGGTCTCGGTGCACGCGACGCACAGGCCGAGGTCGGCGTCGCACGCCGGCGCCGCGGGATCGAGCGCGGCGCAGACCCCGTTGTCGAGGGCATCGCAGCCGACGCACGCGCCGTCGCGGCAGTACGGCGTCGCGCCGTCGCACGCGTCGTCGAGGGCCTGATCCGCCGTACAGCCGCCGCCCGTGGTCCCCGGCGCGGTGGTGCCGGTGTCCGGATCGCTGTCGGTGACCGGCGTGTCCGTCGTGGGCTCCGTCGTCGGGAGCGTCGGATCCGTCATCGACGCCGAGGTGTCGGCGCCCGTGGCCTCGGTGTCGACCTCGACCAACGTGTCCGGGTCGTAGCAGGCGCCCAGTCCGAGCGAGAGTCCGAGGCCGAGCGTGAAGCGACGGGGAAAGGCCAAGGAGAGCCGCATCGGATCGCACTGTAACACGCACCCGAGTTACAGTGCGGGCGCGAATGTCGACCGGATCCCCCTCGCCCGAAACCCACGGAGGTCCGCGCGACCCGATCGCGGACGCACCGCCGGGGAAGCGGTGGTGGCGGCGTAGCACGTTCTGGATCTTCGTCGGCCTCGGGCTCGGCGTGGTCTTCGGCGGATTCCTGCCGCAGAACGAGTATCCCCAGGCCTACGCGCTGTTCAAGTTCCTGTCGTCGGCGTTCATCCAGCTCATCAAGGGGCTCATCGTCCCGCTGCTGTTCTCGACGATCGTAGTCGGAGTCGCGCAGACCGGCGACCTCAAGGCCGTCGGTCGCATGGGCGGCAAGGCGCTGCTCTACTTCGAGGTCGTCACCACCCTCGCGCTGTTCATCGGTCTGTTCGTCGTGAACTGGCTGCGGCCCGGGGACGGCCTGCCGATCGATCTCGGCGGCACGGCCACCGTCGCGCTCGCCGAGCAGAAGACCGGCTGGGAGATCGCGCTGCACCTCTTCCCCTTCAACCTCGTCGAGCACGCAGCCAAGGGCGACATCCTGCCCGTGGTCGTGTTCGCGACCCTGTTCGGCATCTCCCTGACGCGCGTCGCGCCGCACCACCGCAAGCCCGTGCTCGGCTTCTTCGAGGCCGTCGCGCAGGTGATGTTCAAGTACACCGACATCATCATGCGGCTGACCCCGCTCGGGGTGTTCGGCGCGATGGCCTACAACGTCAGTCACATGGCCGCCGGCAAGGAGATCGACGGCGTGTGGCGCGAGGGTTGGCACGCGGTCGGCTACCTCCTGGGCAAGTACGCGACGCTGGTCGGCAGCCTCTACCTCGCGCTGGTGCTGCTGGTGGTGCTGGTGTTCGTACCGATCATGGTCGTCACGGGGATCCACGTCACGCGGTTCCTCCGGGCGGTGCGCGAGCCGGCCACCACCGCATTCTCGACGGCGTCGAGCGAGGCCGCGCTGCCCCGGTTACTCGAGGACATCGTCGCCTTCGGCGTGCCGCGTCGGGTCGCGAGCTTCGTCATCCCGACGGGCTACTCGTTCAACCTCGACGGCTCGACGCTCTACCTGGTCGTCGCGTCGGTCACGATCGCCCAGGCCGCCGGCATCGAGATGTCGCTGGGCGAGCAGCTCGCGATGCTGCTGACGTTCATGCTCACCTCGAAGGGCGTCGCCGGGGTCCCGCGCGCGACCCTGGTGATCATCGCCGGCACATGCGCGAGCTTCGGCCTGCCCGGCACCGCCGGCGTCGCGATGCTGCTCGCCGTCGACGAGGTGATGGACATGGCGCGCACGATGGTGAACGTCATCGGCAACGGCCTGGCCGCGGTCGTGATCGCGAAGTGGGAGAAGGTCTTCGGCGTGCCGGATCCCGCGCCGGCAACCGACACCGAGCCGACGGTGTGATCGAGGACCGGACGGCTGCTGCAACCGGCAGCGCGGGCGTCCGTCCTGCTCCCCATGACCGGACGCGCCGACGCCTGCCGCCCGAGCCACCCGGAAATCCGTGAGCGAGCGCATGGCACCGGCGCACGCGCGTCGGTTTGGCTCCGGATCCCGCGGGCAATCGGCGGCGGTCTGTGGACCGCGGCCGTCTGCGCCACGGTCGCCGCGGCGGTGCTCCCCCTGCTCGGCCTGGTCCCGCTGGCGATCCTGCGCCACCACGTGCGCCGCGCGGTGCGGTCCTCGGGCCCGCAGGGCACCCTGGCGACCCGGTAGTGTCCCGGCGCACGCGGGCGCCCCCCGGTCGCTTGTGGCGTCCGGCGGCCCTCTGGTATCTGGGTCCGTCCATGGCCGAACCCGAAGTCGCAGCCGATCCCGCCCTCGTGCGCGAGATCAAGGCGCTCATCGTGGATTCGCTCATGCTCGAGTCGGTGAACGCCGACGAGATCGCCGACGACGCGCCGCTGTTCGGGGCCGAGGGCCTCGGCCTCGACTCGATCGACGTCCTCGAGCTGGCCATGGCCCTGCACAAGCGCTTCGGCGTGAAGACCAAGGGCGACGACGGGCGCAATCGCGAGATCTTCGCGACCGTCCGCAGCCTCGCGGCCTTCGTCGCGGCCGAGCGCCCCACGACGGAGTCCCCGGTACCGTGAGCGAGTCGCACGAGAAGATCTTCGAGGACGTCCGCGCGATGATGGCCGAGACATTCGAGCTCGAGCCCGAGCGCATCACCCGGGCCGCGCGCCTGTACGAGGACCTCGACCTCGACAGCATCGACGCGCTCGACATGGTCGTGAAGCTGCAAGAGATCATCCACCGCCGCGTCGAGGAGCAGGAGCTCCGCTCGCTGCGGACCGTCGGTGACGTCGTCGAGATGGTCGCCGCCGCGCAGCTCGGCGCCGCCGAGTGAGTGCGGCCCGAGGAGCTCCGCGCCCGTGGTCGACGTCGTCCGCCCGTGCGTGGTCATCCCGACCTACGACAATCCGCGGACCATCGGCGACGTCGTCGCCCGCGTCCGCGCGCACGTGCCCGAGGTCATCGTCGTCGACGACGGCAGCGGGCCGGCGGCGCGCGAGGTGCTGGCGACGCTCGCGTCCGCCGGCGCGATCACCCTCGTGACGCGGGCGCACAACGGCGGGAAGGGGGCGGCGGTGCTCGACGGCCTGCACGCCGCGCGCGCGGCCGGCTTCACGCACGCGATCCAGGTGGACGCCGACGGCCAGCACGACACCGACGACGTGCCCAAGCTGCTCGCCGCCGCGATCGCCCAGCCGACCGCGCTGGTGCTCGCCGCCCCGCGGTTCGACGCGAGCGCCCCGAAGTCGCGGCTCGTCGGCCGGCGCATCACGATCTTCTGGACCGACCTCGAGGCGGGCCGCGGCGTGATCGAGGATCCGATGTGCGGCTTCCGGGTCTACCCGTTGGCGACCGCGACCGCCGTGCGCGTCGTCGGCCGGCGCATGGACTTCGACATCGAGATCGCCGTGCGCATGGCGTGGGCCGGGGTCCCGGTGGTCAACCTGCCGACGGCCGTGCGCTACGTGCCGGCGGCGCAGGGCGGCGTCTCGCACTTTCGCATGGTCGGTGACAATCTCCGCATCAGCTGGATGCACACGCGACTGATGCACGTGCTGGTCTACAGGAAGACGCTCGGCAGGCTCGTGCGATGGGTGGCCCGATCGTGGACGGCGAGCCGCCCGTGAGCGAGGGCGCGTGGCTGCGGCAGCCCGAGCGCGGGAGCGCGTTCGGCATCCGTGCGCTGCTCGCCGCCCACCGCGTGTTCGGTCGCCGCTTCGCGGTCGGGATCCTCGGCGTGGTCGCGCTGTACTACGCGATGTTCGCCGGCAACGCGCGCCGCGCCTCGCGGGACTACCTGCGCCGCGTGCTGCCGGCCCCGGGCTTCCTCGACGTGGTGCGCCACATCGCCACGTTCGCGGTGTGCAGCTTCGATCGGGTGCTGTTCGCGGCGGGCAAGCTCGAGGGCTTCCGGATCGATCGGACCGGCGACGAGCACCTGCGGGCGCTGCACGCCGCGCGACGCGGCGCGATCCTGCTGGGCGCGCACCTCGGCAGCTTCGAGGCCATGCGGGCGATGGGCGATCGCGAGGGACTGGTCGTCAACGTGCTCGCGCACTTCGCCAACGCGCGCAAGATCACCGCGATGCTCGCCGCGGTCGCGCCGGGATTCGACGCGCGTGTGATCGAGATCGATCCCGACGCGCCGCACTGGGCGCTGAAGGTCGGGGAGCGCATCGCCGCGGGCGAGCTGGTGGCGATCCTCGGCGATCGCACGGGCCTGGGCGAGGGCACCGCGTCGGTCGAGCTCCTCGGCGGCCGCGCGAGCCTGCCGACCGGCCCGTATGCCCTGGCGAGCGTCCTGCGCTGCCCGATCTACCTGACGTTCGGGCTCTACCTCGGCGGCGGCCACTACAGCCTGCACTGCGAGCCGTTCGCGGAGTCGGTCGAGCTACCGCGGGCCGAGCGGGCAGCGCGGGTGCAGGCGCTCGCGCAGCGCTACGCGACGCGGCTCGAGGCGTACGCTCGGCGGGCGCCGTATTGCTGGTTCAACTTCTTCTCGCTGTGGTCGTGACGGACGCGTGACCCCGCCCCCGTTCGAGGGGCCGGGTCAGCGCTGACCCGCGGTGGTTTCGCACGTGCGACGACGCGCCATCGGGCGCCGCCGCACGCACCGGAGCACAGCGCTCGAGCGGCGCCGCGCGGCGTGCAGCACGGGGAGCCCGTGCGCGCGCGTCCGCTCGCGTTGGCACCAACGATGCACAGTGCGTCGGCCGAGGACCCCATGCTCAGAGCTGCAATCGCATTCTTCGTCATCGCCCTGATCGCCGCCGTGTTCGGCTTCGGTGGCATCGCCGCAAGCGCGGCGGGCATCGCCAAGATCCTGTTCTACGTCTTCGCCGTCGTCGCGATCCTCTCGCTCGTCGTCGGACTCGTCCGCCGCTAGGAGCCGCATCCCATGGCCACCTCCAAGTCCACCTCCAAGTCCACCTCCAAGTCCAAGGCCACCTCCAAGTCCAAGAAGGCGGCCAAGGCGGTCGCGACGCCCGCGAAGGCGGCGGCGAAGAAGGTCACCCGCGGCGCCAAGAAGGCCGCGAAGACGGCCACGCGCGGCGCCAAGAAGGCCGCGAAGACCACCACCAGCGGGGCCAAGAAGGTCGCGAAGAAGGCGGTCACGACCGCGAAGAAGGTCGGCAAGGCCGTCGGCAAGATCGGCAAGAAGGCGATCGAGCTCGCAGGCGCCGCGGTCGGCGAGATATTCGACGACCTCGGCGGAAACAAGGCCCCGCGCAGGGGCAGCCGCAAGGCGGGCAGCCGCGCGGCCGACCCCAGCAACGACGAGTGAACCGCCGCGGGGAGCGACGCCCCGAGCAACGAGGAGATCGGTCATGCCACGCGGCTCCAAGGACGCCTACACCGACAAGCAGAAGCGGCAGGCCGAACACATCGAGGACGGATACCTCGACGCGGGCGTGCCGGCCGACGAGGCCGCCGCCCGCGCCTGGGCCACCGTGAATCGCCAGGACCACGGGGGCAAGAAGAGCGGCTCGGGCCGCGGCACGTCGCGCGACACGAAGCCCACGGCGAAGAAACCCACGGCGAAGAAACCCACGGCGAAGAAGCCCACGGCGAAGACGCCCGCGGCGAAGACACCCACGTCCAAGAAGTAGACCGCGTCGACCGCGAGGGTGCAGCCCGTGCTAGCGTCGCGGCCCGTGGTCCCGCGCCTGCACGAGACGTCCCTCGAGCTCGACGTGCCGTTCTTCGACTGCGATCCGCTGGGCGTGGTCTGGCATGGCCACTACTTCAAGTACCTCGACGTCGCGCGGACGAAGATGCTCGCGCCGCTGGGGCTCGACGGCCAGGAGTTGCTCGACTCGGGCCACCGGATGTTCGTGAGCGACAGCCGCTGTCGCCACGTCAACGCGCTGCGCTACCGCGATCGCGCCAGGGTCACCGCGTGGCTTCGCGAGTGGGAGCAGCGGCTCTACATCGCCTACGTCGTCGACAACCTCACCACCGGGAAGCAGGCCGCCCGTGCCCACATCGTGCTGGTCGTGACCGACGCGGACGGCAGACTGCTGTTCGACGTGCCGGAGATCCTGCGCGTGCGACTCGGCGTCCCGCGCGGCGCCTGATCGTGCCGTGATCGAAGTACCGCATGCGAGGCGGTCGTCGCGCGGACAATGACATCGACGTTCGTCTTCGCGCCCGCTTCCCGCGCATGTGCCCCGATCGTGCCCCGATCGTGCCCTGATCGTGCCCCGATCGTGCCCCGCTCGTGGGGCCGCTCTCCACCACGGCGCCACCGTGCCGCTTTGAATCCCCCACGGAGTGTTGTAGCGTCCTTGGCTCCGGAACTGCCCCCGAGTTGGACGTGCGACCCCAGAGCCTCGCGAAAACTGCAGATCCGATGGTCGGCTACGTGCTGGCCAACGGCCGATACACACTCCGTTCGCTCATCGGCCGCGGTGGCCAGGGCATGGTCTACCTCGCGGACGAGGCCGGCGCGTCGGAGCCGGTCGTCGTCAAGATCCTCGCGCCGTCCGCCGCCGCGAACGACCAGTCCCTGGTCCGCTTCGGACGGGAGGCCGAGCGACTGCGGAGCGTGAGCCACCCGAACATCGTGGCGATGCGGGACTCCGGCTGCCAGAACGGCCTCGCCTACCTGGTGATGGAGTACGTCCGCGGCGAGGACCTCGGCAGCTACATCGCGCGCCACGGACGGCTCAGCCTCGAGCAGTTCGTGCCGATCGCGTCGCAGATCCTGAAGGCGGTCGGCCACGTGCACACGCGCGGGATGATGATGCTGCGGGACATCAAGCCCGCGAACATCATGCTCTGCCAGCACCAGGGTCGGCTGAACTTCGTGAAGCTCCTCGACTTCGGGCTGGCGACGCTCGTCGACGAGGATCGCAGCACGACCGAGAACGCCGTGGGCACCGCGGGGTTCCTCTCGCCCGAGCAGGCCGAGGGCCGCAAGATCGACCTGCGCGTCGACGTGTTCGCGCTCGGGGTCCTGTTCTACCTGGCGCTCTCGGGGCGACTCCCCTTCGAGGGGGACACGGTCGAGTCGGTGCTCTACAAGACCGTGCACGATCAGCCCCCGCCGCTGGCGAGCCTGCTCCCGCCGGACACGAACGTCCCTGTCGCGCTCGTCGAGCTCATCGAGAGCTGCATCGCGAAGCGCCGGTCCGCGCGCCCCGCGGACGCCGACGCGATCGTCGAGGCGATGATCGACGCCGTCCCCAATGCGTCGTTGTTCCGGCTGCCGCGCGCGCCCGATGCCCCGCGGAACCCCGGCGGCGTCGATGCGATCGCGGAACCGTCCGAGCAACCGCGACGCCCGAGCCATGTCGAGCGCGAGGACGTCGCGGCCCCACAGCGCTCCCGGTGGCTCGGCGGAGCCGCCGTCGCCGTGGGGCTGCTGACCGCCGCGAGCGTAGGTGCGTGGTTCACCGCGACGCGCGGCGTCGACCCCGACCCGACGCCGGCCGCCCCCGTCTCGACGATGATCGCCTCGGCGAACGCGTCCGACGCCAACCCGGCGCCGCAGGACGAGCGGATCACCGGCAGCCTCGAGATCGACTCGAAGCCCAGCGGCGAGGTGCTCGTCGACGGGGTGTCGATGGGCAACAGCCCGCTCTCCCGCACGATCGAGGCGGGCCGACACCGCGTCCGCATCGTCGCCAGCGACCACGAGACCTGGGACGGCGAGGTGTTGGTCGCCCCTGGCGAGGCCGCCGCGCTCATGATCACGATGAAGCCCAGCGAGATGAAGCCCAGCGAGATGAAGCCCAGCGAGCGATCGCCCGCGGTCGACCCGCGACGCCCGACGCGACGCTCGACGCACGCCGCCGTGGCCCCGAAGCCGGGACCGACGCCCGCATCTCCACCGCCATCACTGCCGCAGCCGGCCTCGGAGCCAGGGACCGCACCGGGCGAGATGACTCGCACGAAGCGCCAGGGCGCGCGCGAGATCGACAAAGACGTCTGGGGAGACTAGATGCGCCGACTCCGAACACGCCTCGTGGCCGTCGCCCTGTCCTGGGGTTCGGTCGTCACCCACGCGCACGCCGGGCCCCCGGCCGACACCGCGGCTGCGGCCCCCGACGCCGACTCCGCGGCGGAGGCGAAGCGGCACTTCGACCAGGGCGTCGCGCTCTACGAAGAGCAGGACTTCCGCGGCGCGCAATTCGAGTTCGAACGCGCCCATGCCCTGTCCGGGAACTACCGCATCCTCTACAACATCGCGCTCGCGAGCCTCGACGCCCACGACTATGCGGGCGCGAAGCGGGCGTTCGAGGGCTACCTCGCCCAGGGCGGTGACAGCCTCGCCGCGGATCGCCGCGCGGAGTGCGAGCGCGAGCTCGCGACGCTCGCACCGCGGGTCGGGAGCCTCGCGCTGAAGGTCGACGTCGCGGGCGCGACCATCTCCCTCGATGGCCGCGACGTCGGCACCGCGCCCCTTGCCGAGGACCTGCTCGTGAACCTCGGCGAGCGCCGGCTCGTCGTCAGCGCGACGGGCTATGCGCCCGCGGAGAAGGTGTTCGATGTCGAGGGTGGCGAACGGACGGTGCTGCGCATCCGACTGCAACGGCTCCCGGATCGCGCTGCGCAGGCGCGCGACACCCCCGTGCCTGCGCCGCGGGCAGAGCGATCCAACGTGCCGGACGCCGACGGCACCGCGGGCGCCGACCGGCGCCTCCGCGCCCTGAAGATCTCCACCTGGGTCGGGCTCGCCATGACGGGGGCCGGCACCGCCGCCGCCATCACGACCGGCATCCTCGCGCTGCGGGCGAATCGCGATCTCCGAGCGGCGCGCGACGAGGTGCCGCAGGACCCTCTCCGGGTCGATTCGCTGCAATCGCGGACGAAGCGCCTCGCGCTGGCCACGGATGTGGCCGCCAGCATCACGGGCGCGTTCGCGGTGGCCACGCTCGCGCTGGGGATCAGCGCGATCGTCACCAGCAAACGGGCGCGCGCTCGCTCGCACGCCCACCTCGATCCGAAGTCTCTCACCCTGCGATTCTGAACACCGTGAAACACCTCTCTGGACTCCTCGCCGGCCTCGGCATCCTCCTGCCGGGATCCACCGCGTGCTCGCTGCTCGTCGACACGAGCGCCACGCAATGCACCGCCGACGCCGAATGTGCGGAGCTCGTGGGCCCGGCGTCCATGTGCGTCGCGGGCGAGTGCTCGACGCCGACGGGCACCGAGACCGGCGTGACCAGCAGCGGCGACGGCTCCCCCACGAGCGACAGCGGGCCGAGCAGCACCACCGCGGCCGCCGACACCAGCGGCGGCGTCGAATCCACCAGCTCCGGCAGCACCTCGAGCAACACGACCGTCAACACCAGCTTCCCCGGCGGGGAGAGCGAGACGTCGGCCGGCAGCGGCGACTGCATCCCCACGGAGGCGGAGGAGGTCACGTGCGACGATACCGACAACGACTGCGACGGCTTCGTCGACAACGTCGATGCCGCGCTCGACGGGTTCTGCGATTGCCTGAACGTCGGCATCCTCGGTGACACCGGCTACAACCCGACGGCGAACTTCGTCAGCTGGCTCGAGGAGCAGGGGACCTCGGTCACGCGCACCACCCTCGCCAACAACCCGGGCGTGGTCACCCCCGAGCTCCTGGCGAACTACGACGTGCTCCTGCTCGATCGCATCGAGCGCGCGTTGAGTCCCGAAGAGGCCGCCGCGATCGAGGATTTCGTCAAGGACGGCGGATTCGGGCTCATCACGCTCATCGGCTACAACTTCGATTCCGACAACCCCGCGCCCGAGCGCGACCGTGCCAACAGCGTGCTCGGCTCCTTCGGCCTCGCCTACGCGGGCAACTACCTCCACGCGGGCGACGGCGGCGGCGTGACGCCGACGTTCGTGCAGGACCACTCCGTGTCGATGGGCATCGTCGACGTCAACTTCGCCGGCGGCATGGCCCCGGTCGACAACGGCGGGCAGGGCGAGACCGTGGTCTTCGCCACGGTGCCGCAGGGCGACGCCGGCCTCGCGCACCAGACCGCTGGCGGCGGCGGTCGGGTCGTCGCGTGGGGCGACGAGTGGGTGACCTTCGACTCCGATTGGCAGGGCTACGCCGACGTGCAGCAGTTCTGGTCGCAGATGCTGGCGTGGGTGCGGCCCGCGGACATCTGCTCCCCACCGCCGTCGTGAGCCACGGTCGACCCGGCGCCGCCCGGTGGGGCGGCGCGTCGCATCCGAAGTTCAGTACACCGTCTGCAGCGCGTCCTCGTCGTCGCTGAGGAAGCCGACCTGATCGGCCGGCCCCGACGAGAACATGATCGTCAGGCCCGTACACGCCAGGGCGCTGGCGCACGTGCCGGACACCCAGTCGTTGCCGGTGTCGTCGACGTGGGCGAACCCGAGGGCGTGCAGCGTCTCATGGCTCGCGACCCGGAGGCTCGGCGCGCGCCCGCGATCGAGCTTGATCCAGTTGCCCGGGTGCGTGTTGCCGTTGATGATGTTCTCCGACGGGATGTCGGCCTTGCCGAGGATGTTGTCGCCGTAGTTCGCGGTCGACACCTTGATCACCTCACGACCGCCGGGGCAGCCCACCGACTTGCGTCGGTTGACCGCGTCGATCGTGGTCCCGAGCCCGTTGAGATCGCTGGTGATGGTGTTGAACGTCCCGATCCAGTCCTCGGCCGAGTCGTCGCCGCTGTCGTCGATCTCGAAGCAGATGTCGCGAAAACCCAGATCGATCACGCGGGAGTTCTCGTTGAAGAGAAACGCCCGATCGGTGGACTCCGACGCGATCGCGTCGTACTCGGGCAAGTGGTGCGGCCCGTACGCCATGTCACCGATGTAGAGGTATTCGCCGTCGTACTCGGCGTCGGAGACGTCGAGCCCGTCGTGCTCGGCGATGGCCAGCAGGCGCTCCTCGTCGGTGACGGGGTCGTCCGAGTCACAGCCCGAGAACGCGAGGATGAACAGGAGCCCGAGGCGGCTTCGGTAGGGAGTGGATGGGATTCGCATCGACCACTCCATTGCCGAGGACCCGCGCTTCGATGACGGACGCCCGCCGATGGTGATGGGCAGTCCGCCGCGTGTCGACGAGGCGCACCGAGGCACGTCCGCACGGCCGAGAGACCGGCGACCAGGCGCCTTCAGGAGGCCGGCGCTGACCCGCGCGAGTCTCGTCGATCCATCGCCAGCAGGTTGTGGCAGCACTTCACGCCGGGCACGCGCGAAGCGACGGTCCCGGCCGTGCCACGCGCGAGGGCGTCCTCGACCGTCCCCTCGAGCGTGACCTCGGCGTTGGTGACCCGCACCTCGATCCGCGACGCGTCCAGCTCGCAGTCCTGCAGCGCCGCAACGACTGCGTCCAGCAGCTGGGCGTCGGCCTGCGTGAAATTCTGCGGTCCAGGCGTGTCGCTGGTGGGCACGATCGCGGGCTCCACCAGCCCCGACTGGCCCGATTGGCCGCCGACCGCGGCCGCTTCGTCCTCGGGCGAGTCGGGCGAGCGGCGGCCATCGCCACGGCGTGGGTCGCCGCTTTCCCAACGGTCGCGACGGGACTGGGGCAGGAGACGGTGTCGATCCTCGGACGTCATGCCGCCTCGCGTTGCAAGGCGCCGACCAACTCGGATCACCCGGCGATGTTGAGCACCCAGTCGCCGGTCGCGCCGCTGTAGCCGTCGACCAGGATCAGCACCGCCTGGCCCTGGGCGAGGTCGACGACGAGCTGGGATTGCAGCACGCCGGAGTCGTCGTTGCACGCGATCTCGGTCGAGCAGTCGGACCACACGGAGAGCACCGTGTCGTAGCCGGAGCCGAAGGTGTCGAAGGTGTACGACGCGGCCGCGGGCGCGGTGAAGCGGATCGCCTGGTCGGCCGCGTTGCCGAGGCCACAGCTCGGATCGAGGTCGTCGTCGGCGACCCCGCTGTTGCCGCTGGCGACCGACGCCCCGAGGGCGCCGCCGATGTCCTGGTCCTGGCACGGGAACGCGCCGCCGGGCGCCGCGATGTTGAGCACCCACGCGCCGACGTTGCCGCCGTAACCGTCGACCACCACCAGCACGGTCTGGTTGGCGTTCATGTCGAGCGAGAGCGACGACTGCAGCCCGTCGAAGTCGTCGTTGCACGCGAGCTCCGTCGCGCAGTCCGAGTACACCGCGATCTTGGTGTCGAAGCTCGAGCCGAGCGTGTCGAAGGTGTACGTGCCCGCGCCCGTCGAGGTGAACTCGATGACGCGATCGGCCCCGCCGACGCCGCCGCAGCTCGCGTTCAGATCGTCGTCGTCGCCGGAGGTGTCGCCGGAGGTGACGCTCGGGCCCGTGGCCGTCCCGAGGTCCTCGTCGAAGCACGCGCAACCGCCGATGTCGTAGCCCGAGCAGTTGCCGAGGCAGGCCAGGATCCCGCCGCCCGGGTTGCCCTGCGAGACGCAGCTCTGGCCGCCGAGATCGCCGCCGTCGCACACCTCGCCCTGCTCGATGACATCGTTGCCGCAGCTCGGGTTGCTGCATCCCCCGGTCGCGAACGAGCAGTCGGCGTTGCAGGCGAGCACGCCCAACGTGAAGCCCTGCGACTGGCAGGTCTGGCCCGCGAGGTCCATGCCGTCGCACGACTCGGGGGCCTCGACGAGGCCGTTGCCGCACTCGTTGGCGGCGCACGTCGCCGTGTCGAACGTGCAGTCCTTCTTGCACGCCAGGGTGCCGGTGACGAAGCCCTGCGACACGCAGTCCTCGCCGCCGAGCTCGTCGCCGTCGCACTGCTCGTCGCCGCCGATCATCCCGTCGCCGCAGACCAGCGGCGCGCCGGTGCTCCCGTCGGCGGAGTCGGTCTCGCTCGTGCCTGGCTTGGTCGTCGAGCTCTCGTCGGCCGCCGTGGGATCGGTCGAGGTCGCGCTCGCGTCGCCGCTGGCGTCCGCCGCCGACGACGACGCATCGCCGACGCTCGCGTCGGTCGCATCGCCGTTGCTCAGGCTCCCGAACGTGTCGAGCGGCGGCGTCAGCTCCGCGCCGGTCGGGCACGCGGCGCACAGGGGGATCAACACCGTCAGCGCCGCCCTGCTGCGGCCGCCCCATTCCACGCGCACGCGCCCCGTCATCGCACCACGGTAACAGAAGGCCGGGCGAGGGGCCGCGGGACCCGCCCCAGCCGCGCGCCTGGGCACGCCCGGTCTGGCAGGCGGCGCGCGCGGGTCCGGGAATGCCGCAGACGCCCTCGAGCGTCGGCCGCCCGCGTCGGAATCTTCCCCAACGGACGACGGTGCGCTAAGGACCAACCCAGTCGATGCGAACCATGAGCACCCGATTGTGCGCGTCCCTCGTGGTGGCCGCCTCGATCCTCGCGCTGGGCTGCGACCGTCAGGGTGAGGCACGGGCGACGCCGCGGACCGACGTCGGGGCCAAGCGCGACCCGGCCGCGTCCAAGACCACGTCGCAGCCCGCGGTGCTCGCCGACGGCGCGAAGTCGGCCACGCCGACCGAGCCAGATCCGACGCAGCCCGATCCTACGCAGCCCGATCCGACGCAGGTCGATCCGACGCAGCCGGGCGATCGTCCCGACGAGCAGGCGCCACCGCCCGAGGAGCCCGCGCCGCCGGTGGCCCCCGCCGACTACGGCGTGATCAAGCCGTCGCTGCCGCTGCCCGATCCCTCCGCGCTCACGCTCCACGGCCTGGCCGGCTACGAGGTCGTCGCGATCCACGACAAGCCCGACGGCGAGTCCTCGAAGCTCGGCTACCTGCGGCTCGGCACGCGGCTGATGGTCGGCGAGAAGCAGAGCGGACCCGGCTGCCCCAAGGGCTGGCACGCGCTGCCGCAGGGTGGCTTCGCGTGCGCGAGCAAGGGCCTGGTCGTCGGTGACCGAGCGCCGCCGCTGCCGAACCCGCCCCCTGCGGCCCACACCGAGCAGGCGCTGCCCTACGACTACGCCTACGTGAAGCGGTGGAACAGCCCGATGTGGTGGCGCGTGCCGACCCCCGAGGAGGTCACTGCGGCCGAGGCGATCCGCGCGACGCGGGAGCAGCAGCGCCTCGCCGACGAGGCCGCGGCGAAGGGCCTGCCGCCGCCGGCCTCGCCGAGCAAGCCCAAGCCCGCCGAGCCCGCGGCCCCAGTGCCGCCGAGCAAGGCGACCGACGACGCGCCGAAGGACGGTGGCTCCGCGCTGCCGTCGGTCGACGACGACGACGACACCGAGCCCGCCAACAAGTCCGACGCCAACAAGTCCGACACTGCGAAGTCCGACGCCAACAAGTCCGACGCCAACAAGTCCGACGCCGCCAAGTCCGACGCCGCCAAGTCCGACGCCTCCAAGTCCGACGCCTCCAAGTCCGACGCCTCCAAGTCCGACGAGCCGGTCGCGCCCGCGGCTCCGATCGCGCTGCCGCTCAAGCCCGAGAAGTCGTGGCTCGAGCGCGGCTTCTACATCTCGGTCGGCGAGAAGATCGCCGAGGAGGGCCGCACGTGGTGGCACACCGCGCGCGGCGGCTACGTCGACGTCACCCACGCGTACAAGTACGACGCGAAGGATCAGGCCGGCATCCCCCTGGCCGAGGGCGCGACCTTCCCGTTCGGCTTCGTGATGGTCGACACGACCAAGGTGTTCGACCTGCAGGCCGACGGCAAGATGACGGCGGTCGGCACCCTCGAGAAGCGGGCCTTCGTCGACCTCGACGAGGAGATCGAGGTCGCGGGCAAGACGTACATGACCACGGTCGACGGGCACATGGTCCGCAAGGCGGATCTGCGCATGGCCGATCCGCAGCCGCTGCCCAAGGGTCTGCAGCCATGGGAGCGCTGGGTCGACGTCAGCCTCGAGAAGCAGATCCTCGTCGCGTACGAGGGCGAGCGCCCGGTGTTCACGTCGCTGGTGTCGACCGGCAAGAAGGGCAGCGCCGACGAGCCCTTCGTGACGCCGACCGGCCGCTGGCGCATCCGCAGCAAGCACATCTCGACGACGATGGACGGCAACACCGCGTCGGACGGCAACTACTCGATCCAAGACGTGCCGTGGACGATGTTCTTCGAGGGGAGCTACGCGCTGCACGGCGCCTTCTGGCACCAGGGCTTCGGCCGCCCGCGCAGCCACGGCTGCGTGAACCTCGGCCCCTCGGCGGCGCGCTGGCTGTTCTACTGGACGACACCGTTCCTCCCGGAGGGCTGGCACGGCGTGCACGCGCACACGGGTAGCCCGGGCACGACGGTCATCGTCCGTCAGTAGGCCGCGACGATCACGGCTGCCAGTCGACGTCCATCGCGCAGCGGTGGTCGGACCACACGTCGATCGTCGCCGTGGCGACCGGCGCGCCCGCGAGCAGCAGCATCCCGGCGATGCGTCCGCCGACCGAGCGCCACATCGGCTCCGAGAAGTCCTCGACGCCCTCGACCACGCAGCGACCCGAGCCGCGCCCCAGGCGGGCCCACGTCGCGCTCCCGTGGGAGTTGTACTGTCGCCACGCCCGCTCGAGCCGCTGCAGTGACGTCTCGTAGTCGGCGACGCGCAGGAAGATCGAGTACACGCCCCCGAAGTCGATGCGCGCAGCCTCGATGCCGAGCTCGTAGTTGATCGTGCTGTCGCCCCCGCCGAAGGTGTCGCGGATCGCCGCGTGCACCGCCGCGTTGAACGACGGCGGGTAGTGCTTGGTCGGCAGCAACCCGTCGAAGTCGTCGCGCAGCGCCGGGTCGAGCTGGGCGCGCACGCGGGCGATGGCATCGATGCCGCAGCGCTGCTCGAGCGCACGCAGCGAGCTGCGCAGTGCAGTTCCCTTGATGAGCATCGCGCCGGCCCCGCAGTATACGGCACCCCGCGCCAGTACAGCGCGCGAGGAGGAGCGAGCGCGACCGTTGCCAGCGCGCGCGACTCCGGGCAGGCTGTCGCGATGCGCTCGGTCGTCCGTCTGGCCGCCTCCGTGCTGACCGGGCTCGGGGCGATCGCGTGCGGAAGCGATCCCTCGCCCCCCGCGGGGGCCTCGGGCACCTCGACCGCCGACACCACCGTCGCCGCGACGGGCGAGTCGAGCAGCGGCGCGTCCGAGACCTCCGGGAGCTCGGACACCAGCACCACCGGCGGGTCCTCCGAGGGCGACACCAGCCTCGGAGGCGCGTCCGAGTCGTCCACCGGTGGCTCCACGCTGTGCGGCCTCACCGACGATCCCGAGCAGGCCGGGCCTTGGTTCCGCCTCTACAACGACAGCACGCTCGTCGAGGACGGGGCGACGCTCGAGCTCGAGTGTGGTGGCCAGGGCGCGTGGATGTTCTACCTCGCCACCGAGCAGGGCGGCTTCACCCCGCCCGGCTCCGCGGCGTACTTCGCCGTGACGCTCGACGTGCCCGGCTTCGACGAGCTGTCCCCCGACGGCCACTTCTTCGACGCGCCGAACTACGGCATCAACCTCGGCTGCGCGGGTGGATCGGATCTCGCCGGCATCGCCGTGCTGCTGCCCGACGCGCTCACCGATCCCACCGTGCTCGACGGCGTCGCCGCGACGATCCACGCCGCGCTGCTGGTCCCCGACGGCGCGCCGGTCATCCTCGACGCCGCGATCACGCTGGCCGTCGACCCGGCCCTCGGCGCCCAGGGCTGCGGCCACGGCTGATCGGCTCAGCCCGACTCGGCGAACGACAGCCGGTAGCGGACATCCGCGGGGAGCTGGCGCGAGTGGATGCGCACCGCCATCGCCAGGCCGCCGCCCTCGCGCGCCGTGAACACATTGGTGCGATCGCCCTGATCGGCGCGGAAGATCTGGTAGAGGGCGCCATCGCGGAGCTCGTAGCGCATGCGCGACACCTCGCCGTTGGGGTCCTTCACGCGCTTCGCGGCGCCGCCGAGGGTCGCCACGTACGCGCGGCCATCGATGCGCACGGTGACCTCGTCGCCGACCTGATCGATCGCGATGCGCTTGGGCACCGTGTTCGCGGCGATCAGTCGCTTGCGCGCGATCCCGCGGACCATCACGTTCATGTCGTCGACGACGCCGTCGATCGACTTGCGCACCGAGGCCTTGCCCCCGCGATAGCGGTACGCGCCAGCGATCGCCGCGAGCGCCTCGGGCTCGGGCGCGACGGCCTGGGGCTCCACCGGCGCCTCGGTCGTGGGACTCGGGTCCGTGGTGGTCGGGCTCGTCGTCGTCGACGCGGGCTCGACCTGCGCGAGCGGTGGTGCGTCGGGGGACGACGGCGGCGTCGGAGGCTTCGGCGGCGCGCAGGCTCCGATCAAGGACAGCGCGGCGACCACCAGGACTCGAGGATCTCGCAAGACGGTACCCATCGCGCTGTGGAGCGGTGCACGTCCGGGGCCAACGCGGCCCCGGACGGACGGCGACGTCCTACTGGAAGATGCCGAAGTAGCCGAGGACCCACCACAACAGCACGAACACGATGATCGTGCCGAACAGGCCTCCGCCCAGCTTCCACGCCCCGACTCCCGCAACCGCTCCGCGCAACAGCTTGCTCATGATCTCGTTCTCCGGGGCGGGGCAGAGCACGCAGCGTGCCAGCGCGCCGCATCCGAGTTCTCGTCCTCACGCGCGACGTGGGCGCGACCGGGCGTGGCAGGGGCGCCCGATCGCGCGACCCTGCGCGCCGCGACGGCACACTCGACTCGCGACCCAGGGCGGCGACGGTCTTGCACTGCGGTCTGTCGCGATGGCGAACCGAACTCCCCGTCCCTGGCACTCGAGCATCGCCCTGGCCGTGGTGCTCGCCGCATGCGATTCCGGTCCCGACTCCGACGCGCCCGGATCGTCGGAGACGAGCGGCTCGGAGCTCGCGTGCGACGAGCTCGACGACGAGACGGGCTGCCTCGCGGCGCAGTGCCACTGGCTCGACATCGCGGGGATGGTCGTCGACGCCGATCGCCGCACGTGCGAGCCGGGCGAGCCGATGGGCCTGTGCTACGCGCCCGAGCAAGCGCAGGCCTGCGACGCGTCGGCCACGGTGTGCGAGGACGGCACGCACGTCTGGGCGCTGTGGGGGCCCGACGGCGGCGTGCTCCTCGGCCGCTCGTCGACCTCGTGCGACGTCGCCGAGGGCTTCGTGCCCTGCGGCGCCGCGCCGATGAACGAGGCGCAGACGCTGGCGTGCGAGTGCGCCTGCGCGGCGGCGCGTGACTGAAGGCCGAACCGTGATCCCGTCGAACACGAGGACGCTGGGCCTGTCCGTCGCCATCACCCTCGCCGTGGCGTCGGCCTCGAGCCCCGTACGCGCCGCCGCCCCGGAGGCCACCGCTGGCACCGAGACCACCGCCGGCACCGAAGGCGCGACGGCACGGCCGCAGCGCGTCCGTCGAACGCACCACCGTCGGCTGCGTGTGCACGTCGACTCCGAGCTGCTCGGCGGCGCGTGGGTCCGGCGCACGACCCCCGCGCGGACCGAGGGCCGCGACTCGGTGTCGTTCGGCGGCGGCCTCGGTCGCCCCTCGCTGCTCGACGATGGCTCGGCCCTGGCGACGCGCCCGGTGTTCGGCCTCGGGCTCGGCTACCTGCTCGAGGGCGACCACCTGCTCGTGGGCGCGAAGGGCTCGCTCACGCTCGACGCCTACGGCATCGGCGACTCCACGCGCATCGTCGCGTTCGGCGGCCGCATCGTGCCCTACGCCGAGTGGATCTTCCGCGCCGGTGCCTCCGTGCGTCCGTACGTGCTGGCGCGCGCGGGCGTCGGTGGGCTCCGCACGGTGCGCCACGATCCGATCATGGGCCGCACCTCGGCACGCATGCTCTACCCCGTCGTCGGCGCGGGCGCGGGCGTCCACCTCTTCGCGCGAAACTGGCTATCCCTGGACGCCGGGCTGCAGCTCGACTACGTGGCGCCACTGCTGCGCACCGGCAGCGACGGGATCGCCGGCGCATCGTCGTGGACCAAGCGCGCCGACGTGCTCGGGTTCGGCGTGGTGCTCGGCGCGTCGACGTGGTTCTGAGTTGCGGATGAACGCGGAGCGTTCACCCGCGACGAAGGCAA
>LNFB01000122.1 GCA_001464385.1 Deltaproteobacteria bacterium Ga0077550 | reverse complement strand
CGGCAGCTCTTGCACGCGACGATGCCGGCCATCGAGATGACGGCGACCTCGGCCGTGCCGCCGCCGATGTCGACGACCATGTTGCCGCCGGGCTCGGTGATGGGCAGACCGGCGCCGATCGCCGCGGCCATGGGCTCCTCGATGAGGAACACCTCGCGCGCTCCGGCAGCCAGGGCCGAGTCACGGACCGCGCGCTTCTCGACCTCGGTGATCCCCGAGGGCACGCAGATGATGATCCGCGGCTTCACCAAGGTCTGGCGGTTGTGCGCCCGCGTGATGAAGTAGCGCATCATCGCCTCGGTGACCTCGAAGTCGGCGATGACGCCGTCCTTCATCGGTCGGATGGCCACGATGTTGCCGGGCGTGCGCCCGAGCATCTCCTTGGCCTCCTTGCCGACGGCGAGCACGCGCTTGCTGCTCGCGTTCTTCTGCACGGCGACGACGGAGGGCTCGTGGGCGACGATGCCCTTGCCCTTCACATAGGTGAGCGTCGTGGCCGTACCGAGATCGATGGCCAGGTCGTTCGAGAACAGGCCGTATACCCAGTCGAACAGCATCGGGTGGAACCGGCGGATTCGCGACCGTGAGGAGGTGACGCCGATGTGGCGGCAGCAGCCGGACGGTCGGACTGCAATACACGACAGGCGCGTCGCGGGGCAAGCCGGTGCGGGCCGATGACCGGGATTTCCCCGTCGCGGGACGTGTGATCGCGCCCTCGCCCGGCGTGTGCCCCTGCACGTCGGCCCAGTGAGTCCGCGTGTCGCAGGGACTTTCCCCCGCAATTCCTGTGACTTGGGCCCGGAGTGCGCGGACACCGAGGCGATCGAGCGCGGCGAGGGGCGCGCGTCCGACCGGTCTTGCACGGCGGCCTCATCGGGGTACCTTCGGGCCCCACCACGATGCTCAATTTCTTTCGTCGCACCGCATCGAGCGTGTTCGCCTGGATCATCCTCGGCGTGCTCGCGCTCGTCTTCGGCCTGTCGTTCGGGCCTGCGAGCGACAACCTGTCGCTCGGTACCGGCTCCTACGTGAAGGTCCACGGCGAGAGCCTCGGCGACGAGGAGTTCCGCTTCCAGGCGAACCTCATCGAGCGCGTCGTGCAGATCCCCAAGGATGCGCGCTTCCAGCAGATGCTCGGCTTGAAGGAAGAGATCCTCGACGCCGCGGTCGAGCGCGAGGTCCTCTATGACGCAGGACGGGACCTCGGCCTGCAGGCCACGGATGCGGACGCCGAGGAGCTGGTGCTCGCCGGTCAGTTCATCGTGCTCGGCGAGACGCTCGACTGGCTCGGCAACCTGGCCTTCAACTACGACATCTTCAAGAAGTCGTTCCTCGCGGGCCTGCAGATCTCCGAGCCCAACTACCTCGACCTGCAGCGTCGCGAGCTCCTCGCCCGCACGGTCCGCGACCTCATCGCCGCCAGCGTGGTGGTGAGCGAGGGCGAGCTGCGGGCGGCGTACGACGACGACGCGAACCGCCTCTCGCTGCGGTACGCGCGGTACGAGGCGCTGCCGTTCGGTGATCTGGTCGATCCCACGCCGGCCGAGATCGAGGCGTTCCGCGCCGCGAACCTCGAGGACCTGCGCAAGCAGTTCACCAGCCAGGGCAGCCGCTTCGCGAAGCTCCCCAAGCAGGCCCGCGTGTTCCTCCTCGAGGTCCGCAAGCCGGAGCCGGCCGAGGACGGCGACGCCGCCGCAGCCGCGGAGCGGGACAAGGCCGCCCAGACGACGATCCAAGGCGCGCGCAAGCGCATCGAGGGCGGCGAGGACTTCCGCAAGGTCGCGCGCGAGATCTCGCAGCACGAGAGCTCGGTCCGCGGCGGCGAGCTCGGCTGGGTCGCGCAGAGCTCCGGCTCGGGGGTCGATGCGGCCGTCGACACGCAGCTCGCGACGCTCGAGGTCGGCAAGGTGTCGGACGTGATCGACGGCAGCAAGGCGCTGTACCTCGTGCTCGTGCGCGAGCGTCGAGAGGGCGACATCGACGAGGCCGGCGCGCTGCCGGAGCTCGCCGAGGAGGGCGTGCGCCGGAGCAAGGGCCGCGAGCTCGCGCGGGCCGCCGCCGAAGAAGACCTCGCGGCGATCGCCGCCGGCGCAGCGCTGACCGACGTGTTCGCTGGCGGCAGCGCGCTCGGGGGCGACGCGGGGATCGAGCAGGCGGGCACCGATGCGCGGCGCAAGGTCCGGCTCGACGAGACCGGCTCGTTCGCCAAGGGCACGCCCGCCCCCGGCCTCGGCCAGGCTCCGGAGATCCTCGCCGCGGCGTGGGCCGCGACGCCGGATCAGAGCCTGCTCGATCAGGTGTTCACGGTGGGCGACGACCTCGTGCTCGTCGGCGTGGTCGAGAAGACCGAGGCCAACGACGCGGGCTTCGCCGAGGCACGCGGCGAGCTGTACCGGGCGGCGATCGCCCGCAAGGCCGAGCTGATCACCGCCGCCTGGACCAAGCGCCGCTGCATCGAGGCCAAGGCCAAGGGGGAGATCAGCGCGAACGAGGGCCGCGTCGCGCGGCTGATGACCTACGAGACCAAGCTCGACGCCGAGGCGAAGGAGATCATCCGGCCCTACGAGATCTGCGACCGCGTCGGCGATCGCGGCGGCAAGCTGCGGATGGGCTTCGGCGGCGGACCTGGCGGCGAGTGAGCGATGACCGAGCTCGAGGCCGGCGGCCCCTCGCTCGGAAACCTGCTCGGGTTCTCGTTGTTGCTGCGCGAGCACCGTGCGCTGCTCGCCGTCGACCGACGCACGCTCGCGCCGGGCGTCCACCTCGTCGACTACGAAGCGTCGGTCCCCGGCGTCAGCTTCCCCCTCGAGGGCCCCGTGTCGGCGCGCGGCTTCCGACACCGCCGCTGCGCAGTGCAGCGGATGACCCTCGAGATCGAGCGCCACTCGCTGCAGGCCTGGCTGACCGCGCGCCTGTGCGGTCGTGAGCTCGGGGGCCTCCGCGTCGAGTCGGTGGGCTTCGAGCCCTCGCTGCGGGCCCACGTCGACGGCGCTCCGTCGCCGTGGATCACCCTGTCCGGACGCGGACGCTCGGGCACCGTGGCGTGGTTCGGCTGCGCGATCGGCCTGCGCGGCGACGGACGACGGGTCACGCTGTGGCCTGTCCATCGGTGGTTCTTCGGCCGCAACGGCGCCGACGTCGACGCGCTGTGGCAGCACATGGCGCAGGCGATCGATCCGCGGCGGCGGACCGACGCGCTCGCCATCGGCATCGATCCGGCCCTCGAGGCGTTGCGCGTCCCATTCGTGCGTGCGGGCTGGAAGATCCCCGCGCTCGAGCAGCTCGCCCTGGTCGAGCTCGCGTTCGACGAGCGCCGCGCCCGCGCGAGCTGGCGGGCCGGCGCGGCCCCATGGGGATCATCGGCGGGCGCAGCGGTCGAGGACATCGTTCCCGCGCTCGCCGATCGCGTCCGCGCCGCGCTCGCGCAGGGGGATCGGGCGCGCGCGTGCGACGAGCTCGCGACCCTCGCGTCGGCCACGCTCGCGCAGCCCTCCGCACACATCGCCGCGCTGCGCTGGGGCGTCGAGATCGCCGCGACCGATCGCGTGCGTCGGGCGAGCTTCGCCCGCGCGCGACTGCGGCTGCAGCCGACCGACGCCGCGGCCCGACGCGCCCTGATTCCGGCGCTCGCCGATCCCGAGGATCACGACGAGCTGCTGCGCGCGCTCCGGCTGTGGGCGCAGCTCGCCGAGTCGCCGCGCCGACGCACGCGGTGCTTGATGGCGATCGCCGGCGGGCTCGCGGCCAAGGGCCAGTTCGCGGCCGCCCGCGAGGCGGTCGCGATCGAGCCGACCGACGCCCTCGCCGACGAGGTCCGGCGGCAGTGGCCCTCGCTGCTGCTCGACGAGCCCGACGCCGCGCTGCGGGCCGCCGACGCGGCGTTCTCCGAGCTCCCGCCGCGGGCCCGCGTCGGGGCGTGGTGCGACCTCGCCGATGCGGCGCGGCACAACGGCGATCCGGGCTGCGCGTGGCAAGCCCTCGATCGCGCCGCGAGCCCCGGCGACCCGCGATGGCGCGGGGCCGCGATCGAGCTGCTCCGCGACGCGCCGCCGCCGAGTGCCGACGCGCTCTCCGAGCCGAACGACGCGCGGCTCGACGCGCTGACCGCCGCGGCCGCGCAGCACGACGACCCCGAGCTGGCCGAGGCGGTGCTGCGCGTGCGACCGGCGCCCGACCCGGGGGCCCGCGAGCCGCACGACGTCGCCGAGTGGCTCGCGACGATCGACGATGCGTTCGATCGCGGCGCGCTGGACGAGGCGGTCTCGTGGTGTCGGCGCATGCTCGACGCGCTGCCCATGGGGCCCGACGCGTACGTGGCCACGGCCTCGCGCGGCATCCATGCCGCGCTGGCGCACGGGGACCTCGACGCCGCGACCGAGCTGCTCGACGCAGCGATCGCCCGCGCGCCCGAGCACGACGCCGTCGCGCGGGCACGCGACGAGATCCTCGCGGCGACCCACGACCCGCAGCTGCGCGCGCGCCTGCTCGCCGCCATCGCCCAGCGCTACTCGGGGCCCGCGCGGGTGGAGGCGCTCGAGGAGCGCGCCCGACTGCTCGCGGAGGTCCTCGGTGCGCCCGACGAGGCCGCCGCGGATCTCGCCGCGGCGTTCGCCGAGGCCCCCGATCGGCTCGACATCGCCGCGCGCCTCGCCGACGCGCACGCCGAGCGCGGGCGCTGGCAGGACGCCGTGCAGCTCCTCGCGCGGGTGTTCGCCCGCCAGCGCGGCGAGGCCCGACGCGCGACGTTGCTGCGCATGGCCGCGGCGTACCGCGATCACCTCGCCGATTTCAGCAGGGCCGAGCAGGCGCTGCGACTCGCGATCGCCACGCTCGACGACGACGATCCCGACCACGACGTCCTCGGCGACGAGCTCGCGGCGCTCCTCGAGCGACAGGGACGGTGGGTCGACCTCGGGCACGAGCTCGGCGCGCGCCTGGCCGACGAGCTCGCAGGCACGGTGATCGCGACGCCACCGCGCGTCGCCCTGCTGCTGCGACTCGCCCGGCTACAGCGGGAGGTCTTCGCCGACGACGAGGCCGCGGCGCTCAGCTACGAGGCCCTCGATCGCGCAGGCGCCCTTCCCGACGAGGGCTTGGCGTGCCTCGCCCACGCCTGGCGTCGCGCCGCCCGCTACGAGGACCTCGTGCGGCTGCTCGACGCGCGCGCCCGCGTGCTGGTGCACGACCCGATCCGCTTCGCGGCGGCGCGGCTGCGGGCCGCCGAGCTGCTCGACGGACCGCTGGCGCGCCCGCTCGACGCCGTCGATCGCTACCTCGACGCGTACCTCGTCGATCCCAAGTCCGCCGCTGCGCGTCTGCGGGTGCTGCTGGTCGGCGTCGTGCCGCTCGAAGCGGCGCGCGCCCGGCTGCTCGCGCGGATCGACGCCGTGCCCGAGGGCGCCCAGCGCCCGCTGTGGACGTTGCTCGCGAGCGTGCTCTCGCATCACCCCGAGCACACCGACGCCGCGGCGGCCTGCTATCGCGAGGCGATCGCCCGCGACGAGACGGACGCCGCCGCGAACGAGGGACTGGCCCGCCTCGAGCTGCGCCGCGGCGACGTCGAGGCCGCGTGGCCGCACGTCTGCGTCGCCGTCCGCCACGGCGATCTCCCGCCCTCCGTCCGCGCCGAGCTGGCCGCTACCGCCGCCCGGGCGCTGCTCCGGGCCGGGAGCGAGGGCAGCGCGCGCGCGCTGCTCGAGCTCGCCCTCGAGGCGGCACCCGACCACGTCCCCGCGCTCCTCGAGTTGGCGCGGGTGCACGAGCGCGCGGGCGATCTCACCGCGCTCGGCGTCGTGCTCGATCACCTCCGGACGCTGCCGATGTCGGCGGCGATGCGCGCCGAGGTCCTCCATCGCCACGCCGCATCGCTGCAGGCGGCGTACCGCGAAGACCCGCGGGGCGACGCCGCCGAGCTCGCGATCGCCGACGTCCTCGAGGCGCTGCGCGCCGACCCGACCCACCCGGGGGCGCGGCAGCTCCTGCTCGAGATCGCGAGGCTGCGCGGGGAGTGGTCGCTCGTCGTCGCGGGGCTGGAGGCCGTCCTTCGCACCTTGGGCCCTGGGCCGGCACGCGCGCGGGTGGAGCTCGAGATCGGCGAGCTCTGCTCGAGCTCGGGGCACGACGATGATGCGGCCACGCGCCGCCTCGAGGCCGCGCTGTGCGAGATCGACGACGACGACGTGCACGCGCGGATCGTCACGCTCGCCCTGCGCCTGCGCCCTCGAGGCCTCGTCGCCACGCGGATCGCCCAGGCGGGCACCGGCTCGACCCACGCGCTCGGGCCCGAGGCCCGCGCCCGCCTCGATCGACTCGTGGCGCGCCTGCGCGAGGGGGACGGCCGCGTCGACGTCGAGGCCGACGATCCCGCGGTCGAGTGCACGCGCCTCGAGCACGAGGCCGCCGCGCTCCCGCCGGGGTCCGCCGCGCAGGGCTGGCTCGCCGTCGCCGCGACGACGTGGCAGCGCCTCGGGGACGGCGAGCGGGCCGCGCGAGCGCTGCTCCACGCCCTCGCCCTGCCCCACGACGAGGCCAAGGCCGCGCGCCTGATCGCCGACGTCGCGTTCGCGTGTGGCGAGGACACGGCGACGGAGATCTACGACCGGCTGCGCGCCCGCGGCGAGGATCGCATCGGCCCGGATCTCCGGCTGCAGCGGGCCTCGCTCGCGCGTCTGCTCGGCCGCGACGCCGAGGCGCTCGACGACCTCGCGCAGCTCACCGCGATCGACGACGGCGCGATCCGCCGGCGCGCCCTCGCAGAGCTCGATCAGATCCTGGCCCAGCACGGCACGCCGGAGCAGCGCGTCGGGGTGCTCCGCGCTCGGCTCGCGGAGCTGTCGCGCCAGGACGACGGCGAGTTCGCCGACGTCGCCGCCGAGCTCGCGCGCCTCGAGCTCGAGCTGGGCAATCCGACGCGGGCGCTCGCCACGTGTCGCCTCGGCCTGCGGGTCGGGCCACAGCACCGCACCTTGCTGCGCCTCCACGTCGAGCTGCTCGAGCTCCACGAGCTCCCCGACGACCTCGCGGTCGCGCTGCGCCGCTACGCGATGGTCTGCGCCTCGCCCCGCGAGCGCGCCCGGCACCTCGTCCGCGCCGCGCGGATCGTGCTCGACCGTGGCGCCAACGCGCGCGACACCGCGGGCCGACAACAGGCGGCCGACCGCGCCGCCGAGCTCCTCGCCGCCGCGCGCGAGGCCGATGACGACGACGTCCCGGCGCGGGCGCTCGCCCTCCCGCTGGCGTTCGCGGCCGGGCGCAGCGACGAGATCGAGGCCCTGGGCCGGTGGCTGTGGACCCGCGGCCGCCGCGACGAGCCGTCCCTGCTCCTCGCGGCGATCCACGAGGCGCGGCGCCGCGGCACGCTCGAGCTGGCGACGTCGATGGGTCAGCGCGACGCCGCGACGATCCTCCAGACGGTGTTGCCCGCCGTCCGCCAGGCTGCGACCGAGATCGCGACCACGGGTCCCGCCGAGCACATCGACGCGGTCCTCGCCGCCGCGGCCCGGCTCGCGGGCGGGCCCCTCGCGCTGTTCGACGCGCTGCGGCGCTGGGCCAGCGATCGGCCGCTGCAGGCCGGGCTCGCGCTCGCGCTGTCGCGGATGCACGACGCCCACGGCGACCCGGTGCTCGCTCGCCGCCTCCTCCAGCTCGCGGCCTTCCTCGCGCCGCGCGGCCCCCTCGAAGCGACGTTGGTCCCGCCAGCGCCCGGCCGCGACGAGGATCCCGAGCACGAGGACGAGACCGGGCAGCTCGGCGGGCACTCGGCCATGCGCGCGCTGCTGCGGGCGTCGGTCGCCCAGCGCACCGACGCGTGGACCAACGTCGTGCCGGACGACGTGTCGATGCCCGCGGACGAGCGGCGCTTCCGCGAGATGCACGCGCACGTCGGCCGCTTCACCGGGCTCGCCGGCCTCCTCGCCGGCGACGACGGCGACCTCGTCGATCGCATCGACGCGCTCGCGACCCTCGCCAACCCCGATCACCGGACGACCGGCCGGGGGGCCGAGCGGCAGGCCGAGGCCCTGGCCCGGCGCCGCGCCGTCGTCCCCCTGGCGACGCGCATCGCCGCCCTCGACGAGATTGCCCACTGGCTCTCGTCGCCCGAGCAGGTCGCGAGGCTCCGGGTCGAGCTGCAGCGGCACTGGTGGCTGGTGGCGACCCGCAAGAGCCAGGAGCTCCGCGGCGCGCTGCGTGCCCTCGCCGAGGCCGTCGGCACCCGCAGGGGCGCCGACGTCGACGCCGCCGCCACCCTGCGCAGCGACGAGGCCCGCTGGCTGCTGCGCACGCTCGACCTCTACGCGAGCTAGCGAGACCAGGGGCCGCGCGCCCATCGTGCCCTCGGCCGGGGCTCTGCCGTGCCCCGGCCCCACCGACTCGCCGTTGCCCCCGCCCGCGTGCCTGGTCCACACTGGTCCGAGAGCGGTCCCGACCGCGAGGTTCCGATGCCCCCAGGACGAATCGATCCGCACAGCGGGCGCACCACGGTCGCCCTCGCCGGGCTGCTGAGCGCGGCCGCCGTGATCGCGTACACGGCCAACACGGCTCGGCCCCGCGCCGAGGTCACCGCCCCGACCACGCGCGCCGACGCGGGTCCCGGCATCGCCGAGCTCGCGGCCCGGGCCGCCACCGCCCGCGACATGCTCGACGACGAGCAGATGACGCGCCTCGTCGACGAGCTCGAGCGCTTCGAGGCCTCGACGACGCTCGCGACCAAGGCCACCGCCGCGAAGGTCGAGCTGCTGGATCTACACGCCGCGCTCGCCCTCGAGGCGTCGATCCGCGCCGAGGTCGACACCGCGGAACGCGAGGCGGCGCAGAACCTCGCCGCGCGCTCGATCACCCGGGCGCGGACGATCGCGACGGCGATCGGCACCCACGCCGCCGACCACGGCCGCGTCGACGCGGCGCTCGCCCGGCTCGAGCTCGCGTCGGGGACCGACATCACCGAGTCGTTCCCGGTGGTGCTCCTGCCGTCGTTCCGCGATCCGGAGCTGCGCGCCGCCGCGATCTCGGCGCCACTGTGGCGCGGCGACGAGGCCTCGAGCGCGCTGGCCGAGGGCATCGTGGCCCAGCTCCGCGCCACCGAGCGCCAGACCGCCCTGGTGCGGCTGTTGACCGCGCAGGCCCTCGCGCAGTCGGGGGCCGACGACGCCGCGGCCGCGCAGATCGACGACGTCCTCTCCGACGTGCCGCGGCAGCCACTCGCGCGCGCGATGCAGCGGGCGCTGTCGACCCCCGCCGTGGTCGCGGTCGCCGACGGAGCAGAGCCCACCGTCACGCCCACGCCCATTCCCGTCGAGCCCGCGCCCACGCCCGTCGAGCCCACACCCGTCGAGCCCACGCCCGTCGAGCCCACGCCCGTCGCGACGCCCAAGCCCGTCGAGCCCACCCCCACGCCCGTCGCGACGCCGAAGCCCACCCCGCCCAAGCCAGCGGGCGAGCCCAAGAAGAAGAGCTACGACACCCTGCTCGCGCAGGGCTGCAAGCTCGTCCGCTCGGGCGACGCCGAGGCGGGCTTCGACCTGCTCAAGGAGGCGTTCGACCTCAACCCCAACGCCGTCGCCGTGACCGTGTGCATGGCCGAGGCCCACCACGCGCTCGGGCGCGACGCCTCGGCGCGGGCGCTGTGTGACCGCGCGCTGCGGAAGTCCCCGTCGGATCGACGTGCGCTCCTCCTGGCCGCGGAGCTGGAGATCGCCCGCGGCAACGACTCGGCCGCCCTCGGCCACTACCGCAAGATCCTCGAGAACAACCCCGACGACGCCAAGGCCAAGGCGTACGTCGAGTCGCACGGCGGCTAGAACCGCAGCACCACGTCGATCTGGGCCGCCGTCGGGTTCTGGAACGCGGTGCGGACGCCGTAGTTGCCCTGCGGCGCGATCACATCGCGCTGGAAGAACTCGCCGGGCCGCCCGGCGCTCTGCACCTTGGTGTGCTTCACGTCCGACAGATCCGCGCCCGCCACCGCGCGCGTCGTGTCGAACGAGTAGATCTCGTCGACACGCAGGGCCGACTTGGCGTTGGTGACGTTGAACCACCGCACCGCGACCTCGAGCTCGAGGTCGTCCTTGAGCGGATAGCCGTACGCCAGGCTGAGGTTCCAGTTGTAGTTGCCCTCGACGCGGCCACCGGCGCCCCGCGGCACCACGTAGACCGAACCGACGCCGTAGCGGTTGTTGCTGCCGCGCAGTGAGATCGGGTAGCCCGACTGGTAGCGGAAGCTCGAGCCCAACGTCATGCGCCCCGCCTCCTTCAAGTCGAAGGTGTAGAAGCCGTCGAACCGCACGCGGTGCGGCGTGTTCGTCGACAGCGGCCCGAAGCTGTTGCGCACCAGCTCCGGCAGGTCGTACTGCGAGCTGGCGCCGAGGTTGACCGATCCGGTGATCGGATCGACGAAGCCGTCGGTGTTGCCGACCAGCCGGCTGTACGTGTAGCTGCCCGAGAACATCCAATTGCGGGCGAACCGCTTGCGCACCTCGAAGGTGAACGCGTCGTACGTCCGCCGCGGCCGCGCGAACTCGGTGCCCACCTTGCTGTACGCGTCCACGAGGAACTCACAGCGATGCAGCTGCCGCGCGAGGTCCGGGCGATTCGGGTCCTCCATCGCGCTGGCGTCGAGCTGGTTCTCGAGATCGTTGCAGCGGTTCTGCTGGGCGGTGATGTCGCCCGCCGCCACGGCGACGCCGGGGTTGGCGATGATGAAATTGTTGCCGCCATCGGTCGAGATGTCCTCGACCGCGCGCCCGAGATCGTTGTGCAGCCAGCGGACCCCGAGCGTGAGGTCCTCGATGATCTCCTGCTCGTAGCCCATCTGGAACTGCTGGTTGTACTGGCCCCGCAGCCGCGGCACGACGGCGCCCTCGGTGAGCCCGGTCGTATACGAGCGCGCGTCGGTGCAGTACTCCGTCGGCAGTCCCTTCTCGACCCGCGGGTGCGCATCTCCATCGGAGGTCGTCGTCGTCTGCCCCTGGCAGTCCGAGTTCCGGTACGTGCGTCCGACCTGGACCAGGCCGCCGAACACCCGCGAGTTCAGCTGCAGCGGCAGCGGCTGGTAGAACCACCCGTAGCTGGCGTACAGACGGCTCTTGCCCTCGTCGGTCCAGTCGTAGCTGAGCCCGACCCGCGGCGCGATGTTGTCCCAGACGAACACGGCGCGGCGCCCGAGGACGTCGCGCATGTCCTGGAGCTCCCAGCGCATCCCGGCGCTGAGGAACACGTTCGAGCGCAGCGCCCAGCGGTCCTGCAGGTAGATCGCGTAGTTCTGGGTCGAGACCTTGGCCCGGTACGCGGCCACGCGCGCGCCACCGCCGATCTCCGACGCGATCGCCCGCAGCTCGCCCTGCTCCTCGCGGATGCGGCCGTAGCCGATCGACGTCCGCGAGTTGGGGTTGTCTGTGTCGACGCGGATCAGCCGGTGGTTGTCCACGCGCGTGCTGGTGTCGATGGAGTACTGGTCGCTGGCGCGGTCGTAGCACCACTCGCCGCCGCCCTCCTGCCCCTCGCCGCACCGATCATAGAAGTCGGCGGCGTTGCTGCCCGAGTACTGCTCGACCACGCGGTCCTCGACGTGCTCCACCCGCGCGCCGTACTTGAGCTGGTGCGCGCCCGCGGCGTTGAAGAAGTGGGTCAGCGAGAGTAACCCCTCGGCGCGGCGCTGCCGGCCCGAGCCGTACGGCCCGATGCCGCCCGACAGCCACTGCCGCACGGGGCAGCTCTGCCCCGGCAGGCCCGAGTCGTTGCACGCAGGGCCGACCCCGGCCACGACGCCCTCGCTCTTGCCCTCGTCGTCGAGCAGCTTGAACAGGTCGGCGCCCTGGGCGTCGGTCTGCTGCATGATCGGCTGGCGGCGGAGGTTCGGATCGTCGACCTTCCACGCCGTGACGCCGACGAACTCGCCGTAGCCGAACGTCGCGTCGATCTCGAGGCGATCACCCGCCACCCGCCCTTTGTAGTCGACCGACGCGATCGTCGAGTTGCCGCGGTCCCAGCCGAAGGTGCCGTTGACGATCCCGTTGGCGACCAGCGATCCACCGCCGAGCGGATCGGACGACAGCGTGTTCCCGAACGCCGCCGGGTCGTAGTTGGCGTTCGGCGCCCGCCGGAACGCGCGCCGCTGGAACGACGGCGTCCCCACCACGGTGAACTCGATCCGGTGCTTGGGGTTGATCGCCCAGTCGATCCCGCCGAAGAACTGCGGCGCTGCGACCCCGGTCTTGAACTTCTGCTCGGCGAACTTCTCGGTGGCGATGTAGTCGCCGCCCTCGACGCAGTCGTAGGCGCCGTTCTCGTAGGGGCACTGCTCGAAGCCGCCCGAGTTGTCCTTGTCGACGCGGTGGTGGAAGCTCTGGATCAGCGAGCCGCGGCCGCCGGTCATCGCGATGCCGCCGGACCAGAACAGCCGATCGGGGATGATCGGGCCCGACACCTGGATCGCCCCCTGCATCTGGTAGTCGGGGATCTCGATCGCCCGCACCGCGTTGTCGGTCGCGATGATCGTGCGGGGCTTGGCGAGCCGCGGCGTGTACGTGAAGCGGGCCGTGCCGCGGAGCTTGTTGCCGCCCGACTGCCTCCGCGTGCGGACCTGCCCCGTCGACGCGTCGCCGTACTCCGCGTCGTAGCCGGCCTCGAGCACCTCGACCTCGGACAGGAAGTCCTGGAGGATGCCGGCGGTCACGGTGGAGAACCGCGGGCTGTTGAGGCTCGCGTCGCCGAGCGTGTACTTGATGTCGGTCGGCGTCCCGCCGCCGAGCGTCAGGCCACCGGCGACGCGCGCGGCCGTCGGGGCGCTCTCTGCCACCGCCGTGAAGTCCCGGTTCGAGTCGGTCGGCACCTTCGCCCACTGCTCGGTGTCCATCACGCGGCCCGTCGCGGGCGTCCGCGAGTCGACGGCAGGCTTGCGAACGACCACCGTGATGACGCGATCGTCGTCGGGGTCGATCGTGAAGTTCGCCCGGTACTTCACCGCGCGCGGCAGGTCGAACTTCTTCTCGACCTGCGCCTTGCCCTTCAGCACGTGCACCGTGTAGGGGCCCGACGGCAGGTCCTTCACCACGTAGAGGCCGGACTCGTTGGTCGTCGTCTCGATGCGCTCCTGCAGGCACGTGCACTCGACGATGACGATCGCGGAGCGCACCGGCTCCTTGCCCTTCGCGTTGACCACGACGCCGGAGATCGCACCGTCGTCGGCGGCGTGGACCGTGCTCGCGGCGAGGACGACGGGCGGAGCGAGGGCGAGGAACCAAGCGAGGCGGGTCACGCCCGGGCAAACCCGGCCCATCGATCCGGCTTACGGACAAGCATCCCTGGTATGGGTCCGCTCGCCGGGCCCGAAACGACGAACGCCCCCGGGTCGCGGAGGCGTCGTCGTTGCGGCGGGGCATCGCCCCGCATTGGCTCGGGTCGTCCTAGAAGCGGAGCTGCAGCTCGAACTGCGCCGCGGTCGGGTTCTGGAACGCCGCCTCGACGCCGTAGTTGCCCTGCGGCGAGAGGACGACGCGCTGGAAGAACTCGGTCGGGTTGCCCGCGCTCTGGATCTTCGTGTGCTTCACGTCGGAGAGATCACCGCCGGCGACCGGGCGGGTGTCGTCGAACGAGTAGACCTCGTCGACGCGCAGCGCGGCCTTGGCGTTGGTGACGTTCAGCCAGCGGATCGCGAACTCGATCTCGAGGTCGCCCGGCAGCGGGTACGCGTAGCTGAGGCTCAGGTTCCAGTTGTAGTTGGGCTCGACGCGGCCGCCCGCGCCGCGCGGCACGATGTAGACCGGGTACAGGCCAGGGTAGCGGTTGTTGCCGGCGCGCAGCGAGATCGGATAGCCCGACTGGTAGCGGAAGCTGGTGCCCAGCGTGAGGCGGCCGGCCTCCTGGAGGTCGAACGAGTAGAAGCCGTCGAGCTTGACCCGGTGCGGGATGTTGAAGGACAGCGGGCCGAAGCTGTTCCGGACCAGCTCGGGGATGTCGTACTGGGTGCTCGCGCCGATGTTGATGGCGCCCGTGATCGGGTCGACGAAGCCATCGTAGTTACCGACCAGGCGGCTGTAGGTGTAGCTGCCCAGGAGCAGCCAGTTCTTCGCGAAGCGCTTCTTCACCTCGAAGGTGAAGGCGTCGTAGTTGCGGCGCGGCCGGTTGAACAGCGTGCCGACCTTCTGGAAGGCATCGGCGAGGAACTCGCAGCGCTGCAGATCGCGGGCGATCTGGCTGCGGTTGTCGTCCTCCATCGCCGTCGCGTCGAGCTCGCTCTGGAGGTCGTTGCAGCGGTTGGTCTGCTTGGTGATGTCGTCACCCGAGACGCCCACGCCGGGGTTGGCGATGATGAAGTTCAGGCCACCGTTGGTCGAGATGTCCTCGACCGCGCGGCCGAGGTCGGTGTGCAGCCAGCGGACGCCGAGGGTGAGATCCTCGATGACCTCCTGCTCGTAGCCCATCTGGAACTGCTGGTTGTACTGACCCTTCAGCCGCGGGACGACCGCGCCCTCGGTCAGCTGACCGGTGCCGGCGTTGAAGTCGGTGCAGTACTCGGTGGGCTGGCCGTCCGCGTAGCGGTCGTGCGACACGCCGTCGATGGTGACCGCCTGGCCGACGCAGTCCGAGTTGCGATACGTGCGCTGGACGTTGACGAGGCCGCCGAACACGCGGGCGTTCAGCTGCAGCGGCAGCGGCTGGTAGAACCATCCGTAGCTGGCGAACAGGCGGCTGCGACCTTCGTCCGTCCAGTCGTAGTTGATGCCGACGCGCGGGGCGACGTTGTCCCAGATGAACACGGCGCGACGACCGAGGATGTCGCGCATGTCCTGGAGCTC
>LNFB01000121.1 GCA_001464385.1 Deltaproteobacteria bacterium Ga0077550 | reverse complement strand
CTGGGATCGGATCTCAACGGGTTCATCCAGCAGACGCGGCCGCGCTTCGGGCCGGACGCCTGCTCGGCGTCGTTCCCGATCGAGGCGCAGTGCCAGGCGGCGGCCGAGCTCGCGTCGGGGCCGGAGAAGCTCGGGCGTGGCTTCGACGAGCAGGGGCTCGGGCACATCGGGTTGCTGCCGGATCTCCTGGATGACCTCGACGCGTTGGGCACGGACACGGCGCCGCTGCGGAGCTCGGCGGACGCGTTCGTGCGGATGTGGGAGCGCGCGGTGGGGGAGAGAGGTGGTGCGGTGGTGGTGGAGCCGGCGGATCTCGAGGGGATCGAGGCGGCGCCGTCGCACTACGAGCGGCTGCAGGAGTATCCGACGCAGTGCGACGAGCCGTATTGTGCGGGGGGAATCGGCGACGGGGAGGAGTGCCGGTTCGACGGGGAGTGCGGGAGTGGGACGTGCGTGGGGGCGGGGGAG
>LNFB01000120.1 GCA_001464385.1 Deltaproteobacteria bacterium Ga0077550 | reverse complement strand
GCGCGTTCAGTGCGGCAACTTCGCCCTGCGCTCGAACTGCGCGAACGTGTGCGAGTACGATCGTCTCGAGGTGAACCCGACGTACGGGATATTCAGGAGCGGCCGGAGGTCCCCGTCAGAGACGGTGGTGTCGACGAAGGAGAAATGGACGAGACGAGGCAATGACTCCACGAATCGGACATTCGGGAGGTCAGAACACCTTGTCAGCATGAGCTTCTTCAGCCGAGACAGTCCGCAGAGAAAGCCGTAGTCGACGATTCCTCTGCAGCTCTCGAGATCGAGGGTCTCGAGCTGCGCGAGCGCACCGATGCGAGCATAGTCGGAGACCTTTTTCCGGAGATAGTACAACTCTAGCGATCTCAGCCCGGCGATTCGCTCGAGTCCAGCGAGGGAGTCGATCCCCGGCCTCACGAGATGCAATTCCTGCAAGCTATCCGAGACACGCAGCCCGGACATATCCCGCGACCGTGGCCGAAACGACCAAAGCGAGAGCCTTCGAAGTTGCGAGAACGCCGCGAAGTCGATCTGCGGCAGCCATTCACCAGAGAAGTCCTCGAGACGGGGGTGTACCGCTGCATCCAGCTGCAGAGGAACGGAGCATCTCAGAACGCGAAGATCCGTGAGCGCCCGAAGGCCCGAGAGGTCGAGCGGGCCTGACAGCGGGGTGACACAGACGTCAATCACTCGGACATCCGGGTAGTCCCAGAGAAAGTCGAGGTTGTTCAGGTCATAGTATTCCTGCGTGGTCACCACGATGCCGTGCAGTCGCTTCTCTCGATAGTACGTCATGCACTCGCGAATCCGCGACGATTCGATCCAGAGCCGCGTGCGGCCGTACACCGTCTGAGTCCGGAAGTTCACAGCGAACCCTCCCCTGCAACGCACGAGGTCACTCGGAGTCATCCGGGAAGAAGTAGATATCGAAGCTGCACTCCAGGTTCAGGTCCGCCATTCGCTGCGTCTGCTCCGGCCAGAGCGTCGGTCCACCGTGACCCGACTTCGAGTACCAGACGCAGTTCACCCGCATCTTCACTCCCCGAACGGACTGGAGCTCGGCCAAGCTCTCCGCGCACGTCGTGAGCTGCGCCAGGAGCCAGTCGAGGTGTCGCCGCAGATCCAACGACCGAACGTGCCCCTCGGACGACAAGCTCCAGAAGGTACTCCGTGCGATTCGCTTCCTGCCGCTCGGGCTGACCTTCTCCTCCCCGATCGTCTGGCTCTCCGATGGGTGGATGCCCAGGCACCGCGTGACCTCCTCCGGGAGCATGGCATCGGGGTAGATGAGGAGCGCAGCCCGGGTCTCCGAGCAGCTGCCGTACTCATCGTCGTACGGTGTCGATCGCGAGAGCGCATCGCTCATGGCTCGTCCGGCCTGCGCGGGTGACCCCACCCCCGCTCAGGTGTTCTCGCCCATCACGATCCGCGCGTCGTCGAGCCCACCCCCCGCCAGCGCCTCGCGCCCGGCGACGAGCATCATCTCGGTCTCGAACCACAGCGACTCCTGGCCGAGCGCCTCGCCGAAGAACCGCAGCAGGATCACGTCCTTCTTCCGGCTGTAGCCCTTCAGCCTGCCGGTCGAGAAGCGCGGCCCGTCGAGCAGCGCGTCGAGCTCGGCGGGGCGCATCCCGTGCTTCTCCAGCACGCCGTGGATCCGGGTCTCATCGACGTCGTCGAACGAGAGGAAGCCGCCGTTCGGATCGGGGAAGACGACCGTCGGGAAGAACTCGAGCGACTTCTCCTCGAACACGCCGCCCGCGTCGGCAAGGCCGTCGGGGGGCGCATGCGCGACGAGCTCGCTGCCGGCGACCACGTGCGTGCGCGCCTTGTGGGCCATCGGGTCGTACTCGATCGGCAGCATGAAGAACGACACCACCCCGCTCGCCGGCAGCACGCCGTGGGGATCGTGGGGCGCCATCTCGGCGAGGTTCAGCTGGGCGATGAGCGCGAGCGGCTCGACGGCGCCGCCGTGCCAGATGTTCTTCGCCGTCGGCCAGACGAAGCCCGGCTCCGCGTGCGGGAGGCCGCCGAGCTTCGAGCCGCCGATCGGCGCCTCCTCGAGGCTCGCCTTGACGCCGATCACCTGCCGCATCCGCTTCGCGAGCGCAGCCCCGGTGAGCCCCTCGTCGCCCGACCCGTCGAGCTCGAGCGCGACGAGGTCCGCGGTGAGTGCAGCGATGCGATCAGTCCAGCCGTCGATGGGCATCCTCGGGGCGTACCACGGCACGCGGGGCGGCGTCACGGCCGTCGCGGAGGAGGCACCGCGGAGCCGTCCCCGCCGAACGCCTCGCGGACCCTGCGTCGCGCGCCCTCGAGAAGCGCGACGTAGTGGGGACGGAACGGCTCGACGAGCGCCTTCTCCAGCTGCCCCTCCAGCCGCCAGAGCACGTATCGCTCGGCCTCGTCCTCGAGCGGGAGGGCAGCTCCCTCGTCCAGGCGCGCGAGGCATTCGAAGAGGACGAGGGCCTCGTCGTCGCTGAGCTCGAGGATCATCGCAACGCTCCTGGACGAGAGGCTACCGCGAGTCGGCGGCCGCCGTGTCCCCGCTCGCGCGTACGGCATGGCGCGCCGGTCAATCGAGGATCTCGACCCCGAGGAGGACATTGCTCGCATCGAAGTCGAAGTACAGGTCCGGCCCGGTGTAGTCCCCGACGAGGTCCCGCAGACGGAGCGTCTTCGTCACCGCGGCGGAATCGGGCCCTGGGTGGTCGGGGAGCGTCAGGTAGGCGACAACGCCGTCATCACCGTCGTCACCGTCGTCGCACCCTTCGTCGTTTTCCGCGTGCTCGAGGACGGTGCGCTCTCGTCGGCTCATGTCGCTCCCCACCGGGCATCCTAGCTCACGCGCTCGGCCGCCGTCGCGCCCGCCGCCAGCCGACGACCATCCCCGCGATCACGAGGTGCAGGTACGACGCCACGATCGCCGCACCCCCTCCGATCGCCACGATCGTCGCGTCGTCGATCCACCGCGCACCCTCCGAGACCCCGGCAGACGCGGCCGCCAGCCCGAGCGCGACCCACTCGACCGCGGGCATCAGCGAGATGCCGCGCCCCTCGGCTCGTCCCGAAGCCGCGAGGGCATACGGCACGCCGAGGTTCCACAGCACCTTGCACGCGACCAGCACCAGGAAGAGACCCGTGACGACGACCATCGCGACTCATGCACAGCGTAGCCCGGCTGCCCCGTGAGCGCCCCCTTCAACGCGCCGACGGAAGGCAGACTCGTCCGACCGCGAGATCCACGATCCGCCAGTCGCGCCGACCGTTAGCCCCTTCTCGTGCTCGAGGTCCTGGTGGTCCCAGAGGGCCACCGGATCCCGCGTCGAGGTGCGGCGCTGGTTGGTCCGACCGCCCTGAACTACACTCCCATGAGGAGAATGCCGCTCCGCTACGAAAAGCCGCCCCTCGTCGAGGCGCTCTGCGAGTTCCGCTTCGAAAGTCCCAGCGCCCAGCCTTGGGACGGCGCGGTGCCCGGGCTCATGTACGCCACGCTCGGCGCCCGCTACCCCGAGCGGCGCGAGTCCGTCACGCTGGACCTCGCCCAACCTGGTGGCATCCCACGGGCGCGAGCCCAGTTCTTCTCGACCGACAAGACTCGCTTGGTCCAGTTCGGACCGGACATGCTGGTCGTGAACGCCCTCAAGCCCCATTTGGGCTGGGCTGGCCTCCGTGACGAGGCATGCAGAGTGCTGGCCGAGTACCGCGAGGTCGCACGACCAGCCCGACTCAGCACGGTGATCGTCCGCTACATCAACCGCGTCGATGTCTCCTCCAAGACGGATTTCATCCTCGAGGACTACTTCACGATCTTGCCCTCCGTTCCCGAAGGGATGTCGGCGCCCCTGTCGGCCTTCTCGATCCAAGTGGAGGCGAGGTACGAGCGGCCCGAGGCGGCGCTTCGCTTCAACCTGCGCACGCTCAACGGTACCGAGGACCAACTCTCCTTCCTGGTGGACTACGAGCACGCGTCGCTGGACTTGAGCGCCCCGGATTTCGAAGCTGTACCCGGCTGGCTGGACGCCGCGCACACCCGGATCGAGCTCGCGTTCTACGGCAGCTTCACCCCCACCTGTCACGCCGAAGTATTCCAGGAGGCCCGCGATGAGTAGCTTGCCTGCCAACGCCGAGACTAGCTCCATCTCGGCGCCACCCCGCAGTCACCTGCCCGGCGTCAGCTACACCAACCTGTCGCAAGATCCCGCCCCGAGCAGTCTGCCGCAGTTCTCGATCCACCGCGGTTTGCCCCCCGACATCATCGCGAAGGCACTCGTCGACGGAAACCCCCGCACGGAAGAACATGATCAGCGCTTCGACCAGCTGCTCGATCAGATTCGGGAGCGCCTCGTGTCGCCGACGTGGCGGACGCGCGGCACGACACTGGTCCTCGTCGGGAGGGGCTTGAGGGTCGTCGCCGCTGACGAGAGGATCCGGTGGGATGCGCTGCTGCATCGTCTCCGAGACCGCACCGCGCGCGGCGAACTCACGGACGCCCAGCACACGGCATTCCTCGAGATCGTGAGGCGAGCGCACTCGAGCACGCCTTCGCAACGGCGACCGGCCGTCGGCTTGTCGGTCGACCATGAACTGCAGATGAGCTGGGCTTTCGACGACCTGCCCGGCCACTCCTTCACGGTCTCGATCCTGCCGGACGGGCGCGTCGACTGGTTCTACCGCGACGCAAACTCGGGTCGCGTCGACGGAACCGCCGACGAGCCGACGCACAGCTTGCCGGGTGAGGCGTACGACCTGCTCGCCGCGGCGTTCGGCAGCCAACCCGGGGGTACCGGGTGACCGCCGGGGGAGGCGGCGCGACGCCGGTTCCCGACGACCACGGTGTGCTTCGCCTGCCCGTGCCACCCAAGGACTTCACGCCAGAGCGCTGGCGCCCGACGTCCAAAGAGTTCGAGCCGACCAATCACGAGAAAGAGGACGCCGCGCAAGCGGGCCGCAGCGTGCGTATCTCCGTCTGGGATGACCACCTGACGACGCCCGCGCAAGCTCGAGATTTCCGAGTTCGCGAGTGCATCGTGCTGCGTGGATCAGCAGGCGCGATCCAAACCGCGGGCTTTCCGGTCGTGTTCGACCCGCTCGATGAACCCGACGCGCAGCGGCCGGGAGCAGCGGGCCACGCCGCGATCGAGAACGTCGGTCGCAACGCGGAGGAACCGAAGACCGAATGGCGAGCACGCCTCGCGCAGCTCGCCGATCTGTTCGAGCTGCTCACGACATGACCATCGCAGCTCACCCGTACCGCAGCCCCATCACCCACCGCTGCCACGTCCGATCCCACGCATCCATGTCCGTCGCCCCCACGATCCGCGCCAGCGTCCGGTGCCCCGTCGGATCCTCCTGCACCCCCTGCGTGAACTCCCGGTAGTACTCCTGCAGCAGCCCGTGCTCCTGCAGCCACAAACACAGGTACCGCGCCTGCGCGTAGTTCGTCCCCGGGTCCGCATCATAGAACGGCCGGTCCCCCGTCGCGGTCACCACCGCGGAGCTCGGCACCTCGCCCGCCTCGATCGCGCGCTGTAGATCCGGCAGTCGCCAGTTCGTGAGGCCCCAGATCCGGCCGTCGTGGTCCGCCGACTGCTCGTATAGAGATGCAAGGCCCTCGTCGAACCACGACGGGCACGCCGGGAAGTTCGCGGCCATGAAGGGATGCACGATCTCGTGGACCAACGTGCCGCCGCCGGTCGCGATGTTCATCACCAGCGCGTGGTGCTGGTGCGTGTAGTACCCGTACGGCGTCGTCGCGGGGCCGCCGAAGCGCTCGACCGCCGCGCGTTCGTAGGCCTCGGCCGTGCCGAACAGCCAGATCTCGATGAGGTCGGTCGGGTCCTCGCGGAAGTACTCGGCGCGCAACCGCTCGACCGCCCAGCGCACCGTGCCCTCGGCGCGCGCGACCACCTGCGCGCGGCCCTCGTCGCCGATGACGACGAACGGCGGCTCGACCACGACCTCGAACGCCGCGCCCAGGCCCTCGCGCCGCTCCGCCGCGCGTCGCTGGAGCGCGTCGTCGTGGACCACCGGCACCACCGCGGGCGGACCCGCCGGCGCGGGCACGGTGATCGACGCAACGTCGTCGCCCCCCGACGACCCCGCGCCGCGGGACACACACGAGGCCAGGCCGAACAGGAGAAAGCTGCGACGCTCCACGGGGCCGGATCAACGCACGGGCCGCACCGTCGGTTCCATCGCGGTCCACCCATCGCGCGCCAGGCCGGATTTCCGCCCCCCGACCCCACCCAGGGGGCCCAAGGCGCGCCTGGCCCGGGTGACACCCCGACCCTAGACGATCGGGTGACGGCAGCCCCCCGGCTGCTGCGCGCGCCATCATGATCAGTTACATCGGCCTCCTCGTCGTGTTCGGCTGCGTGCTCGGCGGCTACATGATGCACCACGGCAACGTCGCGGTGCTCAACCAGCCGCACGAGTTCGTGATCATCCTCGGCGCCGCCGTCGGATCGCTCATCGTCGCGACGCCGATGAAGATCATCAAGATGATCGTCGGGCAGCTGAAGGGCCTCCTGGCCGCGCGCCCGGGCAAGAAGGAGTACCTCGAGCTGCTGACCCTCGAGTACGAGCTGTTCCAGCTCGCGCAGCGCTCGGGCCTCCTGGGCTGGGAAGAGCACATCAACGACCCCAACAAGAGCTCGATCTTCTCCAAGTACCCCAGCGTGCTCAAGGACCACCACGCGCTGGTCTTCATGACCGACACGATGAAGGTCATCGTCAGCGGCTCGGCGGATCCCCACGATCTCGACAACCTGATGGACGTCGACATGGAGACGCTGCACAACGAGGAGGGCAAGGCGCCGACCGCCCTCAACACGGTGTCGGACGCCATGCCCGGCCTCGGCATCGTCGCGGCGGTGCTCGGCATCATCATCACCATGGAGAAGATCGACGGCCCACCGGCCGAGGTCGGCATGTCGGTCGCCTCGGCGCTGGTCGGCACCTTCATCGGCATCCTGCTCTCCTACGGCGTGCTCGGCCCGTTGGCGGTGGCGATGGGCCATCGCAACTCCGAGATGGGCAAGTACATCGAGTGCATCAAGCACGGGCTGCTCGCGCACGCCAAGGGCGTGTCGCCGTCGATCGCCGTCGAGTTCGCGCGGCGCTCGATCACACCGAACGAGCGGCCATCGTTCGACGAACTCGAGAAGGCCTGCCGCGGCGCGAAGGGGTGACAAAGTGGCTGAAGCCGCCGAAAAACGTCCGATCATCATCGTCAAGAAGAAGGTCCACGGACACGGCGGCCACGGTGGCGCGTGGAAGGTGGCGTTCGCCGACTTCGTGACCGCGATGATGGCCCTGTTCATGGTGCTCTGGCTCGTCGCCCAGAGCCCGCAGACCAAGTCCGCCGTCGGCGCCTACTTCCGCGATCCGCTCGGCATCGAGAGCGGCGGCAACACGGAGATCAACACCGGCCCCAACACCGGCGGCGCGGGCTTCTTCGGCGGGGGCAACACCGCGGTCGCCGTCGACACCAGCTTCTCGGCGGGCAACGGTGCGGAGCAACGACCGACCAAGGAGCTCCCGGAGCTGTCCAACGCGCGCAGCCGCCTGACCCAGGCCTTGATGGCGCTGCACATGGACTCGTGGGCGCGCCACGTCGAGCTCACCGCCGTCGAGGAGGGCCTGCGCATCGAGATCCAGGACGGCGAGGGCGTGCACCTGTTCTCGCCGGGGAGCGCGAGGCTCGATCCGGCGGCGAAGCCGGTGCTCACGGCGATCGCGGCCGAGGTCGGCATGCTCCCGAACCACCTGGTGATCGAGGGCCACACCGACGCGAGCCCGTCGGCGGGCAAGCTCGGCAACTGGGAGCTGTCGACCGAACGGGCCAACGCCGCGCGGCGCTTCTTCGTCGGCGCCGGCGTGCGCGACGAGCAGGTCGTCGAGGTCCGCGGCTATGCCGACCGGCGGCCGAAGCTGTGGCACAGGCCCAACGACGCCCGCAATCGCCGGATCTCGATCCTCGTGATGATCGACGAGCCCAAGGACGACAAGGCGATCCGCAGCGAGGCCGACGAGTCGGGACACCCCCTCATCCAGAAGCTGCGGGCCCTCGACATGCAGGCTCAGGGTGGCAGCGAGATCGATCTCGAGCCCGACGGCAAAGAGGCCCTGCCGCCGTGATCGCGCGCAGATCGGCCGTTCGGCCACGCGTCGCGTCGGCGTAGGTGCGACGCGCCACCACGCGGCCGCCACGGAGCGGCCGAGGTGCGAGCGGGAGGCCGAGCAGCGATGCGGCGACGCTTACGTTCGTGACACGCGCGGTGCGACAACCCAGCGCTGCGGTAGCAAATGATGCCCGGCCCGAGGTGGCGAGACCCCAGCGGATCGTCGACGATCCGGGCTGGGGGTTACTTGCATGCGAAGACGACTGCAGCGAGCACCATTGCAGAGGGCACGGAGCGTCTGGTTCCTTCGCGCCTCGTTCGCCGCCTGGGCCACGACGCCACTGCTGGCGGGCGGCTGCGCGAAGCCTTGCTTCGACGACGGGCTCGACCAGGGGGGCTGCCCGGCGGCCGAGACCGCCGCCGACACCACCGCGGCCGAGGCCAGCGGCACGGCGAGCAGCGGCCCGAACACGGCCACGGCGACGGACGCCACGGACCCGACCGCCGGCACGGGCGGTGCGGACGCGTACACCTGCCCCGAGCTCGACGAGGTCCTGCTGCCGCAGACGCCGACGTTCCAGCTCGTGGTCGATCGATCCGGCAGCATGGACGAGGATTTCGGCGGCACCTCGCGGTGGGAGTCCATGGTCGACACGCTGGTCGGCGGCCAGGGCGTCGTGACCGAACTGCAATCGGAGATCCGCTTCGGGCTCACGCTGTACAGCAACGACGGCATGAGCTGCCCTTCGGTCGACTCCCTCGCGCCGCAGCTCGACGCGGCCGACGAGATCACGACCGCGCTGGGGGCGACCGGGCCCGCCGGCGACACCCCCACCGGCGAGTCCCTCGAGATCGCGACGGCGCTCGTGCTCGACGACGAGTGGGAGGGCGAGAAGGTCCTCGTGCTCGCCACCGACGGCGAGCCCGACACCTGCGCCGTGCCCGAGCCGATGGGCGACGCGCAGATCGCCGAAGCCCGCGGCGTCGCCGTCGACGCCGTCACGGCGGCCTACGACGCCGGCATCCGCACGTTCGTGATCAGCGTCGGACCCGAGCTCGCCGAAGAGCACCTGCAGGCGCTCGCGAACGCCGGCGCCGGGGCGACCGACGCCGACCCGGCGCCGTTCTGGGTCGCCGACGACACCGCCGCCCTGGTCGCGGCCTTCGACGCGATCGTCGCGGGCATCCGCCCCTGCGACTTCGATCTCTCGATGCCGCTGCTCGCCGAGGTCGCGCCGTCGTGCGCGGTGACGGTCAACGACTCCCCCGTCGGCTACCAGGACGCCGACGGCTGGGAGCTCCAGGACGAGGACACGCTGCGCCTGGTCGGGACCGCGTGTGAAGCCATCCAATACGGCGTCGCGGTGGTCGCGATGACCTGCACCTGCGAGGCGCAATGAGGAGCACCAGCATGTCCCGTCACACGCCGTGGACGATCGCGCTCGCGATGGCGATCGCGCCGAGCCTGGCCGCCGCGGCACCCGGCGCGTCGGTGTCGGGCTCCGCCGACGCGAGCGCGGACGCAGGAGATCCGCCGAACGACGGACGTCGGCTGTCGGCGCGCGGTGACACCCGCCGCAACGACAAGTGGATCCATCGCTGGGCGCCGCAGCGCAACATGCTCGAGCTCGGCATCTACGGCGGCGTATGGTTCCCCAGCCCGCACCTCGAGCTGTTCGGCCCCGATCCGGATCTGCCCCGCTTCGGCAACCAGCGCCTGAAGACGGTCGCGCCCGAGATCGGCCTGCGCGCGGCGTACTTCCCCCTGCGCTTCCTCGGCGTCGAGATCGAGGGCGGCGCGATGCCGACGCGCACCCGCGACACCGACGCGCGCGCGACCGCGTGGGCGCTGCGCGGGCACCTCGTCGCGCAGCTCGGCCTGTGGAGCATCACGCCGTTCATGCTCGTCGGCACGGGCCTCGTCGGCATGCAGAGCTCGGCCGTGCCGCAGGGCCTCGGCAAGGATCAGGACGTCGCGATCCACTTCGGCGGCGGCGCGAAGGTCTTCATCAACCGGTGGGTCATGCTCCGCCTCGACGTCCGCGACGTCGTCAGCAACCGCATGGGCGTGGGCGAGGGCCTGACCTCGAGCCCGGAGATCCTCCTCGGGTTGTCGTTCACGCTGCGACCGAAGAAGCAGAAGCGTCCGCGGCCGAGCAACGGCGACCGCGACGGCGACCGGGTCCTCGACCCGGAGGACTTCTGCCCCGACGTCTTCGGCGTGCAGCCGCGCGGCTGCCCCCAGGTCTGCGTCGACGACAACGACGGCGACGGCCTGACCAACACCGAGGACTCGTGCATCGACGACCCCGAGACCCGCAACGGCTTCGAGGACGGCGACGGCTGCCCCGACGAGGTCCCGCCCGAGCTCAGCGATCTCGCCGGCATCATGGAGGGCATCCAGTTCGACACGGACAAGGACACGATCAAGGGCGAGTCCAAGTCGAACCTCGACAACGCGGTCGCGGTGATGAAGAAGTACCCGACCATCCGCGTGCGCGTGGTCGGTCACACCGACAACCAAGGCGGGTACAAGCACAACCTCGATCTGTCGAAGCGGCGCGCCGAGGCGGTCGAGCGCTACATGGTCGACGCCGGCATCGACACCGATCGGATCGAGACCGCGGGCGTGGGCCCGGACCAGCCGATCGACACCAACGAGAGCGCCGACGGCCGCGCCCGCAACCGACGGATCGAGTTCCAGATCCTCGAGGAGACCGCCGCCAAGCCCCGCAAGGGCGCGCGCAAGCCCGCAGCGGAGCCCGAGCCGGCCGCGGAACCGACACCGCCGAGCGAGCCCGAGCCGACGCCGCCGTGATCGCCGTCGACCACCGCGCGTAGCCTGCCCGCCGATGGGCGTGCGGGCACGCGCGGTGGCTCGGGCCGACGTGGTCGATGCGCCAATCGGGATTCCCGATCGATCGTTTCCCGTGCCCGATGAGTGCAGCCGAAATGCCGACATGCGCGCCGAATCCCGCTAGGCTCGCGAGATGGTCGTCGACGGCAGGAATGCACTGACGCCGGAGCAGATGCTCGCCTCGGTGATCGAGATGTCGACCGTCGCCCTCGGTATCCTCGATGCCGATGGCACGTTCCTGCTCTCGACCAGCTACCCGCAGCTCATCGGCGTGAACGCGTTCACGGCGTTCGCCGCCCACCCCGCGACGCTCGGCCACCTGCGACGGGTGCTCGACGGCGAGGAGACCGAGTGGATCGACGAGCGCGCTGGACGGTCGTATCAGGTCAAGGCGCGGCCGATCCGCCACGACGACGGCGCGCTCCGGGGCGCGGTGCTCGTCGGCACCGTGATCGACGCCCAGGTCGCGCTGAGCCAGCAGCTCGTCGCGTCCGAGGCTCGCCTGCGCCGGATCGTCGACTCGAACATGGTCGGGATCATGTTCTATGACGACGGCACCATCTACGAGGCCAACGAGGCGTTCGCGCGCCTGCTCGGCTACGACGCCGCCGACATCGCCGCCGGCGCGGTCGAGTGGACCGCGATCAACCCGTCCGGCTTCGAGGCCCAGGATGCTCGGGCGCGCGAGGAGGTCGAAGAGCGGGGGCTCTGTACGCCCTACGAGAAGGAGCTGCTGCACCGCGACGGTCGCCGAGTTCCGGTGATGGTCGGGGGCGCGCGGTTCGATCGCAGCCGCAGCGCCGGCGTCGCGTTCGCGCTCGACATCAGCGATGCCAAGCGTCGTGAGCGCGAGCGCGACGAGCTGCAGGCCAAGCTGCTGCACGTGCAGAAGCTCGAGAGCCTCGGGGTACTCGCGGGTGGCATCGCCCACGACTTCAACAACCTCCTCACCGCGATCCTCGGCGGCGCCGCGACGGCCCTGCTGTCGCTGCCGGACGACAGCCCCGCGCGCGTCGACATCGACGCGGTGCTCGGCGCGGCTCGGCGCGCGGCTGACCTCACGCGCCAGCTCCTCGCCTACTCGGGCAAGGGCCACTTCCAGGTCAAGCCGCTCGATCTGTCGCGGACGGTGAAGGAGCTCGCGGTCCTGCTCGAGACGACGATCTCCAGGCGCGTGCAGCTGCGGCTCGAGCTCGGCTCGGGCCTCCCGGCGATCGCCGCCGACAGCTCGCAGCTGCAGCAGATCATCATGAACCTCGTGCTCAACGCCGCCGAGGCGATGGGCGACGAGGTCGGCACGGTGATCGTCGCCACCGGGCTGCAGGAGCTCGATGCCCCCGACGTCGACCTCCACTTCGCCACCGAGGCCCTCGCGCCTGGACGCTACGTCTACCTCGAGGTCCACGACACCGGCGTCGGCATGGAGCCGCACACGCTCGCGCAGATCTTCGATCCGTTCTTCACCACCAAGTTCACCGGGCGCGGCCTCGGGCTGGCGGCGGTGCAGGGCATCGTGCGCGCGCACCACGGGGCAATCCGCGTCGACTCCGAGCCCCGCCGCGGCTCGACGTTCAAGGTCCTGTTCCCCGCGACCACCGAGCCTGCCCTCGAGCCGGCCCCCGCGCGCGCCGGCTACCGCGGCGCGGGCCTGGTGCTGGTCATCGACGACGACACCGCGGTGCGCACGACCCTGCGCCGCATGCTGACCCACTTCGGCTTCTCCGTGCTCGAGGCCGAGAACGGCCAGGAGGGGATCGACGCGTTCCGCAACCGCGCCGCGGACGTCGTGCTCGTCGTGCTCGACGTGACCATGCCGGTGATGGGGGGTGAGGAGGCGTTCCGCGAGCTGCGGGCCGTCCGCGCCGACATCCCGGTGCTGCTCAGCAGCGGCCACGACGAGATCGAGGCCACGCGGCGCGTGACCGCCCGGGGCTTCACCGCGTTCCTGCAGAAGCCGTTCGCGCCCAGCGACCTGGTCGCGAAGCTCGAGGCGCTCCTCCCCCGACCCGCGTGATCGCCGGCCCGCCGCGCGAGCCGCCGCAAACCCGGGCGCTTCGCGTACACTCGCGGTCCGTGGTGGCCACCGCCGCAGCAACCGCCGAGCCGGCCGCCGCCGCGCTCACCCTGCGATGCGACGGCTGCGGCGCGCAGATCCAGGTCGCCGCCGGACTGCGCACCGCGAAGTGCCCGTACTGCGCCTCGCCGGCAGTGCTCGAGCGACCGCCGGATCCGAACCGCGCCGAGCCGACCTTCGCCCTGGGCTTCGTCGTCACCAAGGAGCGCGCGCTGGCGCAGGCACGCGCGTGGATCCGCCGCCCGCTCTTCGCCCCTGGCGCGTTCCGCCGCGCCGAGCCGAGCGACGTCCGGGGACTCTACCTGCCCGCGTACCTCTACACGGCGATGGTCACCGCGCAGTACGACGCCGAGATCGGCGAGAACTACACGGTCGTCGAGACGTACACGACCACCGACTCGAAGGGCAACACGGTGACGCGCACGCGCACGCGCACCAAGACCGAGTGGCGCAGCCTGTCGGGGAGCTGGGGCGCGTACGTCGACGACGTCGTCGTCAACGCCGAGCTGCAGCGGGTCGAGCCGTTCGACTTCCGCGCGCTGCTGCGGTTCTCGCCCAAGGTGCTGTCGGGGTGGATCGCCGAGGATCCGTCGCTGACCGCCGACGCCTGCCTGACGCAGGCGCGGCGCGAGACCGAGGCCGCGGTCGGCCAACGCCTGCACGACCACATGCCCGGCGACTCGCACCGCTCGCTGCAGTACCGCTGGCACGCGCAGCACGAGGACCTCGAGCTGATGATGCTGCCGGTGTGGGTGCTCGCGGTGAAGTACGCCGCGGACAAACCCCCGGTGCGCCTGGTCGTGAACGGCCAGACCGGGCTCGTCGGCGGCCGCGCGCCCCTGTCGTGGATCAAGATCACGGTATCGATCCTCCTCGCGCTGGGGGCCATCGTCGGCATCGTGCTGCTCGCGGGGGCCAAATGAGCGACGCTTCCTGCACCCGCTGCGCGAGCCCGATCGAGCGAGGCGACTTCCGCTGCGCGATCTGTGGGCTGCCGACGCCCGTGTCCGCGCCCGATGCCGCGACCACCGAGATCGTCGCCGCGGTCATGCGCTGCCACGGCTGCGGAGCCGCGGTCGCCTACGACGCGAAGGTCGCGGCACCCAAGTGCGCGTTCTGTGGCGCGCTCACCGAGCTCGAGACCCCCGACGATCCCCTCGAGCAGGCCGAGGCGTACCTGTGCTTCCGCGTCGACGTCGAGCAGGCCAAGGCCGCGCTGCGCACGTGGCTCGGCGGCCTGGGTTGGTTTCGTCCCCCGGATCTCCGCGACGGGGCCATCGTCGACAAGCTCGAGCCGCTGTGGTGGGCGGGTTGGACGTTCGACGCCGGCGTGGAGGTGACCTGGGCCGCCGACTCCAACGCGGGCGCCGGCCGCTCGGCGTGGGCGCCCCACGCCGGATCGTTCGCGCTCGAGCTCGACAACGTGCTGGTCTCGGCCTCGCGCGGCTTGAGCCTGTCCGAGTGCGAGGCGCTCACGCCCGGCTACAACCTGCGCGACACAATCGACGCCCCCGAGCCCGAGCGCCGCGCGACCGTCGAGCAGTTCGACGTGCAGCGCTCGGCCGCACGACAGACCATCGCGCGGGCCCTGACCCACACGGCGGCGCGCCACGCCGCGACGCACGTGCCCGGCAGCAGCATCCGCAACCTGAAGGTCGCCGTCGTGCCCCAGCGCATGACCACGCGGCGGCTGGGCTTCCCCGCGTACGTCCTCGCGTATCGCTACCGCAACGCGGTGTACCGCGCGATCGTCCACGGCCAGGATCCGCAGTTCGTGGTCGGCAAGGCGCCGTGGTCGTGGACGCGGATCGTGCTCATCGTCGCGGCGGCCGTGGCCGCGATCGGGCTTTCGGCCGCGATCGTGGCGGTGGCCTCGCGATGACCGACGGCCCGTGGCTCACCATCGCCGCCGCCGTGCAGGCGAGCGGCGAGACGATCAAGGGCGCGCGGTTCGTCGCCCGCGCCGCCCCGATCGACATGCACGATCACGCCGATGCGGCGCGGGCGATCGTCGCGGCTGCGCGGGCCGAGCTGCGCGACGCGGTGCACCATGGCTGGGCGTATCGCGTGGGACCCGTGGCCCCGGACTTCCACTGGTCCGACGACGGCGAGCCCGTCGGATCGGCGGGCGCGGCGATCCTGCGCCGCATCGACGCGCTGGGCCTGCTCAACGTCGTCGTGGTGGTCTCGCGCGACGGCGGATCGCAGCGGCTGTCCGCCGGCGATCTCTCGCGGGGGTACACCGAGGCCGCCCGTGCGGTCCTCGCCGCGGCAAAGGCCGTCCGGTTCGTGCCGACGACCCCGCTCGAGCTCGCGTTCGACTACGGCGACTCGGGCCCGGTACAGGGCGTGCTCGCGGCGTTCCGTGCCGAGCACGTCGACGGCGACTACGGCGAGGCGGTGCGTCTGGTCGTTCGGGTCGAGAGCGGTCGCATCGACGAGTTCACCGCCGCGATCCGCGACGCCACCGCGGGGGCGGCCCGCGTCAGCCGCTCGGTCCCCCGAGCTGGCTGAGGCCGAACCCGGTCATGTCGCTGTACGTGTACGGGAGGTTGAGGCCGGTGACGACGTCGACCTGGCCGGTCGCCGGATCCACGCGGTACGCCTCGTTCGCGTAGATCGCCGGGCCCCACACGTAGCCGTTGAAGTCGATGCTGACGCCGTGCACGTAGTTGGGCACGGCGAGCGTCTGCACCACCGCCATCGTGTTGATGTCGACCGCGACCATCGGCGCGTTGGCGAGCCACAGCAGGTCGCCGCCGTCGGGCATGCAACCGCCGCTGCCGCCCGCGTTCGCGGTCTGCCAGGTCTGCGAGGGGTAGTCGAAGCGCCCGACCTGGGCACTGCAGGTCCACACCCGATCGTTGCGATCGACGGCCATGCCGTAGCCGCCGGCCGGCGTCTGCCACGTCTGCACGCCGAAGTTCATCCGATCGACGCGCACGAGCTGGCCGCCGCTCAGCTGCGTGCCCCAGAAGTTGTCGCGCGAGTCGACCGCGCCCCCATAGATCCCATAGAAGCCGGGATCGACCCCGGGGATCGGCACGGTCTGCTCGATGACCCCGGTCTCGCCGTCGAGCAGGACGACGTCGATCGATCCGTTGGCGCCCGAGGTCCACACCTTGACGTTGTCGTAGCGGCACGAGGCGTTGTCGAACTCGCCGCGGGTCCACGCGACCGGGCGCTGGCTCGCGTAGGCCATCGCGGTGTGCCAGCCGACGCAGTCGTCGGGCCACGGCTTGACGTCGCCCGGACCGGTCGAGGTGTTGACGCCGCCGCAATCGTCGGTGCGGGCGAAGATCATCGTCACGCCGCCGGAGCGGTTGGCCACCACGGCGTCGCCGTTGAGGTTCACCGAGGTGCGCGACGGGTTGCCGTTGGAGTCGGGGCGCGTCAGGTAGCGGCCCTCCTCGACCAAGGTGTCGGTGTTGATCTTCGACACCGTGCTCTCCGCGCTGTTGGCGATCCAGATGTACGAGAAGTCCGCGCCCGCGGCGTCGTTGTCCCCACCGCCACAGCCGAGGCTGACGTCGGGCTGCAGGCCCATGTCGAACTTCGTCGCGGCCGGACCATCGGCGTTGCCCTCGGCGCCGGTGTCGAGGCCCGCGCCGTCACTCGACCCGGCGCCCGTGTCGTCGCCGCCCGCGGTGATCGTGCCGATGCCCGAGCCCTCGCCGCCGGCACCACCACGGCCCTCGCCCGCGCCGCCGCACCCGACACACGCGGCCATCAGCGTGCAGGCCACCGTCGTCAACCCCGTCGTCCGTGCTCGCATCGTGCCCATCGTCCGCACCCCCCAGATGGGTTGTTCCCATTGGCGACCTCCGGGTTCCCGACCCCGGGGCGAACGCGCGGGGAACCTCGGACGGGGCCCGAGCAACCTCTCTTTCGCGGGGGGCGGGAGCGAGGGCATGCACGCGCACGAATCACGGACGCTGTCGATCCTCGGACCGTTCGGCCTCGCCGCGGCGCTGGGTTGCGCGGCGGATCCGGGCGACGACGACGACGACGGTGCGCCGCTGACGGGCCTCGGCGAGGCGACGAGCCCGATCGACGGCGGTGACGACGGTGCGCTCAAGCTCGACGTCGGCGACACGGACGGCGCGATCCCGTGCCCCGAGGGCCAGATCTGCGAGAGCTGCGAGGTCTCCGAGCACCCCGGGTGCGACGACGATCCGAGCGACGTGTTCGCGGCTTTCGGCCTGGGCTGCGCGGACGGACCCGAGGCGACGGTGAGCACCCGCGGCAGCGCGGCCGCCATCGGCACGCGCATGGGCTTCGGCACCAGCGACCACTGGAACCCGCGCGAAGGCCAGCGCTTCGCGGTGCTCGGCAGCGGCGTCGTGGCCGATCTCGATCTGCCGACGCCGATGGGCGATCCGAACGCGGCGCCGACCCACTGCAACGACGATCTCGGGGCCTTCGATGTCGGCATGGCCCTGCCCGAGCCGCTGCACGCCAGTGGGGTCGTCGGCGACTGCGTGCAGGACCCGACGCTGCTGGGCACCGGCGACTGCTCCAACACGATCGAGGGTCAGTTCGTGCAGGGCGGCAGCGCCAACGACTACACCGAGCTGCGCATCGAGGCCGTGGTCCCGCCGAGCAACGACTCGCTCGCCTACGACTTCGCGTTCCTCTCGACCGAGTACCCGTACTACTCCGACACCGCGTTCAATGACATGTACGTGGGCTGGCTCGAGTCCGAGCAGTGGACCGGCAACATCTCGTTCGACGCGGACGGCAACCCGATCTCGCTCAACGCCGGCTTCCTCGACTTCCGCGACACCGACGGAGATCTCCCCGAGCTCGCGGGGACCTGCATGCGTCAGCACGCGGCGACTCGGTGGCTCTCGACGACCGCGCCGGTGACCCCGGGCGAGTCGATCACCCTGGTGTTCGCGATCTTCGACCTCTCGGACTCCAACCTCGACAGCTTCGTGTTCCTCGACGACTTCCGCTGGGGCTGCGAGGGCACGGATCACCCGACCACCCAACCGGTGGGGTGAGATGCGGTAGAACATCGGCAGGCGCCTCGCGCGTCGTGGCCCCGTGCGTCCGACGTCCCTCTGCACCTCCGCCGGCCGGGCTCGGCCCTGGCGGGCCTTCGTCGCCCTGGTCCTCGCGTGTGAGGCGGGCCCGGCCGCCGTTCAGGTCCCCCCTGCGCCCGCGGCCGTGAACGCTCCGGCGCCGACGCCGGTCGTCGAGCCGAGCGCGCCCGCGCCGAGCTACGACGCCGCGATGGCCGAGGGCCGCGACGCCTTCGCGCGGCGGGACTACGACGCGGCGGTCTCCGCCTTCGAGCGCGCCCTCGTCGCGACGCCCGACGATCCGCGCGCGCTGTCCGAGCTCGGCTGGGCGGCGCTGCACGCCGAGGATCTCGCGCTGGCCGAGCGCGTGCTCGTGCGCGCGACGGAGCTCGAGGCCGAGCCGCGCCTCGCCGCGGCCAGCCTCTACAACCTCGGTCGCGTGCGCGAGGCCCAGGGCCGCACCGCCGACGCGGCGGCGCTGTACGAGCGATCGCTGGCGCTGCGCGACGCTCGGACCGTGCGCGCGCGGCTCGGGCAGCTGGCCCTCGCGCCGGCCAAGGCCGCGCTCGACGTCGAGCTGCTCGAGGGTCCCTTCGCCGAGCTCGCCGAGTGGTGCGACGACCACGTCCACGCCGCGACGCCCGACGCGACCCCGCGCTGCGACACCGAGCTGCCGGCGCGACGCGGCCTCGTGCTCGAGCAACCGCCGCTCGAGGGCACCGCGGGGATCCTCGAGGCCCGCTTCCTCGCCACCACCGACGGCGGTGCGTTGGTGCAGCACCACCTCGCCGTACGCACCGACGCGGGGTGGTTCGTGCGGGTCGACCTCGCCGCGCACGGCGATGCCGGACCGGGCAGCGGGCGCGCCGAGCTGTCGCACCTCGGCGTGGCGCCGATCGTTCTCGTCCCGGCGGGCGGGCCCGAGCTCATGGTCCGCGTCGACGAGGCGTGGCTCGAGACCACGCGGGGCCAGGGCGGCGTCCTGCACGAGGATCGCCGCAGCGATCGCATCTTCTGCGGGGTGGGGCCCTCGGGGCGCCCCGCGTGCACGAGCCCGATCCCGCTCGTCGGCGCCCTGCGGGAGCTCGCCGACCGCGGCCGGGGCCCCACGCGCAGCGAGCAGCGCTGGCGCATGTCCGTGCGCGTGGCGAAGCGCAAGGTCGTGATCACCGGCGAGGCGGACGCGGTCGACGACGCACACCGGGCCTGGCTCGGCACCCACGCCATCGCCTTCCCGTGAGTCCACTACGGCCGCCGCGCGCGCGTCGACTCGCGACGCGGCCGCCGCCCGTGCGATGCTGCGAGCGTCCATGTCCTACGCTCGTCTGCTCCCCTGTCTCCTCGCCGCGGCCTGCACCTTCGACGACGCTGGGATCGGCGGTGGGTCCGAGGGCGGGAGCAGCTCGGGTGGCGCCGCCGACACGAGCGCGGGCGACACCACGGCGCCCCCGGTGTGCACGCCCGGCGAGCGCAGCTGCGAGGGCCACGACGTCCGCGTGTGCACGCCGGCCGGCGACGGCTGGATGATCGAGCCGTGCGCCGCCGACGAGGCGTGCAACGGTGAGATCTGCGTCCCCACCTCGGAGATCCACGTCGTCACCGAGGTGCTCGCGCCGGCGCAGGTCGGCCTCGAGTACGCCGCGACGCTCGAGGCGGGCGGCGGCGCCGGATCGTACAGCTGGTCGGTCGAGGGCGCCCCCGCCGGGCTCGCGCTCGATCCGGGCGGCGCGCTCGGTGGCATCCCCGAGCTCGCCGGCGACTACGTGCTCGATGTCGTCGTCGAGGACGCCGAGGGCGAGTCGGCCTCGCGCAAGCTCTCGCTCGCCGTCCACTCCGAGCCCCTGACGATCCTGACGCCGCCCGATCTGGGCGCCACCGACGAGGGCCTCGAGTTCGTGCGGCCCCTCATCGCGCAGGGCGGCCTGCAGCCGTACGGGTGGTTCCTCGTCGGCGGCGCGCCGCCAGCGGGCGTGTTCCTCGACGCCGCGGGCGTCCTCACCGGCGTCCCCACCGAGCCGGGCAGCTTCGACTTCACGGTGCGCGTCGTCGACGTCGCCGATCCGCCGGGCTGGGACGAGCTCGCGTTCCAGCTCGACGTCGAGCTGCGCCCGCTGTCGATCGTCGGCACCAACGTGCTCGACCTGCTCGCGTTCAAGGTCGTGACGCTGCCGCTGCTCGCGATCGTGCCGGGCATCCCCGTGCCGTACTCGACGCAGCTCGAGGCCGACGGCGGCCTGAAGCCCTACACGTGGACCGAGCAGCCAGTCCCCGATGCGCTGACGTTCCTCGTCACCGAGGCGGGCGTGCCCGACGGCCTCACGCTCGAGCCCGACGGCACGCTCAGCGGCGCGGTCGACAACACCGATCAGGTGATCACGGTCGGCATCCCGCTGAGCCCGATCTCGCTGACGGGGTTCTTCTTCTTCGCCGAGGTCGCCGACAGCCAGGATCCCGCCGAGACGCAGTCGGCGCTGTTCCTGATCCCGACCGTGCCGGTCGGCTGACGAGGCCTACAGGCTCGCGAGGCGGCCGGACGCGTCGGGATGCTTGAGCGCCTTGGCCTTCTTGTACTGCTTGCGGGCCTCGGCGACGTTGCCCTGCTTGGCCAGCGCGTCGCCGAGCGCGATGCGAGCGGCGCCGTCGTTGGGGTTGGCCCCCACCGCGCGGCGGAAGTAGCTCGCGGCCTTGTCGACGTCGCCCTTGGCGAGCTGCAGGCGGCCGAGACCGACGAGGGCGCCGAGGTGCTTGGGCTCGCGGACGATCGCGCGCTGGTAGAGCGACTCGGCGTCGTCGGTCCGGCCCTCGCCCATCGCCCGATCGCCGGCCGCGACGAGATCGTTGGGGGTGGCGGCGACGTCCGCCGCGATGTCGTCGACCGGCGCGGTGACCTTCTCGACGCGGACCGGCGGCGTCGGCTTGTCGACGGCGACCGGAGGCGTCGGATCAGGCGTCGGCCGCAGGATGAACATGAGTCCGCCGCCGACCACGACGGCGACGCCGAGGACCACGGCGACGAGCTTCGCCGTGCGGCCGCGTCCGCCGATGGACGCGACCATCGACGCGTCCATGTCGCTCGAGGAGAACGACGCGTTCACGCTGGTGTACTGCCCGGTGAGTCCGCTCGGCGACGATGGCCACGGCGGCGCGACGCTCGGCGGCAACATGCCGGCCGGCACGACGACCGGCGGCAACGCGGAGGAGGCCGGGGCGGGGAACACTGGGGGAGCCGGCGCCACCGATCCGGCGGACGCAGCGACGGGCGACGGAGGCACGATCACCGGCGGTGAGGCGATCACCGGCGGCGGCGCGATCACGGGTGCCGCCTCGATCACCGGCGGCGGCACGATCACCGGCGGTGACGCGATCACCGGCGGCGCCTCGATCACCGGCGGCGCCTCGATCACCGGAGATGACGCGATCACCGACGGCGACACCTCGGTGACCGGCACCGGCGGCGCCTCGATCACCGGCGGCGCCTCGATCACCGGCGGCGACGCCTCGATCACCGGCACCGGCGACGCCTCGATCACCGGCGGCGCCTCGATCACCGGCGACGCCTCGATCACCGGCGGCGCCTCGATCACCGACGGCGCGCCCGTGCCCGGGAGGGTGGCCGCGCTCGAGGGCAGCACCCGCGGATCGACGGGCGTGCCGGCCGGCACCGTCGGCGTGCTCGACGGCGCACGGGCCTGGGGCGCCTCGACGCTCGGCGTCGCGAAGGTGACGACGGCCAGCGACGCGACCATCGTGCGATCGCCCGCGTCCGGCAGTTCGGGGACCACGATCGGCGCTGGCGAGAACGGTGCCGCAGGTGCGCGGGAGATCTGCGTGCGGTCGGCCGGATCGACCACGAAGGGATCGGCGGCGAACACCGCGTCGAGATCGAGATCGGGGATCGGCACCGGCGGCGGCACCGGGGCCGCGACCGGCTTCGGGGTCGGCTTGGGCGCGATCCCGTGGACCAACGCGCTCACGGTGTCGTCGTGCGCCGCCGCAGGTCCGACCGCCGTGTCCTCGCGCGCCGCCGCGACACGACGCGTCTCCTCGCGCTGGGCATCGAGCTCGGAGGTCGCATCGACGGGGCCGACCGTGGTCTCCTCGTCGTCCGGGCCGAACGCGCCGACGCTCGTGTCCTCCTGCGGCTCGGGTCGGCTGCCCGCGACGGTGTCCTCGGCGCGGCTCACCACGGTGTCGCTGCGCTCGAGCCCCGTACCGTCGAGCGCCAGCGGCATCGAGCCCACCTCGTCGGCGAGCTCGACCGGCTCGCCGTCGATCATCCGCACCACCGTCGTCTGCCCCTCGGGCCGCGCGCCCTCGGGCGACGGATGGCCCGGGCGCCGCAGGATCGTCACGTCGTCGTCGTACTCCGGCTCGGGCTCGACGACGGCCGCCGCCGGTCGGCGGCGCATGCCCGCGGTGATCCGCTCGACCGTCGCGGTCTCGACGTCGGGCGGCGGGAGATCATCCCAGGGCGTCTCGACGTGGGCCTCGATCTGCGCGAGGCAAAGGGCGGCCTCCGCCTGCATCGCGTCCTCGAAGCGGTCGTCGGGCTCCTTCGCCAGGCAGCGGTGCACCCAGGCCGCGAGCGCCGGATGGACGCCACGCGTGCCCTTCAGCCGGTCGGCGATGGGCATGGGATCTTCGATCGCGTGCCGGCGCCGCACCGCGTCCGGCGTCCCCGTACGAAACGGCGCGCCCCCGGTGAACAGCGAGTAGGCGACGCAGCCCATCAGGTAGAGATCCTCGCGGATGTCCTGCTGGGCGCCGGAGAGGCGCTCGGGGCTGACCGGCTGCATCGCCGCGTCCTCCTTGAGCACCGCGACCTCGCCATCGAGCAACGGGCCGATGCCGAAGTCGGTGACCGCGACGGTGTCGGGGCGATCGGCCCGCGTGCGCAGCACCAACGATCCGAGCGTGAGCGCCCGATGGACGAGGCCGACCTCGTGCACCGCCGCGAGCGACTTGCACAGCTGGCGCAGCACCGCGACGGTCCGCGTCGCCGGCAGCGGCTGATTGCGCGAGACGTTGGTGAGCGGCGTGCCCTCGAGGGGCTCGGTCGCGATCGCGATCCGCCCGTCGGCCATGCGCTGGATGTCGATCGGACGCACGACCCCGGGGCTCGACACGCTCGCGGCGACACGCACCGCGGCACGACCCGCCTCGAGCTGCGCATCGGAGATCACCGAGCCGGGGTTCAGCGCCATCACCTGGATGCGCGCGCCGGTCGACGCGTCGGTGCCTCCGCTCACCTCGCCCAGCGGGTGGTGCCACATCTTGTGCAGCGCACGGAAGCGGCTGCGCTCGGGCTTGGGCACCGTGGCACCGGCCGTCCCCACGCGCAACGCGGGGGCCGGTGGCGCGGCGGGCAACGCAGAGGCGGGCCGAGCCGGCGCGGGACGGGGCGCGGCCGTCGGCACGCGCGTGGTCGAGATCGGCTTGGTCGGATCCCGTGGCACGGCGACCGGACGACCGGGCTCGCGCACCGCGGGCGGTGGCGGGCGCGTCGCGATCGGTGGCGGCGCGGGGACCTTGCCGACCGTCGGGGGCGGCGGCGCCTTGGGGAGCGTCGGCGCGGCGGGCCGTGGCGCCGGCGCGGCGGGCCGTGGTACCGGTGCGGTCCCCGTCGGGATCGGCTTCGAACCATCGCGCTCGACCGGCCGTGGCGCCGCCGAGGGCGGTGGCGGTGGCGGAAGCCCGGGCGCGCGCGGCTTCGGGGCCACCGATGCGGGGCCCTGCGCGCCGGCTGTCTTGCCGTCGCCCCGATCCCGCGCGTTGCCGTCCGACACTGTCCGGCAGGATCGCACAGGCCCGCGGTGTGGGGCAACTCGGCGCACGATTCCGATGCACGTCGTTCCGCCCCGACGCGGCGCGCCGGGCAGTTCGCGCGAGGTCGGTTCCGCTCCACTGCACGTCGGGTCAGCCCCGATGCTCGGAGTACCGCCGTCGATCGCCGATTCGATCGCCGATCCGATCGCCGATCCGATCGCCGATCAGGCCTCGGGCGCGGGTTCGTCCGTCGACGCGCGCCGAGACTTGAACACGCGCAGCAACCAGAAGAGCGCGGGGACGAGGACCACCCCGGACGCCGCGAGCGTCCACAGGACCGGCTCGACGACGTGCGGCACCACGCCGGCGGCGTACAACGGCACTGCGCCGAGGACGAGGTCGTCGCCGCTCGCCACCCCCCAGCCGACCACCACCGCCGCGACCTGGAGACCGACGGTCACCCGCGCCAACGCGAAGCGACGGGTGAGCAAGGCCCAGAGCGTCGTCGTCGCGGCGGCGAACGCCGCGACGTGCACCCCCAGCGCCCAGGGTCCCGCGAGCAACGCGTCCCAGAGGCGCGGCGAGTCCCGGGCGGCGAGCAGCGCCACCACGAGGGCGCACGCGCCGGTGATCACCTCGCAGATCATGGCGCGGCGCCGGAACGCTGCCTGCAGCTCGGCGTCGTCGTCGAGGTCGGCGGCGAGGTACACCGCTGCGAGCAGCGCAGCGCAGGCCAGGGTGAGCGCGCCGACGCCCCACGCGAACGGCGAGGTCCACCCGGCCAGATACCCCGAGACCACGCGACCACCCTCGACCTCGATCGCGTCGCTCGACATCCCGCCGACCACGAGCCCGAGGCAGATCGGCGTGACCACGCTCGACCACGCGAAGACCCATCCCCAGCGCGCGCGCAGATCGGAGCGCTGCAGGCCGTACGCGCGGAACGTGAACGCGGCCCCACGCAACACGACGCCGACGAGCGCCATCGCGATCGGGATGTGCAGCGCCGTCGCGACCACCGCGAACGCGACAGGGAACCCGGTGAATGCGAGGACCACGACGAGGATCAGCCAGATGTGGTTCGCCTCCCAGATGGGGGCGATCGCATGCGCGATCGCGGCACGCTGGCGCTCGGCCAGGCGCCCGCGCGCGAGCAGGTCCCAGACCCCGGCGCCGAAGTCCGCGACGCCCGACAGCACGTAGGCGACCAACGCCGCGCCGATCACCGCTCGCAGTACGAGCGCGGCGGTCATCGCCGACCCCGCGGCAGGCTGCTCCGCACGAGGTTGCGCAGCAACATCACGACGACGACGCCGAGCACCGCGAACAGCGACGTGAACCCGACGAGTGTGAACACCACGTTGGGCATCGGCGTGACCGCGTCGGCGGTCCGCAGGAACCCGTGGACGACCCACGGCTGACGACCGACCTCGGTGACCGTCCAGCCCGCCTCGATGGCGATGACGCCCAGCGGCGACGCGAGCATCGCAGCGAACAGCAGCCGTCGGTGGGCCCACGGCGCCGGGCGTCCGGGCACGCGCGATCGGAACCACACGACCGCGCCCCAGAGCACGAACGCCAGCATCGCACTGCCACACCCGACCATCACGTCGAACGCGAGGTGGACCACGCCCAGCGGTGGCCACATTTCCGGCGGTGCGCTGTCGAGGCCGACGACCTCGCCGTCGGGATCCCCGGTCGCCAGCACGCTCAGCACGAGCGGCACCTCGATCGCGCCGGTCATCGTGCGGGACTCGGCGTCGGGCCAGCCACCCAACGCGATCGGGGCGCCGCGCGTCGTCGCGAACAGGCCCTCGGCCGCGGCGAGCTTGAGCGGCTGGTGCTCGGCGATGTGCTTCGCGGACAGATCGCCGCTCAGGATCTGCAAGGGCGTCGTCACCAGCGCCATGCCCAGCGCGAGCGTGAAGGCGTGGCGGTGCATGCGATCGTCGGGCACGCGCCGCAGGGCCACCGCGTGGATCCCCATCGCGACGAAGGCGACCGCCGCGTAGGCGCCGAGCACCACGTGCGTCGCCTGGGTGGCGAATGCCCCGCTGCGCAGCGTCGCCCAGGGATCGATGTCGGTGACGACGCCATCGACAACGGCGAAACCCGAGGGCTCGTTCATCCACGCGTTGACCGCGGTGACGAACACCGCGCTCGCCGTGCCGGACACCGCGACCGCGACGCCGCACAGCAGGTGGGCGCGCGGCGAGATCCGGCCCTCTCCGTACAGGAACAGCCCGAGGAAGATCGCCTCGAGGAAGAACGCGACGCCTTCGAGCGAGAACGGCATGCCGATGATCGGCCCGGCGTGGCGCATGAACTCCGGCCATAGCAGGCCGAGCTCGAAGCTGAGCACCGTGCCGGACACCGCACCGACCGCGAACAGGATCGCCGTGCCCTTGGCCCAGCGCCGGGCCAGGTCGCGCCACGCCGCATCGCCGGTGGCGAGGTGCCGCCACTGCGCCAGGGCCATCAGCACCGGCATGGCCATGCCGGCGATCGCGAACAGGATGTGGAACCCCAGCGAGATCGCCATCTGGCTACGCGCTGCGAGCAGGTCGTCCATCGCGCGCTACAGCAGGCGCAACCTGGCCGCGCGGTTGCGGATCTCCCCGTCGCAACCGAACACGGCGGCGAACAACGCGGCCCGGATCCACATGCCGTTTCGGACCTGCCGCCAGACCATGAAGCCGGGGTGATCCTCCCACTCCTCGGGCAGCTCGTTGACCCGCGGCAGCGGGTGCATGAGCAAGCAGTCGGGGCGCAGCAAAGAGCGGTACTCGGGCTTGAGCACGAACTCGTCCGCGCTCCCACGGTCGGTGGCGTCGGGGATCCCGTTGTTCCCGCGGTCCCACTCCTGCTGCAGCCGCGTCACGTAGATCGCGTCGATGCCCCCGCCCTGGTCCTTCAGCAGCGTCGCGAGCGAGCTGTTGATCGTCGTGCGGACCTCGTGGCGATCGAGGTAGCGCAGCAGCGCATCGTCGGGCGCGAACGCGTCGGGCGACACGAAGTGGATCCGCGGCCGCTCGAACCGCGCGAGCAGGTAGGCCAGCGATCGCGCCGCACGGTTGCGGGCGACGTCGCCGATGATGACGACGTCCTTGCCATCGACACCGCCGCGCTCGGCGAACGAGTAGCGCAGGGTGTAGATGTCGAGCAGCGACTGCGAGACGTGCTGGCTCTTGCCCGAGCCCGCCGAGATCACCGGGATCGGCCGGCCCGAACGCGACAGCGCCCACGCGGCGCGGGCGGCGAAGTCGTCGTCCTGGTGCCGGGTCACGATCGCGTCGAAGAAGCTCGACAGGGTGCGCACGGCGTCCTCGACGGACTCGCCCTTGGCGAACGACGACGTCCGCAGATCGCTGACCTGCCGCGTGCTCGCCCCGAGCTTGTCGGCCGCCGCGATGAACGACTCCGCGGTGCGCGTGCTGGGTTGCGCGAACAGGTTCATGATCCGATGCCCGCGCAGCATCGACCGCAGGAAGTCGCGCCCCTCGACGTGTCGGTCGAGGCGGCGGATCGCCGTGGCCGTGTCGCAGAGCGACTCGATGTCGGCGCGCATGAACTGCTGGCTGATGAGCACGAAGAACGGCTTGCCGTCCCGCTGCAGGAGCGTGCGCCGCTCCTCCCGTGAATCCATCCCCGCCTTGAACGACTCGAAGCTGTTGGCCACGCTGCCCTCCATCGGTTCGCGGCAGCCTAACTGATGCGCGCACCGACGCCACCGCGACCGCGAGGGCGCGCGCGGGTGGCTCCTCACACGCGGCCGGGCCGCACCGCGTGCCTGCCCGGAGCGTGGGCGGGCCGACTAGAACGAGACCTTGAACCCGTCGCCGGTGATCGCGACGTCGGTCTTGGGCTTGCGACCGAGCGCACGTCGTTCCCGCACGCCGCCGAGGACCTTCAGCGTGATCCCGATCGGCAGCAGGATCCCGCCGATGATGAAGCCCGAGAAGGCGAGCTGCCCGCCGAGCAGGAACCCGTCGCGACGGCGGCGATCCTCGTCGGCGCTCTGCAGGTTCACCCCGCGGGTGCCGCCGGTCGCGTTGTCGAGGACGATCTTGTTGGCGGTGCGCGTGAGCGCGCCAGCGATGCCCATCACCAGGGTGAGGCTACCGAGGGTGATGAGCGCGATGCCCGAGGCGTTGAGGTTGTTGACGACCTGGCGCTCGCGCTCGATCCACAGGCGGCGCCGCTCGGACTCCTCGAGCGCGCGGAGCTCCCGCTCCTTGCGCTGATCGGCGGTCTCCTCGGCCTTGGCGATCTGCTCGTCGATGCGCTCGAGGAAGCGCTGGACCTCGGTCGGGTCGTAACCCTCGGAGCCCTTCATGCGCTTGTCGTAGTTCTCGAACGACTGCCGCGCGCGGCGCAGGTGCTCGACGTCGGGATCGACCTCGAACCACTTCCAGTTGGCCTGGCCGAGGTTGAACAGCAGCAGCGGCTCGTTGCTGAGCTCCCACGCCCGCTCGAACTTCTCGATCGCCTTCGGGTACTGACCGAGCTCGTAGTACTTCGAGCCCTCGAGGAACGCCGCGGCCGCGGCCGCGCGGTCGTCGACCGGATCGCTCTCCGGCGCCGGCGGCGGCTCGTCGGCCGTGGTGTCCGGCGGAGTCTCGGAGGGCCCCGGCGTCGGCTCGGCGGCGGGCTCGGGCGTCGTCGTGGCCGCGGGTGCGGCCGCAGGCGCGGCCTCGGCATGGATCGGCGCCGCGAGCACGGCGGCAGCGACGAGCCAGCTCAGCATCGGCGTCAGGATCGGACGGGCTTCACAGACCGCAGACATCGGGCTCCGTCTCCGCGCCTTGCTGGGCGTTCTCGCAGGCCTTCTCGCCGAGCGAGCAGCCGGCGACCGTCGACCACAGGATGCCATCGACACCGAACAGGCTCTCGAACAGGTCGGCCTCCGACATGCCGAAGTTGGGCTTGCCCTCGGCCAGGCACCGCTCGAAGTACTCGTTGCACACCGGGGGCTGCTCGCAGAAGAAGCACTCCTCGGGCGGCAGCAGATCCTGACAGCTCTGCGAGTCACAGGTCGCGCACTGGAGGATCACGCGGACCTCCTTGCCCGGCGACACCACGAACTCGCCGTCCTTGGCGCCGTCGCCGTCGATGTCGCCACCGCCGTCGTTGCGGGCGACCGCGAACTGCGTCGTGACGATCTCGTGGCAGAGGTTGGGGATGCCCTCGCAGACCTCCTTGGCGACGACGTAGCCGAAGCGGATGTCGCCGCTCGCCATGCCCTCGAGCCCCTCGATGAAGGTCCACTGGACCTCCTCGGAGCCGGGGAAGCGGATGCCGCCGCCGACGACGTTCGAGTTCTCGGCGACGAAGCTGAGGTCGATGGTGAAGGCCGACCCGGGGATCGCGATCACGTCGTCGACGTTCGACACGATCGTCACGCTCTTGTCGATCGCGGGATCGAACAGCGAGTCCTGGGCCTTGCCGGTGTCGAACGGGGAGTTGCCGGCACCGTCGACGATCGCCTCCACGGGATCTCCGCCCCCGGGGTAGGGCGTCAACAGTGCGCAACCCAGCCCGCCGAGTGCGAGCCCGAGGCACGGGCCGATCGCGCGTTGCATCGCCGCGACTATACCAGGGCCGGGCTGGTCGCGAGGGCGAGCCACAGGCTTAAATCGCGGCGCGGCACCCCGCGGACGCGCGGTGCCGCCCAAGGCTCAGCCCGGCGCCACGCCCGGGGCCGCCGCGTCGAGGGACCAGGTGAAGTCGTCGAGCAGCACGACCGAGTCGAACAGGTGGCCGCTCGTGTCCCAGATCGCGAAGCGCAGATCGACGGTCTCGCCCGGCGTCACGTTGCCGCTCATCCTCAGCCAGCCCGTGCCGCCACCGGCCACCTCCTGCCCGGGATCGCAGGTGTTGTCGACGGCGTCGAAGCCCGTACCGACCAGCAGCGCGGTGCCGAGGCAGCCCTCGTAGATGCTGGAGAAGTCGCTCGAGCAGCCGATCTCGCCGTTCTCGCACTGGGTGAACAGGCCCTCGGCGACCATCACGAGGTTCACGCCCACCGGCCACGCGGTCTCACCGTCGTCGTACACGGCGATGTTCCCGTCGGCGGGGTTGTCCGCGGTGGAGCCGACCAGCGCGAGGAAGAAGTCGTTGTACTGGCTGCACACCCACTCGGGGTACTCGGCCGAGAAGAACTGCACCATCACGCTGAACGAGCGGGCGTTGGTCGGCACCCGCACGCGCATGTTCAACATGATCGGGTCGTTGGCGACGATGTCGTCGGGCTCGATGCAGCCGGCCGGGTTGGGGAACGTGCCGCCGTTCGCCGCCAGCCAGTCGGCGGGCGCCGCCGCCGAGGTCCCGAGGTTCACGCCGTTCTGGAACGGCGCGTACGCCGGGTTCGCGTCGGTCGCGTCCGCGGCGTGCCCGGTCGACAACACCACGAGGCGATCGCCGGCCTCGGGATCGATGATGTTCCCGAAGCCCGACCGCAGCGAGCGCTGCACCGGCAGCGGCAGGTCGGCGCCGTCGGTCCGCGAGAAGCTGGCATCGATCACGCCCCAGACGCGGTCGTTCGGATCGGCCGGATCCTCCTCGGTGAACTGGCACAGCTCCATCGCCCGCGCGTAGACCAGGGCGTCGCTGCTCGACGACGCCAGGCCGGCGTCGCAGGTGGAGCCGATCTCGTCGATCTCGTCGTCGCAGTCGTCGTCGACGCGGTTGCCGATGACCTCGTACGCGCCGGGGTTCACGAACGCAGCGCCCTCGCAGCCGCCACCGTCGACGTCGCAGCAGTCCGAGGTGCAGGCGCCGAAGCCGTCGCCGTCGAGATCCGTGTCGTCGACGAGCCCGTCGCAATCATCGTCGACGCCGTCGGAGTTGCAGTCGTCGCTGGTGGGCACGACCTCGCCGTCGCAGAACGACGCCCAGATGCCGGCCTCGAGGCACGCCTGCAGGCCCGCCTTGCACGCGCCGACGCCGTCGCTGTCGAGCGGGCCCGAGTAGCACGACCGGCTGTCCCCCGGCACGCACTCGCCCCCGCAGGTCTGGGTCTCGGGCTCGCAATGGGGACCATCGGGGCTGTCGATGCAGTCCCCGTCGTTCGCACAGCCCTGGGGCGCGCCGGTGGAATCCGAGGGGACCGTCGTGGTCGCGCTCGCCGTCGTCGTCGGCGGGTCGCCGGAGTCGCTGCTGTCCGGCGACGCCGTGCCCGAGCTGCCCGCGGTGAACTCGACGTCGTCGCGCGGCGACGAGCTGCAGGCGATGGACAGCGCCGCCGCAATCGCGAGGCTGGCGACACCCAACGGGCGCTGCCCGAGACCTGGCAAGACGATCGATGCCGCGAACTCGAAGCCGATGGACCGCACGGACGAGGTCCATACCACGGGGCCGCGAACGCCCGCCATCGGCGCTCGGCCCGACGGGCCGGAATCAGCCCCTACGACCGCGAATTCCGGCGCCTGGCGCGGCGCCGAGGATCTCTCGGACGTCGCGACGCAAGCCACCTCACGACCCCCGCGACGAAGACGTCACCGAAATCGCGCAGGTGCGTGACCACCCGCGTTCGTCCCCTGGCATAACGGGGTCGTGAACGACCCCCAACGACCGGGCGACGGCGACGACCAGCGCGGAGCGACGCTCGTCGATCTCGGATTCCAGACCGCCTTCAAGACGGCGCACCGGATGCTGCGCGCGTGGTGGAGCGTTCGTCGACCGCACACGCGCGGGGCCCTCGTGGCGCTGTGGAACGAGGGCGAGATCCTCCTGGTGAAGAACTCGTATCGCAACGAGTTCACCCTCCCGGGCGGCTATGTGAAGCCGGGGGAATCGGTCGCCGAAGCCGCGGCGCGCGAGCTCGCCGAGGAGTGCGAGATCCGTGTCGACCCGGCGGCGATCACCACCGCCTATGTCGGCGTGCATCGCTACGAGAACCGCATCGACGACGTCACGATCGTCGAGGTCACGGTGCCGTACCGCCCGAAGTTCGCCGTCGATCACCGCGAGGTGGTGTGGGCCGGGTTCGTCTCGCCGAAGGACGCGCTCTCGCGGCCGATCGTCCCTCACCTACGCGACTACCTGAGCGCGCGTCCGTGACCAGGGCGCCCTCGAGCGCCATCACGACGCGAGAGCGGAACACCTGGGCTCGCTCGTGGCCAACTCGCCACGGTCGCGCCCAGGTGTCCCGCTCTCCCCACTGCCGTGTCCGCGCGCGCCAACCCGAGCGCGGACCTCACGTCGTCCCCTGCACCGATTTCCCAACCCAACCGATCCCAACCCAACCCAACCCAACGGCTCCTGCCCTACCAACTCCTGCGCCAACCCAACCCGCCGAGCCTCCGCGTACCCTGTCGGTCTTGCCCGGGCCGCCTGCGCGGCACAGCCCCTATGACTGCAGCCACCGTGCCGTCTGGATCAATCGATCGTGATTCCAGACGGTTAGGTCCGAAATCACGTGCGCACTTTCCGCGTTGCCCTGCGACAGTATGACGCAGCTGTCCGGCGCGGGCGCCGATCGGCGCGACCGGGTCTGACAACGATGTCGCGGCCTGACATCCATGCCCGTCGGGCGATGTCCCACCTCCGACCGGGTCAGAGCACGCGCGGGAAGATGGCGCAGCGCCGCCGCGGGTAGTCGGGGAACTGGCGCTGGTACCAGCGGTGGTGGGCCACCGCGCGCGGGATCAGGTTCGCCGCCGAGAACACCGCGAACGAGAGACCTGCGAGCGACCACGTCAGGATCGCCCAGCCGACCCACTGCACGATCTCGCCGAAGTAGTTCGGGCACGAGATGTCCTCGTACAGGCCGCCGCGGGGGATCGCGTAGTCGGCCTGCGTGCGACGCATGCGGTGCAGCACCGCGTCGGCCCAGCGATTCACGAGGAAGCCGCCGACGAAGAGCATCAGCCCGTAGAGGAACCGCAGGTCGAACAGCCACCGCGTCGGGTAGGCAGGACCGAGCGCGCTGATCCACCGCGCGTTCAGGTAGCTGTTGAGGACGTTGAACGTCAGGCCCATCAGGACCACGGTCAGCGGCATCGTCCGGCCCTTCGTGCCGCCCATCCAGAGCGGATCGAGCCAGGCGCGCTGCACGTAGTGCAGCAGCCAGAGCGTCGCGAACACCCGAGGCACGAGGTCACCGCTGTGGGGACCCGCGAGGAAGATCGCGGCGAACACCACGACCGAGGGCGTCTCCATCAACGCCCAGCCGAGGCGCTTGGGGATGCCCGGCCCGAAGCCGCCGCGCGTGTGTCGACCGTACGGCGCGGTGACCACCCCCGTCGCGAAGAACGTGATGCCCGCCAGGGCGAAGCAGGCGAGCATCAGGAGGCGATGGAGATCGTACTCGGCCATGCGCGGCCCACCGTACCAAAGCTGGGGCGCGCAAGGGTTCTCACAGGCCCGTGCCGTCGATCACGGGCGCTGCGACACAACCATGACCTGCGGAGACGGGAGTGTGACGGCACCACCAGGGTCGGTGCGGGACACTCGAAACCGATGAAGCTCTTCGAGGTCCCCGATTCCCCGCCGCGCATCGCCGTCGGCCAGCGCGCGCGCTCGCTGCGCGAGTACGAGTGGCTCGCTGGACTGCCGATGATCGCGGTGCACGTCGCCGCGCTGGGCGTGTTCTGGACTGGGATGGACGCCGGCACCTGGGCGCTGTGCATCGGCCTGTACTTCGCGCGGATGTTCGGGGTGACCGGCGGCTACCACCGCTACTTCTCGCACCGCACGTTCAAGACCGGCCGCGTGGTGCAGTTCCTGCTCGCGTTCCTCGCCCAGACCGGGGCGCAGCGCGGCGTGCTGTGGTGGGCCGCGCACCACCGCGACCACCACAAGTACTCGGACACCGAGCGCGACGTCCACTCGCCGGTGCGCTGGGGCTTCTGGCACTCGCACGTCGGCTGGATCTTCGACCGCAACAGCGAGACCGACTGGCCGCGCGTGAAGGACCTGTCGAAGTACCCCGAGCTCGTGATGCTCGACAAGCTGTGGATGCTGCCGCCGGTGATGCTCGGCGTGGCCGTGTATCTCCTCGCGGGATGGCAGGGCCTGTTCGGCGGCTTCATGCTGTCGACCGTGCTGCTGTGGCACGGCACCTTCACGATCAACTCGCTGTCGCACATCTGGGGCAAGCGTCGCTACGCGACGACGGACGACAGCCGCAACAACTGGGTGCTCGCCATCATCACGATGGGCGAGGGTTGGCACAACAACCACCACCACTTCATGGGCTCGACCCGCCAGGGCTTCTTCTGGTGGGAGTTCGATCTGACCTACTACATCCTGCGGGCGATGGCCGCGGTGGGGTTGGTCTGGGATCTCCGCGAGCCGCCGGCGCGCGTGTACGAGGACGATCTGCAGGCGCCGCGCCCCGACGACCGCGCCGCCGCCTGAGAGACCGTCGTCCGGGCGTCAGCCGCGACGCAGGCGCTTGCCGAACGCGGCGACCGCCTCGTCGATCGCAACCTCGACGCGGGGCATCAGCACCGCATCGAGGCGGGCCACACCGACCGCCGAGGTCGACCACCAGGCCACGAGGGCCTCGAGGGCCGACGCCGCGCGGTACTCCTGCATGCCGCGGCGGCCGCGGGCCGAGCTCGGCGGGGTCGTGTTGCGGGCGCGGCGAACCAGCGCCGTCTCGTCGTCGTCGAGCTCCGCGAGCATCGCCTCGAGCAGGCCGGCCTGACGCTCGGCGCGGACCACCGCGGCCTTGATCGCGTCGAGCCGGTCCACCGGGAAGTCACCGCGCAGGGCGACCGCCGCGCGCACGCGCTGCTCGAACAGGGCGTCGCCGACCCACGCGAGGGTGCGCACCGAACGGGTCGCGAGGGCTGCGGGAATCGGTGCGTCCACGGTGGAGCGGGAGGCTACGGGCGAGTCGTCCGCGCGGCAACCCGGCCGCCGGCCGAGGCATGCTACGGTCGCGCGATGTCGGACCTCGCCGCGCGGCACGGCCTCGCCCTCGTCCTCCTCGTGGCCACCCTCGCACCGGCGTGCGGCGACACCGGCGGTGGCGACACCTCCGGCACGACGACGTCGTCGGCGACCGCGACCGATCCGACCACCGACGGCACCTCCGGCGCTGCGACCACCTCGTCGGACGGCACCTCGACCAGCGGCGTCGACTCGAGCGGCGACGGCTCGTCGAGCGGCGGGACCGAGAGCACCGGCCCCGCGGGCCCGCCGCAGGTGGCGTTCGAGACCACGCTGGGCACCATCGTGTTCGAGCTCGACCCGGTCGCCGCGCCGATCACCACCGCGAACTTCCTGACCTACGTCGACGGCGGCTTCTTCGAGGGCGCCGACGGCAACGGCGCGACCATCTTCCACCGTGTCATCCCGGGGTTCGTCGTCCAGGGCGGCGGCCTCACCGAGTCGCTCGAGCAGAAGGCCACCCTGCCGCCGATCGTCAACGAATCGGGCAACGGCCTGCTGAACGTGCGCGGCGCGATCTCGATGGCCCGCACCGACGACCCCGACAGCGCGACCTCGCAGTTCTTCCTCAACCTCGTCGACAACGACTTGCTCGACGACCCGCCGGGCTACGCGGTCTTCGGCAGCGTCATCGAGGGCATGGAGGTGGTCGACGCGATGGCCGCCGTGGCGACGACGACGATGGGCCAGTACGAGGACGTCCCCGTCGAGCCCATCGTCGTGCTGTCGGTGACGCGGATGTAGCGTTCGCGCCCCCGTGGATCGAACCCTCGGCGCCCCGGTCTACCCCGGCGGCTCGTCCTTCCGACGCGCCAGAAGGATGGATGGGACGATGCGACGACAACGACACTGGATGATGGCGGTGGCACTCCCCGGGCTGCTGGCGATGATGGGCGCGACGGAGTGCGAGTACTTCACCACGGTCACGGTGCCGGCGAGCGACACCTACGCGCCGTTCACCGTCACGCGGATGTTCTTCTTCGGCGAAGAGGAGATCGGCGCGTCGATCTACCGGGAGACCGACGACCCCGACGCCGTGTTCGTGATCTACCCCGCAGCGATCGACGGCGGCGGCGTCCGAAAGATCGAAGTCGGTCACTACCTGGCTGTCTACTGCAACGACGGACCTGGGGTCGAGTTCTTGCTTGCGCCGATGCGCGCCGAGCAGCCCGGCGGCATCGGCCAGTCCGCCAGCAACGGCCTCTTCGTCTACGGGGACGGCATCACGCTCGGCGACTACGCCGCCTTCTGCGACGATGCCGCCGGCGTCGACGAGATCGTCTACGCGTGGACGATCGCGGCCGAGGACTTCGCCGGCAACCGCACGTCGAACGGCGGCGGCCAGGTGGTGTACGTGCCTTGACCGGGCCTGCCGCGCCACCGCCCGGAATCGTCGCGCGGCGCTGATCGACGGCACCAGGCCGCGGTCTAGCCGGGCATGCGTCGCATGATCCCCCTTTCGTTGCTGTTGGCGCCGGCGTTCGGCTTCACCTGCGAGTACTTCGACTCCACGGTGGTCCCCGCGACCGACACCAATCCGCCGATCCTCGCCACCCGCTACTGGATCGACGGTGTCGAGCACCTGGCCATCTGGCCGGTCGACGAGGTGGTCGACACGCCGCAGGAGGCGGCATCCATCGCGGTCTTCCCCGCCGCCTACGACGTGGGCGGGGTGAAGCGCCTGGATCTGCAGCAGTTCGTCCAGGTGGGGTGCCACGACGACGACGCCGATCCCGAGCTCGGCCAGGTCGTCTCCGTCGACTTCTTCGTCCGCAGCGCCACGCAGGCCGGCGGCGTGGGCTCGACGGTGAGCAACGGGCTGTTCCTCCTCGGCGACGTCACCGACCTCGCGGGGTACGAGTCGTCGTGCGGCGCCGGGTTCGACCTCGTCGGGGTCACGTACACCTGGTCGATCACGGCGTGGGACTTCGCGAACAACGCCGCGTCGGGCGGCGGCGGCACGATCACCTACGTGGTGCCGTGACGCCGCCTCGCAGCGCGCCTCAGCTCAACCCCGACAGCCCGCCCGAGGCCGGGTCGTTGTCGCCGAACGTGTCGACGTCGACGCCCATCATCTGGCAGATCGAGACCAGCATGCGGTTGTGCTCGACGTCGCCATAGCTGAGGAAGCGGCCGCCCTGCATCGCCCCGCCGGCGCCGCCGGCGAGCACGAACGGCACCGGTTGGTTGCCGTGGGAGTTGCCGCGCGACAGCTCGTTGCCCCACACCACCAGCGTGTTGTCGAGCAGGGTACCGTCGCCCTCGGGCACCGACGCGAGCGCATCGAGCAGGTACTTCATCTGCTCGGCGTACCAGACGTTGACCTCCGTGATGCGGTTGATCATCGTCGCGTCGTCGTCGCCGAGGTGCGACAGATCGTGGTGGCCCGCGTCGTGGCCGAGCCACGAGAACCGCGTACCGCTCACCGACGCCGAGCACTGCAGCGTCGCGACCCGCGTCAGGTCGCAGGCCATCGCCATCACCATGAGGTCGATCTGCCGCTGCGTGACCGCGGGGAAGTTGTCGTTGGCGAACGGGTCGAACCCGAGGTCGAGCATCGGCTGGTCGCACACCGGGATCGCCGCCTCGTTGCGGGTCTCGATCGCACGGATCGCGTCGAGGTGGGCCTCGACCTTCACCTTGTCGCCGCCGCCGTAGCGCGACTGCAGCGACTCGAGGTCGCCCTTGACCAGGTCGATGACGCTGCGGCGCTCGGCCTTGAGCCGCTCGGCGCCCGCCGGATCGACGCCGAGGTCGGCGAAGACCCGGTCGAACATCGCCTGCGGGTTGTCCTCGGGCGGCAACGGCTGGTTGGCGTCCGCGTAGCACATCCGCGTCCACACGTTCGCGCCGCCGGTCTGCACGCCGAACTCGAGGCTCTTGTACGGAGTGTCGACGCCGACCGTGTTCGCGACCACCTGATCGACCGAGGCGTGCCCGGCGTAACCCGCCGCCTCGCCGTTGCCGCCGGGGAAGTCGCCGGGCAACAGCTGGCTGCCGGTCCACAGCGAGCCCATGCCCATCTGGTGGCCGTCGCCGAGGCCCTGACGGATGACGCGCATGCCGTCGAGCACCACGAGCTTGTCGCGGTGCGACTCGAGCGGCGCGAGGATCGTCGGCAGCGTGAAGTCGTTCTCGCCGCCCGACGGCACCCAGTTCTCGTGGATGGTGCCGTTGGCCGAGAACAGCAGGATGAGCCGCTTGGGGAACGGGTTGCCGCCGGCCTCGCTCTCGAGCATCGGCACGAACGGCGCCAGCGCGCCGGCACAACCGACGCCACCGAGAAAGGCGCGCCGGGAGAACGCGCGGTTGAAGGGCTTGCGGGGTGCGGTCGCCCGCGGACCAGTTCGGCGGTTCATCGGTCCCCCTCGGGAGCGTCGGTGTTGGCGGAGACTTCGGCGCGCCGGAAGCGGAACGAGTCGGACGCGACGAGGTCGCGGATCAGGACGCGGACGTCGCCCCCGCTCTCGACGAAGGTGGTGTCGAGGGCTTCGTTGGAGCACGCGTCCTCGGCGGTCTCGTTGCGGCCGGTCGCGAAGCGGAACCACTGCCGGGTGATGCAGCGCTCGACGTCGTCGCTCTCGGCCAGCTTGTTGGCGAGGTCGATGACGCCGTCGATCGGCCCGTCGACGTCGGTCGAGATGAGCTCGCCCGACGCATCGACGGCCTTGCCGGCCTCGAGGTCGCGCCACGCCCCCATGCCGTCGTAGTGCTCGAAGGTGAAGCCGATCGGGTCGATGAGCTGGTGGCAACCCGCGCAGCTCGGATCGGCGCGGTGCTGCTCGAACCGCTCGCGGGTCGTGGCGTTCGGATCGGGGCTCGGCGGCACGTTGTCGACCTCCGGGGGCGGCGGCGGCAACGGCTGGCACAGCAGGTTCTCGCGGACCAGGCGGCCGCGGTGCACCGGCGAGGTCTGGTTGGCGTGCGCGTGGCGGGCCAGCACCGACGCCTGGGTCAGCAGGCCCATCCGGCGATCGGCCGGCAGCGGCACCGGATCGCCCGCGACGTGGCCGGGCGGCAGGGTGACGCCGTACATCGCCAACAGCTCGGGGTCCTCGGTCAGCGTGAAATCGGCGGTGAGCAGGGTGTCGAACAGCCCGTCGCCGTCGAGCACGACGTGCGAAGCGAACGCCGCGGTCTCGGCCTTCATCGCCGCCGCGAGCGCGGGCGAGAAGTCCGGGAAGGTGTCGAGGTTCTTCTCGAGGCCGTCGATCTCGTCGACGCCGAGCCACTGCAGGTGGAACGCGGAGATGGTCTCGCGCGCGCGTGGGTCGGCGAGCATGCGATCGACCTGGGCGGTGAGCCCCTCGACGGTGTCGAGCTCGCCGGCGCCGGCCGCCGCGAAGAGCGGCTCGTCGGGCATCGAGTTCCACACGAAGTAGCTGAGGCGCGACGCGAGCTCGTGGCCGGTGAGCGCGACCAGCTCGCCGTCGTTCGTCCCCGAGGCGCCGAACTCCATGTGATAGAGGAACCAGGGCGACTGCAGCGCGGCCTGGACCACGAGGCGGATGCCGTTGGCGAAGTCGGCCTGGGCCTTGCCGCCGGCGTAGACCTCCTGCAGGCGCGCGAGCTCGGCGGCGTCGAGCGGGCGTCGGTAGGCCCGGGGCGCGAACTCGGCGATGAACGCGGTCGCGCACTCGTCCTCGCCCATCACCGTGGGATCGCAGGGCAGCAGCGCGCCCGTGTCCTCGATCGACCACGCCGCGATCTCCTCGGCGGCGTCCATGTACTGCTCGACCTGGACCTCGCTGATCGGCGCGCCGAAGTTGCTGTGGAACGGACCGACCCGCTCGTCCGGCGAGAACCCGATCGCCGCGTCGCCGGTGTACCCGAGCAGATCGCGGACGCTGTTCTCGTACTGGCTCGCGGTGAGTCGACGCAGATCGGTGACGCCGACCGACGGCGCCTCGCAGCCCGCGGCCGGGCCGTCGCCCGTGCTGCCGCCGGCATCGGTGCCGTCGCCCCCCGTCGGGCCGCTGACCCCGGTCCCGCCGTCGTCGCCCACGCCCGCGCTGCCGTCCTCGTCCAACCCGCTGTAGCAGGCAGACAACGACACCAGCGGTCCGAGCAGGCACGCCGAGAGCGTCCTGCGGTTCAGCCCAACGTTCCGCATGCCCCTATTTGCCCACCACTTCGCGCGACCTTCAAGCGACGATGTGGCCACGTACAGCGATTGTTCGCGCGTCGACGTGCGATCGGCGTTGGCAACCCCACCGAGTGTGCACGGCGGTGGGCGGCAGAGCGGTTATGCCAGCCTATGCGCTGCCGAGCGCCTCGCGGATCCGCTCCGCGAGCGCGCGGCCGATCCCCTTCACCTGGCACAGCGCGTCGACGTCGGCCGAGCGGATCGCCGCGATGGAACCGAAGTGCTTCACCAGCGCGCGCTTGATCGCGGGCCCGATCCCCTCGATGTCGTCGAGCGAGCTGTGCAGCGCCCGCTTGCCGCGACGCTTGCGGTGCAGGCCGATCGCGAAGCGATGCGCCTCGTCGCGCACGCGCTCCATCAGGTAGCGCTCGGAGCTGCCCGGCTTGAGCACGATCGCGTCCTTGGTCCCCGGCACGAACACGCGCTCGGGCCGGACCTCGAAGTGGGACGAGTCCGTGCTGTTGTCGGTCGTCGCCTGCTCGACCACGTAGTCGATCCACGCGGTGCCCGGCGCCGCGGCCTCGGCCTCGCCGTCCTGCGCCGTGCTCGCGCCGCGACGCTCGCGGAGCTTCTCGACCGCCGCGCGCCCGCGGCCGATGTGCGAGCGCCGCTCCTTCGCGAGCGAGACGACGTCGACCCCCTCGGCGCCGATCGGCACGCCGAGATCGTTCATCGCCGCGAGCACCTGGCCGAGCTGGCCCTTGCCGCCGTCGATGACCACCAGATCGGGCAGCGACCACGCGTCGTCCTCGTCGCCGCGATCGGTGCCCGACAGCGCGCGCTGGAATCGACGCCCGAGCACCTCGTACATGCTGGCGAAGTCGTCGTTCTGCCGGTTGCCCTGGGCCAGCGCGGCTTCGTTGGGGTCGGTGCCCAGGCCGCGGATCTTGAACGACCGATAGCGCGACTTCTCGGGCACGCCGTCGACGAACGTCACCATCGACGCGACCGTGTCGCTGCCCTGGATGTGGCTGACGTCGTAGCACTCCATCACACGCGGCAGCTTCGACAGGCCCAGGCGCTGCTGCAGTCGCGACAGCGCCAGCTCGCTGTCCTCGCGCTTGTCGCGGCGCGTGGCGAAGTTCGACGCCGCGTTCTTGTTGGCCAGCGCGAGCAGCTTGCGCCGGTCGCCGCGCTCGGGCACCGCGACCGAGACCTTGCGGCCCTTGCGATCGCGCAGCCACTCGAGCAGCGGCGCGGCGTCGTCCTCGTGCAGCGCTTGGGGCAGGATGACCTCGTCGGGGACGAACGCGGCCTTGTCGTAGTACGCGGCGAGGAAGCTGCCGAGCACGTCGGCGTCGGGGAGCTCCATGCCTTTTTGCGAGTAGCCCTGGGTCTGCTGCAGCTTGCCCTCGCGGACCTGCATCACCACGAACTCGACCTGGCCGCCCTCGCGATACATGCCGACGGCGTCCTGGTCGACGTCGGTGGTGCCGACGATCTGCTGGCTCTGCAGCGTCTTGCCGATCGCGTGGAGCTGGTCGCGCAGGCGCGCGGCCGTCTCGAACTCGAGGTCCTCCGCCGCGGTCGCCATGCGCCCCTCGAGCCCCTCGATGAGCTCGCGGTGGCGGCCCGACAGGAACAGCCGCACGTCGCCCACCTGATCGCCGTAGGCGGCCGCGTCGACGTCGTGCACGCACGGCGCCGGGCAGCGCCCGATCTGGTACTGCAGGCACGGCCGGGTGCGGTGGCCGAGAACGAAATCGGTGCACGTCCGCAGCTTGAAGTGGCGGTTGACCACCCGCAGCGTCGCGCGCACCGATCGCGCGGAGTGGTACGGCCCGAAGAACCACGCGCCGTCGTGTCCGACGTGACGCACCAGCTCGAGCCGCGGCCACTTGGACTTGGGGTCGAGCCGCAGCACCAGGTAGTTGGCGTCGTCGCGCAGCTTGACGTTGAAGCGCGGCCGCTGCTCCTTGATGAGGTTGTTCTCGAGGAGCAGCGCCTCCTTCTCGTTGGCGACGACGACGGTCTCGATGTCGCCGACGAGCTTGGCGAGCATCGGCACGAACAGCCGGGTGTCGGTGCCGTTGAAGTACTGCCGCACGCGCGCCCGCAGGCTGCGGGCCTTGCCGACGTAGACGACCTCGCCCTTGCGGTCGCGCATGATGTACACGCCGGGCTCGGGTGGCAGCCGCTCGAGGGCGGCGAGCAGCGTGGCCTCGTCGACGATGCGTGGGCGGAAGTCCTCGGGCGTCTGCGGGTTGGGGCTCGCGCGCCGGCTCACCGCGCTGTCCGAGGGCGCCGTCGCCCGCGACCGACCGCGCGACGCGGCGACGGGCTTGGCGGCGGCGGCCGAATCGGTGGCCACTCCGGCGTCGGCCGGGCGATCGCGACGGCGCGGCATCGGTCAGAGCAGGCGGCGCACGTCACCGACGGTGACGAGGGCGATGAGCGCGAGCAGGACCAGCATGCCGTAGCCGTGGACCATCTCCTCGATGCGGGCAGCGGCGCGCCGACGCGCGATGCCCTCGTACATCAGGAACGCCAGGCGCCCACCGTCGAGGGCGGGCAGCGGCAGCAGGTTGAACATGCCCAGCAGCGTGCTGATGAACGCGGCCATCAGCACGAACGGGACGATGCCGGCGTCGGCGGCCTTGGCGATCGTCTGGACCATGCCGACCGGGCCCTGCACGCTGGCCTCGATCTGCCCGGTGATGAGCATCCACAGGCCCTGCAGCTGGGTCGCCGTGTCGCGCAGCGGATCCGTGACCGCGTGGCTGGCCGCGGTGCCGAAGGCGACGGGCTCGCGGGGCGCGACCGCCTGCAGATCGACGCCGAGCGGCGCGGCCGACTCGGCCGGCAGGCTCGCGACCACCTCGGCCGTGCCCTCGCCGCGCTGCACGACGATGGTGACGTCCGAGCCGAGGTAGCGCTTGGTCGCCGCCGACACATCGCGCCCGCGCTGCGACGGATCCACCGTGGTGTCGCCGACGACGAGCAGGCGATCCCCCGGCTGGATGCCCGCGGCCTGGGCCGCGGAATCGCCGTGGACGCCCGCGACCTCGATCGCGACGACCGGGCCCGGCATGCCGGCGCCGACGTAGACGAACAGCAGCATCGCCATCGCGGCGAGGTAGTTCGCGATGGGGCCGCCGGCGATGACGAGCATGCGGGAGCGCAGCGGCTTGTCGCGGAAGTTGGAGCCGGGGTCGGCGGGCTCGGGGTTGTCGGGATCCTCGGGCTCCATGCCGCGGATCTGGACGTACGCGCCGAAGGGGATCGCGCTCAGCACGAACTCGGTGCCGCGCCACTTGCCGAAGCGGACGATCGGCGGGCCGATGCCGAAGATGCTGAAGCGATCGACCTTCATCCCGGTGGCGACCGCGGCGATGTAGTGCCCGAACTCGTGAAGGATGATCACGATGCACAGGGCGACGATCGCGACGACGGCCGTCATCGGGCTCACCGGCGCACTATAGCAGCCTGCTGCGCAGAATCGAGGCGCCCTCGCGGAGCGTGGGCACCGGTCGATCGAGGAAGCCCAGGCCCACGCGCCCGGATTGGCCGCGCAGGAACACCAGCGCGCGATCCAGGCGGGTGGCCGTGGGTGCCGGGCACTGCGCCGGCGTCTCGCCGAGGCGCCGCAGGTGGCGGGCGACCACGCGCTGGGCGACCGCGAGGCCGCCGTCGAGGGTGCGCAGCACGTCGACGCCGACGCTGCGGTGGATCGCGAGGATCTCGCCCGGCACGATCGCGGCGCGCTGGCCGACGATCACCTGGCCCACGGCCCACGCCGCGAGCTCGGGGACGACCGGACGATCGAAGACGAGCCACACGTCGCCGCGCGCGAGCCGGGCCGCACACCGCAGCGCGCTGCCGCGATCGAGATCCTGCAGCGTGCGCAGCTCGGGGTGCTGGCCGTGCAACACCGACAGCATGCTCGAGGTGTTGTCGCCCGAGCGCTCGTCGAGGGCGAGGATCTCGAGGGCGAGCGCGCGACCATCGACGTGGTGGCGCGATGCGACGCGGGCGTGGATCGCCTCCGCGATCTGCACGAGCGTCGCCACGGTGCCCTCGGCATCCCGCAGCGGCAGCAACACGGAGATGTCGACGTGGATCACGGGCGACGCGCTGGCCTCGGCCAAGCTCTCACATAGAAGGATTCTGCGGGCTCGGTCAAGCCGCCGGCGGTTCTGGGCGTGCGGCCGGTGCGCGAGCGTCCGCGGCGGGATCCCCCTTGGGCGCCCCGCAGCCCGGCCGACGCGTGCGTCCGCGGCGGACACGGGCCGCGGGTCGTGGCCCCAAAGCGCCACAGAACGGCTCGGGCACGGCGTTCACGGCCAGATCACGCTTGGGCGTCGATGGCGTCCGAACCTGCAACGCGGCTCCGGAACGGGTCGAGAGTCGCAGCGAGTCGCGCTACCTTCGGGCGCCCTCTCGGCGGACGAGCATCCCCGCGACCAAGGAACCCCCATGGCGAGCATCAACAAAGTCATCTTGATCGGCAACCTCGGTCGTGATCCCGAGATGCGTTACACCCAAGGCGGCACCGCGGTGTGCCAGCTGAGCCTCGCGACGACGCGAACGTACACGAACAAGTCCAACGACCGCGTCGAGGAGACCGAGTGGCACCGCGTGGTCGTGTGGGGCAAGCAGGCCGAGTCCTGCAACCAGTACCTGGCGAAGGGCCGGCAGTGCTACATCGAGGGCCGGCTGCAGACCCGCAACTACGACGACAAGGACGGCAACAAGAAGTACATCACCGAGATCATCGCCGACGTCGTGCAGTTCCTCGGCGGCCGCGGTGAAGGTGGCGGTGGTGGTGGCGGTGGCGGTGGCGGTGGCGGTGGCGGTGGCGGTGGCCCGCGCGGCGGCGGCGGTGGTGGACCCCGCGGCGGCGGCGGCGATCCGAGCGGCGGCGGCGGCGGTGGTCCCCGCGGCGGCGGCGGAGGCGGTGCCGAGGACTTCGGCGACAGCTACATCCCGTCGGAGCCGGGCGACGACGACATTCCGTTCTAGCGGGGAGCGGAGGAACGCAAAGCGTTCCTCCGCACACCCCGCTCCGTGCCCGTGCCCGTGCCCCTGCCCGTGCCCGTGCCCGACCGCGGGCGCCGTCGTCGAACGATGGCGCCCGCGAAGCCGATCCAGACCCAAGTCGCGCCAGGCCCAACACCGGGCGCCCGGCAACCGCACCCCGTCTGATCCCCATCAACCTGCGCGCCACCGGAGCTCGATCCCCCCGCGGTCCCCTCGGCGCTCGCCTCCGACGCGACGCCCGAGCTCCCCGGCATCGACGGATCGGTGACATCACCCGCACCGTCCCCGCCGCTCGACGCCCCTGCCGGCCCGCTCGATCCCTCGAGCGCACCGCCGCTCGAGTCCACCGCACCGCCGCTCGATGACTCACCACCATCCGTCGGATCGACCACCTCACCGTTCGCGTACGCGAACAACACCGACAGCGCCGCGAACACCTCGTCGCCCACCGGCGCGATCTGATCGGGCCCGAGGACGAAGCCGACGTCGGGGTTGTCGGGCCGCAGCTCGATCGTCAGCGAGTGCAGGCCGACGTCCCCGTACGCCCAGTCGATGATGTTCCCGGACGCCGGGTACAGGTTCACGCCCTGCAGCGGCGTGTACGACGCCCCGATCTCGCCCATCGCAGACACCATCGCGTCCGCCGTGTTGGCCAGCGCCGCGTCGTCGGGCGCCAGCTCGTAGATGTCGCCCCACGGGTAGAGCACGAGCTGCCCGTAGCTGTGCAGATCGAGGTGGGCGACCAGCTCGGGGTGCGCGAGCACGAAGTCGCGGACCGCCGCGCTCTCGGGCTCCGAGAACGCCGCAGCCCCGGCGTAGTTCTCGTCCTCGGGGATCGGGCTCGAACCCTCGCCGCCCCAGCTGTGGCCGAAGTTGCGGTTGGTGTCGACGCCGACCCCGTCGCGCCGGTTCTTCCGCCAGTAGCGCTCCGCCGTCCACGAGTGCGCGTAGCCGTCGGGGTTGACCATCGGGATGACGATGATCTGGATCGCGTCGAGCACCGCGGCGATCTCGGGCTCGGCCGCCCGCGTGATCAGCTGATCGACCACGTACATCCCCGACGACACCGCGATCCACTCGCGCGAGTGCTGGCCCGAGGTGACCAGCACGGCCGGTCGCGCGTCGTCGCCGGCCGCGGTGATCCGCAGCGCGCGGATCGTGCGGCCCTGGATCGACTCGCCGATCTCGTACGCGGTCACCAGCTCGGGGTTCGCCGCGATCGTGGCGTCGAGCTCCGCGTCGATCGCCTCGAGATCACGGAAGTCGGCGAAGAAATCACCGCCTCCGGGGATCGGCGCCGGCGCGCCCGCGAGCCGATCGTGCTCCGCGTCGACGTCCGCCTGCACGTCGGCCGAGAGGACGCGCAGGGTCCAACCGTCGGCCCACAGCATCGCGCGCTGCTCGGGCGACACCAGCACGGGCACGACGCCGGGCCGCGGGTGATCGAGCCACGGATCGACGCCGGTCGCGAGCAGCCGGCGCAGCGCCGCGGCATCGGCGACCTCGACCTCGACCAACAGGTGATCCGCGTACGGACGCGGCCGCGGAACCGCGGCGAGCAGCGCGAGCGCGAGGGGAACGGCGGAGCCGAGGACCATCGCGCCACCGTACCACGGCAGCTATGTAAGGATTCACGCGACCCGGCGTTGGGTTTCTTCGATGGCATCGAGCGCAGCTGGTCCGCGGGGACGGATCGTCGACAGGGCGCACCGGGCCCCGGAGGCGCGCACGGCAGCCCTGCTGGGGCGCGCGCCCATCGACGGCGACGGCGGCCGCGTCCGGTTGTGCTCGGGCGCGCGTGCCGTGGAGTTGCTGGTCCACGAGGGCCACTGGGGGTGCTTCGGGCTGCCCGCCGGGACGTATCGCGTGGAGTACGTCGAGCGGCGACGGATCCTGGCGCGCGAGGTCGACGTGGCGGAGGGCTGCGAGGTGGAGATCGACTTCGACGTGTATTGACGCAGCGGCCGTCTCGTCACGCCGGATCGTCCACCGCCCGCGCCCACTCGGGCAGCACCGCGGCCACGTCGATCACCCGCCCGTCCTGCGGGTGCGTGAGTCGCAGGTGCGCCGCATGCAAGAGCAGCCGCTGCGCCCCATCCTCGCTCCCATACCGCCGATCCCCCAGCACCGCGTGCCCGCAGTGCGCGGTGTGGACCCGGATCTGGTGGTGTCGCCCCGTCTCGAGCGTCGCCTCGACCAAGGACGTGCCCGCGATCGCGACCGCCGGCTCCAACCGACGAAAGTGCGTCCGCGCGTCGCGGGAATGTGGGTTGCCCGGCGCGACCTTCGAGGTGCCCGAGTGCATCTCGAGCAGCGGCGCGTCGCAGTCGTACATCTCGGGCACCTCGCCGTGCACGCGCACGCGATAGCGGCGATCGATCGCGTGCTCGACGAACTGCTTGTGCACGCTGGTGTTCGCCACGGATCGCACGGTGAACAGCACGAGGCCAGACGCCCCGCGGTCGAGCCGGTGCACGATGCCGACGTACGGCCGCAGCACGCCCTCGGCCTCGAGCGTGCGCCGCAGGGCCTCGCTCAACGTGCCGCGCGCGCTCTGCCGCGTGGCCGCGACCGCGACGCCCGCGGGCTTGTCGAGCACGACCACGTCCTCGTCGCGCCACACGATGTTCACCACGTCGACCGGGAGCTCCTGCTCGGTGAGCGCCTCGGTCCACACGCTGATGCGCTCGCCCGCGGCGACCCGCGCCGTGGGCACGCGGATCCGCAGGTGGCCCATGTACACCGCGCCCGCGCGCACGAGCGACTTGCCCTGCTCGAGCGAGGTGCCGGGCAGCCGCCGCGCGAGGAGGTGCCCGAGCATCATGCCCTCCTCCTGCGGCACCACGCGGAACCTCACCGGACGCGCCACGACGACAACCACCTGTTGCAGGGCCCGAGGATCACGACGATCACGACCTGTGCTCGCGCAGGCGCTTGGCCAGCCCGAGCAGCTCCTCGGTGCCGACGAGGTACGAGGTGCCGCAGTAGCTGCAGCGCACGTCGGTCTCGCCGGGCTCGTGGGCGAGGGCCTCGATGTCGTCGGCGCCGAGCGTCGACAGCACCGCGAGCACGCGGCCCGGACCGCAGTTGCAGCGGAACTGCAGCGGCTGGTCGCCGAGCGCCTCGAACTCGTCGCCGCCCAGGGCGAAGCCCATCAGCTCGGCGGTGGTGCGCTCGTGCAGCAGCAGCGCCGCGAACCCCTCGCCGTGGACGTTCTCGCGCACCGGCTCGATCACGGCCGGCGGCGCGCCGGGAAAGCTCTGGCACAGCACGCCCGCGGCGCGCAGCACGTCGCCGTGGGCGTCGAGCACGACCTCGCACGCCAGCGCGCTCGGGAGCTGCTCGCTGTCCTCGAGGTAGCGCTCGAGGTCGCGATCGATCTCGCCGGTGCGGACCTCGACGACGCCCTGGTACTGCTGCTCGAGCCCGATGTCGCGCGTGACGACGAGGCGTCCGCTGCGCCCGATCCAGTCGCCCAGCGCGACGCGGCCGCCTCCCTCGGGGGCCTCGGACGGCTGCGCGAGCCGGCGCTCGAGGCAGCCGCGGACATCGCCGCCGCCGAACGCGTCGACCAGCAGGCGGCCGATCGGCCCGGCGCCCTCGAACGCGATCCGCACCCGCTCCTCGTCGCTCTTGGTCAGCGTGGCCATGAGGCAGCCCGCCGCCAGCGCGCGGCCCAGGGCGACGGCTTCGACCCCGCGGAGGCCGTGGCGCGTGCAGCCCTCGCGCACCACACCGGTGACCACGGCGGTGACCACCCGCAGGGTGTGATCGACGTTGATGCCGCGCAGCAATCGGTCCACCCGCCAACGATAGCAGCCCCTAGCCGCGTTGGCGAAGCCGCCGGTCACCGGGTCGCCAGCATCATGAGCTCGACCTCGATCTTGATGACCTTGTCCTCGGGCATGCGCCGCACCGAGACCTCGACCTTGTCGCCGGCGTTCTTCTCCTCGAGCGCGCCGTAGAGGTCGTCGAAGTTGTGCACGCGCTTGTCGCCGATGCCGACGATGATGTCGAGCGACGGGCCGCCCGCGGCCTCCGCGATGCCGCGCAGGCCCGCCTTCTCGGCCGGCGAGCCGGGCGCGACGGCGCGGACGATGACGCCCTCGATACCGATGCGCGCGGCCATGTCGTCCTCGACGTACGTGATGCCGAGCCCCACGCGCTCGGGCGCGCCGGTGCGGATGATCTGCGGGACGATCCGCTCGATGGTGTTCACCGGCACCGCGAAGCCGATGCCCGCCGCGCTGCCGCTCGTGCTGAGGATCTGCGTGTTCATGCCCAGCAGCTGGCCGCGCGAGTCGAGCAGGGGCCCGCCCGAGTTGCCGGGGTTGATCGCGGCATCGGTCTGGACCATCCCGCGGATCGTCACGTTACCGATGCCCTTGACCTCCCGGCCCAGCGCCGAGATCACGCCCACCGTGAGGGTGTGATCGAGACCGAACGGGTTGCCGATCGCCAGCGCCTTCTGACCGACCACCGAGACGTAGCCCTTGTCGGGGCGGCGCATCGGGACCAACGCAGTGCCAGGCGCCGAGATCTTGAGGATGGCGATGTCGTGGAACGGATCGTGGCCGACGATCGTCGCGTCGTAGGTCTTCCGATCGTACATCGTCACCGACAGCGACGACGGCTTGATCCCCCGCGGGCACCCCTCGGGGCCCAGCGCGACGTGGCAGTTCGTGACGATGTGCCCCTCGCCGTCCCACACGAACCCGGTGCCGCTGCCGGCGGGCACCTCCACCTCGCGTCGGAAGCGATCGAACACGACCTGCTTCTGCGTGACGAACACCGTCGCTGGCGCCGCGGCCTCGAACACGTCGATGGTGTTCGACTCGTCCTGGATGCGTCCCTCGGGCGTCACCGGTGGGACCTCCGGCGTGGTGCCGGTCTTGGGATCGACCTTGGGCTCGACCACGTGCGGGACTGGGGCCTTCGCGTCCGGCGGCGGGACCTCGGGCGCGGGCGTCTGCGCCTTCGCCTCAGCCTCGGGCTGGGGATCGGCCTTCTTGCTGAGCTCGGGCTTGGTCTCCTGCAACGCGTCGCCGAGCAGGGCCAGCAGGCCGACGAACCACGACGATCCCCAGCGGGAGGGGCGAGCACGGGTCATTGGCGGCAGCTTAGCAACACCGCCCCCACGCGGCACCCCGCGCCTCGGCGCTGGAGGCAACCCGGCCAGCGCGAGCCCACCGGCCACCGTCCCGTGCTATAGCTGGCGCGGCGATGGCAAACGCGACCTTGGGCCCCTGCCCGCACTGCGGGCAGCAACATGCGGAAGACGTGCTGCTGTGCCCGACCAGCGAGCGCCTGATGCCCCTCGAGGGGCGGATCCTCGACGGCAAGTTCCGCTTCGTGAAGATGCTGGGCGAAGGTGGGATGGGCGCCGTATGGCGCGCCGAGAACATCCTCGTCAAGAAGCACGTGGCCATCAAGCTGATGCACGTGCAGTTCTCGCGGGACGAGGGCGTGCTCGCCCGGTTCCGCAACGAGGCCACGGCCGCCGGCCGCATCGGTAGCAAGCACATCTGCGACATCCTCGATCTCGGCCGCAGCCAGCTCGGCCCGTACATCGTGATGGAGATGCTGCAGGGGTCCGACTTCGCGGACTTCATCGTCAAGCGCCAGGGTCGCGTCGAGCCCGGCGTGTCGGTGATGATCGTGCGACAGGCGCTCATCGGGCTCGCGGCCGCGCACGGCAAGGGCATCGTCCACCGCGATCTCAAGCCCGAGAACATCTTCCTGCACGAGCCCGAGCCGGGTCGACTGCTGGTCAAGCTCATGGACTTCGGCATCTCGAAGTTCACCGAGGGCGAGAACGCGGGCAAGACCGGCATGGGCGTGCTCATGGGCACGCCCGAGTACATGTCGCCGGAGCAGACCGAGGGCGCCGCGCAGGTCGACGCGCGCACCGACATCTGGGCGATGGGCGTGATCCTGTACTGGGCGCTCGCGGGTCGGAATCCGTTCGTCGGGCAGACGATGGCCGCCACGCTGATGAACGTCGCAGCGCGCGAGCCCCCGCCGCTCGAGCAGCTCGTGCCGCACGTGCCCCCGGGCCTCGCGCAGGTCATCGCGCGGTGCATCCGCAAGCGCCCCGAGGAGCGCTTCGCGAGCTGCCAGGAGCTGTACGAGGCGCTCGCGCCCTACGAGAGCCTCGCGGGCTCGCCGTGGACGCCCGCGAGCTCGACCGCGATCTCGGGTGGCGCACCGATGCCGGTGCCGACGCCCGCGCCCGCGGCGACGCCGTTGGGCGCGACGGTGATCGGCGGGCCCTCGCAGGTCGGCGCGACCGCGATCTCGAGCGCGCCGCCGCCGGGCCACTCGCTGGGTGGGCCGTCGTCGGCACCGCCGCCGAAGATGGCGCCGAACATGCCGATGGGCATGCCGGTGGGCAGCGCGCCGACGTTCGGCACGCAGGGCACGCCCGCCGCGACGGGCCCGACGTGGTCGAACGAGCTGCCCACCGCCGGGAAGTCGGCGCCCACCGTCGGCGGCTTCGGCTCCTTCGACGGCGTCCACGACGACGCGCATCGCCCCGATCGCAACATCGGTGGCGGTGGCGGCAAGGGCCTGCTCGTCGGCGTGCTCGCCCTCGGGCTGGTCGCCGCCGGTGGCACCGGTTGGTACTTCTTCCAGGCGAAGAAGACGACGGGCACCACGACGGAGGTGGTGGTCGCGGGCGACGGTGGTGCGACGAAGGACTCCGCCGGTGAGGCCAAGGACTCCGCCGGTGACACCAAGACCGACACCGCCGGCGACGCCAAGACCGACACCGCCGGCGACGCCAAGACCGACACCGCCGGCGACACCAAGACCGACACCGCCGGCGACACCAAGACCGACACCGCCGGCGACACCAAGGCCGACACCGCGGGCGGCGCGAGTGGAGACGCCGGTAACAGCGGTGATGCGGGCAACACCGCCGGCAATGACACGGCCGATCCGAGCGGCGGCACGCCCGATCCAACCGCGGGCGATCCGACCGCGGGCGATCCCGATCCGACCGGCGACGATCCCGATCCGACTGGCGGCGGCGGCGATCCCAAGCAGCCGCCCAAGCCCAAGGCGCCCGATCTCAGCAAGGTCCGCGTCGTGGGCCACCTCTTCGTC
>LNFB01000119.1 GCA_001464385.1 Deltaproteobacteria bacterium Ga0077550 | reverse complement strand
ACGTACCAGTCGCTCGTGTTCACGCGGGGCGACGAGATCGGCGGCGCGTGGGACCTCCCGCAGCTGCGCGCGTTCCTCGGCGAGATCGACAGCCCCGGCGACGCGCTGCTGCTCGCGAAGCTATCCGGGCACTCGCCGATCTGCGACGCCGGCGACGACGTCGGTGAGCGCGACGGCGGCTACGTCGTGTACACGACCAGCGGTGGCGGATGCGGTGAGGGCAACGACATCGAGCACCACGTGGTGATGGTCGAGGCCGACGGCACCGTCGAGGTGATCGAGACCGAGCTCATCGAGCGCGGCGACCCGAACTGCTCCGCCGGTCGCTTCCCCGCGGGCCTCTGCGCCCGGGCTCCGCGGCGTCGCTCTGCCTCTGCGGTGGGCGAGTACCTCGCCGACATGGCGCGGCTCGAGGCGGCGTCGATCGTGGCCTTCGAGCAGCTCGCCCTCGAGCTCGCGCTGCACCGCGCGCCCGTCGGGCTCGTGCGCGCGGCGCTCGAGGCCCGGGCGGATGAGGTCCGCCACGCGCGGACGACGGCCCGGCTCGCGCGCCGCCACGGTGCGGTCGCGTCACGGCCCGTGGTCGTGCGGCAGCCGCCGCGATCACTGCTCGCGCTCGCCGTCGACAACGCCGAGGAGGGCTGCGTGCGCGAGACGTACGGGGCCGCCTGTGCGGCGTACGGCGCGAGGTCGGCGGGCGATTCGGTGATCCGTCGCGCGCTGCGGACGATCGCCCGGGACGAGACGCGGCACGCCGCGCTGTCGTGGTCGATCGCGCGGTGGGTCGACACGCGGCTCGGGGCGCGGGACCGGCAGCACGTCGCGCGCCGCGGGGCCGAGGCGCTCGAGGTGCTCGACGTGGAGCTCGGGCAGGGCTTCGCGCCGGAGGTGCATGCCGTGTGTGGGCTGCCGATGCCGGGCCAGGCGCGCGCGCTGTTGCGGGGCGTGCATCGAGCGATGCTCGGGTGAGGGTGGGCCGCGATCGTGCGGTTGCGCTGCATGCGCTTGGCAACGTGGCCGCTCGGCCGCACCGTTGGAACGCCCGATGGCACGCGCACCCAGGCCCGCCTTCACCACCGCCCGAGCGCCCCGCACCCCGCGGTGTCATGCCCAACGGGTACCCGCGTCACCGCAAGGACCCGATGGTTGCCGCCACCGAACCCCGCCTCTACTGCGTCGGCGGATCCCTCGCCCCGGGGGACGCCGAGGTCGACCTCGTCGCGCCGGACGGCGCACCGCCCGGCCCGTGGACGGCCGAGTCCGGCTACCGCTGGTGCGAGCGGATCGCCGCGTCGCACCACGAGAACTTCCCGGTCGCGAGCCGCTTCCTCCCAACGCACCTGCGGCCGCACGTCGCGGCGATCTATGCGTTCGCCCGCACGGCCGACGACTTCGCCGACGAGCCGCGCTTCGAGGGCCGTCGCACGCAGTCGCTCGACGCCTGGGAGGCGCTGCTCGAGGGCTGCTACCACCGCGAGGTCCAGCATCCGGTGTTCATCGCGCTGCGCGACACCGTGCGCGCGCACAACATCCCGATCGGCCCGCTGCAGGCGCTGCTCACGTCGTTCCGCATGGACCTCGTGAAGCACCGCTATGGCACCTTCCGCGAGCTGCTCGATCTCTGCGCCCACTCGGCGAACCCGGTGGGCCAGCTCGTGCTGCTCGTGCACGGGCATCGCGAGCCCGAGCTGCACCGCTTCAGCGACGAAGTCTGCAGCGCGCTGCAGCTCGCGAACTTCCTGCAGGATCTGTCGGTCGACATCCCCCGCGGTCGCGTCTACCTCCCCGTCGAGGACCTCGAGCACTTCGGCGTCCGCACCGAGGACCTGCTCGCGCAGCGCCCGACGCGGGAGCTCGCCGAGCTGCTGCACTTCGAGATCGCGCGGGTGCGGGCGATGTTCCACCGCGGCCGTCCGCTCGTGCGCAAGGTGAGCCCGGGCCTGTCGATGGAGCTCGACGCCACGTGGCGCGGCGGCATGGCGATCCTCGATCGCGTCGAGGCGCTCGGCGCGAGCACGCTGGTGACGCGGCCGACGCTGGGCCGGGGCGACATGGCCGGGATCGCGGCGCGATCGCTGGTGTCGTTCGGGCGCCGGTTCCTCCGCGGCGACGCGTAGAGGCGTCGCCGTCGTCCCCTCAATCGAGGCAGACGTACGCGAACACCCCCGACATCGAGGTCTCGTAGCAACCCGCGAGCGTGCCGCCGCGGACTCGACCTCGGTCGCGGTCACGACCTCGGTGCACATCACCAGGGTGCCGGAGGAGTGACGGAGGCCGCGGTGCTCTCGTGGCTACACCGGGGCCACACCGTCGAGGAACAACTCGCACGCCCGCACCGCCGCCGCATCGCTCGGATCGATCGCGCAGACGACCATCGCCACGAGCTCTGCCGTGGGGCTCACGCGCCACGCGTACGACCAGGTCTGCGTGGCTGTCCCGGCGAGCGTGAGCTTGAAGCGACACCCCTTGGTCCCGGCGATGGGGACGACGTCGGCGCCCGCGAGCGACATCCCGCTGTTCTGCGCGCTCATGTTGGACATCGCGGTGCACTTCGTCGGGTCGCTCAGGTCGATCGGGAGCCCTGGCAACGCCGCGACACCGAGCACCGTGCCCTTGGGGTTGCCCTTCGTCCGCACCATCACGCCGCCGGATTCCACCGCCTCCTTGGCGTCGGGGTCGGTGGCGTCGACGGACTCGTAGCCGTCGAGCAGCGGCGCGCGGAGCAGGCGGCCGGTGACGGTGGGGCCCTGCGGCGCGTTAGGGGGCGCAGCGGCCGGGGACGCCGCGGCGCTCGGCGCAGCCTCGGGCGACGTCGTCGAGCTCGAGGAACAGGCGACGCCAGCGAGGGCGAGGGCGAGGAATGACGGAACGATGCGCGACGGCACGGCGGGACGGTAGTCGGCGCGTCGCGGTGTTGTCCAGCCGGCCCGAGCGGGCGTCATTTCGTCCCGGCGATCAGCGCGTAGCCGTTCGCCGTCGGCGTCACTTCCAGATCACGGAATCCCGTGGAGCCGAGGAGCTCGCGGATCTCGTCGGCCGAGCGCTGACGTCCCTGCGCGACGAACACCATGGTCATCGAATAGCCGAGCGCGTGGGTGGGGCCGACGCGATCGGCGTCGAGCAGCATCTCGTGGACGAGCACGCGGCCGCCCACCGGGAGCATCACTGTCGGCTGTCCGCAACTATCCCCGAACCCCTGCTCGAGGCGCGCTGCGCTCCCAAGACCGCGCGTCGCGATTGACAGACCGCGGAATTCTCGGAGGAACGTTGTCGAACGGGCGAGCCGCATCACCCGCCGCGCAGCGTCTGACACGCGATCAGCATCTGCGCGAACACGCCTTCGTCGCTGCTGCCGAACTGCGGGAAGCAGGCGTACGCCTCGCCATCGATGCGCGTGCGCAGCTGGAACTCGTGGATTGTCTGGCCGAAGGCTTCGCGGTCCCACTGCAACAGGTCGGGCTGCTGGCTGGTGAAATGCTTGAAGTCGAGCTCGTTGGCGATCTCTGCCCTGCCGATCTTGTCGGCGGCCGGGCCCACCTGGACCGCGAACACGGGCTTGCTCGTGTCGGCTTCGCAGGTGACAAAGACCTCGTGCGCGTTGGCCGGGATCCGCGGCGTGGGGTGAAGCACGCGCGCGCACGGGGGCGCCTCGATCGCGAGGCGTTTGCCGGCGATCTCGAAATGCACGGTGGGACCGATCGAGGGACCCACGACCGTCGGGGTTGGCTGCGAAGTCGACTGCGCTGGGCTCGGGGGCGCCGCCGCCGGGCCCGCCGATGCGGGCGGAGGGGGCGACGGTGCCGCGGAGTGCGCCGGCTTCGCGCCATCGCAGGCCATGGCGAACATCGAGCCCAGGATCCACGTGAGCCGCTGCACCGGCGAAGTGTCTCGCAGGACGGGCTCACCCCGCAACCGCACGGGCGACGAACCGCAGCACGTCCAAACGCGAATTCGATCCCCCCTCCGGTCAGAGCGCCTGCGACCAGAGCAACGCGCCGGCCGCCGGCCGCCCGCTCGATCTCGGGACGCATACGCCCGTCGCGTGGGGCGCAGCATTCCTCGCCCGCACACTCGATCAACCAGTCGCAGTCGGGGCCTTCCGAGGAGTCGAAGCTGGGCGTGGTACAGGACGCCAGGTTGCAGTCCGAGCAGTCGCCGTCGGGATCGCTGGTCGGCGCGCTGTGTCCCGGAGGGACAGCTTTGCACGGGCAGTTCGCCTGCACCTATGCTCTCGCCCATGCGGAGAAGAACATCGTGGAGGATCACGATCGCGTGTGCGGGTGTGCTCATCGCGTGCAAGTCCGATGACCCGACGCCGGAAGTTTCCCCCAACGACGCCTCCGAGCGCGCGCCCGCCGGATCCACGGGGGCGACCATCGCTGCGCCATCGTCGACACCCTTGCCCGACTGCGACGACGTGGATACCACGCTCGTGCCGAACGAGACGCCGCTCTCACCCGTTGCGAATGCACGGCGAGAACCTGCGCATCCGCAGATTGTCGCAAGAGTCGGTGATGCCGAGATCCCCAACTCGGCCCTCGATGCGATCTTCGCGTTGAAGGTGAGGGCTTACACCTCACGCGGTCGCGAGCCGCCGCAGTTTGCCGCGGATCGCTACCGAACGCTCCTCGCGAGGCGGCTGGTGAGCCAAGAAATCCTGCGGCAGGAGGTTGTGGCGCGCGGGATTCGGGACGACGAGGCCGCGCTCGCGACGTCGCTCAACGCCCACCGCAGCGGCATCATCGACTACGACGACCATCTGCGGCGTTTGGGCGAAACAGAGCAGAGCACCCGAGACTCGATGCTCTCGCACCTCAGAGAAGAGGCGATCGTCGCGGCGATCGAGCCGATCCGAGTCGACGACGCGCAGCTCGTCGCCGCGTATTGCCGTCGCCGCGACGAGTGGCCCATCGACCGCGAGCACCGCGTGGTCTCTCACCTCATGTTCGCCAGCAAGGACACCGCGCTCGAGGCGATCGCCGTCCTGGGGCACGATGCTGGAATCACGGAACTCACGGAACTCGCGACCCGCCATCCCGACCGCCCGTTCGCTGCGCACGCGCTGTTCTCACCCCGTGACGGCGTGTTCTTCGAGGGCGTGTTCGCGGCGCCGGTGGGGCGCCCCACCGTGGTCGAGGCGGGTTCTGCGACCTACGTCGTGCTGGTCGAGCAGTCCTTCGCACCGGGGAGCCTGCCGCGCGAGGTCGTGTTCGACGCGGTGCGCGAGGAGGTACGGCAGCACGAGATCGGGAAGCGGCGCGCCACGCTGTGGTCGGGCCTGCTCGCGAAGTACCCGGTCACGCTATTCGGAGTGCCCGACGTGCCCGAAGCCTCGGCCGCCCCGTCCGCGCCCGAGTGATCGACGTCGCACGCGCCGCACGGCGGCCTCACAGATCCTTCGCCATGCGCACCAGCTCCGGCACGAAGTGCCCGCGGATGTGCAGCAGGCTCGGGAACCTCGCGCGCGCCTGGGCGGCGACCGGCATGCCCTCGGGTCGCAGCACGAGGCCGTCGACGTCCTCGGTGCCGAAGATGTACTCGGTGATCTTCGCCCCGCCGACGCGCGCGGCGTCGTCGGCGTCGGCGTCGGAGGCCGGCGCGGTGGCGGGCTTGGCCTTGGGCGGGGCGGCGAGGGCGGTGCTCGGCAGGGCGAGCACGGCACCGAGGAGGAGCGAAGCGGTCAGCGTGGGCTTCATGCCCGGGTCCTTGGCCGGATGCCCGGACTCCCGTGCGATCGGCGACGGGAAGCGACGTCAGACGTACCGGAGCTGACGGATCCGCGTCTCTTCCAGGTAGTCGGCGTGGTGGTGGCACGGGATGCTCGTGTGCCAGACGGTGATGACCCGCGGCACGTCGGGCTCGACGACGACGGTCACGAGGTTCGCGCGATGCTCGGTGTGCTTGCCGAGGATCCGTGTGCGGAACGCCAGGTAGACCTTTGGGATCGTGAACCGCAGGACGCCCGAGGGTGTCATGTGCACCAGTTCGACCTGCTCACCACCGCGCAGGTGCGGGAAGAACTGTTGGTCCGCCGGGGCACACATGTGGAAGCGCGGATCGAAGTCGGCGGGGAGCAGCGGCTTGCGCTCGAGCACCCACTTCGCGTCGTACGTGCCGGCGTGTTGGCGGCGCGGTGTCCAGTAGCTGCACACCGCGCCGAAGCCCGCCGCGCCCTTCGTGCCCCATCCGTGGCCGGGAAACCCGATCGATGGCGCGCGTTGGCCCACGAGCGTCGAGCGCTGAGCCACGTGCCCCGTGCCGACCGGGTTGGCGTCGAACAGCTTCTGTTTGCTCGGGTCGGGATCGGTGGCGTCGAACCCCCCATAGGCGTGCTCGTAGATGATCGGCGCCTGGACGAACGGCAGCGGCGTCGACGGCACCACCTCGCCGACGAGGTCGCGTCCGAAGCGTTGCTCGCCGAGGACCTCGAGCACCTTCTCGAGCTTGCCGATGCGCAGCGCGACCGAGACGCGGGGCGCGGGGCGACCCCCGGGTGCGTGGGCCGATCCATTGACGTAGAGATCGGTGCCGGGCTTGCCCGCGATCAGATCGCCCTCGTACAGGAGGCTCGAGGTCCCGTCCTCGCCGCGATACTTCGGGAGCAGCAGCGGCTCGACCTTCTCCTCGGCGAGCTCGGTCGAGCCATCGGGCTTGATCAGCCACGTCGCCTTGACGACGACGACGTAGTGCTTGGCCCCCTCGGCGTCCTGGACCCACGTCCGCTCGGCGAGATAGGGGGTTCGGTTCACGAGCTCCCACATTCGACGTGATAGTATCCGCGTCGTGTTCCGCCCACCACAAGTCGACGAGGTCCTCTGGGAGGTCGAGCGTGAACACCTCGACGAGGCCGAGTTCCTGCTCGAGGTGCTCGGTCGAGCCCTCGATGCCCCCCACTACCGGCTCGACGAGGTGGCCAAGGGGCCGGAGCGGCGCCTGCTGGCCCACATCGACGGGCTCGTGGTCGGCGGACCCGTGGTCGCGCGCGACCTGTTGGCGGCGACGTGCGCCGATCCAGAGGCCGACCCCGCGACGGTCGCGGCTGCCGCGTTGGCGATCGCCGCGACTCGGGATCGGAACGCAATCGAGGAGCTCCTCGCGAGCCTCGACGGGCGGCCGGTCGCGGAGGCGTCGTTCTTCGCCCGCGCCCTCGCGGCGTGCCCCTCGGACGAACTCGACGCGCGCCTCGTCGATCGGCTACCGCGCTCGGGCGACCGTGGCGCGGCGATCCTGCTCGAAACGCTGGAGCGCCGCGGCGTCGATCCCCAGCGCGACCTGGCCAACCGGCTGCGCAGCGCGGATCCAGAGGTCGTGCGCAGCGGCGTCGCGGCGGCGCGTCACGCCGATCCCCGCGCGCACCTCGGCGTCGTCGAGATGCTCCTCGGGTCCGCCGATGCCGCGATCGCGGCGGCAGCGATCGACGTCGGCTTGATCTTCGGCTCTCTGCGCGCCCACGAGGCCGCGGTGCGGGCGTTCGCGCAAGGCGTGCCGTCCGCGATGGTCCTGCTCGCGCTCGTCGGCGAAGGCGGCCATCACGCCCAGCTCGAGCGCATGGTCGGCGATGCGGCACGCGCCGCCTCGGCCCTCTGGGCGATGGGGTTCACGGGGCGAGCCGCGGCGGCGCAGGCGTGCCTGTCGCAGATGAACGACGACGCCCTCGCGCCGCTCGCCGCCGAAGCCTTCGTCGGAATCACCGGTGCTGCGGGGCCCGGGCTGTGGGCCGAGGCGCCCCCCGTCGACGAGGACGCCGAGGCCGCGGCCGCGTTGCCGCCGATCGAGGAGGACCCGCTCGACGCCGATCTCGCCGCGGACGCCCTCGCCGCGCTCCCCAAGCCCGATCCAGCGGCCATGGCCGCATGGTGGCGGGAGCACGGGGGGGGCTTCCGCGCGGACGAGCGCTACATCTACGGCCTGCCGATGAACAACGCGAGCCTGGCCAAGGCCATGGGCACCGCGTCGATGCGCCGCCGTCACGTGCACGCGCTCGAGCTCGCCATCCGCACGCGCGGCAAAGTGGTCGTGCCGACGCGCGCGTTCAGTGGTCGTCAGCGCAGCCGGTCCTCGGGCTTGGACGCGTGGGCGCCCATCGACTTCCGACGATCGTTCGCACGGATCTCGTGAGCGGGACGCCTGTATACTCGCGAGCGGTGGGAGCCCCAACCCCATGACGTCGCGTCCCGTCATCGTCGGAGTCGGCGCCCGAACGGCGGTGGGCCTGCGCGCGGTCACATCGGCGGCGGCCGTCCGCGCGGGCATCTCGAGGGTGCAGGAGCACCCGTTCATGGTCGATCGCGCGGGCGAGCTCATGCGCGTGGCCCGGGAGCCGAGCGTGCCCGCCGATCTGTTCGGACCCGCGCGCTTGGTCGCGATGGGACGTCCCGCGTTGCTCGAGGCGATCGAGGCGCTGCCGCGTGGCGCTCGCCCGCGCATCGACGTGCTCGTCGGGCTGCCCGAGGAACGCCCGGGATGGACGGCGGCCGATGCCGCCGCGACCATCCGTGGGCTCGTGCGCGAGCTGCCGTTCGACGTCGGCGACGTCGCTCACTTCCCCCGCGGGCACGCAGCCGGCCTGATCGCGCTCGACAGCGCCGTCGAGCGATTGCAGCGCGGGAGCACCGAGTGGTGCCTCGTCGGTGGCGTCGACAGCTACCTGCACGCGGACACGCTCGAGTGGCTCGACGGCACGCGGCAGCTCGCGAACAAGCGCAACCGCTCGGGCTTCTTCCCCGGCGAGGGCGCGGGCTTCTGCCTGCTGACCACGTCGAGCGCCGCCCGCGGGCTCGGTCGCCCGCCGCTGGCCGAGATCCTCGGCGTGGCGACGGCGATCGAACCCAAGCGGATCAAGTCCGACGCGGTGTGTATCGGCGAGGGGCTCTGTCAGGCGATCCGCGCCGCGACCCAGTGCATCGATCCCAAGGGCCAACGGATCGCGACGACCTACTGCGACATCAACGGCGAACGCTATCGGACCGAGGAGTTCTTCTACGTGCCGCTGCGCGTGTGGGCCCCCTTCGTCGACGCAAACGCCTATCAGGCGCCTGCGGATTGCTGGGGCGACGTCGGGGCCGCGTCCGGACCTTTGTTCGCGGCGCTCGCCGTCGCGTCGGGCCAGCGCGGCGCGGCGGCCGGCAAACACGTGTTGCTGTGGGCGAGCTCGGAGGCCGGGCACCGCAGTGCGGCAACCCTGGCGCTCCCGGGTTAGGATGGAGCCGCGATGCCCGTCGGAGTGAACCCGCCCAAGACCCCGGTCACCGAAGGCAGCCAAGGGGTCGCGGCGGCGACCGTGCCGAACGTCTGCAAGATGCCCGGGCCCCCGGCGCCGTTCGTGCCCACGCCGCTGCCGAACATCGCGAAGTCGGGCGACAGCCTCGACGGCGCCACCAAGGACGTCAAGATCGAGGGCAAGGGCATCGCGATCAAGGGCGCGACGTTCAAGAGCATGGGCGACGTCGCGAGCAAGGGCACGGGCGGCGGCCTCGTGTCCGCGACCACGCACGACAAGGCCAAGTTCGTCGCCCCCGGCTCGATGGATGTGAAGGCCGAGGGCCAGAACATCCAGCTGATGAGCGATGCGACGTCGAACAACAACAGCAACCCGGCGAACTCCGCCACGGTGATGCTGCTGCAGAACGCGACCACGCTGGCGCAGATCGAGGCGGCGCTCGAGAAGATCGCCGAGGAGTGCAACGACGCGGTCAACGAGGAAGAGGGCTACACGAAGGCCAATCCGCCGCAGGGGAAGGTCTGCACCACGCTCGGGACCAAGAAGCACACCTGCTGCGAGAACGCGATCAACGACGCCAACAACCCCAAGGTCAAGTCGGAGGTCGGCTACGGTCCGCGCGGTGGCGTGCTCAACCAGGGGGCGGTGGCGCGGGCGCGGGCGGCCGCCGACACGGCGTATCAGGCGGGTGGCTCGTGGATCGGCGCGTTCATGTCGGCGGGCGGCGGCGGAGCCCTGCGGGCCGACGTGGTCGTGTTGCGCAGCGCCGCGGGTGGGCTCGGCAGAGCCAACATCTCCCGCGTCTTCGATTTCAAGTTCAACTGCGGGGACGAGGGCAAGATGGACCAAGACCAGCTGAACAACTATCAGAACGCCCTCGGCCAGACGCCGACCATCATCCACGCTTCCTGGTGACCACAGCCATGGACCCCATCCGCATCGAAGGCAAGTACGGGGCGCCGCGCGTGCGCGACGGCCTCATCCTGTGTTTCTTCCGCCAGGACCGCTTCGGTGGCTGGGCGGCCGCCGTGGGCAAGGCCTTCGAGCACTGGCTGTCCGCGGTCGTGCCCAAGGAGGCGGTCGCCCACGCTGCGGTGGGCTCGTCGGCGAACAAGGTCGAGCCCGTCGACGGGCGTACGGTCGCCGCGTGTCGCGAGCAGCTCGACGCCGGCAAGGCCGCGAAGCGCAAGATCACCGGCTTCGAGCTCGGCGGTCCGCAGAAGCTGAACCCGGATCACCTGTTCCTCGTGTGGGGGAGCCTCGACGCCGAGCGAAAGGCCGGCAACACGCGGACCAACGTGGTCGAGATGCGGCTGCCGACCGAGTTCCTCGACAAGACCGGCGACGCGCTCGCGAAGCTCGCGGCCGATCTCGCCGCGATCCTCGACCCCGATTCCGGCTACGCCTCGCTGGCGCTGCACTGGTCCACGGACTCGGAGCTCATCCGCGCGAGCGACGAGCAGGTCCCGCTGGCCCTGCGTCATCCGGGGTTCGATCTCCACCACTCGGCGGTGACGCGCTACCACCTGGGTCGCCGCACTCGCGGGGCGCGGTGGTGGACGTATCTCGGGCCGGAGCTGGTCACGGCCGTCGGAGGAACTCCGGCGTTCGCGACGCTGCCGCCGGAGGTCGAGGTCGCCGCGGTGGGGACGGGCGTGGCGATGCGGGTCAAGGGGCTGCCTCGTCCCGGCGACGTGAACCGCAAGGATGATCTTCCCCCCCTTCGCGCGATGGCGAAGCTCATCGAGCCGGTCACCTTCTTCGCCGACGAGGACTTCGGGCGCCAGGTCTTCGCGGACGAGCAAGAGCTGCTCGCGCGCTGGGAACGGCGATTCCTCGACTGATGGCACTCTCCACCCCATACGATCTGCCGTTCCGCGCGACGGCCCCTGCAACCGGGGAGCTGGCTGCCGGGGCCGAGTTCACCCTCGAGGTGACGATGCCGATGACCGCGCCCGGCTTCGAGGCGATGGGCTCCGTGGTGACGGCATGGTTCGTCCTCGCTCGCACCGGCGCCATGTGTGGCGAGCGGCTCGCCGCGTCGAAGAGCACCATCGACTCGCTGTCGGGGCCCGTCGCCCAGCCGACCGGCATCGCGTGGACGATGCGCGGGGTCTGGCTCGACGACGCCGCTGCGATCGTCCTGCACCACATGCTGCTGACCGAGTGGGAGGCGCGGCGGTTCACGCGGGCGGCCTTCTCGAAGGTCGGATCGCCGACGACGGTGCAGCCGATCGTGCACGACCCGAAGCAATGGGCCCCGTACCCCCGCCGCGACCGCACGACCACCTTCCGCATCGCGCTGTCGAGCCAGCCGATGGGTCGCGTGGCGATCCGCATCCTGTTCGCGACGGCCCCCGACGACGCCCAGATCGCGGCGATCGCCGAGCGCCTCGGGACCTGGGCGGGCGTCACCGTCTGCGGCGCCTACGGCAACGCCCCGACCCCGCCGCTCGCCTCCGGCCTCAGCTTCGATCCCGCGGAGATCGAGGTCGTCGACGACCGATTGACGTGGTCGCTGTCGAAGTTCCAGGCCGACGTCGGCTCCCTCGATGGGCTCGCGAACGTCGTCGCGGCGATCGATCAGACGATCGTGGGCGTCCGCGAGCTGGTCGTCACGTAGGGCGCGCCGACGGTGCTCGTCAGTTGATGAGCACCGAGCCGCCCTTGATGCGGTTCACGCCGGACGCTCGCGTCTCCACATAGGTCCCGCGGATGATCACGCGCCCGTTGCGGCGCAGGGTGATGGACGCGTGGCCGCAGCGCAGCTCGATCTCGTCGTGGCCCTCGATGAGCACGCGCTGACCGTCGACCGTCGCGACGGTGGGTCCGAGGGCCGCCTCGGCGGGCGCGATGTCGGCGAGCAGGCCGAGGATGATCGGTCGGCTCGGGTCTCCTGCCTCGAACGTCAGCAGCACGCCGCGACCCGACTCCACCGCCGCGCGCAGGACGTTGCCGTCGAGCGTCACGATGCTGCGCGCAGGCACGGGGCCCGCGGTGTTGCCCGGGAAGTCGACGCGCACGCCGCTCCCGTCGAACGCGACGATGGACCCGAGGATCGGTGCCAGGCCCGTCGCGGAGAGCACGGCGGTCGCAGCGGTCGCACGGGGCTTGCGGTCGTCACCATCGGCCATGGCGTCAGCGTCGCACGATCATGATAGGGCAGCAACGGACCCTCCGCGCCTCGGCGCCCACCCGGGCGCTCGCGCCTCGACACGTTCGCCCCCGCAGGTCCCAGGTCCCCGCGGAATCACGTCGAATGTCCGAGGGAAGGCGACGTGCAGTGGTCCGGGGCATGGACTCCCGCACCACGACCCCGCCCTCCCACAGCACGCTCTCGCCCCTGCTGCTCGCGCTCACCCTGGTGGCCCCGTTCGGCTGCGGCGACGGCGACGATGACGACGTGCAGCCGCGCGAGGCCGAGGTCGGCTGGACCGCGACCAACCACGCGGTCGCGCGTGGGCACCAGAACTTCGCCGCGCATGTCGTGCTCGCCACCGACGGCGAGATCCAGGTCGCCTGTGAGGGCGGCGGCAGCATGCTCGTCGCCGGTCGCATGGAGGACGGCAACGCCTTCACGCTCGACCTCGACTTCGACGGCTGCGTCGACGACGACGTCGTCATCGACGGCACCCTCACCGTCGTCGCGAACCTCGATGTGGACGTCGACATCGACGACGACGATGACGATCCGGACCACGCCGGCGCCGCGGTCGTCGTCGACTACGATGGTCTGCTCGTCTTCGACGGCGACATCGAGGGCAGCTGCTCGATCGACGCGAGCATTCGCGCGGGCGCGGTCCTGTTCGAGGGCTTCGCCGCGGCGGGCGTGAGCGTCGAGGGCTCGATCTGTGGCAACGACGCGGACGACGTGATCTACGGCGACGACGACGACGACGACGACGACGACGACGGCATGTAGCCCGCGAGGCCGGCGCGCCCTCACCCCGTCGGCAGCGCGGCCTCGATCGCCGCGCGCAGCTTCGGGTCCTCCGGCTCGACCCCCGGCTCGAAGCGCCCCACCACGCGCCCCTTGGGATCCACCAGGAACTTGGTGAAGTTCCACTTCACCTCGCCGCGGATCCCCTCGCCGGTCTGCTCGGTCAGCGTCTTGTACAGCGGGGAAATTTCGGGGCCGGTCGCGTGGACCTTGTCGAACATCGGGAACTCGACGGCAAACTTGCTGGCGACGAAGCTCTTGATCTCCTCGGGACTGCCGGGCTCCTGGTGGCCGAAGTCGTCCGACGGGAACGCGAGCACCTCGAGGCCGCGGCCCTTCAGCTCGCCGTAGAGCTCCTGCAGACCGGCGTACTGCGGCGTGAAGCCACACTCCGACGCCGTGTTCACCAGCAGCACCGCCTTGCCGCGGTAGTCCGCGAGGTTGGCCGGCTTGCCCTCGATCGTGGTGACCGCGTGGTCGAGCACGACGTCGTTGGGCTTGAACGGGGAGTCGACCGCGGGGGCCGCCTTGCCGCCGCCGGCCGCCGCGGCCGGGGCCGCGTCCTTGCCGCCACACGCGAGGACCAAGAGGACGGCGAGCAGGGTGGTGCGCATGCCCTTCGCCTACCGCATGCCGGCCAGAATGCAAAGCCCGGGGGCGCCCGCGGCGGCCCAGGCGTCAGGGACCCGCGTCGTACTCGGCGGCGGGCACGAGCACCACGCCCTGCATCGGCTCGACCGTGACGTCGAGGGTGCCGTCGTCGGCGACCACGTAGGACTGCGCGTCTGGGCCGAGCACATCGATGAGCTCGGTGCCGGGCGGCGCGGTCACGGTCATCGCCCGATCCGCGGTGCGGGTGGTGCTCGTGTGGAGCTGGTTGGTGTTGAGCACCACGATCGCGTACGAGCCCCCCGCGTCGGCGCCGAGGCGCTCGAAGGCGAGGATGCCCGCGTCGGACTCGTCGCCCGTCGCGCTGGTCGACCAGACCACGTTCACGGCGCCGCGACGCAGCGACGCGTACCTGCTCCGCACCCGCGCGAGGCGCTGGACGAACGCGAAGGTGGGGTGGGTGACGTCATAGCCCGAGTCCCACATGCGCTCGCGGTTGGCAGGGTCGTTGCCGCCGGCGAACTCCTGCTCGGTGCCGTAGTACAGGCACGGCACGCCCTGGGCGGTGAACGTGAAGAGGATCGCGTTGTGCAGCAGCGCGCGCGCCTCGTCCCGCGGCCGGTCGCGCAGCTCGTACAGGAAGCGCGGCACGTCGTGGTTGTCGATGAAGTTGATCGGCAGGTCGCGCGGTGCGACGTCGATGCCGTTCTCGTTGGGGGTGTCGCCCCAGTGGACCAGGCGGTCGGCCCACAGACGCTCGATGCGATCGGTCGATTGCCCCTGCGAGAACACCTCGCGGATCGCCGTGAAGTGCTGCGAGAAGTAGAAGACGCTGTCGAGCTGGTCGCCGGTGAGCGCCTGGCCGTTCTGCACGCAGGCCGACTCCTCGGCGAGCTGGTCCTCGTCGCTGGGATCCGGCGCGACGGTCTGGCCGAGGAACTGGGCGAGGTCGGCCGTGCCGTAGATGTCGTGGCGCGTGAAGCTCCCGAGCAGCGCGTCACGGCCGTCGAAGACCTCGCCGAACATCAGGAAGTTGTGCTTGCCGCGCTCGGCCAGCCGCGTGCGCACCTGCTGGGTGAAGAAGCGCCAGAACGAGTACTCGACGTGCTTGACGGTGTCGATGCGGAAGCCGTCGATGTCGGTCTGCTCGGCCCACTCGACGAACACGTCGACGAGGGTCTGCTTCACGTCGCAGCGCGTGGTGTCGAGGTCCTTGAGCCCGCCGGGGAAGTCGCCGTGCAGCAGCTGATCGGGATCGTCGAAGTTGAACGTCCGGCCCTTGCGGTTGTACGCGGCGGGATCGCCCAGCGGCGCCGGCGATGGCGGAAGGTGCCCGGTCGCGGGGTCGTACTGGAACACCGCGGGCGCGGGGCCGGCCTCGCCCAGGGACGTGAACGCCTGCACGCCGCGGGGATCGAAATCGGGGTCGTACTCGGTGAAGTGCTTGGTCGGGCTCTGGGGCGTGCCGCTGCCCTGGATGTTGATGTCCGGCACGCCGTTCAGGTTCATGTCGTAATAGAAGGCCTGGCCGACATGGTTGGTCACGATGTCGACGACGATCTTCATGTCGCGATCGTGCGCGTCGTCGACCAGCGCCCGCAGCTCGGCCAGGTCGCCGAAGTGGGGGTTGGCGGCGCGCAGGTCCTGGGCCCAGTAGCCGTGGTAGCCGTCGACGTTGGCGTCGGTGTCGACGTTGCGGATGACCGGCGAGATCCACAGCGTGGTGACGCCGAGCTGATCGAGGTAGTCGAGGTTGTCCCGCAGGCCCCGCCAGTCGCCGCCCTGGTAGCGGGCCAGATCGTCGTACTTGACCCCGAAGTCGTTGGAGACATCGCCGTTGCCGAAGCGATCGACGAGCACCTGATAGATGATCTCGTTGCGCCAGTCGTCGACGTGCGTGTCGAGGACCAGGGGCTGCTCGACGTCGCCGAAATCCATGCACGCGGGGGCGAGCAGCAGCGCGGCGGACAGCGACACGATCGAGAGACGGTTGGTTCGGCGGGTCATGGGGCGCGCCTCTAGTCGCGGAAGTAGCTCGTCGAGCCGAACCACCACTCGGCGCCCATGCCGATGAAGTGGTCGACCTTGCGCAGCGCGAAGACGTCGTCGGGGGTGTAGAGCCGCCGCGCGCCCGCGTCGCGGACCGTCAGCAGGTAGATGAGTCGGATGTGCGGCCGGGCGTAGTTGCCACGGCCGGCCGGCGTCAGGAACGGCACCAGGCCGACGCGGCCGAGCTGGGCGAACTGGGGCTTCAGGCCGCCGTCGGCCTGGCCGAGCAGCACGCCGCGGCGCTGGGCCTGGTACGAGCCCTCGACCGAGAGGCCCGCGATCTTGCCGAACCACACCGTCGGCCGCGCGATGATGATGCCCTCGCCGACATCGTCGACGTCGAGGCCCGGGCTGGCGTTGCGGAACGATCGCAGGTACGAGCCGAGCAGCACGCCGAACGGGCCGATCTCGTAGTTGCCGCTCAGCGCCCCGAGGATCTCGCGGGCGCCCTTGGCCGTGCGCTCGGGCGACAGCCGCGTCGGCGCGTTGAACTCGCCGTACGCCGCCAGGCCCCCCGAGTACCGGAACACGAGGTTCACGTGGGAGCTGCGCTTGCCCGAGAAGAGCCCGATCTGCGTGCCGATCGTGAAGCCCTTGTCGGCGGGCAGGCTCTCGTACTGCGACGTCTCGCGCTCGCGCTGACCGCTGGCGGTGTAGTGGAACTCGCCGTACAGCACCGGCTTGATCCCGCCGGACTCGCCGATGGGGAAGATGTGGCTGATCCGCGCGCTGCTGATCGACTTCTGCCGATCGGTGATGCGCACCGTCTGGCTGCCGACCTGGCCCAGCGGCCGGGGCCGCGACACGTCCTGCACGAAGAACGCGTTGTCGGGCTGGTTCACGCCGCTGTGCAGCCGCAGCACGAGGTTGGGGATGAACTCGTAGCTGAGGCCGCCACCCAGCGTGTTGAGGTTGTCGAGCGGCCAGAAGTCGAGCAGGTAGATGTCGTCGCCGCGGTACATCCGCGAGCCGGCCCAGACCTTGAGGTTCTTCAGGCCCAGGCCCGACTCCTCGATGTAGAGGTTGCGCAGGCCGATCTTGGCGGCGAACTGGCCGTTGTAGTGGAAGACGGGGTTGCCGAACGCCACGGTCGCGACGATGCGCGTGTAGGCCCCGGTCTCCTTCCAGTAGTCCTCGCGGCGCAGCTCGAGCTCGGCGTAGTTCGACTCGTCGAGCCGTGAGCCGCGGGCGACGATGTCGCCGTCGCGGCCGGCCCGGCCGCGGTGATCACCGCCGGCGATGACGCGGCCGTAGGAGCCGAAGTGGAAGCCGTCGGCGTAGTCCGGCGAGCGGTTGTCGCGGGAGTCGCCGGCGGCGGCGCGGGTCGCCGTGGGGCTGCGGCGATCAGGGGTCGCGATGGGCGTCGGCGGCGCGACCGTCGGGCTCGGCGTCACCGTGGGCGCGGGCGTGGCCTTGCGCAGCGCCTCGAGCTCCCGCTCGAGGGTGTCGATGCGGCGCTCGAGCGCGTCGACCCGTGGCGCGTCCGCGTCGGGCTCGGTCGTCGGCGTCGGCGGTGCGTCGGGCTCGGGGCTCGGCGCATCGGCGGCCGGCTCGGCGTGGGCCGCAGCCGGCATCGCGGTGGTGCCCAGCAGCGCAGCGGCGATGGTCCGCGGCGACACCCAGGCGAGCAGCCGGTCGAACCGGGTGGCGAGTACGGAGCTGGGCCGGTGGCGGGACACGCGTGGCGCGAAATCTACACGAAAAGCCAGCGGGGCTCGACAACCGCGTTGTCACCCTCGCCAACCTCGCCAACCTCGTTGGGGGGTCGTGGGCCCGTGGAGGCACGCGGGCGCGTCGCCAACGGCGTTGGCAACCACAGTCCTCTCGGAGGGCTCCGGGAACCACGCCCGATGGCACGGCGTGTGTACCAGCGGAAGGCGAGCCGGGCGGCACCACGCAACTGTCTTCGCGTGGCCCTCGGTTCGAACAGGGGAACATCATGGGCAAGCAGCGCCACATCGGCGCGGCCGCGGGACTGTGCACGCTCACAGCTCTGGCCGCGTGTCTCGATCATCCACTCAAACCCGCGGAGTACTCGACGCAGGGCGTCGGCTCGGGCGATCTCCCGCTGTCGATCAACAAGGACGTCGACATCCTCTTCGTCATCGACAACTCGGGATCGATGGCCGAGGAGCAGGCGACGCTGGCCCGCAACTTCGAGCGGCTGATCGCCGAGCTCGAGCACGAGGACGTCGACGCCAACTACCGGATCGGCGTGACCACCACCGATGCCGGCCACGTCGCGTACTGCGGCAGCACCGGCCCGGAGAAGGGCAAGCTCCAGCTCGCGAGCTGCCTGGGCCGCATGGGCGAGTTCCGGTTCATGGAGGAGACGGGCCTCATCGATCGCTACGAGGAGGCGTGCGCGTCGATCTGCGACCACGAGAGCCTCGAGACCACGCCCAGCCGGATCGCCCTCGAGCCGGACCTGCGCGCACGTCCGTGGATCGAGCGCGGCAGCCAGGGCACCAACCTGCCCGAGGGCGTGACGCCGGCGTCGGCGTTCGAGTGCTTCGGGCCCCAGGGCATCGCGGGCTGCGGCTTCGAGTCGACGCTCGAGTCGATGCGCCTCGCGCTCGAGCGCGCGAGCACCTCGACCGAGGCGAGCTACGGGTTCGTGCGCCCCGGCGCACTGCTGGCGCTCGTGCTGGTCACCGACGAGGAGGACTGCTCGGCCCGCAACTCGCCCGAGTTCCGCACCGTGTGGGATCCCGAGGGCAATCATGTTTTCTGGAGCGAGCAGAACGACGGCGCGACGACGCCGACCTCCGAGGTGTGCTGGTTCGCGGGCGTCGAGTGCAGCGGCGGTCCGGGGACCTACGACGAGTGCCACCCGGCGAACTTCGGCATCGACGGCGAACCGGCCGGGCCCGACGACTCGGTGCTCTACGACGTCGCGCAGTACGTCGAGTACGTGCAGCGGCTCGAGGACGCCAAGCGGGAGTTCAACCCCGACGCCGAGGTGGTCGTGGCTGTGCTCGGCGGCGTGCCCGACAACTACGCGACGGGCGGCGCCGACCTGGTCTACGCCGATGGCACCGGGGCGAACGCGGACTTCCAGCGGCGCAACGGCATCGGACCCGGGTGCCAGACGGCCGCCGGCGAGGCGGTGCCGCCCGTGCGACTGCGGGCGTTCGCCGAGGCGTTCGCGCTGAGCGACGCGACCCAAGATCGCAACATCTACTCGGTCTGCGCCGACGACTACACGCCGGCGCTGGAGCAGATCGCCGACATCATCGGCAAGCAGCTGCGGCCGGCGTGCATGTCGACGTGCGTCGCCGACACGGACGCGGTCGCGGTGGGGGTCGATCCGACCTGCACGCTCACCGAGGAGTACGCCGACGTCGACGGCACGGTGCACACGGCGGAGCTCGAGCCCTGCGGCGGCACTGCGGTGGCGATCGAGTTCCCGGAGGGCGCAGACGTCTGCTACCGCGCGATCGTCGACCCCGACGAGATGCACGAGACCTGCGTGGAGGAGGGCTGGAACCTGCAGTTCGAGGTGAAGCGGACGGCGGCGGGCGAGCGCGCGAACGGCTCGCTGGTCAAGGCCGACTGCGTGGTGTCGCAGGCCCCGGAGCTCGACTGCCCCGGCCTGTCGCGTTGACGGTACGATGCCGCGGACGTGACCGCGGCCGCCGAGTCCTGGGTGTCGAAGCTCCGGTGTCCCCGCTGCGCCGGCCGGTGCGTCGACGAGCCACCGACGTGCACCGCGTGCCGGTTCACGTTCCCGGCATACGACGGCATCCCCGTCGTGATGGCGCGGCCGCACGAGCTCGTGGATCAGTGGCGGTTCCGGCTCGCGGAGTTCGAGACCATCAATGAGTCCCTGCGGGCGCGGATGATCGCGGACGCAGCGACGCAGACCCTGCACCCGACCACGAGGGCGCGGCTCGAGCGGCACGCCGAGGGCATGCTGATCCACCGCGGCCTCGTGGTCGGGTTGTTCGCCGAGGCGGGCATCACCCCGGCCAAGCGCACCGCGCCCGAGCCGGACGGCGTCCCCGGCGAGGGCTCGACGTCCTCGTACTTCCACCAGATCCACCGCGACTGGGGCTGGGACGCCGACGGCAGCACCGAGAACCGCGACGCCCTCGCGGCAGTCTCCGCGGTGCTCGGGTCAGCGCCGCGGCTGGGCGCGATGCTGGTGCTCGGCGCCGGCGCCTGTCGCCTCGCCGCCGATCTGCACCGCTTCGGCGCGGCCTCGCTGACGGTCGCCGTCGACATCAACCCGCTGCCGATGATCGTGTCGCGGCGCGTGCTCGCCGGGCTGCGCGTGCGTCTGATGGAGGTGCCGGTCGCTCCACCGGATCTGGCCCACGTCGCGGTCGATCGGCAGCTCTTCGCCGCCGACGGGCCCACGACCGGGTTCGTGCACCTGTTCGCGGACGCCCTCGTGCTGCCCTTCGCCGACGCCAGCTTCGACACCGTGCTGACGCCGTGGTTCATCGACCAGGTGCCGCGCGATCTGGCGACGTTGCTCCCGCAGATCCGCCGGGTGTTGGTGCCGGGCGGGCGTTGGATCAACCATGGGCCGCTCATCTACAACCCGGCGTACACCGGCGTGGCCGCGCGCTACGCCGCCGACGAGGTCCTGGCCATCGCGCCGACGGCGGGCCTGCACATCGAGCAGCACCGCGCGGATCGGCTCACGTACCTGCAGTCGCCCGCGTGCACCCGTGGCCGACGAGAGACGGTGCTGAGCTTCGTCGCCCGGGCGGGCGACGTCGAGGGCACGAGCGCGGCGCCGGACGAGCCGGCGTGGCTCGGGCAGCCGAGCCTCGCGGTGCCGCGCTTCGAGGGCATCGACGGCTACCGCGCCCCGCACCCGCTGTTCACGACCGTCGTCGCGCTCGTCGACGGGGCGCGGAGCACCGAGCAGATCGCAGCGATCCTCGTGCGCGACTACTCGCTGCCGCCCGCGGTTGCGACCGCGGGCGTGACGAGCTGTCTGCGGGAGATCTGGCGCGCCACCCGGGGCGCGTAGATCAGGCGACGACCGCGGTGAGGGGCGAGTTCGACTCCGGCGCGCCCCCGCCGACGGAGGTCGCCGCCGGGTCGAACGCCTGCAGGCACGCGAGCAGCACGTCGCTCGTGTTGCCGCTCGCGTTCGGCGAGAAGTCGTCGCCGTTCCACGGCGTCCCTTGGTAGTGGACGCCGGGGTACTTGAGGTAGTTGCGACCGTGCCCGGCCAAGATGATCGGCTGGCGCTCGATCGAGTGGCTCGCGCCGGTCGAGCAATCGGTGCTCGCGTAGACGATGGTCGAGTCGAGGAGGTTGGTCCCGCCGACCTCCTCGGTGTTCTGCAGGATCTGCAGGACCTGCGAGAGCTTCTGCATCGAGTACTCGACGCCGTTGCGCCAGTTGGTGTCGTCGGGGCCGTTGTGGCTCGCGCTGTGGTGGGCCTCGCTCGCGTCGATCTCGTCGAACACCGTCGACGACACGAACTTCTTGAAGAGGATCGACGCCACGCGGGTCACGTCGCACGCGAACGCATAGGCGATGAGCGAGGCGTGCGCCTCGACCACTGACGTGATCGGCTCCTGGCCGCCCATGTCGGTGTTGGTCTCGGTCGGCTCGTCGGGCAGCTGGCAGCTCGGCGGCATGGCGTTGATCTTCGCCTGCAGCTCGTCGATGTTGGTCAGGTGCGCGTCGAGCCGCTGGCGGTCGACCGTGCCGAGCTTGGGCTTCAGCCGCGCGACGTCGGCCTTGACCGCGTCGAGGACGTGGGTCCGCTCGCTGCGGTCGTCGACGCCCGGGGTGAAGTTGCCGAAGAGGTACTGGAAGACCTCGACGGGGTTCTCCTGGGGGATCTGCGGGGTGAGGTTCCCCGGCGTGCCGCGGTGCGAGATCGCGGTCACGGTGGTGCCGCCGTCGCCGTCGGTGCTCTCGCGCTTCGACACGCGGACTTGCACCGAGCGCACCGCCGTCTGCGCGCCGATGGCATCGGCGATCAGCTGGTCGATGGTCGGGCCGCCGGCGTTGGTGCTCAGGCCGCCGCCCTGGGCGTTGAGGAACGAGTAGCCGTTGAAGACGGTCATCCCCTCGTGGTGCGTGATCCGCTGCGCGCAGTGGTTCTGCAGGCCGGTCACCAGGTTGATGTAGTCCTTCACCGGGGCGAGGGACGCCATCGCGGGCGACAGCGACCAGTCGGCGCCGATCTGTCCCGGCTCGAAGTCGCCGAGGTTCACCCCGTCGGCCCAGTAGTACATCAAGAAGCGCAGGGGCAACGCCCCACCGCCAGCGAGGGCGGTGCCGTTGGCGTTGAGCATGCACTCGAGCAGCGGCAGCCCGACCGAAACGGTCGCGCCACCGAAGAGACCGCGGAGCATCGTGCGTCGACTGAGCGAAAACCTGGTCATGGGGACTCCTACTTGGGCTCGTCGACCAGCTGGAAGAGGGGACTGGTGGGGAACTCGACGAGCAGCGTCTGGACGCTGTAGCCGTTCTCGCCGAAGGTCTGGTCGAGCGCCGCGATCGCGTCGCCCTCGCCGGACGTCTCGCGGTGACCCAGCGAGCCTCGGATGAGGTTCTTGACGACACATGCGCTCGTCCGCGGATCGGCCGCGACGACCTCGGCGAGCTCGGCCGCGTTCTCCCAGCTCCCGAAGTCGGCGATCTCGCCTTGGGCGGTGACGGGCAGGCCGTTGGGCTCCGAGGTGCGGTAGGCCCCGATCGCGTCGAAGTACTCGAACGCGAAGCCGACCGGGTCGGTGGCCGCGTGGCAGGTCGCGCACGACGGCTCCTCGAGGTGCATGAGCAGCAGCTCGCGCAGCGTGATGTCCCCGGGGAGATCGGGCAGCGTCGGGACCACGCCGGGCGGCGGTGGCGGGATGTCGGTGCACAGCACGGACTGCTGCACGAAGCGGCCGCGCTTGGTCGGCGAGTTCCGCAGCGAGCTCGACTGATGGGTGAGGAAGCTGGCCTGAGAGAGGTAGCCGGCGCGGTGCTGGTCGGCGGGCCACTCGGCGCGCTCGTAGATCCCCGGCTGGTCGGGTGGCGTCATGCCGTAGAGCGCGGCGAGCCGGTCGTTGACGAAGGTGTAGTCGGCTGTGAAGAGCTCGCGGTAGTCGGCGTCGCGCTCCCAGACGATGTCGTGGACCAGGAGCTGGCTCTCCTGTCGCATCGATCGGGCGAGGTCCGCCGAGTAGTCGGGGAACAGCTCGGGGTTCTTCGCGGTGTTCTCGAGGTCCTCGAGCCGGAGGTACTCGTCGAAGAAGCCCGCGAGGGCCGAGCGGGCCTCGACGCCGCCGATGAGGGACTGGGCCTGGGCGCGGATCTTGGTGTTGTCGTCGAGCCCGCCGGACTCGGCGAGGTCGAGCATCTCTGCGCTCGGCCCGTGCCCGAGCAGGAAGATCGACATGCGCGTCGCGAGCTCGTAGGGGTTGAGCCTGCGGTAGCCGCTCTGCTCGTCGGGCTCGCCGAGCTCGACGAGGTAGAGGAAGCTCGGCATCTGCAGGATCGCCGTGAGCTGGTAGCGCAGACCGACCTCGAAGTCGCCCTCGCCCCAGCTCTGGCCGTGCTCGGCGACCTCGACGAGGAGATCGATCTCGTCGGCGTCGAGGGGGCGACGGAACGCGAGCCGCCCGAAGTCCCGCGCGACGTCCTCGTAGCACGCGGCCGACGGCGCACCCATCACGCAGGGCACCGTCTCGGCGAGCCGCAGCGGGTTGGCGATCGCCGCGTCGGCGATGAGGCCCGCCGAGGTCTCGTACTGCTCGACGGCGACCGCGTCGAGGGCGAGCAACGAGGCGCCCACCGCCTGGAAGCCGTCCTGCGCGGTGTCGACCGGAGGATCCGCGGCCTCGGCTGCCTCTGGCCCGAGGAGCATCTCGATCGTCGTGAGGTACTCGCGCGTGATGAGGCGACGGATGCCGCCGGGCGCCGGCTCGATGTCGACGCCGTCGCCGGTGTCGGCACCGGTGTCGCCGTCATCGCCGCTGCCGGCGGTGGTGTCCGCGGTGCCAGCGGTGCCGCCGCTCGCGGAGTCGGTCCCATCGCCGCCGTCCCCGTCACCGCTGCCTCCGCCATGACAGCCGGACGTGGCGAGCAGCGACAGTGCTGCGACGAGGCCCAGCGATGTGCTCGGCGAGGGGGAAGGGCGCGGGGTCGTGCGCAACATGGAGGCTCCCGGGGCTGGGGATCGGCGGCGAGATGTCTGCGTGTCGCGGGGGGACGACGACGCGTGCATCGATGGCAAGTTAGCGGAGGATCCTTCGTTTCGCTCGGAAAGGAAAGCCGCGCGAGCGCGCGTCAATCGGACGCATACGGCGGACGCATTCGGGGCGGACGCGTTCGGGGCGTGCGGCGTCGCGCGGCGCCGCGATGCGAGCGCGGCTCGGTCGGTCTGCGCGCGCCGGGTCTGTCGTGGTTGTGCTCGTGACGGCGCGTCCGGTTCCGACGTGGCCCGCGACGGGGCCTGGGGCGCCCTCCGGGCCCGCTTGACAGGTTATCTACCCCAGAGTAGATTATCCCGGTCATGCGCATCGGGCCGTACTTCCTCGTCCTGTCGATCCCCGCGCTGGTCGTCGCCGGCATCCTCGCGAGCTCGGGTGCGCCGTGGGCGAGCGGCGCCGCGATCGCGTTCGTGTTCGGGATCGTGCCGTGGCTCGACGCGTGGCTCGGCCGTGACACCCGCAACCCCGCCGCCGACACGACGCACGCGCGCCGCTTCGATGTGCCCCTCTTGCTCTGGGCCGTCGTGCAGCTCGCGGTCTCACTGTGGTGGATCGCACAGGCCGCGGGTACGGCGAGCTTCGACGTCCCGACGATCCTCGCGATGATCTCGGTCGGCCTGATGAACGGTGGCATCGGGATCACGGTCGCGCACGAGCTCATGCACCGGCCGACGCGCCCCGAGCGGGCCCTCGCGGAGGTGCTCATGTCGAGCGTCAGCTACACGCACTTCTGCATCGAGCACGTGCACGGCCACCATCGCCACGTCGCGACGCCGCGGGATCCGGCGAGCTCACGTCTGGGCGAGAGCGTGTATCGCTTCCTCCCACGCACGGTGGTCGGCGGGCTCGTGTCGGCGTGGTCGATCGAGGCCGAGCGCCTGCGTCGCTCGGGTGTGCCGGTGTTCGGGCCGCGCAATCGCATGCTGCGCTACGCCGCGGTTCAGCTCGCGATCTACGGCGGGCTCGGGCTCGCCCTCGGTCCGATCGCGGTGGCGCTGTGGGCCGGGCAATCCGTGTTCGCCGTGCTTCTGCTCGAGGTCATCAACTACGTCGAGCACTACGGCCTGTCGCGGCGCGAGGTGGCGCCGGGCCGCTACGAGCGCGTGGCCCCGCGACACTCGTGGAACGCGAGTCACCGCGTGACCAACTGGCTGCTGTTCAACCTCCAGCGCCACTCCGATCATCACTTCCTCGCCTCGCGCCCGTACGACCTCCTGCGTCACTACGACGACGTGCCGCAGCTCCCCGCCGGCTACGCGACGATGGTGATGCTCGCGCTCGTGCCGCCCCTGTGGCGCCGCGTCATGGATCCGCGCGTCGCGTCGGTGCGCGCGCTGGGGGGCGCCGACGGAACCGCCTCGGCGGCCTGAAGCCCGCGCCGCGAGGGGGCCCCGCACAACCGCGGCGGCGCCGCGTACCATGGCTGCCGATGCGAACGCGCGCATGGCCGCTGGGGCTCGCGCTGATCGTCGCGGCCTGCGGCGACGACGGCTCCGCGATCCCCGAGGGCACGTGCCCGGTCGCGGTGTGGGCCCGACCGAGCCGCGGCGGCACCGAGCCGCGGCTCCTGGGCGCGTGGTCGCAGTGGAGCGACACCGTGGCGATGACCGCGTTCGACGACACGTGGTGGGTCGCCGAGGTCGCGCTACCGCCGGGCGAGTACGGCTACCTCGTCGTCGAGGAGGGCGAGGGCCGCGTCGATCGCCACAACCCGCTCGGGGGCTGGCGCGAGGCCGACGGCGCGCCGGTGTCGTGGCTCGTCGTCGACGACTGCCTGCGGCCCCGCGTCGCCATCGACGACGAGGCCGCCGGCCTCGAGCTGCTCCCGGCGCGCGACGGCGACGAGATCGTCGCGGTCGAGCTGGCCGTCGACGGCGAGGCTCGCACGGCGCTCGACGTGCCCGCGGGTGCGACGGAGATCGACTGGACGCCGCCGGTGCTGCCCCGCGGTCGACACGTCGTGGAGCTGCGCGCCCGTGACCGCGCCGGGGTTTCCGGGCCGGCGTCGAGCATCGCGGTCTGGACCGATCCCGTCGCCGAGACCCACGCCGACGCGATCGTCTACCACGTCATGATCGATCGCTACCGCGGCGATGGTGGGGCCGCGCTCGTGCCCCCGCCGGATCCGGGCGCGCGGGCAGGTGGCACCCTCGATGGCGTGCGTGTCGAGCTCGAGCGCGGCACGTACGACGCGATGGGGGTCTCGACGCTGTGGTTGTCGCCGGTGTATGTCAACCCCGACGAGGCGCGGCAGGCCCGGGATTCCGATCGCCTCGTCGAGGGCTACCACGGCTACTGGCCGCTCGACTCGCGCGCGGTCGACGAACGGATCGGTGGTGACGCGGCGCTCGATGCCCTGGTCGCCTCCGCCCACAATCGCGGGATCCGGGTGGTGCTCGATCTGGTGCCGAACCACTACGACGAGGGCAACCCGCGCGTCCTCGAGCACGCCGGTGACGGGTGGTTCAACGAGCGCGACCCGGTGTGCGTGTGCGGTGCGGCCGACTGCCCGTGGTCGACGGAGATCGAGACCTGCTGGTTCACGCCGTACCTGCCCGACGTGCGCCTGCAGCAGCCCGACGCCCTCGGGGCCGCGATCGACGACGCGCTGTGGTGGCAGGCCCGGTTCGGCATCGACGGTTACCGCGTCGATGCGGTGCCGATGATGCCGCGGGCCGCGACCCGCCGGATCTACCACGCGGTGCGCCGGGCGATCGGCCCGGCCGGCGCGTCGCTGCTGCTCGGCGAGGTCTTCACGGGCCCGGGCGCGGGCGGCATCGCGGCGCTGCGCTATCACCTCGGACCCGACGGCCTCGACAGCGCCTTCGACTTCCCGACGATGTGGGCGATCCGCGACGTGCTCACGGGGCGCGCGGGGTTCGACGTGCTGGTCGAGTTGCTGCAGGCCGAGGACGACGCGCTCGCGGGATCCGGGGCCGTGCTCGCGCGCATGCTCGGCAACCACGACACCGCGCGCATCACCTCGGTCGTCGCCGGCGACGATGCCCGCGATCCGTGGGAGTCGCCGCCGACCGAGGCGCCCTCCGCCAGCGAGCTCGCGCGCGTGCGGCTCGGGTTCGCGTTGGTGTTCACGCTCCCGGGCATGCCGGTCATCTACTACGGCGACGAGGTCGGCCTGCCGGGCGCCAACGATCCCGACAGCCGCCGTGTGATGCCGGATCCCGCGACGCTCGATCCGGCGGCCTCGGCTCTCGCCGCGGACGTCGCGACGCTCGGGACCCTCCGCCGGTGCATGGACACCCTCCGGCGCGGCGCGTGGCGTCCCGTCGGCGTGACGACCGACCACCTCGCCTTCCTCCGCGAGGGCAGCGACGCGCCGGTGCTCGTCGTGGCCTCGGCGGCGGCGGAGGCCACGTCGATCACGGTGCCGGCCGCCGTCGCGCCCGGGTGGTATAAAGATGCGATGTCCGGCGCACGCCTCGAGATCGGCGAGGGCGGTGCGACCTTCGACCTGCCGCCGTTCGGCGTCCTGGTGCTCGTCCCCGAGGAACATGCCTGTGCGTAGCTCGATGATCCCCACCCGCCTCGCCCGCGCCCTGTCGATCGGCGTCGTCACGATTCTCGGTTGCGGTGCCGACGAGCTGCAGTCGGCGACGTCCCTCGAGCCGCCCGACACCGACACGTTCGATCCCACCGACGGCATCGGCCCTGGCGGCGGCAGCTACAGCACCACCGTCGGCTCGGCAAGCGGGGCCGACACCGGCAACGACGACACGACGGGCGGCCCGACCGAGTGCGAGGACGCCAACAAGCGCTGCGCGCACGACTTCGAGCTCGCCGACGCCGGTTACGCAACCGTGGTGTTGTTCGGGGACTTCGCCGCCGACGGCTGGGAGGCCGGCGTGCCGATGGCCAAGGACGGCGACACCTGGCGGGCCGCGGTGCCGGTGCCGTTCGAGATGCAGGTGCTCTACAAGTTCCGCGTCGACGACACCACGTGGATCACCGATCCCACGAACCCGACGACGGTCCCCGACGGCCAGGGCGGCGAGAACTCGGTGCTCGACGCGGTCACCTGCGAGGACTTCACCTGCGAGCCCGATGTCGTCGGCACCTTCGACTGGCGCGACAGCGTCATCTACTTCGTGTTCGTCGACCGCTTCGAGAACGGCGACCCGAGCAACGATGGCGGCGTGGGCGTGCCGCTGGCGGCCGACTGGCAGGGCGGCGACTGGGCCGGGGTCACGGCGCGCATCGAGTCGGGGTACTTCGAGGATCTCGGCGTCAACACGCTGTGGCTGAGCGTCCCGTTCGACAACACCAACGACACCGGGTTCGGCTCCGACGGCCACGAGTACTCGGCGTACCACGGCTACTGGCCGGCCAACGTCGACCAGACCGAGGAGCACTTCGGCACCCTGGCCGAGCTGCAGCAGACGATCGACACCGCGCACGAGCACGGCCTGAAGGTCCTGTTCGACTTCGCGATGAACCACGTCCACGTCAGCTCGCCGGTCTACGCCGATCACCCCGAGTGGTTCTGGCCCAACGACAACGGCGCTGGGGGCGACTGCGTGTGCGGCTCCGGGTGCAGCTGGGACGGCGACCAGGCCCGTCGGTGCTGGTTCACCGAGTACCTGCCCGACTACGACTTCACCGACGCGGCGGCGCGGGGGTTCTCGATCGACAACGCGCTGCAGTGGATCGCCGACACCGGCGTCGATGGTTACCGACTCGACGCCGTCAAGCACATCGAGGACGCGTGGCTGCTCGATCTGCGCGAGCGCGTGCTGGCCGAGGTCGAGCCCGAGACCGGCGAGCACTTCTACATGGTCGGCGAGACGTTCACCGGCGATCAGGGGACCATCGCCCACTACGTGAACCCCGAGATGCTCGACGGGCAGTTCGACTTCCCGCTGCGCATGCAGATGGCCTACAACGTGCTGATCCGCGGGGGCTCCATGCAGGAGCTCGCCGACTTCATGGACGCCAACGACGACTACTACGGCGCGGCGATCATGAGCACGTTCATCGGCAACCACGACATCCCCCGGGCGATCCACCTCGCCCAGGACACGCCGGTGTGGAACAACCAGTGGGCCGACGGCAAGGATCGCGCGTGGTCCAACCAGCCCGGCCTGCCCACGGGCGCGTCGGCGTTCGAGCGCCTCGGCAACAGCTTCACCATCTTGATGACGACCAAGGGCGCACCGCTCATCTACTACGGTGACGAGGTCGGCATGCCGGGCGGAGGCGATCCCGACAACCGCCGCGCGATGCAGTGGGACGGCTACAGCGCGGGCCAGACGTTCCTGCTCGAGCACATCCGGCGCCTCACGGCGATCCGGGCCGAGCACCCGGCGACGCGCCGCGGGACCCGGACGACGCTGTCCGCCGACGGCGACACGTTCGCCTACGTCGTCGAATACGGGGGCGATGCCGTGTGGGTGGCGCTCAACCGCGGCGACGGCTCGACCCAGGTGGACGGACTACCCGCTGAAATGCTGGTGGACGAGCTGACAGGCGAAGCGGTGATGGGGCCATCCGTGACGGTACCCGCACGCTCTGCGCGCGTCCTCGTCCGTCCCTGAGCACGGCCCGCGCGCGCCGGTGGGGCACTATTCCCCCACCGCGCCCCGCAGAAGCGTTGTAGCGTCCGGCCAACAGAGGTCAGCACGCCATGGGTTTGATGCAGGAGTTCAAGGAGTTCGCGGTCAAGGGCAACGTCATCGACATGGCGGTCGGCGTCATCATCGGTGGAGCGTTCGGCAAGATCGTCGCGTCCGCCGTCGAGGACATCGTGATGCCGCCACTGGGCCTCTTGCTCGGCGGCGTGGACTTCTCGGATCTCGCGGTGCAGCTGAAGGCCGCGGTCGGGGACAAGCCGGCCGTGATGCTGCGGTGGGGCAAGTTCTTCCAGATGTTGATCGACTTCACCATCATGGCGTTCGCGGTGTTCATGATGGTCCGCGCGATGAACAAGCTGAAGAAGGCGCCGCCACCGGAGCCGGCCGCCCCGCCGGCGCCGACGAAGGACCAAGTGCTGCTCGAGGAGATCCGCGATCTCCTCAAGAAGCGCGCCGAGGTCTGACGCCGGTCCGACGCCGGTCCGACGCCGGTCCGACGGTCGGCCAGGGAGCGAGTCGCCCCCCGCGTGCGGGGGGCAATCCGCGCGTGAGCGCGTACCGCGAAGCCCGAGCCGTCCGCGGGGGAAAGACTAATCCGCGTGGATGCGGCGGAACAGGGCGAGCACCGTGGTGTAGCCGTGCAGGTGGGTCTGACGACCCACCGGCCCGATCTCGCCGTTGCCGAAGAACCCACCGACCGCCAGCCCGCTCGGGCCGATCTCGTCGAGGAGCGCGTCGAGGTCGTGGTTGGGGTGCCCGTAGAGGCCGACGCCGCGGCCGACGCACGAGAACATCAGCGCGCCGGCCGGACGCGTGCCGCTGGCCTTGTACCGGCGCAGATGGGCCTCGAGGTCCGCGGCCGAGGTCTCGGCGTCGCGGACGTGGAACTGCACGACGTTGCCGCTTCGCACGCCCGCACCGACGGCCAGCGCGCCCGTGCGCGCGTCGAGCCCGAGCACATTGCGGACCAGGAAGTCGCCCTGGCCGTAGACCTCGCGGTCGGGCTGGCCGGCGAGCCCGAGGAACAGCGCGGTCCGCATGAGCTCTCGATCGCGTGGCGGCGCCTGCTCGTAGGTCTCCTGCAGGATGCGCGCGGCGCTGCGACCATCGAGCTCGAAGGCGAGGTTGCCCTCGGCCCGCGTCACGAACATCGGCGTGCCGATCGGGCGGCACCCCTGTGCGACGAGCGTGTCGAGCACGACGTTGCCTGCGATCGCGAGCCCGACGATCCCCTCGCGGTGGCTCTGGCCGCCGGCGAACAGCGCCCCGCCAGCCGCCGCGTCGCCCGAGCGCAGTCCGCCCACCTTGACCGTGTTGGGGTACGCGCGATCGAGGCCCGCGAGCACGGGCACGACGTGGGACGTCGCGGGATCGGCGAGGAGGATCATCGACTCGGCGTCGGCCGGCTCGATGCCGAGGCGCTCGTGCCAGTCCGCGGCCGGGGCGTCGGGCGGCGGGAGCAGGCCGGTCTCGAGGTGGAACGGCCGCAGCTCGACGGCGGGCATCACCGCGCCGACCAGCGTCAGCGCCGGGCCGCGCTCGACCTCGCGGTTGGCCCCGACGATGCCCGCCGCGCCGCAGCCGAACACCATGCCGGTGTCCAGCGCGTCACCGACCGTGGCCGACAGCTCGTCGAAGTGCTCGCGGTGGTGCGGCGAGGCGAACGCGAACACCACCGTGGGCGACGTGCCGCCGAGCCGCGCGCTGACGCCGGCGGCCGCCTCGGTCAGTGCATCGACGAAGCTGGGCGCGGTCGAGAGCTCGGAGACCCACTGCATCCGGGAGCGACGGAGTATGGCGCGGGCACCCGGCCGCGTCGAGCCGACCCGCGGGAACTGCCGGGGCGAGGCGAGCGCGTTCAGTCGTCGGCGTGGACCGCGGCCGCGCCGCGGTCGCTGCGGGCCGGACTCTCCCACGGCAGCGGCCGGTGCTTCCGGGCCCGCGGCGCGAGCTCGTCCATGGTCCGCGCGTCGAACAGCCGGCCGTTGATGACGGTGTAGCGGACGTTCTCGCTGCGGCGGATGTCCCCCAGCACGTCGCCGTCGATGACCGCGAGATCGGCCAGCTTGCCGACCTCGATCGAGCCGAGGTCGCGGTCGAGGCCGAGGTAGTGCGCGCCGGCCAGGGTACCCGCGCGCAGCGCCTCGTGCGGGGTCATGCCGCCCTGCACGAAGTTCCACAGCTCCCAGTGCGCTCCGAGGCCCTCGCGCTGGCCGTGGGCGCCGAGCTGGATCTCGACGCCAGCGTCGAGGAGCTGCTTGCACAGCTTGGCGATCGCGATGTGGTTCCAGTCGCCGCGGCTGGCGAGCATGCGCCGTCGTGACCGGGGCTCGATCTGATCGGGCGGCACGAACCGACGCAGCCGCTCGTGGTCGAACACGTTGGTGTGGGCGTACCAGTAGTTCTCGGCCCAGATCCCGCCGTAGCCGACGATGATCGTCGGCGTGTAGCCGACCTCGGTGCCCGACCACAGCTGGGCCACGTCGCGGTAGCCCTTGGCGAGGGGCGTCGCGTGCTCGATGCCGGTGTGGCCGTCGACCACCATCGTCATGTTGTGCTGGAACAGCGAGCCGCCCTCGGGCACCACCATCATCCCGAGCTCGCGCGCGGCGGCGATGATCTGCTGGCGCTGGTTGCGGCGCGGTTGGTTGTAGCTCTTCACGCTGAACGCCCCGACAGCCTTCATGCGGGCGAGGTGGGCGCGCGCGTCGTCGAGGCTGTCGACCACCGCGCGGAAAGGGGCCTTCGCGCTATACAAGATCGTGCCGGTGGAGAAGATCCGCGGCGCGGTGATCATGCCCGCGCGCGCCAGTTCGGCGGCGGCGAAGACCTCGCCGGTGTCGTTCGAGGGGTCGTGGATCGTGGTGACCCCGAACGCCAGCGTCGCGTCGTGCAGCCAGTTGTGCTGCGGCGTGATCCCGTGGCTGCCCTGGGGCCCGTGGGCGTGGACGTCGACGAGGCCCGGGATCACGGTGGTGCCTGTGACGTCGATCTGCTCGGCGCCCTTCGGGATCGTGACGGACGCGCGGGGACCGACCGCGGTGATGCGGTTGCCATCGATCAAGATCGTCGCGTCGGCGATGACCTCGTCGCCCTTCATGCTCACGACCTTGCCGCCGACCAGCGCGAGCTGGCCCTTGGGCAGATCGGCGTCGACGTCGAAGCCGATGTCGCGGCCCTTGGCCGGGAGCTCGGGCAGCGGCGTCTTGGCGCCGTCGAGGAACGCGAAGGTGTCGAGCAGCGAGCGCGTGAACAGCTCGGGCCCGAGCGACCAGTGCAGCGCCCGGCCGTCCCCCGACCAGTGCAGGTACTCGCCGGCCTGCTTGCTCACGCGTCCGACCGGCAGCGCCTCGGCCTTGGCCCCGACGTCGATCGGCTTGGCGCCGGTGGCCGGCATCGGCATCACGTGCGCGTTGAAGCCCTCGGTGAACGCGACCCAGCGCCCGTCGGGGGCGACGCGGAAGCTGGTCACCCATTCGCCGCGCAGGTGCGTCCGCGGCTCGCTGCGGTCGAGCGCGATCGATCGCAGCACGGCCTTGCTGCCGTCGGGCCCGCGGTCGCCGTCGGTGAAGTACACGCGGCCGCGATCGGCCCCGAAGTGCGGATCGGCGCCGTCGCGGCTGACCAGGCGCGGCGCGCCACCGGCGACGTCGATCGCGTAGAGCCCCGGATCCCGCGAGTACTTCTCCGAGAGGATGCCGCCGCCGCCGGTCTTGCGCGCGACGACCGTCTTGCCGTCGGGCGAGAACGTCGGTTCGACCCAGTGCGCGGGCGTCTTGGTCAGCGCGCGACCGCGGCCGCCGCTGCGCGGCACGACCCGCAGGCTGCCGAGGCGCTCGTCGTTCCACGCGACGTACAGCACGCTACGGCCGTCGCGGGAGAAGGTCGGCTCGAACTCGAAGACATCGTCGTCGGAGGTGAGTCGCCGCGGCTTGCCCTCGGGCAGCTCGCGGATCCACACGTGGCCGAGCGCCTGGTACACGACCGCCTTGCCGTCCGGGGCGACCTCGACGTCGCGCAGCATCTTGGTGTGGAAGCGCTTGGGGTGGACCTCGATCGGGGAGCGCAGCGCCTCGCGGATCGTTCGCTTCGCGCGGACACGGAACGGGATCACGCTCGACTTGGCCGTCTCGAGCTCCACCCGTCGTAGCTTGCCGCCGGCCCAGTAGACGAGCGCGTCGTCCTTCGGGGTCCACGCCATCGTCGGGTAGACGCCGTGGATCGCCCAGGTCTCCTGCATGTCGCGATCGAGGCCGTACTCGAGCACCCGCTCGGCGCCGCTGACGAGATCATGGACGACGAGCGCCGTGTGCAGACCAATGCGACGGACGTAGGCGAGTGACTTGCCGTCGTGCGACGGCGTCGGCCGCACCGCACCGCCCGGGCCGCCGAGGAAGGGCTCGGTGCGGCCCTCCTCGCGATCGAGCCGGAGGATCGTGTAGATGCCGGCGTGCGGATCCTTGTTGTACTCGAACACCGGACCCGGCGTGGTGTCCTGGCTGAAGTACACATAGCGGCCGTCGGGCGAGAACGCGGGCTCGCCGACGTCCTTCTGGTCGTTGGGCTTCTCGGTGAGCGGCACGCCCTTGCCGCCGGCGGCGTGGAACAGCCAGATCTCGCCCGAGCCGAGGCTGCGCTCGGCGGTGAAGTGCTTGCGCGCGGCGATGTACTTGCCGTCGGGGCTCCACGCCGGCGAGTTGAGCAGGCGGAAGTCCTCCTTGCTCACCTGCGTCGGCGCGCCACCGGCCGCGGGGACGATCCAGATGTTGTCGGCGCCGTCGCGATCGCTGGTGAACGCGATGTGCTTGCCGTCGGGCGAGAACCGCGGCTGCATGTCCCACGCGATGCCCTCGGTCAGCGCCTTCGCGTCGCCGCCCGTGACCGGCACCGTGTAGAGATCGCCGAGCAGATCGAACGCGATCGTCTTGCCGTCCGGGCTGACGTCGAGGCTCATCCACGTGCCCTCGTCGGTGTCGAGCTCGACGGTCTTGGCCGGGCCCGGCGGGGCCTCGACGTCCCACTTGGGCGGCGTCGGGTGGGCGGGATCCTCGGGCTTCGCGGCGGGCTCGGCGGTGGCGGCCGCGGGAACCAGGCGCAGGCCGGGCTCGTCGGCGATGTCGCCTCGGCGCGCGCCGAGCTGGTCGTCGGGGGTGCGTGTGTCAGCGGGGCGCTTGGTGCATCCGGGCGTCAGCGCGGCGACGAGCGCGAGGATGGCGACTGCATGGAGCGGACGGACGGCCATGGGCGCGCCCGGTTTACCATGGCGGGACGGCGCTCGGTGTCGACTCGCGCACCGGCGGATCGGGCGGTCAGAACAGCTCGCCGACCCGGCACGAAAACCCCGGCAGGACAGGCCCACCGTCGAGCAGATCCTCCGCGCCGAGCACCGCCACCGCGTTCGGCGGCGTGTAGACGATCACGCGGCGCGGTCCGGGATCGACGACCCACACCATCTGTGCACCCGCGCCGAGATACTCGAGCGCCTTGCGGGCGAGCTCGGAGGGAGACTGCGAGTCGCCGATCACTTCGACCGCAAGATCTGGCGCGCCGTCGAGCCAGCCTTCGCTGCCTTCGCCCGTGGGCTCGCGCTCGACGCGGGCGACGCCGATGTCGGGTCCGCGCAGCACGTCGGGCGCTCGCGACAGCCTCGTTCCGGGATCGCCGGTCGACAGGCTGAGCTCGGGATGCTCGCGCACGTAGAGCCCGAGCAGCACGGTGATGTTCGCGACGACCTTGCCGTGCAACCAGGTGCTTCGTGTCACGGGAACCCACGTGCCGCCGTCGAGCTCGCCGGCCTCGGTGTCGGGATCGAGCCGCGCGGCCTCTTCGAAGGTCAGCGGGAGGTCTCTCGCGCGCTCGCCCATGGGGATCACAGCGTAGCAGGCCGACTCGCTCGGGGCGGCGGAAGATCACCGTTCGCGGGCGAACGCGTCGAGGCGCTGCCGCGGCGCTCGGTTGTGGGGTCTCGACGCCGGGCCTCCCCGCATCGCTCGCCGCGCACGAGCTGCCGCACGGGCGTCGAGTTGCATGTACCATCCCCGCCGCCGATGGAGACCCTACGCGTCGCAATCGAGTGGCTCGACCACTTCGTGTGGAAGTCGGGGATCCAGATCGACGGTGAGACCGTCCCGTTCTTGGTGTTGGCGCTGCTCGGCACGGGGCTGTTCCTCACGCTGCGGCTCGGCTTCGTCCAGCTGCGCCACTTCGCCCACGGCGTCCGGGTCGCGACCGGCCGCTATGACGACCCCGATCACCCCGGCGATGTTTCGCACTTCCAGGCGCTGTCGACGGCGCTGTCGGCCACGGTCGGGATCGGCAACATCGGTGGGGTCGCGATCGCGATCCACTGGGGCGGACCCGGGGCGCTGTTCTGGATGTGGATGACCGCGCTTTTCGGGATGGCGACGAAGTACGCCGAGGTCGTCATGGCGCTGCACCACCGCGAGGTCGGCATCGGGCTCGGCGGCGCGAGCGTGTCGGGCGGACCGATGTATGCGATCGCGCGGGGGCTGCCGCGGGCGTTCCGACCCATGGCCTACGTGTTCGCGGCGTTGCTCGGGACCACGGCGATGCTCACCGGCAATGGCGTGCAGGCCAACACGATCGCCGACACGTTCGCGACCGCCGGCGGGCTCGCGCACTGGCAGGTCGGGCTGTGCACGGCGGCGGTCGTCGGCGCGGTCGTCCTCGGTGGCATCGGTCGCATCGCGAAGGTCGCGGCCGTGCTCGCGCCGGGCATGGCGGTCCTCTACGTCGGCGCCGGGCTGCTGGTCATCGCGACCCACCTCGACCAGGTCGGGCCCGCGCTGGCGCTCATCGTCACCGAGGCGTTCGATCCCACCGCGGGCGTCGCCGGCACGGGCGCCGGCGCGATCATGGTCACGATGATGTGGGGCGTGCGACGCGGCCTGTTCTCGAACGAGGCGGGGCAGGGCTCGGCGCCCATCGCCCACGCGGCGGCCAAGACCGACGAGCCGTGCTCCGAGGGCAGCGTCGCGCTGCTCGAGCCGTTCATCGACACCATCATCATCTGCACGATGACGGCGCTGGTCGTGATCATGACCGGCGTGTGGCACGAGCGGCACCCGACGGCGATCGGGCTGGGCGCGGGCGACGTGGGCTTCGTGGTGCGCGACGGCGACGGCGTGCCGCGACCCGTGCCCCCGCCGACTTCGTTGCACGTCGACGAGGGCATCGTCGTCGGCGACGTCGAGGTCGCGTGGCACGACGCGCCGGTCGAGCGGCTGTGGGTCGACGAGGCGCAGACCCTCCCGTTCACCGGCGTGATCGATCCCGCCGCGAAGACGGCGACCGACGCGGGCGGTGCGAGCCGATCGCTGTTCGCCGACGCGGCCGAGAGCGGCGCGCCGCTGACGATGCTCGCGTTCCGCCGCGGCCTCGCCCCGATCCTCGACATCGGTCACTACCTGGTCCTCGTCTCGGTGCTGCTGTTCGGGGTCTCGACCGCGATCTCGTGGTGCTACTACGGTGAACGCTGCGCGCACTTCCTCTTCGGCGCCGGCGCGGTGGGGCCGTACCGCGTGGTCTATGTGATCATGCACTTCGTCGGCGCGGTGCTGCCGATGTCGATCGCGTGGACCTTGGGCGACGCAATGCTGGGGATCGCGATGCTCCCGAACCTCGTCGTGCTCTGGGCGCTGTCGGGGGAGGTCACCGCGCTGACGCGCAGCTACTTCTCGCGGCGCCCGTGGCTCGCGCTGCGCAGGCGCGGCGAGTGACGCGACGGGTCGTCCGAGGGCCCAGCGATCAGAACGGGCTCGGCCCCTCGTCCGTGCGGTACTCGCGGCGCGGCGGGACGCCGACCTTGCGCGCGACGTCCTCGAACAGCTCGAAGGGCACCGCCACCTCCGCGGGCGTCGGCGGGTCGGCGATGCAGTCGCGCCACGGATCCGCCGGACACAGCCGGAGCCGATCCTGGCCGACGAGGTGGGCGATGAACGGCGGGCCGTCCCGCACCACGAGGCGCAGCACGACCGGCCACGCGGGCGGCGTCGCGGTGAGTCCGTCGTGGCCCCCGCCCGCGATCGATCGCCGAACCCCGTCGAGCAGCGCATCGTCGCAGCGGGCGATGACGCGGCGATCGTCGAGCGCCACGATCTCGATCCCGACGATCGTCGCCGCTGCGCCGACGAGCGAGACGGCGTCGTTGCGTCGCGCCTGCACCGGGGGCGGCGGCGTCGTGTCCGAGCTCGGCGGTGGTCGACACGCCGCGAGCACGGCGAACGCACCGAGCGCCCTCGTCCAGCGCATCACGGCTCGTACGCGAAGTATCCGGTCACGTCCGGTTTCAGGCCGAGGGCGTCGGCGTACCACTTGTATTCGAGCGCGTAGGTCGACTGATCGACATACATATAGTTGCGGCTGCCGACCGCCCGGAGGTTCGCGCCCATGCCCGGCGGCGCGCCGTACATCGTGATGCCGGCCGCGGTCGCGAGCGCCTTCATGTACGTGCCGGGCAAGATCTTGGTGCGGACCGCGTTCGCGATCTCGTCGGCAGAGATGTCGTAGTCCTTGCCGGCGTAGGAGATCTTCATCTTCGCGGCCTTGTCCTTGGCACGCGCCGCTGCGCGGACGATCGTGCGGTTGTCCGTCGTCGCCTGGCAGCCCCACATCTTCGCCACGGCGCCCGCCCCGAACGCCTTCTTGAAGTCGGCGACGCGGGCCATCGACGCGAAGTCCTTGCTGCGCCCGTCCTTGTCGCTGGGGTCGCGGCTCGTCGTGCTCGAGTACGCCGAGCCCTCCCAGGTGTTGATCATGATCGGCCCGCCGACCCACGCGTGGGAGAAGATGTCGAAGCGCAGCAGCGAGGCCGGCGCGGCGACGCCGAGGTCCTGGATGTAGCCGTACACGTGGACGATCGAGATCGAGTCGTCGGCGTACCGCTTCTGGAGCGCCGCGTCGGTCTCGCCGCCGGCCGTGTAGGTCGCGACGGCGCCCTGCAGCACCTTGTCCATGCGATGCCAGTCCGTGCTGCCCTTGATGTAGCGGGTGCGATTCCCGGACTTGAAGTCGAACAGGGTCACGACCGTCGTCGGCGTGATGAGCTTGCCGATCGTCGTCTTGGTCCCGGTCGCGTACGTCGTGCCCGCCCAGAGGTCGTCGCGCCACGTCTTGGCGTAGAGCGTGTTGTCGGCGCCGCCGTGGTAGTCCCAGCCGGCGGCGAGCACGATCTCGGTGTGCTTCTTGGTCATTGCGAACGCGAACACGAAGAGCGTGCGCGTGCCCGCGGCGCCGTCGGTCGCCGTCTGCTTCGACAGCGTGCAGCACAGCGGGGAGGTGCCGTCGAAGCCGACCGCCTTGGCCGTGGTCCCCGACAGCTTCAGCGAGAAGGGCAGCGCCGGGTGGTCGGGCAGGGTGAGCACGAGCTTCGCCTCGCCCCCGGCGAGCCCGGCGAGGTCCAGCGAGAGCCCCTGACCCGCGACGTCGGCGAAGGCGTGCGAGGTCGTGCCGATGACGATCTCGACGCTCTTGGGCGTCACGTCGGCGCCGGTCTCGTCCTTCACCTTCACGACGGCGTGCTCGCTCATGCGCGACCGTCCTTCTGCGTCGTCTCGACGACCGCGCGCATGGTCATGCGAGCATCGTCCCGTCGCCCTCGTCCCACGGCAGCGCGGCCAAGGCCCACTCGAGCTCGTCGGTGCGCTGCGGGCGGCCGGCGCTCGCGATCCCCTCGTCGACGTCCGGCTCCGGCGGGATCAAACGGGCGACCTCGAGCGGCTCGATCGGCGCGCCCAGATCGCCGAGCACGTCGAGGAACGGATCCAGCGATCGCGCGTCGACGAGGGTGATGGGGTCGGCGCCCGGCGACTCGAACGTCAGGGTGTAGTCGACACCACGGCGCACGCCCTCGAAGTGGAAGACGGTGAGCCCCAGGGTCTCGCTGGCCTGGGCGAGCTCGATGCGCGCGTCGTAGGGGCCACCGGCGAGCCGCATCGCGGAGCCGGCGGGCCACGCCGCAGCGCCCCCGAGGTCGACCGCGAACTCGAAGCGCGGGCCCGCCACGACGACGAGGTGCGTGAACCCGGCGCGCAGCTGGGTGCGACCGTCGCGGGTCGATCGCGCCGTGCGTCCGGTCGGATCGACGAGCGTCACCTCGCTGGCATCGCCATCCGGGATCGGCAGCGGCTCGGGGAACTCGAGCATGCACGTGCCCGGCTCGAGATCGTCGACGCGGAACTTCGAGTCGCCGTCGAGCGTACCGTCCCGCGTTTCACCCTCGGGCGTGAGGACGCGGACCTTCGCGCCCGCGCAGCCGATGCCGCCGGCGAACACGACCTGGATCTCGACGAACGTGGTGCTCGGCTCGAGCGGCTCCGAGTCGTCGGCGAGATCGGCGAGGTCGATGATCTCCGAGTCGATCGGATCGGTGCGTCCGACGACGTGCGGCCACGTGACGAGCGTGAGTCGGCCGTCGATCCACGCGCGCGCGACCACGCCCGCGGCGGCCTCGTCGTCGTGCTCGGAACGACCGCCGAGCAGCTCGGCCGCGTCACGCAGCTGGCGCGGGTCCGCGTCGCGGAGCCTCGCCGCCGCCTCGTCGAGGTCGCGCGGAACGAACGCGTGGGGCGTTGGATCCGGGAACGGCGACGACCACAGCTCGCTCGTCGACGTCGCCTCGCACAGCCGAACGAGGAGGGGCAAGGGTCGCCCGAGTATGGCACTTCGGCCGGGACGCCGTCGACCGCGCGGACGCCCGACGGGATCGCGGGTCGGCCGAAGTCGCTGTGTTCACGCGCAGTTGCTCCGCCGCGCGCCGGGCCCTCTGCCGGCGCGATCGCGCCGGATGAACCGCAGGCGGGTCTCGTGGCACTCCTAGATGGGGCAGTTGGTTCCGCGCCATTCGAGGCGCGGCACCGCGAGGGGGATCCATGCAACGTCGATCGAAGCGAAACGGTGGCCTCCTCGCGGGGCTCGGTCTGGTCGCCCTGTCGGCGGCGTGCGCGGGCGGGGCCGAGGGCGGGCAGAACACCTCGGTGGGCTACACCTCGGTCGGAGACGCCAGCGCGAGCGCGACCGCGGCCGAGAACCCCGACCCGAACGACACCGGCGGCACGTTCGGCGACGACGCGGGCGAGTCGACCGGCGGCGGCGTGGCGTCGTGCGGCGAGGGCGAGTTCCAGTGCCAAGACGGCGCGTGCATCGAGGCCGCGCGCGCGTGCAACGACGTCAACGACTGCGCGGACAAGTCCGACGAGGCGCCGCTCAACGCCGAGTGCGCCGCGCAGGACGGCTGCAACCTCGTCACCGAGTTCACGTGCAAGGACTGGACGTGCATCCCGATGGTGCGCCGCTGCGACGGCACCGCGGATTGTCCCGACAGCAGCGACGAGGCCCCGCAGAACCAGCAGTGCGGGCTCGAGGACGCGTGCGGCCCCACCGAGTTCAAGTGCGCGGACGGCCCGTGCATCCCGTCGGTTCGCGTGTGCAACGACCAGCCCGACTGCGCCGATGCGTCCGACGAGCAGGCGCAGCTCTGCGCCGGCCAGGGCGGCGGCGGCGACGGAGGCGGCGGCATGCAGGGCTGCGTGCCGTTGCTGACCTTCGAGTGTGCCGATCACACCTGCCTGCCCGCGTGGTGGGAGTGCGACGGCGAGGACGACTGCGACGGCGGTGAGGACGAGGCCGAGTGCGACGCCGGGGCGACCTGCGACGCCGGCGAGTGGGCGTGCGAGGGCGGCCAGTGCATCCCCGAGAACTGGTACTGCGACGGCGTCACCGACTGCAACGACGGCACCGACGAGCCGGCGAACATGAGCTGCGGCGACGCTGGCGGCTGCGCGGCGGACGAGTTCGCCTGCGAGGACGGCCAGCAGTGCATCCAGGGCGACTGGTTCTGCGACGGCATCGTCGACTGCGCCGACAGCACGGACGAGCCCGCCGATCAGTGCGCACCTGTTGCCTGCGACGCGGGCGAGTGGCAGTGCGACAACGGCACCTGCATCCCCGACGAGTGGTTCTGCGACGCGACCACCGACTGCGCCGACGGCTCCGACGAGCTCGACGACACCTGCGGTGCCGGGGGCTCGTGCGGCTTCGACGAGTGGACCTGCAACGACGGCGCGTGCATCCCCGGCAACTACGAGTGCGACGACATCGTCGACTGCGCCGACGGCTCGGACGAGGCCTCGTGCGGCGGTGGCCAGGTCGGCTGCGGCGCCAGCGAGTGGGAGTGCAACAGCGGCGAGTGCATCCCCAGCAGCTACGAGTGCGACGACTACGTCGACTGCGCCGACGGCTCGGACGAGGTGTCCTGCGGCGGCGGCCAGGTCGGGTGCGACTTCGGCGAGTGGGAGTGCTTCGACGGCGCGTGCATCCCGGACAGCTGGTACTGCGACGGGTACTACGACTGCGGGGACGGCTCGGACGAGGACTTCTGCTGAGTCGACGCGGGCCGGCCGATCGAGTGCGCCCGTGGACGGCGAGGCCGCGGACGCCCTACCATCGACGGCATGCGTCGGTGGCTGAGCTGCGTCCTGGTCGCGATCCCGTGCGCGTGCAGCTCCCCTTCTGCGGGCGATGGGGGCAGCTCGAGCGGCATCCCGTCGACGACGACCACGGGCGGTGAGTCCTCCGCCGGCACGTCGGTCGACGCGACCACCACCGGCGCGACCACGTCCAGCTCGGGCCCCATGGGCGACACGACCGACGGCCTCAAGCTCGACCTCGGGTTGCTCCCGGATCTCGGCGGCGGCGACGACACCGGCCCCCTCGACGAGAGCACCTGCGAGCTGGCCGCGATGAGCCTGACCTCGGCCGGCTGCGTGTTCGCGCCGACCGTCGGCAGCGCGACGACGAACCTGCCGTGGGCCGTGGTGGCCGCGAACACCAGCGGGCTCGTGGCCGCCAACGTGACGCTGTTCGACCTCGGCGGCAACCCGATCGAGTCGGCCGTGGTCGACCCCGGCGGGCTGTACACGTTCGTGCTGGCGGCGAACTCGCCCGCGCTCGTCGCCCACGCGATCGGCTCGACCACGCAGATCGACGACCGCGTGATGCGGCTGGAGAGCGACCTGCCCGTCGTCGCCTACCAGTTCTCGCCGTACTCGAGCTCGCAGGTCGCGACCGCCGACGCGTCGCTGCTGCTGCCCGAGCACGCCTGGGGCACCGACTACCTGGTGCCCAGCTATCACAACAGCGATTTCTCGGACAGCTGGGTGACGATCGTCAGCCTCGCCGACGACAACGACGTGACCATCGAGATGCCGGCGGCGATGGTCGGCGCCACCAGCCCGGGCGCGGGGATCCCCGGGCTCGGCGCGGGGGAGTCCCACGTCGTCACGCTGCAGTCGCAGGAGTTCGCGCGCTTCGTGTCACCCGGCGGCGGCGTCGCCGATCTCACGGGCGCGCGCATCACCAGCACCGCGCCGGTCGCCGTCGTCACCGGATCGCCGTCGATGAGCCTCCCGGGGCCCGGCATGAACTTCTACAAGGACTACCTCGAGGAGCAGGTCCCGCCGCGCGTGGCGTGGGGCACGGAGATCGCGGTCGTGAAGTTCCGCCCGCGCAGCGACGAGCCCGACCTCTACCGCATCCTCGCCGACGCCGACGGCACGACCATCACGATCGCCGGCGGCTACGCCGACGAGGTCACCCTCGACGAGGGCGAGTTCCTCGAATTCCTCACGCCCGAGTCGTTCACCGTCACGGCCAGCGACGCGGTGCTCGTGACCCACTACATGGTCAGCCAGGACCAGGCCAGTGGCCCGAAGAACGACCTCGAGTACCCCGGCGACTTCATCTCGGCGAACTGCGCCAACCCCAGCCAGGACACCACCGAGCTCGGGGACCCCGCGGTCAGCTTCGTCGCGCCGACGGAGCAGTACCGGTACAACTACACCTTCCTCACGCCGGAGACCTACGCGTGGGACATGGTCACCATCACCGGCCCCATCGCCGACTGGGGCTCGATCGAGCTCGACGGCGCCGAGCTCCCCGACCCCACGCCGATCGCGGGCTCGACCCTGGGCTTCGCGCGCTTCCTGGTCGAGGACGGGCCGCATGACGTGCGCAGCGCGACGGCGCGGTTCGGCCTCGAGGTCTACGGGTACGACTGCCGCATCAGCTACGCGTATCCGGGTGGGATGAGCCTGGGCGAGATCAACGAGCCGGCCGGTTGATGGCCGGACGGCCGGCGTGAGAACGGCCCGATTGCGCCCTTGCCCCGGCTGTAACATCGTTCCAAGGAACCACCGTTCCTCGGTGCGCCGCGGACTAGAAGATGCGTGTTTCCTCGACCTCGCTCGCCCTCGCCCTGATGTTCGGCCCCGCCGCGTGCAACCGCAGCGAGGCCAACGAGCAGACCGACGTGCGGGTCGAGGAGCCGGCGCGCGCCCTGACGACCGCGACGCTCGAGTCGCTGCCGATGCCGCGCGAGCTCGTGCTCACCGGGACGCTCGTCGCCGATCGCCAGTCCGACCTCGCGGCGAACGCCAACGGCCGCGTGCTGTCGACCCACGTCGAGCGCGGCCAGCGGGTCGCCGCCGGCGAGGTCATCGCCCGGCTCGACGCCAGGCTCGCGCAGTACTCGGCGAAGGCCGCCGCTGCGCAGAGCAAGGTCGCCCGCGCCCAGCTCGAGCTCGCGTCGCTCGAGTGCGAGCGCGCCGATCGACTGCTCGCCAGCGGCACCATCTCGAAGACCGAATACGACCGCACCAAGTCGCAGTGCGCGACCTCCAAATCGTCGGTGTCCGCCGCCGACTCCCAGGCCGCGCTCGCGTCGGTGCAGGCCGGCGACGCGGTGGTCAAGGCGCCGTTCGCCGGCATCATCGGCGAGCGCTTCGTCGACGTCGGCGAGTACGTGCTGCCGTCGACGCGCGTGGTCTCGCTGTTCTCGGTCGATCCGATCCGCGTGTCGGTCGCCGTGCCCGAGGCCGAGGTCGCCAACATCGCCGTCGGCCAGACGGTCAAGTTCAAGGTCTCGGGCCTCGGCGATCGCACGTTCGAGGCCGAGGTGAAGTACCTGAGCCCCGCCCTGCGCGAGGCGACCCGCGATCTCGTGGTCGAGGCCGTCGCACCGAACGCCGACGGACTGCTGCGCCCCGGCATGTTCGCGACGGTGCACATCGCCACCACCGATGTCCCCTCGCTCACGGTGCCCGAGGCCGCGATCGTCCGCGTCGAGGGCCGCGCGATGGTGTGGACCGCCCGCGAGGGCCGCGCCGTCGCCCAGTTCGTGCGCCTCGGCAGCAGCCGCGACGGGAGGGTCTCGATCCTCTCCGGCCTCGCCGACGCGGCCAGCGTCGTCGTCGACCCGCCCGCCGACCTCGTCGACGGCACCAAGCTCGAGTAGGAGCCTTCGAACATGCAGTGGCTTGCCGAAGTCTGCGTACGGCGCCCGATCTTCGCGACCGTCCTGGTGCTGCTGATCTGCGTCGTCGGCGGGGTCGCCTACGGGCGGCTCGGGGTCGATCGGTTCCCCAAGATCGACTTCCCCAACGTCACGATCACGACGCGCCTGCCGGGCGCCTCGCCCGAGGACGTCGAGACCGAGATCACCGACCGCATCGAGCGGGCGGTCAACACCGCCTCGGGCATCGAGGAGCTGCGCTCGGCCTCGGCCGAGGGCGTCTCGCAGGTGTTCGTCCAGTTCAAGCTCGAGAAGGACGTCGACACGGCGGCCCAGGAGGTGCGCGACCGGGTCAACACGGTGCTCGCGGAGCTCCCCGACGGGGTCGAGCCGCCGGTCGTCACCAAGGTCGATCCCGACGCGCAGCCGATCATCTACCTGTCGGTGTGGGGTGAGGGGCGGCCCACGCGGGACGTCACCGCGTTCGCCGACCACAAGGTGCGCCGCGACCTCGAGAGCATCTCGGGTGTCGGGCAAGCCCGCGTCATCGGCGGTCAGGAGCGGCAGATCAACATCTGGCTCGACCCGGTGCGCATGCGTGCCTATGGCATCACCGCGCCCGAGGTCGGCCGCGTCGTCGGCAGCGAGAACCTGACGATGCCCGGCGGTCGCCTGGACACCGGGCCCGACTTCCTCACCCTGCGCATCTACGGCCGCGTCGACGCGCCCGAGAAGCTCGAGCGCCTGGTGATCCGCCAGGGTGGCGGCAAGACCGTTCGTCTGCAGGACATCGGCCGCGTCGAGGACGGCACCGAGGAGGTCGAGACCGCCGCGCTGTGGAACGGCGAGCCCGCGGTCATCCTGGCCATCCGCAAGCAGTCCGGCGAGAACACCGTCGCGGTCGTCGACGCCGTCAAGGCCAAGGTCGCCGAGATGAGCGAGGACCTCCCGCCCGGCTACCACGTCGACGTGCTGCGCGACGAGTCCGAGACCATCCGCACCAGCACGAACGCGGTCACCGAGCACCTCGTCGTCGGCGCCGGCCTGGCGGCGATCGTCGTGCTGTTCTTCCTCGGCAACCTCCGCAGCACGATCATCGCCGCGGTCGCGATCCCAGCGTCGGTCATCGGCACGTTCGCGCTGATGTGGCTGCAGGGCTTCACGCTCAACACGATGACGCTGCTGGCGCTCGCGTTGTCGGTCGGCATCGTCATCGACGACGCGATCGTCGTGCTCGAGAACATCTTCAAGCACGTCGAGGAGCGCGGCACGCCGCCGATGATCGCCGCGGTCGAGGGCACCAAGGAGATCGGCCTGGCGGTCCTCGCGACCACGCTCTCGCTCATCGCGGTGTTCCTGCCGGTCGCGTTCCTCGCCGGCATCCCCGGGCGCTTCCTCAGCAGCTTCGGCATGACGATGGTCTCGGCCATCGCGGTGTCGCTCGTGGTGAGCTTCTCGCTGACGCCGATGATGGCGTCGCGCTGGCTGCGGGCGGTGCCCAAGGGCACGCACCGGGTCAAGAGCTGGCTCGAGCGCCTGGTCGACGTCTTCTACCGGCCGCTCGAGCATGGCTACATGGTCCTGCTGCGCTTCTGCATGCGGCAGCGCTGGCTGGTGGTGCTCGCGGCGGTCGGCTCGCTGTTCACGATGGGCCCCATGGCCAAGCAGGCCAAGACCGGGTTCATCCCGATCAACGACGAGGCCCGGTTCGAGGTCAGCGTGCGCGCGCCCGAGGGCAGCTCGCTGGTGACGACCAAGCTGATCGGCGAGCGGATCGCCCGCGAGATCCGGCAGCTCCCGTCGATCGAGGGCACGCTGGTCACGATCGGCGACGACGAGCAGCGCACCAGCAACGTCGCGCGCATCTACGTGCGGCTGTCGGATCCCTCGATCCGCAAGCTGACGCAGGAGGACATCAAGGACGTCGTCCGCAAGGAGATCCTCGCGGATCTACCCGCGGACCTGCGCACCACCGTGGCCGACGTCGCGGCGATCAGCGGCGGCGGCTTCTCGGCGGCCAAGGTCCAGTACGCGATCTCCGGCCCCGACCTCGCCGTGCTCACGGAGCTGAACGAGCGGGTCCTCGCCCGCCTGCGCGAGGTGCCGGGCGCGGTCGACGTCGACTCGTCGCTGGTCGTCGGCAAGCCGGAGGTCGGCGTGTTCGTCGACCGCGATCTCGCGGCGGACCTCGGCGTGCGCGTGTCCGACGTCGCGTCCGTGCTGCAGATGCTCGTCGGTGGGCAGAAGGTCTCGACCTACCCCGAGGGCGGCGAGCAGTACGACGTCCGCATCCGCGCCGAGGAGCGCTACCGCGTCGACGAGGACGGCGTGCGGCAGATGACCGTGCCCTCGAGCCTGCTCGGCGCCGTGCCGCTGTCGGACGTCGTCAGCATGCAGGGTGGCACCGGGCCTTCGGTCATCAACCACTTCGCGCGGCAGCGGCAGATCACCTACTACGCCAACCCGGCCCCCGGCTACAGCGAGGGCGCGATCGGCGAGGAGATGAAGCGGATCATCGAGGAGGAGGCGCCGAAGTCGGGCTACACGGTCCGCCCCGTCGGTGGCGCGAAGCTGATGAAGGAGACCGCCGAGAGCTTCATCTTCGGCCTCGGGCTCGCCTTCGTGTTCATGTACCTCGTGCTCGCCGCGCAGTTCGAGTCGTGGCTGCACCCGGTCACGATCCTGCTGTCGCTGCCGTTGACGCTGCCGTTCGCGATCGCCTCCGTGCTGATCTTCGATCAGGCGCTCGATCTGTTCTCGGCCCTCGGCATCTTCGTGCTGTTCGGCGTGGTCAAGAAGAACGCCATCTTGCAGGTCGACCACACCAACGCGCTGCGGCGCGAGGGCCTGCCGCGGCTCGAGGCCATCTTGCAGGCCAACAAGGACCGGCTGCGGCCGATCCTGATGACGACCTTCGCGTTCGTGGCCGGCATGATCCCGCTGGTGACGTCGCGCGGCATCGGGGCCGGGTTCTCGAACGCGACGGCGGGCGTGGTCGTCGGCGGCCAGACGTTGTCGCTGCTGCTCACGCTGGTCGCGGTGCCGGTCGCCTACTCGCTGTTCGACGACGCTGCGAAGGGCCTCAGCCGGGTGGTCCGCTGGATCTCCCGGACGCCGCCGCAGGAGTTGCCGCCACCGCCCGCGCCCCCGCAGGCGGGGACCGAGCCGTAGCGGCGCGGCGGTGACCGCGTGCACGCCGGCAAAAGCTGGCATGCTCCGCGGCCGTGAGACCCGCCCTGTCGTCCCGGTCGTGGTTGCTGTCGTTCGCGGTGCTGACCGCCTGTGCGTCCTCGGGGGGGATGAAGCGCGAGCAGCACCCCGAGGGGCTGGCGCGCATCCTCATCGGCGAGGAGTCCCACCTCGCCCAGGTGTGCGCGGAGCTGGAGCCCGTCGGTGCCGCGGGCACCTCGGCCCTCGGCGCGACGGCAGCGGCGGCGCTGCAGGCCGAGGCGCGGCGCGACGCGTGCCGGCTCGCGATCGCGGTCGATCCGAAGCTGCGCGAGGCGTGCACGCTCGAGGACGCGACGCGGACGATCGAGGCCGCGATGGCGAAGGATCCGCCGGCGTGGCTCGGGCTCGTCGTGCAGTCGTCGGGCGCGTGGCAGGGCGGCAAGTTCGACGCGTCGGCGTACGCCTCGCGCTTCGACTTCTCGCGGGTGCTCGCGCGCAAGCTCGCCGAGGTCGGCGATCGGGCCGCGAGCTTCTCGGCCCAGGTCAGCCAGAGCTTCGGCCGCTTCGCCGGCGCCGTGCAGCTCGGGGTCGACCTGCTGGTCGCCGAGGCCACCGCGGCGTCGCTCGAGCGGCTGTTCGATCAGCCGGCGGTGCGCGCCCTGGCCGAGCCCACCGAGGTCGCGCGCCTGGCTTGTCGTCAGCTCGACGATGGTCAGCCGCGCCCGCTGGTGACGCGGCGGATCCTCAAGCGCGCGATCTTGCGGCTCGATCCACCGAGCGCCATCTCGACGCCCGGCGAGCTGTGTGCCGGCGAGGTCCGGCCCGCGAGCTGCGACAAGGTCGCGGCGGGCAAGCGCGGGGCCGCGGCCGTGGCCGTGGTCGACCGCGCCTGCGAGGCGCTGAAGCACCGGGGGACGTGCGATCACTTGTGGTTCCTCGTCGCCGCGAGCCAGGCCACGCCGCTCGAGACGCTGTGCAAGGCCAAGGATCAGTCGCGGGCGTGCGAGCAGCTCGCCAAGCAGCGGCGCTCGGGCCAGGCGATCGACGACGTGTGCCGCGACGCGAAGCTCCCGCACGAGCGCGGTCGCTGCCACACGGCGGTGCGCTACTTCGCCGCGCGCAACCTCTGGCACAGCAACGCCGCGGAGAACGTGTGCTGGTCGAACCCCGAGCGCTGCGCGAGGATCAAGCGCCACGTGCTCCCCGATGCGCCGCACGGGCGGCCGGTGACGCCGTACCTCGATCGCGTCGCCGCGGTGTCGACGGACACGACCGACGTCTCGTCGTGCTTCGTGGTCGCCGAGAAGGTCTGCGGCTCGCGGTGCCCGGCTGGCGCGACCGGCTGCGACGAGGCGCTGGCGTGCGTGAGCACGGCGTGCGAGCTGGTCGCGACCCGCGAGCGCCCGATCGCGCCGGACGACGCCGCCGCGATCGCCCAGCTGCGCGCGTCGGTGGCCTCCGAGCTCGCCGGCGGGGCGCTGCGCCGCGAGGACCTCGCGCCCATCGCCCGCGGCGTCGAGGAGATTTCCCGCGTCGATCGGGCCCTGGCCGAGGGCGTGCAGCGGCTGCCGGCCGAGCTGTCCGGCGCGCTGCGCCAGGCGGTCGCCGGGATCGGGCGCGGCGCCGACGGGGACACGATGCGTCGGCTCGAGGGCGTGCTCGCGCAGATCGAGGCCAAACAGGCGCGGCTCGATCGGGCCCGCGAGCGCCAGCGCGAGCTCGCCGAGCGCCTCGACGCCGTCGCACGCACGGCTGGCTTCCGCGTCGCCACCACCGACGAGGGCGTGCGCGTGGTCCTCACCAACGTCCTGTTCGAGGACTCGTCGTCGGACCTGAGCGCCGACGCGCGGGCACAGGTCTGCAAGGTCGCCGACACCCTGGGCTCGACGGAGGTCGGCACGCTGCTCGGGGGCGACTACCGGATCGAGATCGTCGGGTACTCGTCGCCGACGGCCATCGTCACGTCGCGGCGCAAGGACGACAGCAACATGTTGCTGTCGATCGACCGCGCGTACGCGGCGTACGACTGGCTGACCAAGAACCCCGACAAGGCCGAGAGCCGCTGCGGCGGCGGCAAGTGCCGCGACGCCCGGGCGTGCACGAGCACGGTGCCGCAGGATCGCGTGCAGGTCGTCGGCCGCGGCTACAACGACGACGTCGTCGGCAGCGACGACGCGCTGCGCCGCGTCGAGATCCACGTGCAGCTCCCAGGCCTCGCCGACGAGAAGTGACGGCGGGCCCGGTGCGCCCCGATCGCGGGCTTCAGATCGGGCTGAGGTCGCCCGTGTACGCCCGCTGGAACACCGCGTCGAGCTCGGCGTGCGTCGCCGGGCGCGGGTTGCCGCCCATGCTCGGGTCGGCCGCGGCCTGGGGCACCAGCGAGGTGAGAAGTGCGGGCGTGACCCCGGCTTGGCCCTGCAGGGTGTGCGGCAGGCCGAGATCGGCGCGCAGCTCGAGCATCCACGTCAGGCATGCCTCGAAGCCGGCATCGACACCCGAACCGTTGCGCGGCAGATCGAGCAGGCGCGCGAGTCGATCCATCTTCGTCGTGATCTCGGCGCGGTTGAACACCATCACGTAGGGCAGGAAGATCGCGTTCGCGGTGCCGTGGTGCAGGCCGGTCGCGCCGCCCAGCGGGTGCGACAGCGCGTGCACCAGGCCGAGGCCCTTCTGGAACGCGGTCGCGCCCATGGCCGAGGCCATCAGCATGTGCGTGCGCGCGGTCGGGTTCGCCGGCTCGCGCACGGCCGTGCGGAGGTTCTCGTGGATGAGCCGCATGCCCTCCAGCGCGATGCCGTCGGCCATCGGGTGGTAGCCCGGGGCGCAGTAGGCCTCGAAGCAGTGGGCGAGCGCGTCCATGCCGGTCGCGGCGGTGAGGCCCGGCGGCAGGCCGTAGGTGAGCTCGGGGTCGGCGATGACGAGCGCCGGCTGCATCCGCGCGTGGAAGATGATCTTCTTGCCGTGGTCGCGCGGGTCGACGATCACCGAGGCGCGGCCGACCTCCGAGCCGGTGCCCGCGGTCGTGGGCACCGCGATGGAACGGACGATCTTGTTGGGGTCGGCGCGCTTGTAGTTGTCGCCGATGTCCTCGTAGTCGAAGACGCCGCCGGGGTTGTGCGCGAGCAGGGCGATGCACTTGCCGGCGTCGAGGGCCGAGCCGCCGCCCACGAGCACGAGCCCGTCGTGGCCGCCCGCGCGGTAGGCCGCGACGCCCGCGTCGACGTTGGCCTCGGTCGGGTTGGGATCGACGTCGTGCCACACGGTGGGCTCGAGCCCGGCGGCGCGCAGCCGGTCGACCAGATCGCCGAACCACTGCAGCTTGGCGATGGTGGGATCGGTGACCACCATCGGCCGGGTGAAGCCGAAGTCGGCGCACGCGGAGGTCAACTCGCGGATGCGACCGCAGCCGATGCGAAAGGCGGTGGGGTAGTTCGAGTTGCCCTGGATCGTCATTTCTCGCCGGCGATTATGGCCGACTTCGGCCCGCCCGCCAAAGTCGGCCTGCGCGAGCGGCTGACAGGCCGCTGGCCTCCGCGGTATCGTGACGTGCCCCTGCTCGGGGTGCGCCCGGAGTTGCACCGCGGGCGAAGGGACCACCATGACCAAGCCACTGACCTACGCATGCACCGCTGTCCTCTTGTCCGCCTGTGGCGGTCGCGAGCTCGAGGCCGAGACCAACGGCGGCACGGGCACGAGCTCGTCGGGTGGGGCGACCGACGGCGCCTCGGTGAGCGACAGCGTCTCGGTCACGGTGTCGACGACCATCACGACGGATCCGTCGGCCGACACGACCGCCGATCCCACGACGCCGACGACGGATCCGGCGACAGGCGACCTCGAGAGCTCCGGCGCCCCCGAGACCACGGGCGGCAGCGAGAGCTGCTGCGAGCCCCACGCCAACCCGGGCTGCGAAGAGGAGGCCGTCGCCACCTGCGTGTGCGGGATCTCGCCGGAGTGCTGCGTCTTCGACTGGGCAGACAACTGCGTCGAGCTCGCCATGGGCGAGTGCGCCGCGACGTGCATGGGCCCCGGCGAGAGCAGCGGCGGCGAGAGCTCGACGGGCGCGGTGGGCGGCGCGTGTGACGAGGTGGTCCAGCTCGAGTACCTCGCGGAGGACGCGGTGCTGGATGGTTGGGAGCTGGTCGAGTCGGCGCTTGGCGAAGGGACGGTTGCCGCCTTGATCCTCGACATGGGGCCGCCCGGCGGGACGGTGACCTGGGACATCGACGTCCCGTGTGACGACGACTGGCACATCTGGGTGCGTGGTCGCAACGCTGGTCAGAACGACTCCTACTTCGCTCGGCAGGACGGAGGGCCGGACCCGGCGCCGATCTTCGAATTGGACTGCGGGGGCGGGGATGACTACGTCTGGCGTGAGCTCAACTGGCGTGACCCAGAGAACGGCGGCCCGTGCGAGTACGTGGAGGATCCTTGGCTCGCCGCCTGGGAAGCTGGCATCCACCAGTTTCAGCTCGAGTACCGGGAGTCGCCCGGCGTGGCGCGGATCATCATCAGCAACGACGACGCCTTCGTGCCGATGTGAGGGGTCATGCCAAGCAGAACCAAGAAGCCCGGCGCTGACGCCCGATGTCCAAGTTCTAGCCGGGTTGCAGAGCGCTGGTGGCTCGCCCTCGCACTCGGCCCAGTGGTGACCGCCTGCTACTCTCCGAACGAGCCCCTGGTGGTGGAACCCGGGGGTGACGAGTCCTCGACCAGCGAGCAGTCCACGGACCAGTCACCCGAGACCGGCGCGATGACGCCGGAGACCGGGTCGATGGATGGCACCGTGCCGACGACCGGTCCTGCGGACTCGAGCTCCACTGACGCCACGGATGACACCGGCGAACCCGCGCAGTGTGGGGACGGGCGCGTCGAAGGCACAGAGGTGTGCGATGACACCGTCAACGACGGCAGCTATGGCGGGTGTCTCCCCGACTGCAGCGGGCTCGGGCCGAGGTGCGGGGACGGGGTCCTGCAGGACCCTGAGGTGTGTGACGACGAGAACGCGACGAATGGTGATGGATGCAACAACGATTGCATCGCCAGCGCGACGCCGCTCTGGACGGTCGTCTTCGATGGTGCGGTCCATGGTCCCGACTCGACCCTGGGCATCGCCGTGGGTGCAGATGGCGACGTGGTCGCGGTAGGGCTCGAAGCTCTCGATGACGCGGCGATCGAGAGCCAGGCTTGGATTCATCGCTATGATCCGGCGGGCAATCTCCTGTGGGACGAGACCTACGCCGGGCCGACCGATGATCGCGGGAGCGCGGCCGGCGTCGATGTCGACCAGGACGGCCGGGCGCACGTGGCTGGGCACTACCGAGCGGCAAGTAGCTTCAACGTCTGGGCGCGAGGCTATGACGCTGACGCTCAGGTTGGCTACACGCATGTGTTCGGTGAAGGCGCCACCAACGAAGAACGAGGCCGCGCCATCGGGGTGGGACTCGACGGCCGTGCTGCGGTTGCGGGCTACGAGGTTCGTAATGATCTCGGCGAGGAGGGCAACATCTGGCTCCGTCGGCTGGATACCGATGGGACGGAGATGTGGACGCGAACACACCACGGGGGCGCTGATGATCGCGCCTACGGCGTTTCGGTGGGCGAAGACCAGGCGATCGTCGTCGTGGGATACTCGGAAGACGCGTCCACGCGCAACATCTGGGTTCGACGCTATGATGCCAACGGCGCCGAGGAGTGGACCCAGACGTTCGATTCGGGTGCTTCCGACATCGCGAACGGCGTCGCGGTGGACTCCGAGGGGCGGGCGTTCGTCACCGGGACGAGCGACGGAGACATCTGGGTTCGGGCCTACGATATCGACGGCGCAGAACTGTGGACCGACGTATTCGACTCCGGAAACGTGAGCAAGTTCTACTCCGACGCGGGCAATGCGGTCGCTGTCGACGGCTCCGATACTGTGGTCGTCGCGGGTACGGCACTCGACGGCGACGGCTTCAGTACCAAGCCATGGCTGCGGAAATACACCCCGGACGGTGACTGGCTCTGGACGTGGCAGGAGTATCCGCTGCCGTCGGTCGATGGCGCTGTGGTCCGCTGCCAAGGGCTTGCAGTCTCGATGGCTGGGGATGGAACCGTCGTCGTCGGAGGGCAGAACGTCGACGGGTCCCAGTCGGACGCCTGGCTCATGGCTCTCACGCCGTGAGTGTCGCAGCCGCGATCACTCCGCCGCGAACAGCACCTCGAACAACCCGTCCTGCCGCGCCCCCTCGGCCCGCTCGCGCGGGCCCTCGGGCTCGTCGTCCATGTTCGCGGTGGACTCCGTCCGGGCCGGCGCGCGCTCCGACGCGTCGAGGGCCGCCAGCGCATGGATCACCCATTGTGCTGCGAGGGTGGGGGAGTCCCGTGCCTCCGGGTCCGCGCCGGCGCGCATCGCCTCGAGCGCGCTCGCCCAGATGCGGCGCGCCTCGTCGTCGGTCGCCGCGTCGAGGTGCATCGCGCCGTGCCGCAGCGCCTCGGCGTTGAAGTGCTGCCGTACGCACTCGCCCTGACCCGTCGTGACGGTGGGCGGTGGGGTCGGCAGGCTCGCGGCGGAGGTCGCCAGCCATGGATCGAGAACTACGTCGATTGA
>LNFB01000118.1 GCA_001464385.1 Deltaproteobacteria bacterium Ga0077550 | reverse complement strand
CGCGAGGTGGCGGACCTCGTGCTCCTCGACGACAACTTCGCCACGCTCGTGGGTGCCATCGAGGAGGGGCGCAGCATCTACGAGAACATCCAGAGCTTCATTCGCTTCACGTTCTCGACCAACGTCGCGCTGATCCTCCTCATCGTCGCCGGAGCCGTGGGCTCGTACGCGCTGGACCTGCGCGACGCGACCGGAATGTTGCTCTTGCCGTTGACCGCGCTGCAGCTGCTGTGGATCAACTTCCTCGGGGATGGACCCCCGGCGCTCGCGCTCGCCCTCGATCGCAATCCCGGTGTGATGACGCGACCGCCTCGGCCAGCGAAGAGCCCGCTCCTCGATCGGGCGTCCGCACGCTTCATCGGGATCAACGGCCTCTTCAAGGGACTGCTCGGGATCTCGCTGCTGCTGCTGCTGCCCGCGCTCGGCTACACGCTCACGGCCGTCGTGACGGTCATCTTCCTGTACGAGTCGATCGGGAAGCTGGTCTCGGCCTATCCGGCGCGGAAGATGTTCCAACGCCCCAGCAACAACGCCATCCTCCACGCATGCGTCGGCCTCGCGATCGCCCTGCAGATCCTGACGGTCGTGGTCCCGGGTCTGCGGGAGCTGCTGTCCCTGACGGAGCTCGACCTCCGAGCGGCCGCGATCCTCGTGGGGGCGGTCGTGGTCACCTGGGGCGTGGCGGAGCTCAGCTGTCGGCGGCAAGGAGCGTCGGGGAGGCCATGACGACGGTGCTCTGGATCCTGGCGGCGGTCACCAGTGCGATCGCCATGATGGCCGCCACCCGGTTCGCCGTCGGCCACGCGGTGGCGGTCGCAGAGAAGCTCCGACTGCCGCCGTTCTTGGTGGGCGTGACGCTCGTCGCCCTCGGTACGGACACCCCGGAGATCGTCAACTCGGTCGTGTCGTCCTACCTCGGGCATGGCGACATCAACGTCGGCGACTCGATCGGGTCGGTGTTCACCCAGGGCGCCTTGGTGCTCGGTCTCGTTCCGTTCATCGTCAGCTCCGCCGTCCGCGTGAAGCGGCGCGAGGTCCTCATGTTCTCCGCGCTGACGATCGTCGCGCTTGGCGTCGGTGCATTTCTGTTCCACGATGGCGGTGTCTCCCGGGTCGACGCCGCGGTGCTGCTCTCTGTGTGGGCCATCGCGACCGTCGTGGCCTGGCGCTACGGCCCCGCGACGCCACCGACCGCCGGCACCCCAGCACCGCGCGGAGCCCTGCTGCACGCCGTGCTTGCGCTGCTGGGGCTCGCGGCGGTCGGCGGAGCTGCGGCGGTCCTCGTGCAAGCGATCATGTCCATCTCCGCGGGCTTGGGCGTTCCAGAGTACGTCCTCAGCTTCTTCGGGGCCGCGGTCGCGACGTCTTTGCCCGAGCTCGCGGTGGAGTTCACGGCGTTGCGAAAGGGACACCACGAGATCGCGTTGGGCGACGTGCTCGGCTCTTGTCTGATCGACGCTTCGTTGTCGGTCGCGGTCGGCCCACTGCTGTTTCCGACCGCCATCACCGCGGCGCTCGCGCTCCAGGGCGCCGCGGTGGCGCTGGCCACGATGGTGCTCGTCGGCGCGCTCATCGGGATCCGTGGCAAGCTCGATCGCGCCGCGGGGGCCGTCCTGTTGATCGCGTACCTGGGCGCCTACTTCTCGTTCATGTGACGTCCGTGAGTGTCGATCCAGAAATTTCCCGAGCGCGGGTGTCGAAGCTGCGTTGCCACGCCGAAGCGCCGCGCCGCCGCTCGTGATCGTCGCCTGCCTCGCGTCACCGCTGCAGGGCGGCTGCGCGACCGAGACGGCCGGTGGTGCCGATGGCGGCACCGCCGAGAGCGGGATCGACCCATCGCTCGACGGCTCGAGCACGGCGGCCGTCGAGTCGAGCACGTCTGGCCCCGTCGACACCTCGGGCGTCGATCCCGACAGCAGCAGCGGCTCCGCGTGCCCAGGGGCGATCAACGCCTGCGGCGGGTGCACCGAACTCCCGGTCGAACTCGACACCCCGTGCAACGGCTGCGACGCCCTGCAGTGGGCCTGCGACGGCACCGACGCCGCGGTCTGCGACGGCTTCGACGCCGAGGCCACGCGCTGGTTCCCGGACGCCGACGGCGATGGCTACGGCGACGACGACAGCGACGGCGAGCTCCACTGCGACGCGCCGCCCGACGGCTGGGTCGACAACGACGACGACTGCAGCGACGACGACGAGGCGGTGAACCCCGAGGGCGTCGAGGTCTGCAACGGCATCGACGACGACTGCGATCGCGCCACCGACGAGGGCGTCAACGAGTTCTGCGACGACGTCTGCTGCAGCTTCGAGCTGATGTGCGACGGCACCGCCTGCGTCCCCAAGTGCGACGGCACGGCGATCTGCGGCGCCGACCTCGACGTGTGCTGCGGCGTCGGCGAGATCTGCTTCGCCGAGGACTGCACCGTGCCGGGGGCCGACTGCGAGTTCACCGAGGAGTGCCCGGTGGGCCAGGTCTGCGCCCAGGCCAGCGGGCAGTGCGTCCCCGAGGACATCGTGCCCGACTGCGAGTTCATCCCGCCGACCGGCGAGTTCAACCCGCAGATCGGCTGCCAGTCGAGCACGGTGGGCCTGTCGAACCCGGCCCGCGACGACGTCGTCGCCACCCCGATCGTCATCGACGTCACCGACGACGACATCCCGGACATCGCGACCCTGACGTACGATCTCGGCGGCGACGGCTGCTGCAACTCCGAGGCGACGATCCGGCTGTACAGCGGCCAGTGCCAGCCCGACGGCTCGATGCTGCCGATCGCCGACCTCGACGAGCAGCTCATCGCGGCGTTCGACGCCAGCGGCCACTACATCACCAACGACTCGGGCATCGCCGCCGGCGACCTCGACGGTGACGGCGTCGCCGAGATCGTCGCCATCACCAAGACCTCGACCGCGAACAACAACGTCCAGGGCACCGTGGCCTTCCGACGCACCGCGGCCGACGGGTCGACCTGGGAGGTGCTGTGGCACAACCTCGACTACCCGACGTGGAGCGTGCACACCCGCGGCGGCGCGGCGATCTCGATCGCCGATCTGGACGCGGACGGTGACGCCGAGGTGGTCATCGGCAATGTCGCGCTCGACGGCCAGGACGGCGCGCTGCTATGGGACGGCAACGTCACCGCGGCCGACGCCGGCTTCGTCGGGGGCATCGGCAACAACGGGTTCCTCGGCCCCAGCTCGGCGGTCGCCGACATCGACCTCGACGGTCTGCTCGAGGTCTCGGCCGGCAACACCGTGTACGAGCACGACGGCACCGTGAAGTGGGAGTACCCGTACGTCGGCAGCAACAGCGCGTGCGGGGCCAGCGGCGGCATCGTCTGCGACGGGTTCAGCGCGATCGCCAACTTCGACGACGACGCGATGGGCGAGGTCGTCATCGTGCGCCAGGGCGAGGTGTTCCTGCTCGACGACGACGGCACCGAGCTGCGCCGCATGCAGATCCCGGTCATCGACTGCGCCAACAACGAGGCCGGCCCGCCGACGATCGCCGACTTCGACGGCGACGGGCGGCCCGAGATCGGCACGGCGTCGTCCGACTACTACGTCGTGGTCGACTGGGACTGCGATCCCGCGGCGCTGCCGGCCCAGTGCGCCGGCGACTGGGTGCTGTGGCAGGCGACCAACCAGGACTGCAGCAGCCGCGTGACCGGATCGAGCGTGTTCGACTTCGAGGGCGACGGCGCTGCCGAGGTCATCTACGCCGACGAGACCACGATGCGGATCTTCGACGGCTCGACCGGCAACGTGCTGTTCACCGACGACTCGCACAACAGCCACACCCGGCTCGAGATGCCGGTCATCGCCGACGTCGACAACGACGGCAACGCCGAGGTCGTGATCCCCGAGAACGGCACCAACACCGGGATCGTGGTCTGGGAGGACGCGAGCGACAACTGGGTGCGCACCCGCAGGGTGTGGAACCAGCACGCGTACGCCATCACGCACATCACCGAGTCCGGGGCCGTGCCCGCCGTGCCCGAGATCAACTGGCAGAACGAGCGCTTCAACAACTTCCGCCAGAACGTGCAGCCCGACGGCCTGTTCCACGCCCCCGACGCCGCCGTCGAGGGCAGCATCTGCAGCGTGAACGAGGTCGTCGACGGCTTCGAGGTCGACCTCGCGGTCCTGGTGCGCAACTTGGGCGCCCTGGCGATCCCCGCCGGCACGCCGGTCGCCCTCGAGCTCGTCGAAGGCGTCGTCGTCACGCCGCTCGGCACGAGCGCGACCAGCATCGCCCTGCAGCCCGGGCAGTTCGAGGTGCTCGCGGTGACGGTCGCGATCCCGATGGGCGCGCAGCCGCCGTTCACCGTGCGGGCGACGATCGACCCGCCGGCCGAGGACGCGCCGGCGGGGGCGATCAACGAGTGCAACGAGGCGAACAACGCCTTCGACACCGAGTGCGCGCTGCCGGGGTGAGCGCGTCGCGACCGTCCGCTACGGCCCCGGGTCACCGCCCTCGGCGAGCGCGTCCGCCGTGACCGCGAGCCGGCGGAGCAGCGATCGCTTCTTGGCGTGGTGCGCCTCCATCCGCTCGAGCACGTCGACCAACAGGTGGACCGCGTCGACGACGAACGGACCCTTGTTGAGCATGACGCACTCCGAGCGCGCGCCCATGGCCGCATCGGTGACCTCGGCGCGGGACGGCATCCCGGTGCGGGCGAGCTGATCGAGCACCTGCGTCGCCCAGATGCAGGGCAGATGCGCCGCCTCGCACAGCCACAGGATCTCCTCTTGGACCTCCGCGAGCCGCTCGAAGCCGACCTCGGCCGCCAGGTCGCCGCGCGCCACCATCACGCCCGCGGGCATGTTGGCCAGGGCCGCGAACAACAGCTGCGGGAGCTGCTCGAACGCGTGACGGGTCTCGATCTTGAGCACCAACCCGAGGTCGGGGCGGCCGGCCTCGGTCACCAGCTGGCGCGCGTGCTCGACCTCGGCGGGCGCGTGCACGAACGACAGCCCGATGAGATCGACGTGCGCAGCCACGGCGCGCAGCGCAGCCACGTCCCGTTCGCGGAACAGCGGCAGGGCCAGCGCCGTGTCGGGGAGGTTGATCCCCCGATCGGCCCGCAGGGTCGCGCCGCCACGGCGCGTGTGATCGATGCGGACCAACACGCGCTCGGGAGCCGCGTGCTCGATGGTCCCGGCGAGCTTGCCGTCGTCGAACAGGACGCGCTCGCCCGCGCGGACGAACGCGAACACGGCCGGTTCGAGGCAGCCCACCTCGGGGTGCACGGGTCGCGCCGACCGCGGCGCATCCTCGGCGACCAGCGTGAACCGATCGCCGGCGACCAGCGGGAGCCCGAGGTCGAACAACTCGTCGTCGAGTCGGAACAACGCGAGGAGCTCGCGGCCCCGGGACGCCTCGACCTGGAGCCCCGGCGTGACGTAGCTGGTCCGATCGCACAGCCCGAACACGGCCTCGCCGGAGCGCTCGATGATCCACTCGCGCTTGCGCCCCCGCGCGTCCCGCAGCCGCAGCGTGTCGCCGTCGGCCAGCGTGTCGAGCAGGCCAGCCGAGATCGGCACGCCCGCCGCCGACGTGCCGCGGACGCGCAGGGGAATGCGCGCGGGCGTGACCGTCGCCCCGAAGCGATCGCGCAGCGGTCGGTAGCGCACCACGTCGCGCCGGGCGACGACCGTTCCCGTGCGCAGCTTGGGACCGGCGAGGTCGGCCTGGATCCTCACGTCCCGACCGCGCGCCGCCGCGGCCGCGCGCGCGTGCGTGGCCATCGCGACCCATTGCTCGGGCCCGTCGTGGGCGCAGTTGATCCGCACCATCTCGGTGCCGGCGTCGATCACGGCGTCCGCGAACGAGGGATCCAAGGCGGCCTCGCCGGGCAACGTGACCATGACGCGAGTGGGGCGACCGCCGGACGCAGGGCCCAACAACGCGTTCGCGTGCGCGGCGAGGCGCCGGCTCGCGGCGCCGAAGTCGATCGAGGGGAGCTCCATCGTCTCGCCGAGCAGGCGCGCGAGCACGGCACGCACGGTCGCGAGCGAGCCCGCGACGTCGTTCTCGGCGCGGCCGAGCGAGCTCAACCCGAGCGACGCGAGTTGCTGTTGCAGGGGCCGGAGATCACCGCTGCGCAGCGCGAGGTAGTGCGCAAGGTTGCGCGCGCTGGGCCGCGTGGGCGCCGGTGTTGCGGCGAGCAGGTGGGCCAGCGTCGACTCGCGGGCCGATACCTGCTCGAGGAGTCCATCGAGGGCACGTGCGAGTTCTCGGAGTTCGGCCGCCACTGCACGCGAGCATAGGCGACGGTGGGGTTCGGTCCGTACGCGAAAAATCGGCGCCGAGCGCCGCGTCCTCGGTGAGCCGATGCAACGACCACGTCACAGAACCCCCGCTCAACCGCAGCGCTCGCCGAGCGCCCGCGCGCGCTCGATCCACCCCTTGCGCTCGTCGTCCGTGCGGTGGCGCGTGCGCGTGAACCGGGTGACGCGCACCGGGGTGACGCCGCAGAACTCGAGCACCGCGTGTTTCATCATGGCCACGTCGGAGTTGCGGTACGCGAATCGGATCCACCACCCGGGCGCGTCCGCGGTGGTGATGAGGAGCGCTCGGCCTGCGACAACGCCCCCGCGATGCGGGACCATGGGCGATGACCACGACTCGGACGATGCTGATCCTCGCGCTCGCCTCGGGCTGCGTCGCCCGCGACGGCGACACCGAGGGCTCGACCTCGGCGAGCGCGTCGGGGACCGCCGACGACTCCACCACGGGTGACGTGCCGGCCGCGTGCACGCAGGCCGGCTGGGAGACGTCGCGCGCCGCGTACGACGATCTCGCCGCGCAGGCCGGCGACACCTACTGGTACGCGGTGCGGTCGTTCGAGTACATCGACGACTTCCAGTGGGCGTGCTCGTACCGCACGACGATCGAGTTCGTCGCGGGTGCGCCCGCGCGCCGCACCTTCGAGCTCGCCGAGGTAGCCGAGGGCACCACGCAGGACGAGTGCACCGGCGCACCGTTCGTCGAGGAGGGCGACGCGGTCGGATCCACCGACGCGTCCTTCGTCGCCGCGGTGTACTCGATGCCGCAGCTCTACGCGGGCTGCTGCGACCTGCTCGCCCTCGAGCCCGCCGACGCCTACTCGTTCGCGTTCGAGGTCGGCGCCGACGGGGTGGTCTCGGCGTGCTACGCGATCGAGCTCGGCTGCGGCGAGGGCTGCGAGGCCAGCGTCGACGGGTTCTCCGGCTTCGACTTCGACGGGTTCGGCTTCGGCGCGCCGCCCTGATCCGCCCCCGATGCGGCGCGACGGCGACGCAGCAGCGCCGTCACCACCGTCACCAGCAGCAGCGAGAGCCCCCGCGTCCCGCCGCGCGCCACGGAACAGCCGCCGCCGAGCCCCGCGCTGCCGCCGAGATCCGTGTCCTCGAGATCCACGTCGACGTCCACATCCACGTCGACTTGCGCGCCCAGATCCGCGATCGCCTGCGCGCACACGTCGACCCCCGCGCCGGTGGCGATGAGCTGCCCGTCGCAGAACAGGTTCCCGCCCGCGCCGCAGCCGGCGTGGCACTCCTCCACGAACGCCGCCTGGCAATCGGCGAAGCCGCTGGCCTGGCACGAGATCTGGCAGTCGAGGTTGACCTGGGCCGTGCACGAGCCGTGGCAGCACTGGTTGCAGTGCTCCTCGCAGGCGGCGTCGACCGTCAGCTCGCCGCACTTGTCGTCGCACGTCGTGGTGCAGGTGGCCTCGCACGACGAGCGGCACTTGCCGGGGTCGTCGGCGTCGCTGCACTGATCCGGGCAGGCCACGATGCACTCGGGCCTGCAGTTGTCCTGGCACTTCAAGTCGCCCACCAGGCACCGCTCCTCGCACATGGACCCGCAGTCGTCCGTGCACGTCACGTCGGCGCTCAGATCGCAGTCGCCCTGGCACGAGATCGACAGCTCGTTCGCGCACGCCGTGATCGCAGCGTCGAGATCACAGTCCACGTCGCAGCCGATGTCGATCTCGAGCGAGCACGCCGCGTCCGCCTCGACGTGGATTCCCCCACACTCGGGGATTCCCGCCTGGGCGCTCGGGGCCGCGCCCCACGTCGCGAGTCCCATCACCACCGCCACCACCACCCTGCGGCCACACGCGCCGCGGTCGTCCATCCAAGCCATGTCGCACACCCCTGTCGTAAGCAAAGCCGCAGCGGTTCCCGACGCGCCGACCATCGACGCGCCCGACACGGATCCGCCGCGGGGCCCTGCCTAGCAACGGGCGCGCCAGGGTGCGGGCGCCGGGTGCGGGCGCGAGCCTGCCCGAGGATCGGACGGCGGGCGTGGCGAGTTGCGACGACGGACGTGCCGGGGCGGCGACATCGATGCCGCGGGCGCCGGTGTCGTGCGACGGGCGGCCGCAGGTTCGCGATCAGTCCTCGACGGCGCCGGCCGCCGAGCCGTCGCCCACCGCACCCTGCCGCTGGAACAGCTCGACCGCGGCCTCGTGCTCGGCCACCGTCTTGCTGAACTGGTGGGTGCCGTCGTTGCGCGCGACGAAGTACAGGAACCTGGACTTCTTCGGCGCGAACACGGCCTCGAGCGCCTGCTTGCCGGGGTTGGTGATCGGCCCCGGCGGCAGCCCCTCGTGGGTGTACGTGTTGTAGGGGTTCTCTTCGTCGCGCAGGTGGATCCGGCGGATCCGCCCCTCGAACTTCTGGCACGCGGCCGACTTCGTCGTCGGCACGGTGCAGCCGTAGATGATCGTCGGATCGGTCTGCAGCAGCTTGGGCTTGAAGCTGGAGAACTTGAGGCGGTTGAGGAAGACGCCAGCGATGAGCGGCCGCTCGTGCTTGGCGCCGGTCTCCTTCTCGACGATCGAGGCCAGCGTCACGACGTCGTTGTCGTCGAACTGCAGGTCGTCGGCGAGGTCCTGGGCCTCGTTGCGGTAGCGGCGGCGCAGCTCGGCGTAGACCTCGCGGTGCCGCGTGACCATCTTCTCGAGGATCGCGTCGGGCGTGTCGTCGACGTTGAACTGGTAGGTGTCCGGGAACATGTAGCCCTCGGCGGTGGCGCCGGGGATGCCCAGCTTCGCGAGGAGCTTCGGATCCCGCATCGAGGCCTCGAGGGATGCGGCGTCGGACAGCCCGGCGGCGGCGAGGATCTGCGCCACGTCGAGCATGTTCTTGCCCTCGGGCACCGTGGCCCGCAGCGTCTTGCGCTGCTGCTTGCGCTGGAGCTCGTCGAGGATCTCGGTGGGCGTCATGTCGCCGCGGAAGTGGTGCGGGCCCGCGGTGACCTTGCGCGCCGCGCCCTTGTGCAGCACGAACAGGCGGAACTTGGTCGCCTCGTCGGCCGGCAGCACGCCCGCCTCGGTGAGCAGCGCCAGGACCTCCGGGAAGCTCGAGCCCGGCGGCACCACGACCTCGATGGGATCGGCGGTGCCGATGCCGGGGCGGTCGGGATACGTGAGCAGCTCCTGGTACGAGGCGCGCACGAACCACGCCGCCGCGACCATCGTCGCGATGACGACGACGAGCATCCACCGCTGCACGCGCCGCGACTTGCGGAGCTTCCACCACGCGCGCTTCATCGGCGGGGCTCCGGGCGCTGGGCGTCGAGCCAGCCCTGCAGGATGAACTGGGCCGCCATCGCGTCGATGTGTTGCTTGCGCCGGGCGCGGGACATGTCGGCCTCGATCAGGGTGCGCTCGGCGGCGGCGGTGGAGAACCGCTCGTCCCACGTGGTGAGCTCGACCGCCACGCCGGTGGTGGTGAAGTGCTCGCGGAGCACCGCGATGAACGCACGGACCGCGCGGGCGCGGCGGCCCTCGCGACCGTCGAGCTCGAACGGGAGCCCCACGACGACGAGCCCGACCTCGCGCTCGGCGACGACGCGGGCGACCTCGCGGGCGTCGTCGACGTGGCCGCGTCGGGCGAGCGTGTGGCCGGCGGTCGCAATCATCCGATCGGTGTCGCTGAGCGCGAGGCCGATGGTCTTGCTGCCGACATCGAGCGCCAGCGCGCGCATCCGTGGTCGCGTTGTAGCATGTTCGACCGAGCACGGCGAAATCGCGGCGGGAGCCCGTCCAGGCCCGCTCCGCTGGGCACGGCCGGGCCGCGCGGTCGAGCATGCGGCCGGGCTGCCACTGCGGGTGCCGCCCCGAAGCGGCGCGACGTGCCGCGGCTGTCCCCGTGCGGTAGAGTCGAGCGCACCGAGCAACGCCTCGGCGCGCCGATGGAGCCATCCGCCACCGCAAGGACGGGCGCCGCGACGATGGGCGAGCGCTGGGAGCTCGGGGACGAGCTGGGCTCCGGGGCGATCGCCCGCGTCGTCCGCGTCTTCGATCGACTGTCGGCGGCGCACTACGCCGCCAAGCTCCTGCACCCGCGACACGAGCGCGACGCCACCGCGATGCTGCGGTTCCGCCGCGAGGCCGAGCTGTCGAGCCGACTCGTCCACGACAACCTCGTGCGCGTCTGGGGCACCGACACGATCGCGGGCCACACCGCGCTGGTGATGGAGCTGGTCGAGGGCCCGACGCTCGCGCACGTGCTCGCGCGCGGCGGACCCTTCGACGAGGGGCGCCTGCTGGAGGTGGCCGCGGGCCTCGCGGCGGGGCTGGCCTACGCCCACGGCTGCGGCGTGATCCACCGCGACCTCAAGCCGGCCAACGTGCTGATGGGCGAGCGCGGGCCGAAGATCGCGGACTTCGGCATGGCGCGCGCGTCGTCGTTCGCCGAGGCCGATCGCGGCGCGCTCACGGTGCTCGGGACGCCGCCGTACATGGCGCCCGAGTGCCTCGATCCGCTCGCGGTCGATCCACGGACGGACCTCTACGCGCTCGGCTGCATCCTGCACGAGCTCGCCACCGGGGCGCCGCCGTTCACCGGGCCGACGCCGTTCGCGGTGCTCGAGGCCCACCGCACCGCCGCGATCCCGCGGCTGCCCGAGGGCTTCTCCGAGGGCACGCGCCGGCTGGTCGCGTCGCTGATGGCGAAGGCGGCCGGCGATCGACCGCAATCGGCCGGCGCGGTGCTGCACGCGATCGCGGCCCTTCGCGATCCCGACGCATCGTCGACGGGGACCGCCCTCGCGCTGCCGAGCGCCCCCGAGATCGCCGCGGGGCGCTGCGCCGGCTGTGGCGGCGAGATCCTCACCGACGTCCGCGTGTGCTTCCGCTGCGGCCTTGTGCCGGTGATGCTCGAGCCCGGTCGGCAATCGGTCGTCGTGCTCGGCCCCGGCCGCGCCTCCGACAAGCTCGACAGCGAGCGCCGCGATCGGCTGGTGCAGTGGCTCACCGCCAACGCGCGCGTCGGCTTCGGCACGGCGCGCCTCGAGCAGAAGATCCCACGCCTGCCCTTCGTGCTCGTCCGACGGGTCTCGGCCGCGAGCGCGCAGAGCATGGTCGCCTCGCTCGCGCGCCTCGGCATCGACGCCGAGGCCACGGACGCGCCGATGCAGCACCCGATGATGCGCGCCCACGTCCGCCGCATGGCCGCGCGTGGCTTCACGTTGTCCGCCGCGATCGTGCTCGCGCCGGGGCTCGTCTACATGCCGTTGGCGATCATGCTGGCGCCGCTCGTCGGCGTCGCGGCGCTGGTCTCGTACGCGGTGTCGCGCGGCACCGCGGGTCGCACCACCGTCGGGACCTCGCAGGCGCCGCATCCGAGCCTGCCCGCGGGCCTCGGGCGTCGCCTCGGCGTGCTGCCCGGCGTCGTGGCGCGCATCGAGCAGCGACGGCACCGCGAGGCGCTCGGCGCGGTGGTCCGCCGCGTGCTCGTGCTGACCCGCAGCTGCGATCCCGACAGCGCCGCGGCGACGGCCCCGGAGCTCGAGCACGCGATCAACCTGGCGGGCGTCGCGGCCGGGCGCATGGACGACATCGAGCGGAGCATGGCAGAGCGGCTCTTCGACCCGGCCCACGCCGAGCACCGCGCGCTCATGCACGAGCGCGACACGTGGGCGGCGCGATTGCTCGAGCTGACCGCGACGCTCGACGCCCTGACGGCGCGGGTGATCGCCGCGCGCAGCCGCGTCGAGCTCGGCCGCACCGATGACGCGCTCGCCCCGTTGCGCGCGCAGGTCGAGGCGCTCGAGGAGGTCTCTCGGGCATGACGAGCGCGGCGGAGGGACCGGCCCCGACGACGGCCACGCTGTCGTTCCTGCCGTTCGGTCACGTCGTCACGGCGGCCGCGATCGACGTCGGCACCGAGACGCGTTGGCGCGTCCGCCTCGACGATGGGCGCGACGCCGTGGTCGGCCAGCTCGCGCCCGATCTGGCGCGCGACGTGTCGATCCGCCGCCGCTACGCCCACGATGTCGAGCGGGTGCGGCTGCTGCCCGCCCACTCCCTCGCCCCGACGATCGCCGCCGGGCCCCAGCCGGATCCCTGCGATCCGACGGCGGTCGCGCCGTGGCGCGTCCGACTCGAGCCCGCCGGCGAGCCGCTGTCCGAGATCCTCGCCCGCGCACCGCTGCCGCTCGACGAGGCGGCCAGCCGCTTCGCTGCGATCGCCGACGCGGTGTTCGCCGTGCACGCCCACGGCGCGGTGCTCCGCGACCTCCGACCCGAGCAGATCGTCGCGATGTCCGGTGGTCACGTCGTGCTCGTCGACGTCGGGCTGGCGCGCGTGGACGTGCTGTCGAGCCACACCGCGTCGAGCCTGCTCTTGCGCGGCTCGGCCTACGTCGCGCCCGAGCAGCTGATGCGCACCGCGGTCGATCAGCGCTCCGACGTGTGGAGCGTCGGCGTGATGCTGTGGCAGGCGCTCACCGGCACGATGCCCTTCGGCGACGGGCCGCCGCTGCTCGCCGAGCACGATCGCCTGCCGCCGCTCGGCGAGCTGCGCCCCGACGCGCCCATCGTGCTGGCCGAGCTGCTCGCGCGGTGCCTGAGCCCCGATCTCGCCCGACGCCCGCCGAGCATGGCCGATCTCGCGTGGGTGCTGCGGGGCGGCCAGGCCCTGTGGGACGCGGACGACACCACCGTGTGCCAGCACTGTGGGACCCGCCTGCATGTCGGGCAGCGGCTGTGCATCGCGTGCGGACGGGTCGCCGTGCGCTTCGAGCACGGTGACCCGGACGGGCACGCGTTCGGCCTCGAGCTGCTGACGCTGAGCGAAGACGCCGCGCCGCTGAAGTGGCTGCAGGGGTTCCTCGGCGACGTCTCGAAGCAGCCGGTGCGCCGGCCCGAGTTCGTGATCGGATCCGTGCACATGTACTCCGAGGAGGAGCGCGGCCAGCGGATGCGGCTGCCCGCGCGGCTGTTCAACCACCTCACGCGTGAGACCGCCCTGGCGCTGCAGCAGCTCGCGACCGAGCACGGGGTGCGGACGCGACTCGTCCACCCGACGGCGGTGCGGGACTCGAGCCTCAAGGCCCTCGCCTTCGCGGCGGTCACCGTCGCGGTGTCGTTCACGCTCGGGGCCATCGGCGTCTCGGGCGGGTGGATCGCGGCGGTCGCCGTGGCGGGCTTCGCCGCGGTCGTGCTCTCGATGGCCGACCTCAGCAATCACCTCGCGGCGCGCAAGACCTACGCCCACTACCGGCTCCGCGCGGTGCCGGCGGCGTTGCCCGCCTCCGATCCCCTGGTCGCGCGCCTCGCCGCCCTGCTCCGCGGGGATGTGCCGGCCGACGTCCGCGGCGTCGTCGGGGAGCTCGCGCTGCTCGTGCAGCGCCTCGTCGACCACCGCGCGACGTTGCTCGGCGTCCAGGTCCGCGAGGTCGAGGTCTTGACGGCGCCGGTGCTACCGATCGTCGACGCGGTCGAGCACCACGTCGCCGAGCTGCAGCGCATCTCGACGGAATCGGCGACGCTCGACGAGGGCGCGATGGTCCGCGCGCTCGCGGTGTCGGAGGCGCGACGCGAGCCCCCCGAGGCCCGCGCGCCGATCCTCGACGGACTCGATCGTCTGCGCCTGCTCGAGGAGCAGCGCGCGGCCCTCTTCCACCGCCTGCTCGAGGCGCGGTCACTGCTCGAACGCACGGTGCGGATGGGCCTGGCGATCCACGACCCCGCGCGCGAGCACGATCGCCAGGTCGCGCTCGCGCTGTCGACCCTGGGGCGGTGAACACGGCGTCGGCCGCCAGATCACGCGGCCGCTCGCGGCCCTGATCATCTCGTCGACAACCAGGCGTCGAGCTCCGCGAGCACCTCGCGATCGCGATCGCCGGCGCGCAGGACCTCGCGGGCCTGCTCGGCGAGGGCGCGGGCCCGGGCCGCGTCGTCGCCCGCCGCCCGCAGCGCCCGCGCGAGCCAGACCCGCGTCAGCGCGAGCTCGCGGGGATCGACCGCCTGCCCCTCGCGCAGCACGAGCACGGTCTCGAAGGCCTCGACCGCCGCCGCCGGCTCACCCAGCGCGAGCCGGGCCTCGCCCAGCGTGTGCAGCGGGTACGCGACCATCGGGTGCTCCGGCCCCAGCCGCCGCTGCAGGTGCGCGAGCGAGTCCTCGAGGTACGGCAGCGCCTGCGCCGGGCGACCGAGGCCGACCAAGGTATCGCCGAGGTTGTTGCGGGTGATCGCGGTGCTCGGGTGATCGGCGCCCAGGGTCCGCTCGCGGATCGCCAGCGCGCGCTCGTACAGCCCGAGCGCCTCCTCGCGGTGGCCCAGCGCGCTCTCGACCGTGGCCAAGGCCGTGTACGCGGTGCCGACCTCGGCGTGATCGGGCCCGAGCGCGGCGACGCGGATCGCGATGACCTCGAGGATGCGCGCCTTGGCGCCGGCGTGGTCGCCGAGCTGGTGCATCGACACGCCCTCGTTGAGCATCGTCGTCGCGACGTCGGGGTGGTCGGGGCCGAACAGATCGCGCTGGGCCGCAGCGGCGCGGCCGAAGTCGTCGCGCGCCCGCGCATGATCGCCGCGCATGCCGTAGGCGACCCCGAGGTTGTTGAGCAGCGCCGCCTTGCGCTCGCGCCACCCCGAGCCGACCTCGCCGATCGCGAGC
>LNFB01000117.1 GCA_001464385.1 Deltaproteobacteria bacterium Ga0077550 | reverse complement strand
GAGCACGAGCTGCGTGGTGCCAGCCGCCGCGGCGGCCCTCGCGACGGCGAGGAGGTCCGAGGCCGGCCGCGCATCCGCGAGCTCGACGGCCAGCGTCGCGTCGGAGCCGCGGAGGATCGTGGGCAGCTCGGCCAGCGCCGCGACCGAGCCCACGACCGCACCGGCGTGGCGCAGCTCGACGCGATCGCGAAGGACGAGGATCAGCGGGAGCTCGCCGCGAACGGCCGCGCGCACGCGCAGCGACGGCGTGCCCGCGAGCACCGGACGCGCATCGTCAGGCAGCGAGGCCAGGACCCCACGCACCGCGCCGACGCTCGCGTCGGGTGCGGGCTCGACCAGCGCCGGCGGCCCGCCGGCGAAGGCCTCGCGCAGGGCGTCGTGGGCATAGCTCGGCCGCAGGTCGCGATCGAGGGCGCCGGGGGCGTCGAGAGGTCGCACCTTCGCGAGCTCGCGATCGCCGACGCGGATCGTCGCGGCGTCGAGTCGGACCACGCTGGGAGCGGGATCCGGCGCCCGGGCCCCGGGCACGGGGACCGGCCGAGCCCGGCGCGACGACGGTGGTCGCGCTCGACGTGGGATCGGTGCACCCGGCGAGGAACCCGAGCAGAGCCGCGCCCCCCCACCGCGACGCCGTGCGCACGCTGCCTTGATATCACCCCGCGCGCGCGCCCGCGAGGGGCGTTGCCGAAGGACGCGCGCAGTGAAACGATTGCGCCCGCGCCCCGGTTGCGCCGCCCCCATGGCCGCGATCTTCCCGACGACCCGCTGGAGCGTGGTGCTCGACGCCGCCGGCCGCAGTGCACCCCCGCGCGCGCTCGCCGAGCTGTGCGAGGCGTACTGGCGGCCGCTGTTCGTGTTCCTGCGCCGGGACGGCATGGCGATCGCCGACGCCGAGGATGCGGTGCAGGGCTTCTTGTCGTCGCTGCTCGGCGGCGCCGCGATCGGTGGGGCACAGCCCGAGCGCGGGCGCTTCCGGTCGTACCTCCTGGGCGCCCTGCGGCACTGGTTGGCGAACGAGCGCACCCGGGCGCACGCGGCCAAGCGCGGCGGCCCCGAGGGCACGCTGCCCCTCGACCTCGGCCAGGGCGAGCTCGACGTGCCCGACGATCGCACGCCCGAGGGCGCGTACGCGTTCGCGTGGGCGACCGAGATCCTCGGCCGCGCCCGCCGTCGCCTCGGCGCCACCTACGGCGCCGAGGGCCACGCGACGCTGTTCGCCGCGCTCGAGCCGTTCCTGCTCTCTGGCGACACGCCCGCCTACCGTCAGGTCGCGCACACGCTGTCGATGTCGGAGGCCAACGCCCGCGTCGCCGTCCACCGGCTGCGCGGCCGGTTCCGAGCGGCGCTGCGGGCCGAGGTCGCCGACACCGTGAGCTCGGAGGCCGACATCGACGACGAGCTGCGCGCGGTGATCGACGCGCTGCGCGGACCGACCGCGGCGTCGACCTAGCGGCCGCGTGCACCCGCGTCGGGCGTGCTCCGGGTGTGGGTCGTCCTCCCGTGTGGGGAACCCCCGCGCGTTGGTGATCGCAGGCCGGCCTGATACGGTGGAGCGGCGTGTCGACGTCGTCGCAGCCGCGGTCCACATCGCGTCGGCAGCCCGCCGGCGCGACGGTGTCGCTACCCGACTCGTTCTCGGATCTGGTCGGGCTCGACGCGGAGATCGGCGCGCTCGCCCGCGATCTCGGCCGCGGCACCGACGAGGTGCGGCCGCTTGCGTCGTTCGATCCCAGCGAGGGGACGTGGTCGCCGTTCCGGATCGGTCGGTACACGGCCGTCCGGCGGATCGGCGCCGGCGGCATGGGCGTGGTCTACGGCGCGTACGACGACGAGCTCGATCGCAAGGTCGCGATCAAGATCGTGCGCCGCGTCGACGACGGCGACGCGGCCGCGGCCACCGCCCGCATGCGCCGCGAGGCCCAGGCGCTGGCCAAGCTCTCGCACCCCAACGTGCTCGCCGTGCACGAGGTCGGGTTCCACGACGCCGCGTCGACGCCGGCCTCCAACGACGCCGTCGCCCGCAGCCCCGTCGCGTCGGGCAGCTTCGTGTTCATCGTGATGGAGTTCGTGGTCGGGCAGACGCTGCGCGAGTGGTGGACGGCCAAGCCGCGATCGTGGCGCGAGCAGCTCGACGCGATCCTGCAGGTCGGTCGCGGACTCGCGGCGGTCCACCGCGCGGGCCTGGTGCACCGCGACGTGAAGCCCGAGAACGTGATGATCGACGACTCCGGCCGCGTACGGCTGATGGACTTCGGCCTGGCGCGCGCCGCCTGGGATCCCGGCCTCGAGACCCTCGGCGGAAACCACAGCGATCCCCTCGCGACGCCGGCGCTCAGCCGCTCGGGGGCGGTGGTCGGCACGCCCGCGTACATGGCCCCCGAGCAATTCGACCGCCCCGACGTCGGGCCCGCGGCGGATCAGTTCGCCCTGGGCGTCATGGCGTGGGAGGGCTTCTTCGGCGAGCGGCCCTACGCGGGCGACACCCTGGCCAAGCTGCGCGGCAACGTGATCCAGGGCGTGCGCCGCGAGCCGGCGCGGTCGCGCGTGATCCCGGTGCACGTGCGCCGTGCCCTCGAGCGTGCCGTCGCGACGGTGCCCGAAGATCGGTGGCCGGACGTCGACGCCCTGCTGCGGGCGATCACGCCCCGCGCGCGCGGGCCCTGGTGGTTCGCCGCCGCCGCGGGCACGCTCGCGCTGGGCGTGGGCTTCCGCGCCGCGCTCGCAGTGACGCCCGAGCCGTGCGCGAGCGCGGACGACGACGCGCTGCAGTGGAGCGCGTCGACGCGCGACGCGGTGCGCACCGGAGCGCTCGCGGCCACCGGCGATGCTGCCGTCCTCGCCCTCGATCGCTACGCCGAGGCGTACGGGGCCAAGCGCCGCGAGGTGTGCGAGGCGACGCGCGTCCTGGGCGAGCAGTCCGACGAGGCGATGGGCCTGCGCATGGCGTGCCTCGATCGGATCGCGGGCCGCTTCGCGGGGCTCACCGACGAGCTCGGTCGCGCGGCCCAGGCGTCCGTCGATGCTCGGCCACTGCAACCCGACGAGCTCGACGCCCAGCTGCCCGCCCTCGACGGCTGCGACGACGTCGAGACCCTCACCAAGCTGAGCAACCGCCACGCGGCGCGCTCGAGCCGATCGAACGCCGAGCAGGATCGGGCCTGGACGCTCGCGGTCGAGCAGGTCGAGCGCGCGCTGGTCCGCCGTCGCCTCGGGCGCGACGACGCCCGCGAACCGGCCGAGCGCGCGGTGGCCCTCGCCACCGACCACGATCTCCCGGGGGTCCACGCCCGCGCGCTGTCGGTGCTCGCGGATCTCGAGCTCGACGCGGGTCGCGGCCCCGAAGCCGAGCGACTGCGCCGCGAGGCGGTGCGCTTCGCGGTGGCCGACGGCAACGACGACGCCGTGGTCTACCTCGTGCTCGACGAGGCCGACGCCGCGCTGCAGGGCGATCGCGTCGACGAAGCCGAGCTCCACCTCGGCTACTTCGACGCGTTCGTCGATCGCATGACCGACGCTTCCGCGCGCGCCGACGTCACCGCGCGCGCGGAGATCGTCCGGGCCCGGCTCGCGCTGGTCCGCGGCGACGCCCAAGACGCCCACCGGCGGCTGTCGGCGCTGCCGATCGACGCGATGTCCGAGCTCGATCGCCGCGCCGCATGGATGGCCCTCGGCGCGGCCGCCCGCGCGATCGGCCGCGACGACGAGGCGCTCGCGACCTGGACGCGATTGCTCGGGCTGGTGGAGGCGATGCGCGGCGCGGACCACCCCGACGTCGCCGCGGTGCTGAACAACCTCGCCCTCGTGCACCTCGACGCGGGCGACCCCGCCGCCGCGCGAACCTTGCTGCAGCGCGCCGAGGCGATCGTGACCGCCGGCCCCGACGCCGAGCACGACCCGATGCGGGCGACGCTCGCCACGAACCTCGGCTGGGCCGCGCGTCTCGAGCACCGCACGGACGACGCCCGCACCCTGCTCGAGCGCGCCCTCGCGATCGGGCGCGCGACGCGGGGCGATCGCGATCCCGGGCTGGCCTACGCCCTCGATCAGCTCGGCGCCCTCGAGCGCGAGCTCGGCCACTTCGACGCCGCGCTCGAGCGCTACGCGGCGGCCGGCGAGCTCCGCGACGCGACGCTCGGCGCCAACCACCCCGAGACCGCGACCACGCTGGTGGGGATGTCGCGGGTGTTCCTCGCCCAAGGCAACCGCGCGCAGGCGAGCGCGGCGTTGGGCGCCGCGCGGGGCATCGTCGAGGCGCGGGGCGGCTCACCGAAGCTGCGGCGCGAGCTCGATGCGCTCGCGGCCGAGCTCACGGGGGAGTAGTCGAGCCACCCGCCGCCGGGCCCGCCACCTTGCGCGGTCGCTTCTCCTTCGGCGCGCGCGGTCGTCCGAACCGCTTGCGCCACCACAGCTCCACTCCCCCCTTTGCCGCGTCGCCGATGAAGGTCTCGACGCTCCACGACGGGGCCTTGATCTCGTACTGCAGGTGGAGCTCGGCGCGGTTCTCGCCCATCGGCGCGTTGTGGTGGTAGCGGGTCTCGAGGTAGAGCTTGGGCGCGACTCGCTTGCCGACGGCGACGATCGGCTGCTCGACGGTGTCGCCGAAGGTGATGCCGACGCGATCGATGCCGAGGCGATCCTGGAGCTGGCGCTGCAGCACCGGGTTCTGGAACGCGGCCAGCAGGTTCGCCGCCTTCGCCTCGACCTCGCCGCCGCCGCCGTCCTTGGCGCCGGAGCTGGAGCCGGTGACCAGCAGCGCGAAGACGTCGGACTCGGCCAGCGGCGGATCGGACGACAGTCGCAGCTCGGGTCGACTCACGCGGCCGTGGACGTCGATCGTCACGGTGCCCTCGGGTGTCTGCGTGATCGCGGTCAGGGCGATGTACGGATCGAGCTCGCCCTGCTCGGGCAACGTGAGGCTGCCGCTGTCGATCACGAAGTCCTTGCCGAGGAAGCTGATGCGGCCGCGGTCGACGACCAGCGCCCCCTCGGCGCGGATCTCCGCGTCGCCGCGGCGCGTGAGCTCGACCTTGCCGCGCCAGGTCATGTTGGCCTGGGGCCCGCGCACATAGAGCGGATCGGCGAGCACGAGGCGCACGTTCATGTCGGGCGGCAGCAGCGGCTCGCGGACGGCCTGCGGATCCGCTGCCTTGGACGCCTTCGCGTCGCCACGCCCGCGTGCGTCGAGGTACACGACCCCGGTCGCGTCGGGCAACGCCTGCGGCGCGCTCATGCTCTCGGTGAACACGTCGAGCGTCGACTTCCGCGCGACGACCTCGACCTCGGTCGTCGCGCCGGTGGCGTCGAGCGTCGCGGTCGCGCGGGTGGTGAGCTTCATGAGCGGCAGCCCCGGTCGCACGATCGCGAGCCCCTCGACGCGCAGGTCGAGGGTCGCCTCCGTCGCCCCCGGCTCGAGGTGGAGCCGTCCGGTGCCGCGCGCCCGCCCGGCGCCGCTGCGCGCGGCGAAGCGGGTCAGGCGGACGTCGCGACGATCGAGCTCGACCGTCACGCCGACCCGATCGAAACGCTGGCGCAGCGGCACGACCGTCACCGCGCCATCGGCCACCGCGAGGCCGCCGTGGAGCCCCGGGGCGCCGAGGGTGCCGTCGAGTTTCAGGTGGGCGTCGAGGCGCCCGGAGGGATCGTCGATCGCGTCGGGCAGCAGCGGATCGATCGCGCTCAAGCGGAAGCCGTCGGTGTCGAGCGCCGCGACGATGGGGATCGTGCGCCAGTCCGTGCCGTCCGCGAGCAGCGCGACGATCGGCGCCTGCGTGGTCGCGGTGATCTCGATCGCCCGATCTGCGAACGGCCCGAGGACAATCTCCACGTCCTGCTGGGTGTCACCGACGGCGAAGCGGGCGGCCACCGGCGTGCCCGTTGCCGCCCCCTCGCCGAGCATCGCGCGCAGCTGCCCCCAGGCCGCGAAGTCGCCGGCGTGGCCGTGCGCGTGGACCTCGAGGTTGGCGTCGAACACCGCGTCATCGGGGATGTCGACGAACGCCGTGATCAGCTCGCGATCGATCGCGACCGCGTCGACGTCGAGCGTGTGCTCGGCGCTGCGGTCCCAGGCGAGGTTCGGCGCCGCGAGATCGATCGTGACCGGTAGGTTCGCGTCGACGTCGAGGCGCTGCCGCCCCTGCCGTTGCAGCGCCCGCACGCGCAGTCGCCCTTCGCGGTGCTCGACGTCGAGCTCGACGCGCCCCACGGCATGGCTGTCGTTGGCGAGCCTGCGCCCCCGAAGCTCCGCGACGATCGTCGGCGTCCTCGGCGTGCCGTCGAGCGTCGCGGTGCCGTCGATGCGACCCGAGACGCCCCCGACGTTCGCCAGCCGACCCAGCGTCGCGATGTCGGCGTCCGCGAGGGCGAGCGCCACGTGATGCGGCTGGTCGTCGAGCCACGCGAACGCTCCGCGCTGCACGTCGACGCGCAGCGGGATCCTGGCGTCGAGCTGGACCAGGCGCGCCGCCGGCCCGCTCGCCAGCAGCGTCCCGTCCAGCGCGTCGGCGCCGAGCGTCGCGTCGAGCGATACGGTGGCGATGCGGTCGCGCCCGTGGGCGAGGTCCCGCACCAGCACCCCCGCGCGGCCCCCCAGCGCGCCTCGATCCAGCGTGGCCGCGAGCTCGCCGTCGACGTGCCCACGCAGATCGAGGCCGGGCACGAACGTGTCCAGCCCCTCGAGCTCGAGGTGGTCCACGGCCACGCGCGCCTCGCCCGACGCCCCGCGATCGAACGTCACGTAGGGCGCGACGGCGGCGACGCGCAGCGGGAGTGACCCGGTCACGTGCACGCTGTCGATCCACGGCGTGTGGGCGCCGATGTCGAGCACGACGCGGCCGTCGTCGTGCCCGAACCGCGCCTGCACGGCGTCGACGACGAGCTCGTCGAAGCACAGATCGCTGCCGTCGATGCTCGCGGTCACCGTCGGTGCGCGCGCGGTGCCGGTGATGTCCACCGTCGCGTCGACGCGGCCGTGGATCGTGTGCTCTGCGACCCACGGCTGCAGCCGCGCGAGGTCGAGGCGCTGCGCGTGCAGCTCGAGCGCGATCGGATCGTCGGGCAGCGCCGCCACGCCCCGCGGATCGTCGAGGGCGCGCAGCCGCGTGCGGGCGTGCACCGTGAGCTCCTCGCGGGGGCTCGGCGTCCACCCGACGCGCGCGTCGAGGCGCCCCGCGTCGAGATCCACCGCGACGCCGACGCGACCGAGCCGGTGCCCGTCGACGACCAGACCCGACGCGTCGGCGATCAGCGCGACGTCGGGCGAGGTCAGGCGGCCGTGCACGCCGACGCGCGCGTCGAGCCGACCCGCGAGGCGCACCGGCAGCGCGAGCACCCCGAGGTCAGCGAGATCGACGTGCTCGATCGCCACGTCGGCGTCTGCAGACGCGCCGATCCGGCCGTCGACCGCGACCACACCGCGGTTCACCGCGAGCCGCAGATCGTCGATGCCGACGTCGCCGCCGCCGATCGTCACCGCGCTCGGGTGCAGCAGCGCCACCCGCAGGCCGCGATGCGCCGTCCGCCGGCCGCCCACGCCCGTGCGGGGGCGGTACAGCAGATCCACGCGGTCGAGTCCGATCCGCGTGGTCGCGCCGGGCTCGATCGTCGCCACCACGTGGCCCCAGCTGCGATCGGCCGCGGCGCGCACATCGACGTCGAGGGCCTGGGCGTCACCCGCCGCGGTGACGTCGAGTCGATCCACGCGCTGCGCCCCGTAGCTCAGCCCCGTCGCGCCGACGCGGGCGCTGCCCCGTGGCGCGCCATCCTCGAGGACGACCTCCGCGGCGACCTCCGCGTGCGCGATCGCGAGGCCGACGTAGCCGAGCGCGCGGGCCTCGACCTGCGCGGTGCAGGCGAGCAGCGCGTCCTCGCCGGCGCACGCGGCCGAGGCCGCCACCGCGCCGGCGACGGGCGGCAACGCGATCCACGGCGCGAGCTCGGCCTCGACGCGGCGCAGCGACGGGATCTCGACGCGGGCGTGGGCGCGCCGCACCGTTGCGCCCACGAGCGTCGCGTCCGCGACCACGGTCGCGTCCGCGGCGAACACCCGCGCGTCGAGCTCCATCGCCTCGCCGCCACCGGGGGCCACCAGACTCGCCTGGACCCCGAGCGGATCGCGGCAACCGACGCAGCCGAGCTGCACTGCGGCGCGCAGCGGCCCGTCCGGCGCGCGCACGACCTGGGCCGCGACCGAGCCGTAGAACGCCCGCGTCGCCGAGGGTGGGATCACGCCGAACGTCCCGAGGCCCGCGAGCTCGAGCCGCGGGGCGATCGATCCCACCAGGAGCAGATCGACGCTGGCCTCGGGCTCGGCGCGGACCGCCAGCTGCACCCACAGCTGCGCGGCGCCACCGGAGGCACGCACGCGGGTCGCGACCGGCCCGACGATCGGCAGCGCGGCGCCGCCGGCCACGGCCGCGAGCTCGATCGACGCGTCGACGTCCGCATCACCGGTCTGCAGCCAGGCGTCGAAGCCGAGCTCACCCCGCTCGACGATGCCGAGGTTGGTCCACGCCACGAGATCGACGACGCGCACCTCGGGGTCGTCCCAGCGCAGCGTCGCGGTCGCATCGGCGACGGTGAGGCCGGGCGCCGGCAGGATCGCGGTGACGCCGTCGATGCGGAGCTCGGCGTGCCGCCCCATCGAGTCGAGCTGCGCGGACAATCGCGGCGCGTCGACCAGGACCTCCGGGTCGCCCTGCTCGAGGTTGCGGTGCACGACCACGCCGTCGGCGACGATCGGCCCCGAGAACCCGATCGGCAGATCGGGGCCGACCCACCCGTCGGGCTTGGGCGTGGACGGACCCGGTGGCCCGAGGTCGCCGAAGTCGGCCTGCTCGGCGCCGAACCAGATCTCGACGCCCCGCACCTCGAGCGCCTCGAACGCGAGCGTGCGCCGCACCAGGGGCCCGAGCACGAGGGTCAGGTGCAGCTCCGCGATGGCGACCAACGGCCGGTCGGCCGCGTCGCGCAGCGCCACGCCCTCGAGGACGAGCGTGCCGCCGAGCGTACCGTCGATCCGCTCGACCGTCGCGGCGCCGGGGATCGCCGCGTCGTACCGCGCGAGCGCGAACCGCAGCGCGACGCCGGTCCCCCACGGCGTCCACAGGATCACGCCGACGGCGATCGCCACCAGCAGGACGATGGTGCCGACGAGCCACCCGAGGCCCTTGGCGATCCGCGTCGCGATCACCCGCGCCCGCGTTGGTTTCTCGTCGCTCAGAACGCCTCCCCGAGCCCGAAGTGCACCGCACCGATGGGCTGACCGCGTCCGTACTCGGTCTGGTTGAGGCGGAACCCTCCGTCGAGCCGGAACACCCCGATCTTGCTGTGGTAGCGGACCCCGGGGCCCATCGTGTAGCTCCACTGCCGCGGCGCGAACTCCCGTACGCCCGCGCGCACGTCCCCCATGTCGCCGAACACGACGATCCAGAGGTCCTTCCACGCGCGCACGCGGACCTCGACGCTCGCGCTCACCTGGGTCTGACCGCCGACCGGCAACGTGCGGCACTCGTCGTCGGTGCAGCGCTCGACCTTCGGTGAGATCTGGCGGAAGGCGTAGCCGCGCACCGTGTTGGCGCCGCCGAGGTAGTACTTCAGATCGAACGGCGCGCCGGGATCCTTGCCGTACGGCAGGATGAAGCCGACGTCGGCGCGCGTCGCGAACTGCAGGCGGTTGCGCACCGGCGTCCAGTACCCGCGGAGCTCTGGGGTCAGGCGGTTGTAGTCGTAGTCACCGCCCAGGATGCTGCCGGCGAGGTCGTACGTGAGGCCCAGCACCACGCCCTGCTGCGGATCGATCAGGCGATCGGTGAGGTGGACGCGCCCGGTGAGTTCGGCGTAGCTGAGGATGTAGGGATCGCGGAAGTCGAGCCCGAGGATCGATCGACTCGCGTCGAGCGTCGGGCTGATCGCGAAGAAGTCGACGTAGCGAAAGTTGTGGCTGAGGTCGAGTTCGAAGAAGCGGGTGAAGAACCGCGCGACCCCGAGCCGGGTCTTGGGCGCGTAGAACTGGTAGCCGGCCTGGATCCCGAGCTCGATCGAGGGAGAGGCCGTCCACACCAGCTTGCGCTCGAGAAAGCCCTTGCGCCGCACGCTCGGCGCGAGTTCGGCGATCGGACCGTGCTCGTCGGGCTGCCAGATCGCGGGCAGCTCGGCGTAGCCCGCCTGCAGGCGCAGGTCGAACCGCGCGAGCTTGCGATCGATGTTGGTGTGGCTGTAGCGCATCGCGCCGTACTGCTGCCATCGGTTCGGATCGACACCCAAGCCGATGCCGAGGCGCACCGACTGCGGCTGTGACTCCGTCACGGTCACGGTCACGTCGACGACCGGTCCGTCCGCGGTGTCGCGCGGCGCATCGCTGGCGACCGCGGTCACCGTGCTGAAGACATCGAGGCCGTACACCGCCTGCTCGAGGTTCGTGAGGCGCGTGGGCGAGAAGGTCCGGCCGGCGAAGTCCTCGATCTCCGCGAGGACGAGCTTCTTCGGCACCGCGCGCAGGCCGTCGACCGCGAGCGCGCCGAACCGCACGTACGGGCCCGGTCGTAGCTCGTAGCGGACGTCGGCGACGCGGGCGGTGCGATCGACCTCGGCGTGCGCGGTGACGGTCGCGAACGCGTAGCCGCGCTCCAGCAACGCGACGCGCATCGCCGACTCGGAGGCGCGCATCTCGGCGATGTCGAACGGCTTCCCCCGGTCGAGCCCGCACTGGGTCTGGATCTTGGCCGCCGTGGCGCGCCGGTCCACGGGACCGCCGGGCGGGCCCTCCGGCCAGTCGAACGCGATCGTTCGCACCGCCGTGGGTGCGTTCTCCTCGACGACGACGTGCAGATCGACGACCTTGTCCCGCCGCCGGAACCGCGGCTCGATCGCCGCGACCCGCACGTCGTGGAATCCCCGCGAGGCGTAGAGCTCCGCGACGCGGTCGCGGTCGACGGGCAGCAGGCCCGGCAGGAACCACTGCCGCTTGGGGGGCAACCACCGCGACTGCTGCAGGTTCATGTGCGCCTCGATCTCGCGGTCGGTCAGGGCCGAGTTGCCCTCGACGTCGACGCGACCGATCCGCGCGCTCGCCCCCGCCACGTTCTTCAGCGTGGTGCGGCGGTGACCGCAGCCAGCCCCGATGAGCAACACGACGACGAGCCCCCACCCGAGCCACCGAATCCCCGCGGCCGATGGCGTCGTGACCGCCCTGTAGACCCGGCCCAGGTCCCCGTTCGGGGTTCGTTGCATCGCCGCTCGAATCGCACGCAGCACTTAGCAAGGCCGGTGCCGGGGTGCACCCCAACGGTGACCGGACGGGCCCTGGGCGGCCCGACACACCCGCACGGGCGCGAGCGCACGGCGAGCGTGCGCGACACGGCGGGGCCTCGCCGCGATAATCTGCGCTCGTGCCGACGCTCGTCCCGCTGCGCGCCCGCGGCCTCGCCGACGCCGCGCAGGCCCCGGCCGTGTCCGCACCCCGACCCGGCGAGCGGCTCGAGCTCGGCCTCGTGCTCACGCATGCGTGCAACCTCGCGTGCACGTACTGCTACACCGGCGAGAAGAAGCGCGTCCGCATGACCGCGGGCATCGCCGCGACGGCGCTCGACTTCGGCTTCGACGCCGCGCGGCGCCGCGGTGCGACGCTTCAGATCGGGTTCTTCGGGGGCGAGCCCCTGCTCGAGCAGGGGCTGCTCGTCGCGATCGCCGAGCAGGCCCGGGCGCGCGCCGCCGCGCTGGACTGGCCGCTGCAGCTGCAGGTGACGACCAACGGCACGCTGTTGAGCGCGGCGCTCGTCGAGGAGCTCGCGCGCCTTCGGGTCCACGTCGCGCTCAGCCTCGACGGCACGCGGGCGCAGCACGAGGCTGGGCGACCGCTCGCCGGCGGCGGCTCGAGCTACGACGCCACGCTCGCGGGGCTCCGGCTGCTGGTCGACTCGAGCGCACCGTTCGACGTCATCGCGGTCGTCGATCCCTGCAACGTCGCCGAGCTCGCGGGCGGCGTCGAGGCCATGATCGACGACGGCGTCGAGTGCATCACGCTCAACATGAACTGGGGCGCGACCTGGGACGACGCCGCGCAGGACGAGCTCGATCGTCAGCTCGAGCGCGTCGCCGCGATCGTACTGGCGTGGGTGCGACGCGGCCGATGGATCCGCGTGCAGCCGCTCGAGTCGGCCCTGCGATCGGTGCTCGAGCTCGGTCACGCCGTCACGTCGAGCTGCGCCGCGGGCTCGCGCCGGCTCGCCGTCGCGCCCTCGGGGCGGATCTACGGCTGCGCGCGGGCGGTCGGCGAGGACGACGGGCGCGCGGCGATCGGCGACGTGCACCGCGGCATCGTCCCCCCTTCGATCGTCGCCGAGCACGGCTGCACCTGCGCCAACGTCGAAGAGACCGGCGACCCGATGGTTGCTGGCCGGATCCGGATCCGCCATGATCGTGCCCTCGAGCAGCTCGCCGTGCGCCTCGCCGCCGCGATCGGCGACTCCTTCGCCCACATCCTCGTCACCGAGCAAGGACACTAGGCCATGAGATTCCGCGCCCACCTCGTCCGCGTCGCCGTCGCCAGCGCCCCGCTCGTCGCCTGCACGGACGGCAAGTCCGACGCGCCGGCGAAGTCCGAGACCAAGGTCGAGACCAAGGTCGACACCAAGGTCGACACCAAGGTCGAGCCAAAGACGCCCGAGGAGCCCAAGCCGACGATCGTCGTGCGCACGCCGGAGGACATCCCGATCGCGCTCGGCGGCGCGCCGATGCCCTACACGCCGCCGCCCAAGCCGGCCGAGGGCAAGGGCGGCGCCGCTCCTGCGCCGGCCCCCGCTCCTGCGCCGGCCCCCTCGTCGGCAGCACCGTCCGCGCCCGCGGCTGCAGCCCCCGCTCCGACGGGCGCGATCGGTGCGGCGGTCGACGCCCCGGCCCTCGCCATCGGCCACAACCACGCGCCGGGCGAGCCGTGCACGCCCCTGGCACGCGCGGAGGTCGAGAAGGCGCTCGCGGATCTGCGGCGCTGATCTTCGGGCCGCGACGCGAACGCGCCGCGGCCCAC
>LNFB01000116.1 GCA_001464385.1 Deltaproteobacteria bacterium Ga0077550 | reverse complement strand
CATCGGCTCGTGGCGATCGAGCAGGTAGAGGTCGAACGGCGGGGGCTTGATGTCCGGGTAGGTCGCCAGCGTGTCGACGGTCTGCGGTGACGTGACGACGCCCGGGTCGACGTTCGTCGTGGTGGCCTGGAACGACCCCGCGCAGTGCGGCGGATCCATGATCGTGCGGTTCTCCCACAGCATCGATCCGGTCACGTCGAGGTCCGGGCAGCCAGGCGCGAAGCCGCTGGCCGAGATGGTCTTGCCCGAGCTGTTCGCGACGACGATGTGCTCGAGACGCAGCGCGCCGGGCGAGGCCCCCGCGTCCATGTGGAAGACGAGGTCGCTCTCGTTGTCGACGAAGCTCGACGCGCGGATCGTCGACTTCGCGCAGCTGTCGTACCACATGATGATGCTGGCGGTGTTGGGGCCGTGGGACTGCGACCACGGCAGAGCGACGCCGGGGTTCGGGATCCGATCGTTGTCGTAGACGACGAGGTTGCGCCCGACGATGGAGGCGGCGTCGCGGAGCTCGAACAACATGCCGTTGCTCCTCGACGCGGGTCGATTGCGGAGGTTCCCGCCGAGCACGGCGTGATCCAACGAGAGCACCGACGCGCCGTGCAGGAGGAAGCCCTCGTCGTTGCCCATGATGTAGTTGAGCCATGCGACGTCGAAGTCGCCGCGGATCTCGAGCTCGGGCCCGCCGGAGGAGGGGCAGGAGTTCGTGCCGCCGGTCATCACGGCGGCGGTGAGGTTCTCGAGCAGGGCGACGCCGCGGGCGCTCACGAAGGGCACCCCGTTGCCGTCGCTCGCGACGTCGAGGCCGCTGCGGCTCCCGGTGATCCCGACCCACTCCAAGGTGAGGTCCGAGCCGCCGCGCACCCGGGCGCCGGCGCCGGTCGGCGCCTTGATGTCCATGTAGCCCGGCACGCCGTACTCCTGCGGACCGGCGACGCGAACGATGCTGTCGATGATCTCGAGGCCGTGCTCGCCGGCCTCGATCCCGCGGAAGCCCAACAGCTCGATCTCGTCGCTGCCCGTCACGCGGACCGCGGCCGGATCGCTCAGCGCCTCGATGCGCACCGCGCCGAACTTCCCGGGTGTGGCCGCGAACTCGCCCGACGTGATGCTCACGTCGACGAGGTTCTCGAGCGTGATGGCCGGATGGACGCAACCATCCGGCGGGCAGTAGACGATGATCTCGGAGCCGGGGGCGTCGCACCCGCCGGAGGTGAGGGCCTCGTCGACCGAGGCGAGGGGGTGGCCGAGCGCCCCCGTGGGATCGACCTTGCAGATCTGCGCGTGGGCTTCGCCCGCCGCGAGATAGACCAGGGGAGCTGCCAGTAGGGTGAGACGTCGTTGCATGCCCGCGGCACGGTTGCGCCGCGCGTACCAGCGCCCGCGCCCTCGGGAATCCAGCCGCTTGCCCCTCGGGGCCGCTCTCGCAGCGACGCCATCCGTTCGCGGTCCCCGGGGACGTCACGGGGACGTCGTGGTTTTTCTCCCTGCGTCCGTAACACCCGCCGGCGGATTCGTCATGGACCGCCATGACCACCCCGACCTCGCTCCTGGCGCTCGGCGCCGCCCTGCTGACCGTCGCCGCCACCGGCTGCGACAGCGACACGGCGTCGCCGGACAACTACCGCGTCGTGGCCCACGCCGACGTCGCCGCGCTGCTGGCGTCACCGTTGGTCGCCGACGCCATGAAGAAGGACAAGGCCGAGCTGTCGGCCGAGCTCGGCGCGTGCGGCGACCTCGTCGCCACTGCGACCGGGGTCACGGTGGGCGCCAACGAGGACGCCTTCGAGCTCTACGTCGCGGGCAAGTTCACCGCCAAGCAGGCCAAGGCGTGCACCGATCACATCGCGGCCGAGCTGGCCAAGGACGGGGGCGCGAGCGCCGACGAGCGCGTCGACACGGCGCAGCTCGGCGACGGCCTGTTCGCGCTGTATCGCGGCCCGGCCAAGCCCTCGCGCAGCCGGCTCGCCGCGCTGCACGCCGCCGATCCGTCGCCGGCGCGCACCAAGCAGCCGATGTGGTTCGTCGCCCACGACGACGCGAACAAGGGCGAGGTCGAGCACGTCGAGGGCTGGGCGAGCATGGCCCGTGGCCTCGACGCCCACGTCGAGGTCCACTTCGACTCGGCCACCGCCGCCGCGGAGATCTACGGCCAGGCCGCGCTCGGCCTCGCGGCGATGCGCATGTCCGACGAGATGGGCGAGTTCGCCAAGCTGGTGAAGGTGTCCAGCGGCGGCGATACGCTCACGGCCGAATTCCACGCCTCCAACGACGTGCTGCGCAAGGCCCTCGCCGACCACAAGCTCGGCGGAAGGGTCGAGCGCAGCGGCCAGGGCAAGCCCGGCGCCACCGTGTCGATCGAACTCGGCGACGAGTGATACACCCGTGGACGCGATGCCCGAACCATCCCCCGCGCCCGAGGAGCTGCTCGCCCTCGCGCTCGGCAGCACCGAGGCGAGCGTCGACCTCGAGGCCGAGCTCGATCTCGGGGCGTTCCTGTGTGCCTGCCCCGATCTGCAGCTGCACGGCTGCCTCGGGCGCGGCGGGATGGGCGTGGTCTATCGGGCGCGTCAGGTTCGGCTCGATCGCGACGTCGCGGTCAAGCTGATGAACCCGGTGCTCGCGCAGGATCCCGAGTTCGCGCAGCGATTCGAGCGCGAGGCCAAGGCGCTCGCGCGCCTCGATCACCCCGGCATCGTCGCCGTGCACGAGTTCGGGCAGGCCGCGGGCGTCTACTACCTGGTGATGGAGCTCGTCGAGGGCCCGAACCTCCGCGAGCTGATGCGCCTGGGCCTCGAGCCCGGGCAGGCCGCCGAGATCGTCGGGCAGCTGTGCGACGCGCTGGCGTACGCGCACGATCGCGGGGTCGTCCACCGCGACATCAAGCCCGAGAACGTGCTGGTCGATCGCCGCGGTCGCGTGCGCGTGGCCGACTTCGGCCTGGCCAAGCTGCAGCGCGAGGACGGGAGCATGGCGACGCGGACCCGCCGCGTGATGGGCACGCCGCAGTACATGGCGCCCGAACAGGTCCGCGATCCCGGCGACGTCGATCACCGCAGCGACATCTTCGCGATCGGCGTGCTGTTCTACGAGTTGCTCACCGGCCAGCTCCCGGTCGGTCGGTTCCCGCCGCCGTCGGAGCTGGCCCCCGGCGACGCGGGCCTCGACGCGATCGTCTTGCGCGCGCTCGAGTTCGATCGCCGGCGCCGCTACCAGACCGCCAGCGAGATCGGGGCCGCGCTGTCGACCCTGCGTGACGTCACGCTGCCGTCGATCGCGGCCCCGGTGCGACCCGTCGCGCGTCGAACCCTGCGGCCGCGCGCGGGCTGGTGGGTCGCGAGCGTCGGCGCGCTCGCGGCGGGCGCGGCCCTCGCGATCGGAGCGGGCGAGGGCAACTCGGATCCCGAGGCGGCCGCGTCGTTGCCGACCGCGGTCGCGGTGGAGGACACCCCGGTGCTCGACGAGACCGCGATGCAGCGCTGGCCGGCGCGCGCCCTCGCGGCGCTCGACCCCGAGGTCGCGGGCGTCATCGGCGTCGACTGGGGTGAGATCCGTCAGGCGCCGCTGGTGGGGGTGTTCGGCGAGACGGTGCTGGCCGACGCCAGCCCGGCGATGCTGGCGTGCAAGCGCGACGTCCTCGACCAAACGCACAAGGTCCTCGTCGGACTGCGGGCCGATGGCGGGGTGCACGAGCTCTCCGTGCACGGCGAGTGGACGCCCGAGCAGGTCGAGACGTGCCTCGGCGCGATCGAGGGCGACGAAGGACCGACCGGCGCGCTGCGCTGGACGACGTCGCGCGTGGGCGAGCTGCTGCGCATCGAGACCCAGGGCGACACGCCGCGCACCGTGACCGTGGGTCGGCGCGGCACGACGATCGTCGCCAGCTTCGACCCGGACGTCACCGCCGCGCACATGGAGGCCAAGCTCGCGGGCGCGCCGAGCTCCGAGGCGCTGCGCGATCGAGTCGCGCGCGCGGTCGATCTCGGCGCACCGATCTTCGGCTTCGCGGAGCCGGGCGCGGGCGTGCTGCCGCTCGAGATCGTCGCCGTCAGCGGCGTCGTCGAGCTGTGGGACGAGCTCGCGGTCGACGGCAACGTCCGCTTCGCGAGCGACGCGGCGGCGGCGAAGGCCAAGACTCTGATCGAGAGCTACGCGACCGTGATCGCGAGCATCCCCGAGGTATCGCTCGCGCCCAAGCTCACCATCGAGCAGCAAGGCGACGCGCTGCACCTCGCGATGTCGGTCGCGATCCCCCTCGAGGCCGTCCGCGCAGAGCTCGACGCGCGGCTGGAGACGAAGCCCGACCCCGACGGCAAGGGCACGGTGGGCGAGGCGACCGTGTCGCTGCGCGCCGGTGGCGACGCGCCGCAGTGAGACTTCAGGACGACTCGACGTCGCCGTCGCGCGCCATGAAGTAGGCGTTGCCCCAGTGGAAGACCGAGCAGCCGTCGACGATCCACCGCCGCAGCTGGGCCGCGAGCTCGACGCGCTCGTCCGGATCGATCGCGTCCGGATCCTCGAGCAGCTCGTGGAAGTGGAACGGCAGCGGCACGAGCGCGAGCAGCTCGACGGCGGGGTGGATGAAGCTGTGCACGCGGATCGGGTGGTCCTCGAAGCCGAAGTCCTCGAGCACCTCGTCCAGCGACTCGCCGTCGGGAACCGTGATGCGCTCGCCGCCGACCGACGCCCCGCGCTCGTCGAAGTAGACGACCTCGAACGGGGTGCCCTTCGGCTCGGGCGCGACGTCGTCCTGCGCGGGCGTGGAGCTCCTCGGCGCGCCGACGCACACCAGCGCGGTGCGTGACTCGAAGGTCCCCGTGAAGACCCCATAGTCGGGGACGCTGTGCAGCGCGTACAGGCGATCCGCCGCGAAGAACTCCCGCACGGTCGCCACGTCCACGCCGACGATCGCTGCGACGTGGGTCGGTTCGTAGCACGCCGGGGGGCCCCCGCCGGCCTTCAACTTCGCGAGGAAATCTCGATCGAGGAACCACGTCATCGGCGCACCACGGTGGGCGGGAGCGTAGCGGACCGGGCGCGTCGGCGGGTCGTGACCTCGCCTGCGGTGTCGCGGGCAACAAGGGGGTGACGCCGAGCCGCGGAACTTGGCGGAATCGGCCCGGTCCGCGGCCCGCAACTGCCACGCCCACGCCCCGTCTCCTCGGCACCATGCATCGGATTGCCCTCGCCCTGTCCTCCCTGCTCTGCTTCGCCCCCATCGCCTGCGACTCGGCGACCTCGGGCGCGGACGCCAAGTCCGGCGACGCCGCGGACCACAGCGCCGTGATGCAGAAGCTCGTCGGCACCTGGGTCGCGCAGGGGGAGTCCGGCGAGATCTACGAGCTCACCGCGACCCGGTTCAAGTCGACGTACCCGAAGATCGAGGGCGGCAAGCCGATGGAGGGGCCGGTCAAGATCGTCAAGGTCGACGGCAACGAGATCACGCTCTCGCAGAGCCTCGATCTCGGCGACGGCAAGATGATGCCCGCCGACGATCAGATCGTCACGATCGTGGACGGTGACACGATCGAGCGGCGCAACGCGAAGAAGAAGAGCGGCGGGACGTTCAAGCGCAAGCAGTGAACACGTGGCCAATCCACCCCTGCCCTGTCGGCGCGCGCCCCCGTGCCGAACGCGCCAATCGCCGGTCGAATCGCGACGGCGGTGCGCACGCGGCTCCTCGCGATCGAGCATCCCCGTCATGCACCCTCGGCACCTCGCATTCCCACTCGCGCTCGCAGCATGCGGCGACGCGGCGCCCGATGCCGGAGGCTCGGACGGTGATGCCGGCGGCTCGTCCAACGCCGCGACCTCCTCTGCCGACGACGGCGCCGACTCGACGGGTTCGAGCGGCGGCGGCGATGGGCCGACCGCCGCATGCGGCGGGCGCATCGTCGATCCGGTGACCGGCGCGATCGACGTCGACGAGTACCTCGCCCAGGCCCGGCGCTGGGATCGCGACACGATCGACTGCCGCCTCGGACCGAGGTGGTCGGACGTCCACGCCGAGGACGAGCCCGACCTGCGCCCCGATCTCTTCGAGCCCCCGATCGATCCCGCCAACGTCTGCGGCGGCGAGGGGACCATGCACACCTACGAGTTCGGACCACCCGGCTGCGACAACGCGTGCGACCAGGCCACCGACACGTTCGGCAGCGTCAGCGCGCAGGCGGTGTACGCCCCGGACGATCCCAACGACCCCGGCGTCGATCGCATCCTCACCCACGCGTGGGAGATGCGGCGCGTCGCGGTGCGTCCGCAACCGGCCACCGGTGGATCGCACCCCGACCCCGGCGTGGCCTCGGCGCGGTGGCCGAGCCTGGGCTTCTCCGATCCGCATCCCTTCGCCCTGGCGCGCGCGCCGTTCGCCGGGAACTGGGCCAACAGCGCGATGACCCTGTTCGCGGATGGGTTCGTCGGCCCGCTCGCGACGCGCACCACCGGGGTCCCCGAGGGCAGCGAGGTCGGGTTCCGATTCCCCGATCACCTCGCGCCGACCGCCGTCGCGATGACGACGATGAACGAGCTCGCCCTGGTGACGCTGTGGGATCTCGAGACCCAGAGCGGCAAGCTGGCGGTGTTCGCGATGCACGGCAACTACCCCGCCAACGGCTCCTCGACGTGGTGGTACATCGGCCTGCCGAACGGCGGGGGCTTCAGCGCGATGAAGCTCCTGGGCTACGTCGATCTCCCGTTCGCGACACCGACCTCGATCGCCGCCGTCTCCAACGGCTATCGCGACAGCCCGCACGATCACTGGGTGATGGGCCTCGGCGAGATCGGGATCATCGACGCCGACGGCTGCATCGCCGACACCAACGCCCACTTCGATCGCGGCGGTGACCTCAGCCACATCGTCGCCTCGAGCGGCTACGCGATGATCGCCTCGCGCTGGGAGGACCAGGTCGCGTTCGTCGATCTGACGCCGGTGTTCGCCCACCTGCGCAGCATGTACTTCGAGGACGACGCGCGCTGCGACGCCGAAGTGGCGCCGATCCACCAATGGAGCTGCCCCGACGAGTGCAATCCGGCGCCGACCCACTTCGACGGCGACGACGTGTTCCCCTATCCGTTCTCGGTGGTCCCCGAGGCCACGCCGCTGGTCGCCGCGGTGATCGACGTCGACGAGCCGCGCGACGTGTTCGCCGGCCTGCAGTCGTGGAAGACCTCCGGCGACGATCCGGACCCGCCCAAGGCGTGGGTCCTCTCGCATGACGGCGCGCTGCACGTCTACGCGGCTGATGGTCTGGTCACGCGGCACCCCGACGACGCCCCGAGCGGCGCGGCACCTGTCGAGCTCGCGACCCTCGAGGTCTGCGCGCACCCGACGACGATCGCCGCGCTCGAGGGCGACATCGAGGTCGAGCCGGCCGTGCTCGCGCAGCCCGGGGACACCCCCGTGCGCGTGAATGCCCGCAACAGCGCCGTCGCGGTGGTCTGCCGCGGCGATCGTGAGATCCAGACCTGGGTGACCCGAGGTGGCAATGCGGCGCTGCACCGGTCACTACAGGATCACGCCATGGGCGATCCCGTCGCCCTCGAGACCAGTTCGCGCGGCCCGATCTGGAGCGTCGCCGACTTCGACGGCCACGCGGTCATCAACTACCAGATGGGCGACATCGCCGGCACCGGCTGCGCAGATGCGTCGGCACCGGTGACGCCGACCGGCGACATCGCGGTGCAGCGCGGCGGCTCGTTGTCGCTGCCCGGGGCCGTGTACCTCCTGTCGTCGACGAACGTGAACTAGTCCGCGACAGGGTCACTCGATCGACGCAGGAACTTCCGCAACGCGCTGTCGTCGGCGAAGCCGAGCCGCTTCGCCATCGCGAGGCGCTTCTCGGCGGGCGCGAGAGCAACGAGCTCGGCGCGCACGTCGGCGAGCACACGACGGAACGACAGGCCCGCGGCCCCGAGCCGTCGTTGCAGGGTGCGCGCCGACATGCCCAGGGCCTTGGCAGCATCGTCGACGCTGGACACCGCGACCGCATCGGCGTCGGGGCGGCGCAACAACGCTCGCAGGCGCTCGACCACGGCGTCGTCGGGCAGGACCCGATCGCGCAGACGGGCCAGGGTGGCGCGGACGGCCGAGAACGCCGCACCGCTCGCGCTCCACATCGGCCGCGCGAGGACCCCGACCTCGGCGACGAGCCGGTTGACCGGTGCGGACCAGTGCACGGGCGCATCGAACCAGCGCGCGACCGCCTCGGCGTGCGCGGGCGCGGGGTGCATGAACTCGACGCGCGCGAGCGCCAGCGGCCCGGCGATCATCGTCCGCACGACGTGGACGTACGCGCCGAGGATCGACTCGGCGAGGTGTCGCGGCCAGCGGCCGTGGACGGCGGGCGGACGATCGGTGAGCACCACGCTGGCGTCGTCGACCTCGAGGGTGGTGAGATTGTGCGAGTCGAGCAGCCGATCGAAGGTCGTGTAGACCGCGACGAGATCCCCGAGCGTCGGCGCGAAGGAGGCCAGCTGCGTCATCGGGCCGAGCAACGCCAGCGTCCACCGCTCGGCGAAGTGGAGGCCGTACAGGGGATCATGGTGGCCCTCGGTCTGCGTCGCCCATGCGGTGATCATGTCGGCGTGGGGGATGAACCACGCCCCGCGGCGCAGCTCGTTGGGCGCCCGCAACCCGAGCAGCGGGGGCACGGCGGCGGTCTGCCAGCCGGGCGCCGTCTCGTCGAGCATGCGGCGTGTCCACACCGCGAGGACGCGCGACGCCGCGGCGCGCTGGGTCGACGGGTCGCTGCCCGATCGCCGGCGGGCGTCGAGACTCGACGTCATGTCCGCAGGTCCTCGCAACGCCCTCGACTATGGCAGAGCCCGCACGAACACGGAGCGGGGTTCCGCCCGGACGATCGAAGTTCCACGGGCGTCCCGTCGTCCTGCCTGGGTGCTGCAGGGAGGGGCGGGGCCGTGATCGTCGGGGCGGGCCGCGGCACTACCCCGACGCATGCTCCACGCCCTGCTCGTCGTCGCCGCGCTCGTCGGTCCCCCCGTGCTGCCGGAGCCCGCGACGCCCGAGCCGATCGTGCAGCGGCCGAGCGCCGTCGAGCCCGCGGCCGTCGAGCCCGCGGCCGTCGAGCCCGGCAGGGTCGATCAGGCGCCCGAGCCCGTCGCGCCCGAGCCCGTCGCGCCCGAGCCCGTCGCGCCCGCGGTCGCCGACCCGTTCACCGCGCCCGAGGAGCGGCCCGATCGCGCCGGCTGGGTACGCATCGAGGCCCCGGCGCACCGCGGCACCGGGGTGCTCGTCGCGGCCGGCGGCATGCTGTTCGCGACCGTGGTCTACCAGCTCGGCGACGTGCTGCTCTGCGGCGGCTGCTCGCTCGGCCTCGTCGAGCACACATTCCTCATCGCGGGCGTCGGCATGGCGGCGGGCGGCGGTGCGCTGCGCGGCAGCCACGACGCCTTCCGCGACGCCGCGCTGCGTCGCGAGCGGAGCCCCCGACGGGCGATCGCTGCGGGCATCGGCCTGCTCGCCGCGGGCCTGGTCGTCGGCGTCGCCAACGACACGATGTACCTGCGCTGCCAGCTGAGCGACGTGGGCCCCTACGCCAGCAGCGACACCTGCCGCTTCGGCGCGTCGCGGGCGATCCTCGACGCCTCGGCGATCGCGATGGGCACGGGCGCCGGTCTGCTCGCCTGGGGCTTGCGCTACCGCAGGGACGCGCGGATGTACGAGCGGGCCCGCATCGCGATCGCGCCGGGGATCCAGCGCGGCGGGGCGGGCCTGTCGATCTCGGGGAGGTTCTGATGCGTCGGCCAATCACGGCGGTGTCCGTGATCGCGCTCGCGATCGTCGCGGCGTGCGGTCACCCGAGCGCAGCGCTGCCCGATCTCGTCGTGCCCGTCGACGCAGTGGTCGACGGCGTGACGATCGACGCCGCGATCGAAGTGCCGGGGGAGGATCTCGATCGCTCCCCCGGCGGTGCGATGGTGCTACCGGCGCTGCTGGTGCCTTCGCGCTAGAGCGCGGCCTTCATCGCGCTCAACGCATCATGCGTGCGGCGCTGCTCGGGCACGAGCTCCGTCTGCACGAACGCCCGCGTCACCTCGGTGAGATCGTCGAGCTTCGCGTAGACCTTCTTGCCGTGGTCCTCGCCCTCCTCGAGGGCCGCGATCGCGGCGGACTCGCCGAAGACGGCGGCGCCGCCCTCGAAGGCCTTCGCGAACGTCCCCCACGCGCCGGAGGTCATGTCGGCGGCGCCGCCGAGCATGGCCACGCGCGCGGTCAACTTGCCCACGCGGGCCGAGTGCGACGAGCGGAGCTCGGAGAGCTGCTGCTTCAGGTCGGCGCGATCGAGCTTGTCGACGCAGAGCTTGTACGTCTCGACCGCCGCGCGCTCGCCTCGGAGCATGCCGTTGAGCTGTTCGATGTCGTGTTCCTTGGTCGCCTGAGTCATGGTGGCGAGCGGTAGAGCAGGACGCGTGCCAAGGGCGTACGGCAGGGGCCGCGCCGGGTTCCGCGGTGACGCCCCCGGCGGAACCGCCCGCCCGGGCGCCCGCGCGCGCGCGCTACACGAGCACGCCGGGGATCGACGCCGTGCCGTGATCGCCGAAGATCGCCCCGTTGGTCCCGAAGGTGCCCTCGATCCCGAAGCCCTCGAGCAACGTCGCGTGGAGGTTCGGCAGGGGCATCGACGCCTCGGGTGCGAACGCGATCTGTCGACCGTCGGCTGCAACGACGCCGCCGCCGCCGAAGATGAGCGGGCAGTTGCGGGCGTGATCGTGCGAGCCGCCCTCGCCCATGCTGCCGATCGCCAGCACGATGGTCTCGTCGAGCAGCGTGCCGCCGGACTCGCCGGGGGTGTCGCGCAGCAGCTGCAGCAGCCCGCCGAGCTGCTGGGCATGCCAGGTCTCGACCCGCTCGAGGCGATCGCGGCCGAGCTGATCGCCGTAGTGCGACAGGGCGTGGTGACCGCCCGGCGCGTCGAGGAAATCGTGCGAGCGGCCGCTCAAGCCGAACTCGATCATGAAGCTGAGCACGCGGGTCTGGTCGCACTGGAACGCCAGCCGGATGAGCTGGTGGAACGCGGCGACGCGCTCGGGGTAGCCGAGCCCGCCGATCGGCGGCTCGAGCGTCGCCATGCAGGTCGCCGCCGGCGTCGTGAGGCTCTTCTCGAGCTCGCGCAGCGCGTCGAAGTAGCCCTCGAGCTTCATGCGATCGGCGCTGCCGAGCCGGGTCTGCAGCGCGCGGGCGTCCTCGTCGACGAAGTCGATCACGGACTTGTTCGACTTGCGCCGCAGCTCCGCGGCCGCGCCGGTGAGGCCGTCGACGCCGCTGCCGAACACGCGCTCGAACGCGGCGGTCGGATCGATCGCGGCCACCAAGGGGCTCGCCGGGCCGGTCCACGAGATGCTCTGGGTGTACGCGCACGACGAGCCGCCGACGTCGCACGGCCCGGGCTCGCCCGCGCTCCACTGCAGCGACGCGAAGCGGGTGTCGGGCGCGAGCTGCTGGACCACGAGCTGATCGAGCGAGACGTTGTTGAACAGCACCCCGCCGGCGACGTCGGGGATCGTGCTGCCGGTCATGATGGTGCCGGTGCCCATCGCATGGGCGGCGCCGGGGCTGCCGAGCGCGGCGAGGTTGCTGAGGTTCACCAACGACAGCACCTGGTCCGCGAACGGCTGCAGCGCGGCGGCCTGCGCCGGGAACACCGGCGCACCGTCGACCATCGTCGGCACCCACCACTCGGGCCGTCGGCCGTTGGGGAAGTAGTAGACCAACAGTCGCGGCGCCGTCCCGTGCGCGGCGGCGTGGCGCGGCAGGAAGTACTCGAGGGCAGGCAACGCCAGGGCTGCCGAGCCCGCGCCCACCAAACACTGACGTCGCGTGGGACCTCGCATGTGACGGGGTGTGAATCGGCCTGGCATGGCGTCAGTTCCCTTCGGCGGCGCCATCCAGCAGCGCGGGTGAGCGGAAGGCGGGCGTGTGCACGATGGCGTCGATGATCGTCGGCAGGTCGTGACCGCCCGCGGCGGCCTGCACCGCGATCGCGTCGAGGTAGGGCTCGTCGAACGGCCCCGGCGCGCGACCGACCGCGTAGGTGAAGAGCTTCTGCGCCAGGCAACCGACGAACACCTCGCTGTCGGCGTACAGCGCCCCGAGGCCGGCGGCGCCCTCGAATTCGCGGCCGTCCGGCAGCTCGCCCTCGTTGTCGATCGTCACGCCGAGACGCGGCGCGGCGACGCCGTCGTACTCCTCGAAGCCGATGCCGAGCACGTCGAGCAGCGAGTGGCAGCTCGCGCAGCCCGGATCGGCGCGGTGCTTCTCGAGCTGCTCGCGGACCGACGCCGAGTCGTCGAGCTCGAGCGGATCGATCACCAGGCCCGCCGGTGGCGGCGGGACCGGGGCGCACAGCAGGCGATCGGAGACCCAGCGCCCGCGTCGGATCGGCGACGAGTGCTCGGCGTCGGACTGCGCGGTGAGCCACGCCCCGAGCGCAAGGAGCCCGCGGCGGTTCGCGGTCGCGGGCACGCGGATCATCGTGCTGCTGCCGACCGGCGGCAGGCCGTAGTGCGCGGCGAGCCGATCGTTGAGGTAGCCGAAGTCGGGCTGGATGAGATCCGTCGCCGGCTCCGCGTTGAAGAGGAAGTCGCCGAAGAGCAGCTTCGATTCCTCGGTCATCGCCGCGCGGACCGCCTCGTCGAAGCTCGGGTAGACCTCGGGGCTGGGGCTGGCGTTGGCGAGGTAGCGGGTCGACAACCACTGCTCGGCGAAGCCGTCGAGCAGCGCCTGCGCCCGGTCGTCGGCGAGCATCCACGCGACGGCATCGCTCAGACCCTCGTCGGTCGCGAGCAAGCCGAGCCTCGCCGACTCGAACAGCCGTGCGTCCGGCATCGAGCTCCACAGGAAGTACGACAGGCGGCTGGCCAGCACGTAGTCGTCGAGCCAACCATCGCCGTCGAGGTCGTCGGTGGTCCGCGCGCGGTAGAGGAACTTCGGCGACAGCATCACGGCGCGCATCACCAGCCGCATCGCGTCGGCCTCGATCTCGCCGCCGGCCTTCACCGTCGCGAACAGCTCGACCAGGCCCGCGTCCTCCTCGGCGGTCAGCGGTCGGCGCCACGCCCGGGCGGCGAAGTTGCGCAGGATGGCCTCGTAGCAGGCCTGCGCGCCGGGCTCGACGGGCTCGCACACGTAGACGAGATCGTGGCCGGGCCCGACGGTGGTCGCGATGCTCTCGACCCGCAGCGACGCGACGAACACGTTGTTGCTGATGTTCGACGCCGGCTCGTTGATGAAGTTGGTCGGGATCACGCGCACGCTGTGGGGTCCCGCGGTGAGCGCGATCGGGAACACGTGCTCGGCCGGGATCGCCCCGCTGCCCTGCACCGCGAACGTCGCGATCGCCACCCCGTCGACCTCGAGCGTGGCCTCGGGCGACGGCGCCGTGCCGACGACGCTGATGCCGGCGGAGAGGATCACCTGCGCGTCGCCGGGCGTGGTCACGTCGAGGTTCACCGCCACCGCGGCGCCCGACAGCGCCCACAGCTCGCCGATCGCGTAGCCGCCCGCGACGCCGAGCTCGAGCTGGCTGAAGCGCTGGCGATACACCGGGCGCAGATCGATCGCGTCGCGGATGGTGTCCCGCGCCGCGCTCGCGTAGCCGTCGAGCAGCACCGACGACAGGCCGAGCTGATCCGCCATGTTGTCGAAGCCGTTGGCCTCGGGGTCGGGCCCGAACGCGTCGGCCGGCCGCAGGTCGGTGCCGAGCAGGTCGCGGACCGTGTTGTTGTACTCGAGCCGGTTGAGCCGGTGCAGCGGCTGGGCCGGCTGGTCGTCGGCCACCTCGCCGTCGTCGCCGGAGGAGCCGCCCGCATCCGCGTCGGTGCCGGTTCCGTCGCCGTCGTCGAGCCCCGCGTCGCCGCGGTTGCCCTCGAGCCCCTGGTAGCAGCCGGGCAACAACCCCAGCGCGGTGATGAGTGCAGCCGCCCTCGTCGCGTTCGTCATGCGCAGGGCCCCCACCCCAACGTCATGGTGTCGGTCGACCGGCGGGGCGTCCATCCCAAATCAGCTGCGTCGACCGCTGCACACCGCGCACTCGGGCGTTCTACGTAGCTCGCGCCGTGCCGCGGCGGTGGGGTACGCTGCTGGAATGCAACGCTCCTGCGCCGTCGGATCCGCTGTGCTGTTCGGCCTGGTGTTCGGTCCGCTGCTCGGCTGCGGGGACGATCCCGCGGCGGACGACGGCGGCTCGACCTCGGCCGCGACCGACGGTTCGTCCTCGGGCCCCGCGACCACCGCGACCACCGCGACCACCGCGACCACCGCGACCACCGCGACCACCGCGACGACGGATCCGGGCCCGGGATCGGACGACACCTCGGCGTCGGCCGACTCGACGGGCACGACCGGCGAGCCCTCCGACGGGCCCGACGTCGACGTCAGCGATCCACAGCTCTACGAGTTCGAGCTCGATCCGGTCGAGCTCGATCCCACCGTGGCCGACAACATCGAGCTGCAGTACGCCCACCTCGACACCCGCGCGGCGCCCCTGGGCAAGCTCGTGTTCTTCCTGTCGGGCTACACCAACACGCCGGGCTCGTGGCGCGATCACGGCCGGCAGATCGCGAGCTGGGGCTTCCACGTGGTCGAGCCCCACTACAACAACCGCTGGGACTGCGGCGACATGGGCGGGAGCTGCAACGAGGACACGCGGTGGGAGGCCCTGACGGGCGAGGACACGTCGTCGGTCATCGTCGCGAGCCGGGCCGACAGCGCCGAGGGCCGCGTCGTCACGATGCTGCGCCACCTCGCCGAGGTCCACCCCGGCGGCGACTGGGGCTGGTACCTCGACGCCGACGGCAACCTCCGCTACGAGCACGTGATCATCGCCGGCATCTCCCACGGCGCGTCGAGCTCGGGGCTGTTCGCGACGCGTCGCGCCTTCTCGCGGGTCGTGATGCACTCGGGCGGATGGTGGAGCGTCGGCCCCGACTCGGCCACGCCCATCGACACCTTCTACGGCCTCGCGCACAGCGACGACGAGCAGTACGACGGCATCCTCTCGGCGTGGGAGGCCGCCGGCATGCTCGGCGTCCCCACCAGCATCGACGACGCGCTGCCGCCCTACGGTGACGCGCGTCAGTTCGTCACGTCGGTGCCCAACGGCTATCCGCACTGCTCGGTGTGCGTCTCGCCCGATTCGCCGATGGACGAGGGCGGGTACGTGTTCGATCCCGCGTGGCGCACGATGTACGGCGCGCCGCAGCTCCCGTGAGCCCCGTGGACGCGGACGGAGCGACGCGGCGCTGGCGGGGCCTGCCGCGGGCCGTGTGGGCGCTCGGCATCGTGAGCCTGTGCATGGATCTCTCGTCCGAGATGATCCACGGCCTGCTGCCGGCGTTCCTGTCCGTCGAGCTCGGCGTCGGCGCGGTCGCCCTCGGCCTGCTCGAGGGCGGCAGCGAGGCGATCGCGTCGGCGCTGAAGATCGCGTCGGGTGCGTGGAGCGATCGCACCCGACGCCGCAAGTCCCTCGCGGTCTTCGGGTACGCCCTGTCGGCGCTCAGCAAGCCGCTGTTCCCGATGGCCGACTCGTTCGTGCTCATCGCGGGCGCCCGCGCGATCGACCGCGTCGGCAAGGGCATCCGCGGGGCGCCACGCGACGCGCTGGTCGCCGACATCACGGCGCCGGAGATCCGCGGCGCCGCGTACGGTCTGCGTCAGGCGCTCGACACCATCGGCGCCGTGCTCGGCCCCGTCATCGCGGTGGCGTGGATGCTCGGCAGCGGCGACGACTTCCGGGCCGTGTTCGCGATCGCGGTGGTGCCCGCCGCGCTCGCGGTGCTCGTGCTCGTGTTCGGCGTCCGCGAGCCCAGCGCGCCGGCGGCGTCCTCGGGCAAGCCGCCGATGCGCTGGTCCGACATGGCCCGGCTGCCGCGCGGCGTCTGGGTGGTCGTCGGCCTCGCGTTCGCGATCGGCGTCGCGCGCCTCGGCGAGACCTTCCTGGTGCTGTCGGTGCTCGACGCGGGGCTCGCCGTCGCGTGGTCACCCCTGGCGTTGGTCGCGATGAACGTCGTCTACGCGGCGATGGCCTACCCCGCGGGTCGGCTGTCGGATCGCCGTCCGCGACCGCAGGTGCTGCTCGTGTCGTGCGTCGTGCTGCTCGTCGGTCACGCGACGCTCGCCGTGGCCAGCGGCATTGTGGCCGTCGCGATCGGCATCGCGCTGTTCGGCGCCCACATGGCCCTCGGCCAGGGCCTCCTGTCCGCGTGGCTGTCGGATCGCGCGCCGCCCGAGCAGCGGGGCACGGCCTTCGGCGCGCTGCACCTGGCCAACGGCCTGGCCGCGATCGTCGGCGGCGCAGCGGCGGGCGTCGCGTGGAGCCGCGGGGGGATGGGGCTCACGTATGCGATCGGCGTGGGGTTGGCGGCGGTCGCCTGCGGATTGGTGGCGGCGACGATGCGACGGTGATGCTCGCGGTCAGGACACCGCGGCCGCGCCGACCGGCAGGTGACCGACATACCGCAGCGATCGCGAGCGGTACACCTCGGCCGGGTTCGCGAACGACGGCGAGCGATCGACGAGCGGCACGCCGGCCAGCTCGTACGCGCGGCACACCAGCTCCGAACAGAACAGTCGACGGTCGCGCTGCTCGGGCGTCGCGTTGATCTCGAAGGCGACGCACACCAGCGGCACGCTCAGGCACACGCCGACGGCCATCGCGGGCGACGAGTGCACGCCGGCCCCGTTCACCCCGACGAAGTCGTACGGCCGACCGACGAAGCCGAGGGCATGCTCGCGGATCGCGGCGCGCTGGGCCTCGCCGAGGTCCGGCCGCCGCATCGCGATCGCGACCGTCGTCCCGGTGAGGGCGAGGGCCAACGGCCGCCTCTCGACGCCGTCGCCGGTGGCTTCGACGACGTTGCCGTCGCCCAGGGACAGGAACGCGTGGCTGACCTCCGCGCCGGTCACCGTCCGGATGAACTGCCCCAATGCGGTATCGGCGGTCACGAAGATGACGTCGGCGAGCTGGAGCTCGTGGGGTCCGATGCGTCTCGGGTCGACCATGCGTGGTGCTTCTACTCCAGCGGCGCCGCTCGGATTCAACCGGCGTCGACCTCGCCGCCGCAACCGCGGCCACCCGACACCGTCCATGGAATTCGGGGCGCCAGGACGGTCGATCACGCATGGCCTTCATCCACGAAGAGCGGCGGGAGATCCACGCGAAGATCGTGTACGCCGGACCTGCCGGTGCCCGGGCATGCACCCGTTTCATCCGTGGCCGCCTCGATCCCGCGTTGCTCGGGGCCGTCGTCAGCGAGCGTCACGGCGCCGACGAGGTCGAGGGCTTCGCGTTCGCCCCCGCGGTTCGGCCCGGCGCCGTCGGCTATCGGACCCACCTGCACGTCGTCTCCGCCGACAACGACGCGCCCGGTCCCGAGGCCCAGCGCCTGCTGATGCGCCGCGCGGATGCCCTGGTCTTCGTCGCCGACGGCCGACGGCCCCGCCTCGCCGTCAACGCCGAGCGCTTCGCGGTCCTCGGCGACGTGGCGGCGAGCTTCGGCGACGAGCTCACCGCGATCCCTCTGGTGATCGCGGTCGATCACCGCAGCGCCGACGCGATCGACGACCCCACGCTGCGCGACGCCCTCGGCGTCGGCGACGACATCGCGGTGATCCCCGTGTCGGTGAGCAGCGGCGCGGCCGTGCTCGAGACGATCGAGCGGGCCACGCGGCTGGTCCTCGATCGGCTGCGCGGCGTCACTCCACCGGGACCACGCGCCACACCCGACCGTTGAACGTGCTGCCGCCGGTGAAGTAGACGTCGCCCCAGTTGTTCCAGCCGTTGCCGACGAGCCCGTTGTTCGGGTCGATCAGCACGCCGAGCTCCTCGAGGTTGTCGCCGTCGTAGCGCAGGCCGCGGACCTCGGCGTTGCAGTAGTCCGAGAACAGGTACGTGCCGTCCCACTCGGGGACCTGGCAGCTGCGGTACACGGCGCCGCCGACCACGGCGCAGTCGCCCCCGCCGTGGCTGATCTCGACCAGCGGCATCGTGAGGCCGTCGCCGTTGGTCTGGTTGGGGTCGACCGGCTCGCAGTCGCCGTTGTAGCAGTGGAAGCCCTCCATCGAGTTCCAGCCGTAGTCGCGGCCGGCCTCGATGAGGTCGACCTCCTCCCACGCGTTCTGGCCGACGTCGCCGACCCAGATGTCACCGGTGCCGACGTCGATCGACCAGCGGAACGGGTTGCGGAAGCCGAGCGCGAAGATCTCCGGCGCGTAGTCGGGATCGCCGACGAACGGGTTGTCGGCCGGGATCGTGTAGTCGAAGGGCCCGAACTGCGGGCAGCCCTCGCACGCCTCCGGGTTGTCCTCGATGCCGTCGGGGTCGACGCCGATGCGCAGGAACTTCGCCAGCAGGATCCCCGTGACGCGCGAGGTGCTCTGCGTGCCGCCGTCGCCCATGCCGATGAGCAAGTTGCCGGTCGTATCGAACGCGATGCCGCCGCCGTTGTGGTTGTACTCGGGCTGCCAGATGTCGAGGATGAGCCGCTCGGAGTCGGGGTCGCCGACCCAGTTGTTCATCGGGTCGAGGGTGTACTCGTTGATCCGCGTGCGACCGTCGGGCAGCGCGGTGTAGTTGACGTAGATCCGCGGGTCGTCGGGGAAGTCGGGGTGGAACGCGAGGCCGAACAGGCCGCTCTCGCCGCCGTTCTCGACGCCCTCGATCTCGAGGATGCTCGGCACCACCGGCGTGGTCGTGCCGGGCTCGATCATCTCGATGGTGCCGGCGCGCTCGAGCACGAACAGTCGATCGGGCTCCTCGGGGTGGCCCAGCGCGAACATCGGCTCCTCGACGTCCTCGGCGACCATCTCGAGCGCCCAGCCGCTGGGCCCCGCGACCGGCTCGTACGGGCACGGCGGCACGACCGGCCCGGTGTCACCGCCGCTGCTGCTGCTGCTCTCGTCGGCGCCGCTGCTGCTGCTCCCCGTGCTCCCGGTCGCCGTGTCGCTCGTCGTCGACGTGTCGGCGCCCGTCGTCATCGTCGTGCTCGGACCCGACGCGGAGTCGGTCGTCGTGCCCTGCGTCACCGACGTCGAGGGGTTGCTCGCCGTGCCGGTGTCGGTGCCCGTGGTCGCGCCCTCGGTCGCCGTGCCGTCGCCAGAGCCCGAACCGCCACACGCGGTGAGCACGAGCCCGAGTCCAACGAAGGTGCGCGACGCCACGATCCACGGGGTGAGCTTCATGGCGGGCAGGCTAGCCTGGCGTCGGGCGGCCGAGAAGGTGCGATCGCAGCCCCAGGCACCGCGGCCGTGGTCCCCCAGTGCGCCGATGATGATCGGCACTACGCGTTCGGCACTCCGGCGGCGATCAGGCGCGCTTCCGCTTCGCGGCCTTCTTCGTCACCGGCGCCGCCGCCTTCCTCGCCAGCGCTGCCTTCTTCTTCACCGGCGCTGCCTTCTTCTTCACCGGCGCTGCCTTCTTCTTCACCGGCGCTGCCGTCTTCTTCGTCGGCGCCGCCTTCTTCTTCGTCGGCGCCGCCTTCTTCTTCGTCGGCGCCGCCTTCTTCTTCACCGGCGTCTTCTTCGTCGCGGGCTTCGTCACCGCCTTCACCGACCCCGCCCCCTCGAACCACCGGAGCATCGGCGTGAAGTAGTAGTCCTCCCAGCCGCCCGCGTACGCGCCCGCCTGCCCGGCGGGGATGTTGGTGTGCGTGATCGTGACGCGCGTGCCCCCGCGGACGGCGGCCAGGGCGAGCTCGACCTGGGAGTCGGGCGCGTCGGCGGGGAACTCGGTGGTGCGCCAGGTCTGCACGATGCTGTCGGGCTCGTCGAGGAGCGTCCGGGCGGTGATGTAGCCGTCCCACGCGACGAAGCTGCCGTCGTCGCGGATCGACGCCGGCGCGCCGGTCATCGCCGCGTGGGCCTTGGGGTCGAGCCACGCGTCGTGGATCTCGGCCACGGACGCGGGGAACTGCGCGGACAACACGAGGCTCTCTCTCGCCATGATGGGCCCACCTTCCGCCTTCTCGGCGGGAATTTCCACGCCGACCGCCAGCGGCCGCCGTCGAGGCGCTGCGGCGCGCGGCCGTGGTAAGGTCGCCGCCGAGGACGACGACGGACGTGGACGATCTCTGGACGATGGCGCAGCAGAACGCTTCGTGGCTCGCCGCCTTCGTGATCGTGCTGCTGGCGGCGACTGCCGGCCAGCTCTTCCGCACCTTCGCGCTCGAGCGGCTCGCCGTCATGCTCGAGCGGCGCACCGCCTCGACCCTCGACGAGGACATCATCCGCTCGCTGCGCCGCCCCGTGGTGCTCTGGGCGACGCTCGGCGGGTTCTACCTCGCGCTGCTGGTCGTCCACGTCGACCCGGACGTCGCCGAGCTCGGCGCCGACGTGCTCTCGTCGGTCCTCATCATCTCGATCACGGTGTGGTTCGCCGAGGTCGTCGTGCGGCTGCTCGTCGCGATCGTCCCCGCGCGTCCCGGTCAGGCCTCGCCGGTCACCGGCGTGGTCCAGAACGTCGTCCGCATCTTCATCATGCTGGTCGGCCTGGTGCTCCTGCTCGGCAACTTCGGCATCTCGGTGGCGCCGATGCTGACCACGCTCGGGATCGGCGGCCTCGCGGTCGCCCTCGGCCTGCAGGAGACCCTGGCCAACGTGTTCGCCGGGATGCAGATGACCATCGCCCGCAACATCCGCGTCGGCGACATCCTGCGCCTGGGCGACGGCGAGGAGGCGGTGCTCGAGGACATCGGCTGGCGGGCAACGCGGCTGCGACGGCTGCTCACCAGCGCGACGGTCATCGTGCCCAACGCCAAGCTCGGCGCCGAGGTGATCACCAACTTCGATCTGCCGACCCCAGAGGTCGGCGTGCTCATCGACGTGCAGGTCCACTACCGCAGCGACCTCGAGCAGGTCGAGGCTGCCGCGTGCGCGGTCGGGCGCGAGATCATGGCCGAGATCGCCGGCAGCGTGCCGACCCACGAGCCCTTCGTCCGCTACCGCCGCTTCGCCGACTCGGGCATCGAGCTGACGTTGCACCTGCGCGCCGTCGGATTCCGCGAGAGCCTGGTCATCCGACACGAGTGCATCAAGCGCCTCGCGACCCGCTTCGCCCGCGACGGCATCGTCATCCCCTACCCCATCTACGCCATCAACTTCGATCAGGAGCGGGCGGGCGCCCCCGGGGAGCACGCGGGGATGATCCATCCGTGAGCATCCGCGTGCGTCACCTCGACTGCGGCCGGATGACGCCGCTGGGCGGCAGGCTGATCTACGGCCGCGGCGCGCTGCACCACCACCTGGTGTGCCACTGCCTGTTGCTCGAGCTGCCCGATCGCCTGGTGCTCGTCGACAGCGGGTTCGGCCTCGCCGACGTCGCCGATCCGCGCGGTCGTCTCGGCGGGTTCTTCGTCTCGACGGTGCGGCCGCGCCTCGAACCCGCGCACACCGCCGCCGGACAGATCGAGGCCCTCGGCTTCCGTGTCGAGGACGTCCGCGACATCGTGCTGACGCACATGGATCTCGACCACGTCGGAGGCCTCTCGGACTTCCCCCACGCGCGCGTCCACGTCGCCGAGGCGGAGTTCACCCGCGCGATGGAGCGGCCCGGCTTCCACGATCGCATGCGCTACCGCCCCGTGCAGTGGGCCCATCGACCCAAGTGGTGCCGCTACGGCAGCGACGGCGAGGCGTGGTTCGGCTTCCCCGCCGTGCGCAACCTCGACACCCTGCCGCCCGAGATCCTCATGCTGCCGCTGTGCGGCCACTCGATGGGCCACAGCGGGATCGCCATCGACACCGGCGAGCCCGACGGCGCCGATCCCTCGGCGCGGCGGTGGTTGCTGCACGCCGGCGACGCGTACTTCCACCGCGGCGAGGTCCATGCCGACCAGCCGCGGTGCCCGTGGGTGCTGCGCGGCTACCAGCGTTTCCTCGCGGCGGACAACCGCGCGCGGCTCGACAACCAGGCGCGCCTCACCGAGGTCGCGCGCAGCCACGGCGAGCACGTGCAGGTCTTCTGCGCCCACGACACCGACGAGTTCGAGCGCTCGGGCTGAGCGCCCGGCCGTCAGCCGCCCGGCGGGCCGCCCGGCCCACCACCTCCGCTGCCCGCCGCGGTGCAGCCCGGCCCGCCGCTGCGGATCGTGATCGTCTTGCTCGCCAGCATCGCGCCATCGGGCATGCGCTGCACGTCGAACAGGTACGGCGACTTGTCGTCCTCGCCGCCGATGACGTTGTCGGTGTCGTTGGTCGTGTCCGGCTGGCCGAAGCCCTGGTACTCGGCGTGGGCGGCGAACACCTCGGCGACCATGGCGTCGTCCCACAGCAGCTGCGAGACGATCCACGAGCTGTCGTCGATCTGGGCCTGGAAGTGGACGTGCACCGCGCGGCCGGAGTACTAGCCGGGGAAGCACGTGTCGAAGTACACCACGCCGTCGGCGTCGGTGGTCTGACTGCCGCGGAAGAACATCTCGTCCTCGGCGTCGGGCTCGTCGCCGTAGCACATCATGCCGCTGGGCGTGACACCGGAGTAGACCCCCGTCAGCTTCGTGTGCCAGATCTGCACCGAGGCGCCGACTACCGGGTTGCAGTCCTCGTCGACGAAGCGCAGACCCATGCGCACCGGCAGCCCGGTGTAGCCCTCGCTGACGTCCTCGCGTTCGATCGTCGTCTCGGTCGTGCACGGGCCCTCCGTCGTCGAGCAGATCAAGGTGCACGTCGCCGGCGCGGCCGCGAACGGATCGGGGTAGCAGGACTTCATCGTCATCGCCGCGGTGCCGCCGGTGGCCCACGCCGTCGCCGAGCCGCACGCGCCGGTGCTGCCGGTGTCGGCGACCTCGCCCGAGCTCGAGCTGCCCGACTCGGAGGTGCCACCCGAGCTCGAGCCGGCATCCGTGGTGCCGGAGCCGCCGGTGCCGTCACCGCTGCTCCCGCTGCTGTCGTCATCGGACGAGGCCGCGCCACAGGCCGTCACCGCCAGGCCTGCGCCCAGCATCCACAGCGCGCGTCGCCGCCCGAGATCGGGCCCCAGCCCATGGTCGCTGCACGCATCTGCACCGCGGTTCTCCGTCGTCATCCGTCGCTCGCTCCCTGGGTGGTCGACACCCCTTGGCTTGTAGCAAGCGGACCTTGAGCACACCTTGCGCCCGGCCCCACTAGAACCGCCCGGACACGCCGAGCATCGCGCCGCGGCCCGACGCGTCCGCCGTCATCGCGACCCGCTGCGACTTGCCGGATCGGCGCAGTCGCACGGCACCGACGACCGTGAGCACGAGCCCCGCGACCTGGGCCGATCCGCTGAACAGCTCGAGCCAGCGCGAGGTCGCGGCGCGGGTGTAGTGCATCGCGAGGAACGGACCGACGACCGGCACCAACAGCGAGCGGCCCAGACCGACGCCGCGGTGATCGATCGCGCTCTCGTTGCCCGCCCAGTCCGTCGTGGTCTTGCGCGCCTTGTCGATCGTCACGACGCCATAGACCGTCGTCACCAGGTACGTCGTGAGCAACGTGCTGCCCCCCGCGACGACGAGCTTCCGTGCAGACGTGCGGCGCGCTGCGCTCGGCTCGACGACGGGCGGAGGCGGCGGGGTCGTGATCGTGCCGACGACCTCCACCTTCGTCGTCGGCGGGGGCGCCCCGGCAGGGGGCGAGACTGGTTCGGCGGCGAGGGCGAGGGCGAGGGCGAGGGCGCAATGCAACGTCAGGTTCACGTCACTGGCAGTGCCGAGGAGGACCTCGACGATCGACGGCGCGCTGGGGCAATCGTCAGCCCTCGGGATCGAAGATCTCGCAGGCCGAGTCGATCACCGCCACGGCGTCGTCGAAGAACGGCGCGTAGTCGGGGCTGCAGATCGACCCCCACGACCCGAAGCCGAACGACTCGGCGAAGGCGCGCAGCCGCGGCGAGGGCTCGGCGAGGCCCAGGGGACCACAGCCGCCGCCGGGCACGTCGGAGTCGCCGACCAGGCCGAGCACGACGATCGCCGCCTCGTTGCCGCCCTTGGCCTGGACGAGCGCGTCCCGCCACGCCGTCGGATCGCCGAAGGAGTCACCGTCGTCCTCCTCGTCGGTGATGAACGTGACCACGAGGATCGCGTCGTCGCGGACGAAGCCGGCGTTGCACGCCCCCGCCTGGGCCTGCGCGCCGACGGCCTCGAGCATCGCCTCCATCGGTCGCTCGATGTCCTGCCCGCCGATGCCGACCTTCCCCATGCACGCGAAGGTCTCGGCGAGATCGGTCTGGTCCTCGGTCAGGTAGCGCGCGTCGCCGTCGACGTCACATGGCACGCCCTTGGCGTTCTTGATCACGCCACCGCCGAGCGTCATGTCGCAGGCGGTCGGCTCCGGGATCGTGTTGCACGCGGTGCCGAAGCAGGTCGGGAACGTGCCGCAGAGCTCGGTGCACAGGCCCGTGCTCGCCTCGTCGGTGTCGATCACCATCAGCTGGTAGTTCTGCGCGTTGACGGTCGCGCCGATCGCCGCGATGAAGCCAGGGAAGCTGTTGACGAGGGCGGCCTGCTCGTTGGCCATCGATCCGGAGTTGTCGATGACGAACAGGAAGTCGATCTTCTGGCACTCGTCGTCGTTGACGACCGGGCCCGTGTCGCCCCCTTCACCGCCGCCGACGTCGAACACCCCGCCGCCTCCGCTGGGACCGCCCTCGGCGGGCGCGCCCGAGTCGGAGGCGCCGTCGCTGCCAGGCGCGGACCCGTCGTCACCGACCTCGGTCGCGCCCTCGTCGCCGAAGCCCCCGGCCTCGGCCTGCGTGATGCCGCCGGCGCTGCCCGAGCCGCGTGCACCGCGATCGGCCGGCGCGCACGCGAGCGCGAGCGCGCCGCACAGCAGCGCCGCGGGGCGGCGGGCCAGCTCTCGAGGACGACGGGATCGAACGCGGCGCTGCGACATCGGCGGGGCTCCCCCGCAGCTTCGCCCGAGGGGTCCCACGGGTTCCCGACCCCGCGTCCATCGCTTGCCGTGGGGCCGACAGGCGCCCAGACTCGGCGGGGGGGTTCGAAGATGGTGGTTCGTCGTTGGGCGTTCGCAGCGCCTTTGTTGTGGTCGTGCGCGTCCGAGTCGGGCGAGGCCGCGTCGAGCTCGAGCACGGGCTCGAGCGACGCGCTGACGTCGAGCTCGGGGTCGAGCTCGGGATCGGGCTCGGGGTCGAGCTCGGACACCGAGCCGAGCGCCACGACTGGCCACGCCACGCACGTCACCACCGCGGACAGCAGTGGATCGGGTGAGGCCAGCGAGGGACCCCCGCCGGTCACGTTCGACGTCGGGACGCCCGAGCTCGACCTCCCCGACCTGCCGCCGCCGCTGTGCCCGTGCGCGGAGAACACCGAGCGCATCCACGTGGTCACCACGACCGGCGAGCTCTGGGCGTTCGATCCCCCGACGCTGGAGTTCGAGTTGGTCGTCGACCTGATCGCCCTGCCCGGCTGCGCCACGCCGCAGTTCTTCTCGATGTCGCTCGATCGCGACGGACTGGCGTGGCTGCAGTTCAACGACGGCACGCTGCACACGCTCGACATCAACGCGCCGGTCGCCTGCAACAACCCGGGGTTCGTGCCGCCGCCCGAGCTGGCGATCACGAACTTCGGCATGGGCTTCGTGTCGGAGTCCGTCGACAACCCCTGCGACTCGTTGTTCGGGCATCGAATCAGTTTCGGCGGCATCGACAGCCCGGGCGTCGGCCTGCTCTTCGAGGTCGACACCGACGCCGTCGACGTCATCGGCTCGTACCCGACCGACTTCAACCGCGCGGAGCTGACCGGCACCGGCGACGCGCGGCTGTTCGCGTTCGTCGACTCGGTCCCGGCCAAGCTCGTCGAGCTCGACAAGAGCTCTGGCGCCACGCTGAGCCAGATCGATCTAATCGGGATCGACGCGTCGACGGCCTTCGCCTTCGCGGCCTACGGCGGCGACTTCTACTTCTTCACCGGCAGCGACTCGAACTTCAGCCGCAGCGAGGTGAACCACATCGACTACGACGACAGCGACGACAACGGCGAGCAGGACATCACCGAGATCATCCCCGAGGTGCCGTTCGATGGGTTGATCAGCGGCGCCGGGGTGTCGACGTGCGCCCCGAGCGAGCCTCCGCCGGCGTAGCGGCGGACGACGGTCACTCGAGGGTCGGCGATCACATGCAGGTCTGCAGCACCAAGTCGCAGGTCTGGCCCTTGGGGCAGTCGTCGGGCGAGTCGCATGGCGTGTGGCCCTCGACCGACAGCGCCGTCTGCTGGTGCGTGCGCACCAGGAACTCGACGCAGCCGGGCTCGATCTCGACCGAGTCGGACGTCTGCCGGTAGTAGTGCGCGACCGGGTAGCCCGAGATGCCGAACTCGAGGAAGGACGTGATGAGATCGGCGGGCACCTCGAGCGAGCCGGTGTCCGGCACCTCGCAGAAGAGCGTGACCGGGGTCAGGCCGTGCTGATCGACGTTGAGCGAGACGAACACCCGCGCCTCGCCGTCGCCCGCCGTCCACTCGACCGGCAGCGGCTCGTCGGCCGCGAGCGTGAGCATGTCCGCGGTGGGCTCGATCATCGTGACGCCGAGGCCGTGGAGCTCGAACGGCTCGTAGTCACCGCCCGCCGCGGTCAGCACGATCGGCGACGACGGATCCCACGCGGGGTGCGGGAGCTGGGTGTCGAAGTAGTTGAAGTTGGGCGGCGTGGGGTCGATGCTGACCGCCTGCAGGAGCCCCGAGACCTCGACGACGCCGACGTCGTGGTTGGCGGGATACGGGATGCAGGTGCCGTCGAAGTCACACGTCGTGCCGGGCGTGCACAGCGGATCGCAGAACGGGTTGTTGCGGCGCAGCAGCGTGCACCCTGCGCCCTCGCCCACCAGCTCGAGCACCGTGACCGGGACGACACCGTCGGCCACCGTGCCGCTGAACGCGGTGTAGTCGGCCTCGGCGAGCAGCGTGAAGCCGCCGACGCGGGTCTCGAGCGGGCACGATCCGTCGAGGACGATCGGCGTGTCGCCGGTCGAGTCGCCGCTGGTCGAGGTGTCGACCGCCTCGGTGGTCGTCGACGGGCCGGTCTCATCGATGCTCGTGGTCCCGGGACTGGTGGTCGTCGCCGAGGGATCGGTGCTCGTCGGTGCGCCGGTCGAGCCGCTCGAGGTCGAGCCGGTCTCGCCCTGGCTCGGGTCCTTGCTACCGCACGCGAAGGAGACGACGACGGCGCCGAGGATGGAGGATCGAAGCTGGCTCATGGATAACTCCTGGGCTTGTCGGTGACGCCGACCTGGACCTCGAAGAGGCGGTCGGCGCTGAAGTCGACGACGTAGAGGGTCTCACGATCCCAGCCGCCGATCCCAGATCCCCACTGCAGGTTGGGGAGGTCGGCGTCGGCGCCGAGTTCGTCCGATGGCGCGATGGCGGCGCCATCCGGCCACCTGCACCGCACCGCGGAGGGCGAGGGCTTGCCGCCGACGACGTGATCGCGCGAGGGCTCGAGCCCCAATAGCCTCTGGCAATCGGGCTGAACCGCGAGGCCGTCGCGGAGGTCTGCCGCCGGCGAGATCGAGAATCTCGGCGACGCCGACGACGGCCCGCGTCTCTGAGTAGGGCTGCGTCGTAGCGCCGGTGGTGTGTCTGTCGATCGACGCGGGACTAACTGTCGTCGTCGCCGCGTCGACGAAGGCCGCTTGCAGCAGGGTCGGCAGTCGTGGCTCCGTCACCGTCAGACTGACCCCCGCCCAACGCCCAGCCTCCGAGGACCCCACCGCCCACCACCGCGTGTCATCACCGCAACCGCCGGGTCGAGGGGCGCACATGCCCCTTCACGTCCCTCGTGCAGAGGCTCGGAGGTGGCTAGAGGATCGGCCAGAACCGTGCGGCGCCGCCACACGGTCGGCCAGACCCGCAGGAGGTCACCCTGGCTCGGGGAGTGGGGCACGAGGGCCGCCGAACTCGCACGCCGTTGTCACTGACGTTCAGCGACCGGCCGGCCGCGGTCGCTGTGCTTGCGGTGTGAGCCGAGGAGGGTACTAAGCGCCTTTCGCCGCGGCGACTTGGTCACGCAACCCAGCTCCCCAGTCCCTGAGGGCCACTCGGCGAGAATTCGGTGGGCCTCTGGGGAAAGCTCCCGGCTCCGCGTCGCAAGCCCAACCATACCGACGTCGAGCATGCTGCGTCGGGGGTAGCAAGCCTGACCCGCTGGCCAGCTTCGCTGCCTCCAGCACGAGCCCCCGGAGAGTTCGTCCCGTCCGTCGGTAATGCGGCACACGGTTCCAATCCGGCTCAGGTGTGCTATGGTGCATGCCGTGCCAAGGAAGGGTTATGACTGGGCCATCGGCGAACCACCTCCGACGCTGGAGGCGCATAGCCTTGCCAAACATGAGGTTCTCCGCAGGTATCTTCTAGCGTATGTCGCCGTACTGACCTCTAACCCGAAGGTCGAGCACTTCCGGCTCACCCTGGTTGACGGTTTCGCTGGAGGGGGCGCCTACATCAGCCGAGGAGGGGCGTCGTTGTCCGGGTCGCCGCTGATCATGCTCGATGCGATGCGGGAGGCGAGCGTGGCTGCTCAGGCGCTGCGAACGAAACAAGGCTTCCACCTGGACGTAGAGTATTTCTTCATCGAGCGCAAGGCTCAAGCCTTCGCATATCTCTGCAACGTTCTGAAAGAGCGAGGCTTCCGCCCGAATGACAAAAGATCGCACATCCATGCAATCAATGGAGACTTCATCGAGCACGCTGAGACAATCATTCAGTCAATAAAGTCTCGAGGGCGCGCACGCCGAGCGATATTCCTCCTCGATCAGTATGGATACTCAGAAGTTCCACTCTCTCTAATCCGTTACATTCTCACCAGTCTTCCTCATGCTGAAGTAATAATCACAATTGCAGCGGACTGGCTATTCGATTACATGCAAGACTCTCGCAGCTTTCGCGAGACTCTCCTGAGATCTGGGCTTAGCGAGGTCGAGAGCTCACTCGATGACATCCTTGTGGCAAAGAACACGCCGGCATGGAGACGCCTGGCGCAGAGCGCGCTTTCGGACGACCTCGCTCGCGGAAGCGGCGCGTCGTTCTACACTCCGTTCTTCATCGCATCTGAAGCATCCACAAGAGACTACTGGCTCGTCCATCTGTCAATGCACGCAAGGGCCCGCGACGAGATGACGAAACTCCACTGGGCGCTCAAGAACACGTTCCAACACTATGGCAGATCTGGCCTTCACATGCTGGGATACGCTCCATCTGAGGATCCCGCTGTTACGGGTCAGGCGAGTTTCGCCTTCGACGACGCAGCTGCGTCGGCCACACAAGACGCGCTGATGGAGGATATTCCGAAGGCGATCGCGAGCCTCGAGCACGATGGGACGTCATTCCAGAGCTTCTTCGAGTCGGTGTGCAACCACACGCCCGCGTCGCGCGAACACGTCGGTGACGTCGTGCGCGCACTTGGGCGCCTCGGCGAGATCGAACTCACCGACAAGGACGGCAAGCCGCGACGCGGCGGGGCTCGTGTCCTGGAGACGGATCTCGTTCGGCCCGCTCGACAGCTATTCCTCGACCGAGGACGAAAATGGCGCACGTGACGCACCCCGAGAATTTGCGCACGTCCGCCAGAGGTGCTACCGGAGACAGGAGGGCTTGCCATGAGCGACGGGAGCACGATCGAGTGGACCGACGCGACCTGGAACCCGGTCCGCGGGTGCACCAAGGTGTCCCCGGGATGCAAGCACTGCTACGCTGAGACCTTTGCCGAACGCTGGCGTGGTGTTCCAGATCACCCCTACGGCCAGGGCTTTGACCTTCGCTTGGTTCCTGAGAAGCTCCCGGAACCGCTGGGTTGGTCACGTCCTCGCCTAGTCTTCGTCAACTCCATGAGCGATCTGTTTCAGCATGGTGTGCCAGAGCACTACGTCCGGCTTGTCTTCGACGTCATGAACCTCGCAGACTGGCATGTTTACCAGGTACTAACAAAGCGAGCCGATCGACTTCGCGCGATAACGAACCGCTTCCCCAGTCCGCTCGTTGAGCGGCGGCATATATGGTTGGGAGTAAGTGTCGAGGATCGAAAGTACGGTTTGCCTCGTATTGACGAGCTACGGCGCGCTCGAGCTGGCGTTCGTTTCCTATCCGTCGAGCCGCTCCTTGAGGACCTGGGTACGCTCGACCTTGACGCGATCGACTGGGTTATCGTTGGCGGCGAGAGCGGGCCCGGCGCACGCCCGATGAAGAAGGAGTGGGTGCTCTCCGTTCGCGACCAGTGCGTCGCCGCTGGCGTCCCCTTCTTCTTCAAGCAATGGGGGGGGTTGCGCAAAAAGATTGCTGGACGCGACCTCGACGGCCAGACCTACGACCAGGTGCCATTCACCGTCGACGAACTTGAAGCACCGCCCCGAATCGAGCGTGCGCGCCGCGCGGTGAGGGTCAGCGAGCTAGTGGACGGCGCTCGGTAGAACAGGCGTCCCGCGATCAGTCCTCGATCAGCGCCGGCCGTGTCCGCTCGATCGCGGCGACGTTCCCCGCCGCGTCGCGCAGCGTGACCCGCAGCGTCGCGTCCTGCGGCACGCCGCCGAGCCCCACCTCGACGGTGCCGACCGTCGCGCTCGGGACCGGCAGATCCGTCCACGCCGCGCCGTCCTGCGACCAGCGCACGACCAGCGCATCGGCGTCGATCCCCGCGCCGACGTCCGTCATGCCCACGACCAGCGTGTCGGGAGCGGCGGCGTCGATCCGCGCGACGACGATCGGCTTGGCCGCGTCGCCGCGCGCCTCGGCGCCGAAGGACGCCCCGAGATCGATCCACCGCGCCAGCGTGCGGAGCTCCGCAGGTGTGATCGCGCTCGGGTGATCCGCGCCGAAGTCGACGTCCTCGCCGTCCGGGAAGTCGGCGTCGGTGCGGCCATCCAGCCGCGCGTTCGCGGCCTTCCAGTAGAGCAGGCTGCCGCGCGCCGCGAGGAACCGGACGAAGCGCGACAACTGGGGCTTGCGCAGCACGCCCGGCACCGTCTGCTGCTCGGGCGGCACGTACTGCTGCGGATAGTCGGCGGCCAGTCGCCACCACGTCGACCCCGTCTCTCCGCCGGGCAGATCGAGCGGGAGGCCGGCCGCGGGCGCGTCACCGCCGTGGCACTCGACGCAGCGGCTCTGCAGGATCGGCCACACGTCGCGCTCGAACTCCCAGGTCGCCCCGAAGCCCGCGACGGTCTCGGTCTCGACCGCATCGCCGCCGCCACCGGCGAGCAGCTGCACCGTACCCTCGCCCGCGAGCAGCGGTGGCTGGCCCGCGGCGGCGGTCTCGTCGAAGCGCAGCGCCAGGCCCGATCGCACGTGGCAGCCGCCGCACGTCCGGTCCTCGCCGGGCCGCAGCGAGAACGGCACCTGCGACGACGACAGGCTGCGGCCCTCGCAGTCGAGGCCCCCGACGAGCAGCGGCGTGTCGGCGGGCACGCGCACGCGAAAGGACGTGTCGGGATCCCCGAGGGGATCGAGCACGGGCACGCCACCGTCGAACTTGCGCACCGGCAGCTCGGCGAGCACCACCGCGCGGTGGCCCAGCGCGTTGAAGAGGGTCTGCGCGTCGCCGGTGCCCTCGCCGCTGCCATCGTCGCGTCGGTTCGCCATGAGCGCGGTGATGCGGACACCACACACGTCGTCGTCGACCCAGTCGGAGGTCTGCGCGCCCTGCAGCGCCCAGTGCAGCTCGCTGCCGAACAGGTTGCCCTCGAAGCTGCGGGTCTCGTGCTGCAGCAGCGACGAGCCGCCGAGCAGGGCGAACGGGGTCGCGAGCGGGAGCGCGTCGCTGGGCACGGCGCGGCGGTGCGACGACGCGATCGGATCCGGCGTCGCCTGCCCGTGCAGCGCCGCGAACGGGCGGACGGGCGTCGGCATGAACTCGTGGAACTCCGGCGTGTCGACGACGACGTCGAGCGCCGCGGGGTGCTCGATGCCCGACGCGAGGCCGCGGTAGATGCCGGCGTCGCAGCCGGGGTTGTCGCGCCCGAGCCACTCGAGGGCGTTCAGTGGCGCGAGGCCGTACGCGCCGCTGGTCGCGGGCGGCGGAGGGTATCCGTAGAGCGCGGTGTCGCCGTTGTTCGCGTTGTTGCTGCAGGCGCCCTTCACCCACGTCACCAGCATCGCGAAGCCGGGCTCGCCCACCGGATCGCGGAGGAACCCGGCGTGCGCGAGGGGATCGGCGTAGCCGGGCACGCTGAGCTCGGGCGCCGGCATGCTCGCCGAGAAGCCGTAGCCCTGGCCGGCCCACGGCGCCAGATCGACCATGTCGCTCGGACGGAACACGTCGGCGGGATCGACGGTGTGGGGCGCTGGGCCCTCGCGTCCCTCGGGGTCCGGCGCGAAGGCCCGCAACGCCCCGGCGCCCGACACGTCGCCACCCTCGACGAACACCAGGCGACCATCGCCGAGCTGGGCCAGACCCACCGCCGCGCTGTGCTCGAACGCGCCGACGACCAGGTGCGTGTGCTGTCCGAACAGCGCGGTGAAGCGCGCGCCGTCCGGGTCCTGCGCGTAGACGTGGTGGATGTTGGGCAGCGCCCCGGGGGACCCCGGCGCCCCGTTGGTGTAGCGGTACGGCAGCATGCCGATGCGCTGGGTCGCGACCACCGCGACGCGTCCGTCCACGAGCTGGAGCGGCGCGCGGCTCGACGTCATCGTGTGCGCGCCGAGCCGCACGACGTCGCGACCGTCGAGGTCCATCGCCCAGACGTCGGTGACCTCGGCGTCGCCCGCCGACTGGCCGCCGCCGGACCGCACGACCGTCGCGAGCTCGCCGACGACGTTCGCGGTGAACATCAGCCGCCCGTCGTGCAGGAAGCTCGGCGCGCGCCGGAGCTCGCCCTCGGCCCCTTCGGCGATCACCGCCTCGCCGGTGACGAGATCGACGATGTGGATGTCGCCGCGCACGGGGGACAGCGCGGGGTTGGGCACGGTCGCGCCCTGGCTCGCGTTGCCCTCGTCCGCCGCGGGATCGAGGGCCTGGGCCGCGACGTTCTCGGAGTGGTGGCCGATGGAGCCGTGCAACACGGCGAACGCCACGCGCGTGCCGTCGTGCGACACCGCGGGATCGATCGCCGCGCACGAGTCGGCCTCGGTGGATCCCGTCGTGCAATCGAAGAGGATCGACTCGGTGCCGTCGTCGTCGCGCAGCACCAGATCGCACGGTGCGAGCACGCCCGCGGTCCGCAGCGCGCTGGGTAGCACGTCGTAGACGTCGGTGTGGTGGAACGTCCGGGTCGCGGACACGACCTCGCCGTTCTTCGTGACGTCGGCGGTGACCTCGAGCGGCGTGCGCGTCCGCGGGCAACGCACGTACACGAGGCCGCTCGGTCCGTCCGCGCCGTCGGTGTCGACCGCCGCGCCCGAGCTCGCCGCCGACGAGTCGGTGCCCGACGCCGACGCGCCGCCCGACGCCGACGCGCTGCCGTCGGCGAACGGGTGCAGATCGCCGCAACCGACGAGCACCAGCGCCGCGAGGCCTCGGGCCAGATCCCGCATCGGGGATCGAGCATACACCAAGGGTGGCGTCAGCCCGGCGGCGGGGCGCAGAGGTCCGCGGGTCGCAGCCAGTCGAGGGCGTTGACCCACAGCTGCGTGATCTCCGGCATCGACGACCACTCGGAGTCGTACTCGATCCACTCGTCGCCCCACACGAAGACCTTGCCGTCGCCGAAGCTCCGCGCGCGGGCGACGGGGCCCTCGGACAGCTGGCCGACGACGTCGCTGACGCCGGCGTTGGTCTCGGTGACCGCGAAGCCGCCAGCGAAGGTGACCGACGTCAGGCCGGCGCCGATCGGGTGCGGCGGGAAGTCGGTGACGGGCCCGTTCAGCAGCGGCCCCGCGTACGCGAGCTCGAACGCCGCGAGCAGGCCGTTGGGCCAGGTCTGCGCGGACGTCGGGTCGGCGGTGTGCCCGGTCATCGCCATCAGGCCGCCGCCGCCCTCGACCCAATCGGAGAACGCCGCGGCCTCGGCCGGGGCATACGCCCGCGACAGCTGATCGATGATGATGACGTCGTACGCGGCGAGGGTCTGCGCGTCGACGACGGCCGGATCGATCCGCTCGGTGCTGGTGCCCTGCAGGTTGAGCCACATGACGAACTGCGACGACGCGAGCGATCCCGGCTGACCGAACAGCGCGATCTCGAGGCAATCGCAGATGCCGTCGCCGGCCGCGTCGATGTCGTCGACGAACCCGTTGCAGTCGTCGTCGATGCCGTCGCAGGTCTGCTCGTCGGCGGACACCGGCGTGCAGTCGACGCCGGTCGCGGTGGCGTCGCCGAGATCGAACACCGGACCATCGCCGCTGCCGTCGGAGCTCGGGTCGGTGGTGTCCGCGGTGCTCGCGACCGTCCCGTCGCTCGTGGTCGACGCGCCGGTGGTGCTGCCCTGCGTGTCCCCGACGGATCCGATCCCGGTCATCGCGGGCGTGTCGTCGTCCGACGGGCTCGCACAGCCGACGACCAGGATCAACGCGACCGGGGCACGACTCGCCATTGCCCGCGAGCCACCGCCGTGCGTCATGGTGTACGCCACGTCAGGCCTTCGAATCGCGCGAGGTCGGTGTCGTTGCTGTCCCAGGTGCAGCCGAGGTCGATCGCCAAAGCAGCGTGGTAAGCAACCGCGACGAGCCCACCCACGAGCGCGTGTTTCCGGCATAGGTCGGCGAAGATGCCGTAGTGGCGTGGCCCGGGTCGAACCAGTCGACACGTGGGACGCGCGGTGATCTGGTCGACGAACTCGAGTGCGACCTCGGTCGTCGATGGTACCTTGAAGATGCGACGGCTGGTGACCACCCGCAGGAAGCCGGAGATCACCAGCTCGGAGATCGCAAACGGCTGCGTACCGGTAGCCCTCTCCGTCAGCCATCGGGCGTTCTCATCGTGGCGCTCGGCATCGACGCGATGCGCGTCGACCAGCACGTTGACGTCGGGCAGGAACATCAGCGACCCGCCCGGAGCAGCGACGCGGCGTCATCGTCCTCGAGCACGCGCGCCGCTCGATCGAGATCGATGCCGTCGCGCACACCCCCGCCGTCGAACGTCACCAGGCGGAACTCCGGTGCCTCCGGCGGGTTCGTCTGCGCGTGCAGCGCCGAGCGCACGAGCCCTTCGATGAACGCGGAGACGCTCACGCCCTGCGCCGCCGCCCGACGCCGAACGTCACGCGCCAGGCCGTCGCTCAGCGAAATCGTGGTGCGCATGACATCACTGAATACCACCCGCGCAATCAGTGATGCAATCGATGGTGATGCAACCGGTGGTCGGGCTCCGCTCGGTCTCCCGATGAGCTCGGCCACTCACCCCGCGCAGGTCGAGACCACCGGGTTCGGCAGCTCGCCGACGATCGGCGTGAACGCGAAGGTCGACCCGGCCAGATCCAGCATCAGCGGCGCGGTCACCATCCCAGTCGCGGTGCCACACCACAGCTCGCGGCCGAAGACGTCGCCCTCGATCGCGACCTCCGTGACGAGGTCGCTGCCGGTGATGGGATTGCTCTGCCCCGTGATCTGCAGGACGCCCAGGTCGATCGCGAAGCTGCCGTCGGCGGCGATGACCGTGTTCGCGACGAAGGGATCGCCGATGGGCTCGCGCGGCGTCGTGGTGCTCAGCACGTCGAGCGACAGCGGCTGCAGCTCCATCGCCACCGCGCCCGTCGCCGGATCGTGCACGACCTTCGCCCGCCACTGCAGCGGCGTCGCGGGGGCGATGACCGCGGCCAGCGCCAGCAGATAGTCCCCGCTGAGATCCGGCCCGGGCTCGGGGATCGGCGTGCCGGTCGCGACGTCGGCGACGTCGTCGGTGGTCGGCTGCGGCACACCGGTGTCCGAGGACGCGTCGCCGCCCGACTCCGACGCCGAGCCCGAATTGGTGCCCTCCGGGTCGATGACCGGGCCGCAACCCACACCGAGCACCACCACCATCATCCACCCACGACATGCCATGGTCTGCATGCTAGCGCGGTGCATCCAGCGCTGCCAGGGCCGACCGACGATCACCGGGGCCGCGGTGCTACGATTCCCACCGCGCATGCTCGCCTCCGTGGACGACGACGCCGACACGGCCGCGCTCGGCCTGCCGGCCGCCGAGGCGCAGATGCGGGACCGCCTCCGCGCGAGCCTGTTCGGTACGCCCTGCGAGCCGGTGCGCCGCGGGCGATACGTCGTGCTCGGCGTGCTCGGGCGCGGCGGCCTCGGGGTCGTCCACGCGGCCTATGATCCCGAGCTGGATCGGAAGGTCGCGCTCAAGCTCGTCGATGCGCGCGCGCCGGGGGCCGAGCGGCTGCGTCAACGGCTGCGCCGCGAGGCCCAGGCGCTGGCTCGACTGTCGCACCCCAACGTCGTCGCCGTGCACGACGTCGGCCTCGACGGCGACGAGGTCTACGTGGCGATGGCGCTGGTCGAGGGCAAGACCCTCGGCGCATGGCTGACCCACGGCAACCCATCGTGGTCGGAGATCCGCGACGTCCTCGTCGGGGTCGCGCGTGGACTCGAGGCCGCGCACCGCGTCGGGCTCGTGCACCGCGACGTCAAGCCGGCCAACGTGATGGTCGACGCCGACGGCCGGGCCCACGTGCTGGACTTCGGCCTGGCGCGCGAGGTCGGTGACACGCGCGACCTCGCGGGGCGCCCCCACGACGCGGGATCGATGCTCACCGAGGCCGGCGCGCTGCTCGGCACGCCGCCGTACATGGCGCCCGAGCAGCTCGACGGCGGAACGATCGATGCCCGCACCGATCAATGGGGCCTGTGCGTCACGGCGTACCAGTGCCTGTTCGGCGCGCGGCCCTTCGCCGCCGACTCGATCGCGGGTCTACGCGCGCGCGTGCGGCAGCCCCCGCCGCCGCCCACCCCCGGTGCGGTGCCGCGGTGGCTCCACCGCGCGATCGAGCGCGGCCTGCAGCCCGATCCTGCGGCGCGGTACGACGACATGGCCGCGCTCGTCCGCGCGTTCGAGGCCGATCGGCACTCGCGGCGGCGCCAGTGGTTCGCCCTGGGCGGCGCCGTGGCGCTCGCGGCCACGAGCGCCGCGATCGCGGCGATGATCGCCGCGAACACGCCCGATGCCGACCTGCTCGCGCGGATCGAGCAGCTCGAGCACGAGGCGCGCGAGGCCGCGGCGGCCCGGCACTTCGTCCATCCGTCGCCGACCGCCGCGGATCAGGAGACCGCGCTGCAGGCCGTCGTCGCCCTCGAGCAGCTCGGCGACCACGACGCGCGCGCCCGGGCGCTCGCGCTGCGCGAGGAATTCGCCGCCGAGCTCGGCGCGCTGGGGGACGCCTACTGGGGCCTGCCCGAGGGCCGCGGCTACGCGGCGGACTTCTACGCCGCATCGCTGCTGTTCGTGCCCGACGACGCCGAGGCACGGGCCCGCGCGCTGCAGACCGACGGCCAGCTCGCGGTGCTCCGCGACCGGGCCACGCGCGGCGACTTCACGGCGCCGGAGCTCGAGGGCGCCGCGGTGCTCGCGACGCTCGCCGATCCGGCCGAGGCCGCCGCGCCGGCGCAGGCCCTCGAGCGGGCGCGGCGATTGTTGGCAGAGCGCGATCGTCTGCCGTTCCTCGCGCGGGATCCGATCGCGGCCCCGACGGTCGCGACGGCGCCGACGCCGATCGTGCCGACGCCGATCGTGCCGACGTTGGACGCGAGCGCAGAATCGCCGAGCTCGCCACCGGTCGTCACCACGCCGAGTTCCGCACCCGCCGACAGCGACGCACGCCCGCGCGCCCGCACGTTCGCCGCCGACGGCTGGTCCGCGCTGCGCCGCGGTGACGAGCGGGCCGCCGAGGCCGCGTTCCACCGGGCGCTCGACGCCGATCGCCGCGAGCCCGCCGCGCTACGCGGGCTCGCCGAGCTCCACTTCGATCGCGGCGAGTACCAGCGCGCCCTCGACTTCGCGACCAAGGCCGCCGCGGCCGCGCCGAAGGACGCCCGCGCGCACCTGCAGCTCGGCGACGCGGCGTTCAAGGTCCTGCGCTACGCCGAGGCCCGACGCGCCTATCGCCGCGCCGCGGAGCTCGGCAGCGCCGACGCGACGCGGGCGCTCGCGAAGCTCGACGCGCTGCAGGCCGAGTGACGGCCGCGCACGGTGGCCGATCGGTCGGTGCGATTCGTCGGCCATCGTCGGGATCGAAACTCCGTGCGTCCACACTTCGCCCAGCAAGCGGCTCGTGTGAGCCCGCCGCTCGAACAGGACGTCACCATGACAACTCGTACCCATCGTCCCTCCCCCACCTCTGCCCTCCTCGCCCTGGGCATCCTCTGTGCACCGCTCGGCTGCGACGCGCCGCCCGACGACCTCGACCTGAATGCGGTCGACGGCCTCCAGGTCCGCTCCTACGATCCCGATGCCATCGCGGGCACCTTCACCGTCGGCGGCGCGACGATCGAGTTCAGCCTCGAGCGCGACGCCGCCACCCGCACGGCCCTCATCACCGACGACGACGGCGAACCCCTGCTCGAGTCGATCGCAGAGCCGGGCCACGAGGTCGTGACGCTGTTCGGCGGCCGCGCGGTCTTGTCGGGCAACCCCGGCGAGGCGCCGCAGGTCGACGGTGACGAGACCGCCCACGACGATCTCGTCGGCCGCCCCGAGGGCCGCGCCATCGCGGAGCTGCACGCCGCGCTCGAGCAGGCCGGCGTCGACCCGTCGCTGCTCGGCGGGCCCGACGAAGCCGCCGAGACGCCGCGCCTGCACTACGACGGCAGCTACTGGAACCTGTGGCCCAACGAATCGTATGTCGTCGGCACCTGGGGCTGGTTGACGTATACGCACATCGGCATGCGCATCGGCAGCGCCGTGTCCGGTCCACCGTTGCTCTGGGGGTGCGTGGAATTCCAGGCCGGCTTCGCGCCGTGGGACTACGTCTGCGGTCCGTCCGGCAAGGAGAACCTCCAGGCCCGGCAATTCTGGGGGGCGATCCTCACCATCCACAACTATCAGACGTCGCACGTGATGCGCGTGCGCACGTACTGACCGCAATTCGCCCGCGGGCCGCGTGGTTACGGGATCACGATGGGCAGCCCGGGCGACACCGTGCCATCGGCGACGACGACGAACACCCACGCGTCGTCGCCGGGGGCGAACCCTGTGGGGTGCAGCTCTGCGGTGATCTCCGACGACTCCCACGCCTGCGCCGGCTGCGGGCTGCGGATCCGCGCCGCATCGAACTCGGCCGCGTCCGCGATCACCACCCGGGCCGGCGTCGTGTCGATCCAGTGATCGTCGTACCAGATCGAGAGGCCGTCGCTGCGCGGGACGTCGACGTGATAGTCGATCCCGATCACGAGGTACGAACAATCGAGCCGCTGCCGCGGATCGTCGCGCAGCTGCAGGTCGTGCAGATCGAAATTGCGGTGACCATCGACGTGGGTCACATAGGCGCCGTCGGCCTGGCCGGGCTCGTCGAGGCGGTAGTAGGCCTCGACCTGCACCCACGTCTCGGGGGCGATCGAGGCCGGCGCACCCGCGCCGAAGGTCTCGCCCACCCAACCCTCGTAGACGGAGCCGTCGGCGCGGATGATGCCCCCCTGCACGAAGGCGAGCGGTGCGTCGCTGCCGTCGCCGTCGGGGTAGTAGCTCTCGTAGTACTTGGGCAGCGCGCCGTAGCACGGGCTGCCGTTGGCGCCGGGCACCTCCATGCCCGCGCGATTGAACTTGAGCTGTCGGACACGGCCGATGCCGTGGGTCGCGAAGCGCAGGCGGTAGGTGACGTAGAGCTCGGTGGCCGCGAAGCCGTGGATCGCGACGTGGGGGAACGACTCGCGGATCCCCGCGTCGTCGGGCGTACCGTGGCCGGTCTGGTGGAGCAGCGATCGATCACCGCTCGCCGCCGTCGCGTCGTCGACGGTGACGGTGCCGCCGAAGCCGCCGTAGCCGTGATAGCCGAAGTCCGTCGGCGCGGTGCCCGGGGCCTGCGCGTCGAACGACTCGAAGTGCAGCGGCGCCGCCTGGGCCTTGGTGCCGAAGCCGCAGCCGCGCACGACGATCGTCTCGCCGTCGAGCGCGGCGTCGACGAGCTGCAGCGGCGCGTCGGGATCACAGGGCACGGCAGTGCCGCCGTCGCTGCTGTCGGCAGGCGACGATCCGCTCGACTCGGCGCCGGACGCCGCGGTGCTCCCCTCGCCCGCCGAGTCCGGCGGTTCCGACGTCGTGCCGCCGCCGGAGACGGTCGCCGACGCACCGGTGGTCGAGCCGGCGCTCGGCCCCTCGTCGGCCGCGGCGCCGCACGCCACCAGCGTGGAGAGGAGAAGGGACGCAATCGCGGTGTGATGCATGGAGTTCACCCCGCGAGGCAGCCGACCGGTTGCGTCGAGATCACGACGTTGTCGTAGCGCACCAGGTTCGGGGTCTCGGCCGGCACCGGGCCATTGTTGAAGTGGTTGTAGCTGTCGAGCGAGAAGGTGTTGATGTGCAGCTCGGGCACGGTGCGCCAGATGAAGCCGTCGAAGTGGCCGTGGTGCACGCCCTCGAACCAGAAGTCCGCGAGTCCGTCGTCGCTCGCCGGGTCGTTGAGCGTCATGCCGTACTCGACGCACTGCCACTGCCCCGGGACGATCTCCGGCGGCGGCTGCATCGTCGAGTCGAAGTAGTTGCCCCAGAAGTCCCCCGCGCCGTCGGCGAGCATGTTCACGAAGTACGCGTAGAAGTGGTGCGTCGCGCCGTCGCCGACCGTGCCGTTGGGTTCGAAGTTGAGGACGAAGAAGTCGTCGCCCGACGGCTTGATGCCGGCGGTGCCGAAGGCGCCCCACGGCGGCGACATCGAGCCCGACAGGACCGGCCCGTGGCTGCCGCCCGTGTTGTCGTAGCTCGGGTCGTACTGCACGTCGAAGCGGATGTAGATCTCGTCGGTGTCGGGGAAGACGTAGATCAGCTTCGAGCTCTGCAGCTCGCCGTAGGTCGCGAGTTCGACGACGGTCTCGCCGACGCCCGGCACCGCGGCGCCGGCGGGGAAGCGCACGTCGCCGCCGTCCTCGAGCCACGCCGGATCGGCCCCGCCCTCGAAGTCATCGCAGAAGATCACGCCCGGCGAAGCGCACAGCGCCTCGAAGCTCGGCGCGTCGCCCGGACCGGTGCTGTCGGCCGCGGTGGGATCGTCCGTCGTCGCCGCGTCGGTGGGATCGTCCGTCGTCGGCGCGCTGGGATCGACGCCGTCGTCGCTCGACGACCCACCGCCGCTGCCCTCCGTGACATCGACGGAGGCGACGCTGGGATCGGAGCCGCCGTCGCCGAGGGTCGGGTCGGACGGATCGTCGCTGCCGCACGCGGGCGCCAGGGCGCAGAGGAACCAGACGGAGGATCGGCGAAGGCCCATGGCGGACAAGACCCGCGAGCGGCCCGGCGGTTCACGGGCGCGACGAATTCCCCGTCAGAACCGCAGGACGGGCCCCGCGGGGCCCTGGGCCACGCGCCGGCCGAACCGGCGGTGGCGCGCGAGGATCAGGCCCACCGTGACCAGGACCGCGCCCGCGACCGTGACCGCGATGCCCGGCGCACGGGTGGCGAGCACGAACGCGCAGTCGCCATCGGCGTCGATCTGATCGCCGCTGCAGCGGGTCCGATCGTCGCGGCCGTGGACGCCGATGAGCGTGGGGCCGACAACGAGCGCCGCGGCCCCGATGCCGACCATCGACCAACCGCCCGCGCGCAGCCGAGATGCGCGGCGCGAGGCCGGCGCGACAGCCAGCTCGAGGGCCGCGTGCGTGCGCAGGCCCGCGGCGCCCTCGACGACGCGCTCGGCGGTCACGTGACCCGGCAGCGTCACGCGCACGCGGTGGGTCCCCGGCGCGACCGGCAGCTCGAGCGGCGTGGTGCCGACCTCGACGTCGTCGACGAACGCGCGGGCCCCCGGCGGATCGGTGGTGACGACGAGGATCGGTGCGTCGAGGGAGAGCGCGTCGAGTCGACCGCGGAGCGCCGCGGCCTGGGCTGCGACCAGCGCCTGCACCTCGCCGAAGCCGCACACCGCGCAGCTCTCGCGGGCCGAGAGGATCAAGCGCGCCTCGGCGTCGTAGACCTCGAGCGTCACCACCCAGTCGCGACGCGCGACGCTGGTGCGCAGGACGACCACGCGCTCGGCCCGGGCCTCGGTCGCGAGCGCGCGCAGACACGCCGCGTCGGTGCACGACCGCGCCACGCGGACCGGCGCGAAGCCAGACTCGGTGAGCGCATCGGTGAGCGCGACGGCGAGGGCGTCGCGGCGGTGCGCGTCGAGCTCGCCCGCGACGCTCGGGTCGGGCACGACCACCGACGAGGGCGCGGCGTGCAGCGGCGCCGAGACCAACGCGAGGGTCGAGGCCAACGCGATGCGCCTAGTAGCGGACATGGATCTCGTCGATGCGGATGACGGCGCTGGGATCCCACGCGGCTCCGATCGCGAAGCCGAACAGGCCGCCTGTCGACTCCGCCGCGGGGATCGGCGCGTCGCCGCGCAGGAAGGCGCGCAGCGGCCACTGCAGCACGCGGTAGTCGGACGACGGCCGCACCGTCCACGCCTGGTAGTAGCCCGAGCACGCCGGGCACTGCTCGGCGCTGCACGGCGCGGCCGGGCAATCGGCGACGCACGCGTCGCACACGGTGCCGAAGCGCAGCCACGCGTTGGCCCAGTACGGCGTGTTCGCGGTGTCGGCCGCCAGGGCGAGCTCGACGTACGCGGTCTTCTCGTACGCCGTGCCGAGATCGAGCGGGATCGCCATGCCCTGCAGCCGCAGGTTCTGCCAGCACACCGGCGTGACGCCATCGCACTCGGGATCCTCCTGCGGCCGGTACTCGAGGTACGCCGTGCCCGCGTGCGCTCGGCTCGGATCCTCGACGAGCGCGAGTCGATCGGGGAGCACGTACCCGGCCACCGCATCGGCGAACACGACGATGTCGCCGACCGGCGGCGGCGGAGTGCGCTCGGTCGCGATCGCGGTCGCGTGGACGCAGCCGAAATCGTCGATCGCGATGAGGCGCGCGGCGTAGTCGGTGTCGGGCGTCAGCGCATCGATCACCGTCGCGCGGACCGGATCCTCGCCGGTCGTGCCCGGCAGCTCGAGGAACCCGAGCTCGGGGTTGTCGTCGCGCGTGATGACGCGGACCTCCGCGCCGCCCGCCTCGAGCGCGGCCGCGCTGCCGGCCAGCTCGAGGCGGAACTCCTGCAGCGTGTCGGTGGTCCCGAGCTCGACGCTCCACTCCCAGCGGATGTGATTCGGGGTGCTCCACGCCGCGTGCAGGTCCGCGACCCGCACGCGCGGCGTGCAGTCCCCGGTCGCGCCGCCCTCGAGCGTGCCGCCGACACCTTCGGTCGCCGGCCCGTCGAACGCGGGGTTGGGCACGCACGCGGCCGCGACGACCATCGCGACGACCATCGCCGATCTCACCCGCACGGCGTGCGGGCGCGCGCGCGTCGGATCTCGGGCAAGCACCGCGTTCGACCGTAGCACGTCACGCGACGACGAGGGCGCGCAGCGATCGGGCCCAGGCGTCGAGGTGCTCGTCGTCGTCCGGCACGCCCGACGCCAACGCCGCGGCCAACGCCTCGCGCAGCCGCTCGCGCGCGCGCATGAGCCGGGTCTTCACCGTGCCCTGCGGCAGCTCGAGCAGCTCCGCGAGCTCGGCGGTGCTCATGCCTTCCCAGTAGTGGAGCTCGATCGCCAGCTGCAGCTCGAGCGGCAGGCACCGCAGCGCCTCGAGCAGCGCGCGATCGTGCTGCCGCTGGGCGAGCACCACGCTGGGCGACGGCTGCAGATCGGCGATCGACACCGACATCGCATCGAGCTCGACCTGCGGCCGCACCGATGCGTAGTGCTTGTACAGCTTGCTCCGCGCGACCCGCAGCAGGTACGTGCGGAACGCCGCACCGTCGCGCACGCGGTCGCGCGACTCGACGCAGGCCAGGAACGTGCGCTGGATCAGCTCCTCGGTCTCGTCGCCAGCCTTGTTGCGGAAGAACCGGCTGAGCAGCCCGATGTGGCGCTCGAACAGCGCGCGGCCGGCCGTGGGATCGCCGGCGCGCCAGGCCTCGAGCAGTTCGGCGTCGCTGGTCACGCGGGAGCAGCGTACCGCAGTTCGTCGCGCGGTCGCGGAGGTCACCACCGGACGCGGACGTCGTCGATCCGGACGACCGCGCCCATGGGCCACCAGCCACCGATCCCGAACTCGTGCAGGCGGATCATCGCGGTGTCCACGGCCGCGCCGCCGCGGCCGACGAAGACGCGCAGGGGGACCTGGAGCACCCGGTAGTGGCCGTCGCGGCGCAGGGCGAAGGGCGCGAAGTGGACGACGTCCTCGATCGGCACGTCGCCGTACCACAGGCGCAGCTGGCTCCACCAGCTCGTGCTGCCGCCGTCGACCGCGACCGCCAGCTCGAGGAACGCGGTCGTCGCGACGCTGCCGGGGCCGAGCGGATCGAGCGCGAGATCGAGGCCCTGCCAGCGCAGGTTCGCGTAGCAGTCACCGCCCGCACACGCCGAGGTGAACTGCAGGTGCCTCGCGCCGCTGAACGGCGCGTCGTCGGCGAGCTCGAGCTCGGCCGGCAGCGGGAAGCCGCGCGGTCGCTCCTCGTCGAAGACCGTGATCGCGTGGACCGGCGCGACGGCGGTGAGGATCCCGGCGGGCTCGCTGCACGAGCGTAGGCCCGCAGTGTCGATCGCGCACAGGCGCGCGAACACCTCGCGCTCCGGCGGGTGACCGTCGGTCGTCGTCGCGATCACCGGCTCGACACCGCCGGTGCGCGGCAGCAAGAAGTGCCCGAGCTCGGGGTTGTCGAGGTGGGTGAACACGCGGCAGCCGGGCGCGGTGCCGTCGATCAAGTCGCGCTCGCGTGGACAGGTGGTCAGCTCGAACGCCCGCAGCGCGTCGGGCGGACCGTCGGCGCGCCACTGCCAGCGCACCTGCTCGGGGGTCGCCCACGCCGCACGCAGCTCGCTCACCGCGATGGCTGGGTCGGGCGAGGGCGTCGCGGCGAACGTCCCCGCCGCCAGGGCGACCGCGCCGACGCCGAGGGCGACGAGCGGTCCCCGCGGTCGGCGATGCGCGGCCACCAGCGCGTCGACGAACGCGTCCACGTCCGGATGGCGTCGACTGGGATCGATCGCGAGCGCGCGACGCAGCACCGCCATCGTGCGCGTCGGGATCCCTTCTGTCGGCGCGAGGCGGCCGGCGAGCACCGCCTCGCGCAGCGCGGCCACGTCGTCGCCGGCGAACGCGGGGCGGCCGGCGAGCAGCTCGAAGCACGTCACCGCGAGGCCCCATTGATCCGTGCGCCCGTCGACGGCCGCGCCCAGGAATTGCTCGGGGGCCATGTACGCCGGCGTGCCGAGCAGCGCCCCGGTCGCGGTGAGCCCCACGGCCGCGTTCGTCCCCGACGCGGCGGCGCCGGACGAGGCATCGGCCCACGCCAGGCCGAAGTCGACGACGCGGGCCACCCCGGCGCCGTCGACCAGGATGTTGCTCGGCTTGACGTCGCGATGGGCGATGCCGGCGGCATGGGCCGCCGCGAGACCGCGTCCGGCGTCGGCGATCACCGCGACGATCTGGGCGCGACTCTGGGTCCGCGCCCGCGCCCACTGCGACAGCGTCGGGCCGTCGATGTACTCCATCACCAGGAACATCGGATCGGCGTCGACATCGACGTCGTGGACCGCGACGACGTTGGGGTGCCGCAACCGCGCGAGCGCCTGGGCCTCGCGTCGCATCCGCGCGCGGTCGTGGGCGTGCATCGCCGCGCCGAGCGTCCGCGCGATCGACTTCACCGCGACGAGTCGATCGAGCTCGGGGTCGTGGGCGAGGTAGACCACGCCGACGCCACCGCGACCGAGCTGTCGGATGACGCGGTGACGCCCGAAGCTCGGCATCGCCTCGGCGCCGAACAGCGCCAGGGCCACGCGCGACAGCTCCTCGCGCTCGCCGGGCGTGGGCGCGGCGGCCTCGACCACACGCTGCTCCAGCTCCGACATGACGTCGATGCTAGCATCGGCGCGGTGTCGGGATCGGCCGCCAGCGATGGGGACCTGCTGCTCGCATGGCGCAGCGGCGACGCGGTCGCGGGTCGAGCGCTCTTTGCGCGACACAGCGCCGCCGTGCAGCGGTTCTTCCGCGGGGTCCTCGGTGCCGAGCGCGAGGATCTGATCCAGCAGACCTTCCTCGCGTGTCTCGAGTCGATCGATCGACTGCGCACCGCGGCCAGCTTTCGCACGTTCCTGCTGTCGATCGCGCGGCACAAGCTGTACGACCACCTCTCGCGTCGCGCCGGCGTCGGCGCGCGGTTCGATCCGCTGATCTCGACGGCGATGGAGCTCGGCGCCGCGTCACCCAGCCAAGTCGTCGGCGATCGCCTGCGTCACGATCGCGTGCTCGAGCAGCTCCGGCACCTGCCCATCGAGCTGCAGCTGGTGATCGAGCTGCACTACTGGGAGGAGCTCGACACCGCCGCGATCGCCGAGATCCTCGACATCCCGCGGGGCACCGTCAAGACCCGACTCATGCGCGCCCGTGATCAGCTGCGGGTTCGACTCGGGCCCGAGCTCGACGACGACGGGGCGCGCGACGGATCGCTGCGGGCCCTCGGGGCGCGGCTCGGCGAGCCGTCCGGCGATCTCGGCGATCATTGATACGGCCCCAGGCTCCACGCCTCGGGGTCGCGGGGGATGCCATCGAAGTCGAGGATCGCGAACGGCGACGGTGTGCCGGCCCCCTTCACCGGGCTCGACGCCTCGGGGTGGAAGTCGTTCGCGGCCGGATCGGCGAGCAGCGGGTCGGCGCCGATCGGATCGACCTCGCCGTCCGGCGGCGCCCCGGCGCCGAACCAGAGGTTGTCCTGACCCGCCACCGCCGTCCCAGTGGCGAGGTACGGCACGCCATCCCGCGTCGAGACGAAGACGTTGTTGCGCAGATCGAGCGTGGTCGAGGCGTCCTGCGTGACGCTCATCAGGCCCATCGCGTAGTCGGGGCCCTCGAGGTAGCTCTCGCCGAAGACGAGGTTGTTGTGCACGTACACCTGGGTCGGCGTCGGCGCGTACGCGCTGCCCGGCTGGATCTGGAACGGCCAGAACGCGCCGCCGTCGGGGAACTCGGGGCCGAGACCAGTGGCGACGAACACGTTGTTGTAGATCCAGTTGTCGCCGACGATCTCGCTACCGAGCAGCAGCCCGATGCCCCGCTGGTTCTCGACCCAGTTGTCGTGGATGTCGTGCTCGGTCAGCAGCGCCCGCGGGGCGTCCGGGCCGTCGTAGCTCTCGTTGTAGAGGTTGATGGCGCGGTTGTTCGCGCAGTCGTGGATGTAGTTCCACGCGACCGTCCGCCCGCGCTCGAGTCCCTCCTCCTGGCGGTTCCCCGACAGATAGAACCCGTGGCATTGCTTGCTTCCGGTCGCGGCGTTCTCGGTCTGCGCGTACGCGAGCTCGTTGCCGAGCAGGAAGAGATCGTCGCCGCACGTGCCGAGCCCGCCGCACTGCACCGAGCCGCTCTGGCAGCCGTCGTTGGTCCGCGGGTTCGAGAGATAGTTGCCGACGAGGCGAAAGCCGTCGCCGAGGCCGACCACGGTGTCCTGCGGGCAATCGGGCGGGCTCTCGATCCGCAGCTTGGAGATCACCCAGTGGCTGCTGCCGGCGTTGGCCGCGTACGAGTAGTTGTTGAGCAACGCGTGACCGCTGGGCTCGCACACGCCGCCGACGAGGGCGGTCGCACCGGGGTACGCGACCAACGCCTTGGGCAGCGCGGCGGTACCCGAGGTGTCGAGCCCCACCAGCGCTGCGTCGGCGCCCTGGCCCGTGTCGTCGATCCATCCGTCGGTCACATAGATGATGTCACCGTCGTCGACCACGGCGGCGGCGGACTCGAAGCGCGCCCACGGCTGCGACCACGAGCCGTCGCCGTCGTCGCTGCCGGCCGGCGAGAGGTAGTAGATGTTGCCGACGTCGCGCGGCGCGAACGGCAGTGCGTTGGAGGGGACGCCGTCGACGTGCACGATGATGGGCGCGTCGTCGAGCGGCGCGTCCGCGGGGATCTGGAACTCGATGCGCTCGATGCCCATGCGCGTGTAGAGGTCTGCACCCTGGGTCGCGGGCCCGTGGCCGTACACGCGCGCTGCGACCCCGCCGACCTCGACGACGGGCGCGGCCTCGCCGAGCGCGAGGTGCTTGCCCCACACCGTCACGATCGCCCCGTCGACACCGGCGTCTTGCCCCTGGGAGGTGTCGCCGTTGCCGCGGCGCGGGCCGACGACGAGATCGGTGAAGAACAGCACCGGACCCCCGGGCGTCACCACGGGCCCCGGGTCGTCGCCGGTCTCCGACGCGCTGGTGTCCAGGCCCGAGCTCCCCGACGCCGAGTTCGTGGTCTCCGTGACGCCGCCCGCGGAACTCTCGTCCTCCGCGAACGTCGCGGCGCTGGGGTCGGACCCCGCGGTCGAGCCGAAGGAGGAGGCCGTGGCGTCGGCGGAGCCGCCCGTGTCACCACAGCTGCAGATCGCCAGGCTCAGCCCGGCGCGGGGGAGGATCGACGTCGCGCGCATGCACGAGGTCTTGTCTGTCGAGCCGGTCGTGCGGTTCACGGACCGCCGCAGAAAACCTCGAGGGACCTCACCAGGGCAGGACGACGCGTCCGGGCGCGTCGTCGTCCCCGTCCTGGGTGTGGCACGCGTTGCAGTCGCCGTGCGGGGCGGCCGACGACATCGCGCGGGTGCCGACGTCGGAGACGACCTCGACCCGGTACGGCGGCCCGAAGCCCGCGGGCGCCTCGCCGTCCTCGAGCAGGAAGTTGCCGGCCGAGTTGGTCCGGAGCTCGACGGTGCGATCGCTCGCGTCGGTGACGTGGACGAGGATCGACGCCGACCCGTAGCAATCGTCCGGCTCGTGCCCCGTCGGGTACACGGTGCCGGCGACGAGCAGATCCGGGCCCTCGTCCATCGAGGTGTGGCAGTCGATGCATGCGACGCCGGGGTGCATGCGCGGATCTTCCTCGTTGCCGCCGGTCCAGTTCTTCTTGCTCGTGCAGACCGGCTCGACGTCGAAGGGGCCCGGGCCCACGGTGCAGTCGCCGGCCGGCATGCCCGCGGCGACCCAGTCGGCGACCACTGCGATCTCGGCGGCGCTCGGCCGCGTCGCGGGCGCGGGCGGCATCGGGGCCACGTCGGCGTTCATGCGCTCGACCGAGCGCTCGCCGAGGCTCTTGGTCGGATCGCTGGGCGCGTCGGCGAGCAGATCCTCGAGCCCGAGCAGCGAGACCACCGTGCCCACCGGCGGATCGCCGTGGCAGCTCCGACAGTAGGTGGCCAACACGGCATCGACGTCGCACGGCAGGCCGTTGGCGACCGTGCCGGTGTCGTTGCCCGTGTCGTTGCCCGTGTCCGTGCCGGCGCCACAGTCCGCATACGCGCCGCCGGCGACCCACCCGAGGATCGTGTTCACGTCGGCGACTTGGTCGGCGTTCGTCCCCTGGAACCCGACCGGCATGCGGTCGCCCGTGATCGGCGTCGCGGGATCCGACACCATCTTCTGCGCGAGGTAGCTGCCGCGCGTGTCGCCGATGGTGATGAGCGGCAACGCGCTGCCGACCGAGGCGCGGCCGATCGCCGCGGCGGCCTCCCCGTTGCCCAGCGCCAAGCCCCCGGCCTTGCCGCCGTCGGTGTGGCAGGAACCACCGCCGCAGCTGCGATCGAACGCGGCCTGGACCTCCGCCGGCACGCACGCGTCGGCGCCGCCACCGAGCGGCGTGAGCTGCTCGCAGGCGGGGATCACCATGAGAAGGCCGAGGACGACGCGACCGAACGCTCGCTGCACCCCGAGAACATGCGGCCGACCGCAGCGTCGCGCCGCTGGGTCGGGCCCGCTAGAAATGCCGCCGCGGGGGACGACATCGGGACGCGGACGATCTTCGTCCTGGACAGGGTCTATAACAGTGTTATACCCGTGAGGACCCGATGTCCAGGACTGCCCGAGCCCCCGTCGACGTGCGCCGCGCGCTGATCGACGCCGCCGCGGAGATCCTCGCCGACGAGGGCCCGGCCGCGCTGTCGGTGCGGCGCGTCGCCCAGGAGGTCGGCGCGTCGACGATGGTCGTGTACACGCACCTGGGCGACAAGGACGGGATGATCGACGCGGTGCTCGAGCACGCGTTCAGCGGCTTCGCGGCCGCGCTCGGCGCGGTGGCCCACCGCGATCCGTGGGCCCACCTGCGCGCGCTCGGACACGCCTATCGCGGGTTCGCCAGGGCCAATCCCGCGGCCTATCG
>LNFB01000115.1 GCA_001464385.1 Deltaproteobacteria bacterium Ga0077550 | reverse complement strand
TCGCATGGCCCCTTGTACACCGCGGCTCGACGTCGGCTCAATCGTGGATCCGCCGCCCCGAGAGCACCCTCCGGCGAAGTCGATGCGACGTCCAGGCGTTGCGCGGCACCAGCAGCCGGGCCTGCGACGCGCCGAGGACCGCCTCGTACGTCGCTCCGTCGAAGCTCACCGTCGCCGGGCCGTCCGGCGCGCCGGCCGTGCGCAGCCGATAGCTCGTCCGCGGCAGCTTTTGCTCGTCGGGGCCGGCGGGCGCGTGGTCGTCCGTCGGAGCGAGCATGCCCTGGTCCTCGACCAGATCGAACACGAGGCGCGAGCCCGCCTCGAAGCTCACCGCGATCCAGTCGGGGCCCCAGTCGACCGCGACGCCGGGTGTGCCGCGCCGGATGATCACGCGCTCGATCAACCGTCCGTTGCGGACGAAGATGCGGCCGCGCGCGAGCTTGTCGTGGCGCGACGAGGCCTCGCGCTCGAGCACGATGCGCTGCGACAGGAAGTACTGAAGCTCGGCCGGATTGCGCGCCGCGGGCCCGCCCGCCGCCGCCTCGGCGCCGGGCTCGGGCGCGGCGATGCCGAGCTCGAAGCGCTCGCGCAGAGGTTGGGTCAGCATCACGCGGCGTGTGCATCCGGAGACAGTGACGCAGATCGAAGACACCACCAACAACGCCATGATCGAGGTTCGCATCGACACTGCAAGCTGTCGGACGAACCCCGTCGTCGCAAGGCGAATGTTCACGCGTTGGGATGGATGCACGGGGGCGCTGTGATGCGCGCCACGGGCGAACGCTCGGCGTCGTGCGACACCAACCACCATGGCACGCGCATGGATGGGTCGCGCATGGATGGTCGTCGTCGGGGTCGCGTGGACGAGCGCGTGTGGTCGTATGAGCGCCGAGCCGATGCTCGATCCGATGGCGATGCCGTGGAGCGCAGAGTCGGGCCGCTGCGACGCGGCAGCCACACCGGAGTCCCCGCTGGTGATCGGATGGGCCGCCGCCGAGCGGGGCTCGCTCGAGCGTCGCCTCGGGCAGGGCCTCGTCGTCGTGCGCCATCACGGCTGCGCGATCGAGGTGCTGCGCCACTGCTCGGTACCGGGCTCGACGTATCGCTACGGCGGCTTCACGGGCAAGCGCGAGGCGGTGCACATGCGCAGCGCGGACGATCTGTGGGCGAAGCTGCCGGCCGGCGCCGCGGCGCTCGAGGCGACGTTGCGCCGGTGGGGCGCGCTGACGGTGACGATGCGCCTGGTCGGGATGTACGAGGCCGATCGCACCGCCGTGCGCGTCGACGAGCTCGCGGGCGACTGCGGGAGCGCGACCCACGTCGTCACCGGCATGCAGGTCGGCGCCTATGCGCTCGAGGCCGAGACGGCCGGGGGCATGGGCGGCGGCGTCACGGATCGCGGCACCACCGTGCTCGGCGCCCGCAGCACGACGCGGCGCGAGCTGTTGACGCACGACGGAGATCCGGCCGCGTGTGCGATCGCGAAGCCCGGCGACGTCGCGCCACCCGAGGAGTGTGGCGCGCCGCTGCGGCTCGAGCTCGTGCCGCTCGGCGAGCGCCGCGACGCGGTCACGATCTGCCCCGCGGACCACCACTGGACCGGGACCGCGTGTGAAGCCGCCGCGACGTCGAGCCCGGCCGTCGGTTGTCCGGTCGGCATGACGCGCGTGCGCGGGGGCGGCGAGGACGGCGGGCACGTCGACGACTTCTGCCTCGACCGCACCGAGGTCACGGTGGCCGCGTACACCGAGTGCGTGCGCGCGGGCGCGTGCACGCCCGCCGACGACGGCGCGTGGTGGCGCGACGTCGACTCCGACGATCGGGCCCTCGCGACGGAGGCGTGCAACGGCGCGCGGGCCGATCGCGCGGCCCACCCGATCAACTGCGTCGACTTCGACCAGGCGCAGGCGTACTGCCGGTGGCGCGGCGCCGATCTGCCCGACGACGTGCAGTGGGCCTGGGCCGCGGGCGGCGGGCTGCAGGAGCGCGCGTACCCCTGGGGCGAGACGCCGATCACGGCCGATCGCGCCAACGCGTGCGGCGTCGAGTGTCGGGCATGGTTCGAGCGCCACGGCCGTCGCCGACGGATGCTCGCGCAGCGGGGCGACGACGGCTGGCCGACGACCGCCGAGGTGGGTCGGTTCCCCGCGGGCGTCGGGCGCTGGGGTCAGCTCGATCTCGCCGGCAATGTCGCGGAGTGGACGACGGGCGACGCCGGCCGCGGTCGTCGACGGGTGCGCGGCGGATCGTTCTGGGATCAGCGCCCGGGATCGCTGCGCACCGACGACAGCGGCGCTGCGCTCGGAGATCGTCGCGATCCCGGGATCGGCCTGCGCTGCGCGGCGGAGCCGGACGCGCTCGCGGACCCGCAGGCCTACGACGACTGACGACGTCGTCGCCGCAGCGCGCCGCCGACGATCGCCCACCACGCGCCGCCACCGGGCGTCGCCGTGCAGCCGCAACCACCGGCGTCGTCGTCCTGCGCAGCACCGCCCGTGCCCTCGGTTGTCGCGGTCGCGTCGCCGTCCCCCGTGACGTCGCCGCCCGGCACATCGTCGGTCGCCTCGGCTCCGCCCGAGTCGACGTCGCCCGAGTCGTCGACGCCGCCGCTGCTGTCGAGCCCCGGGAGGTCGGCGCGGCGCACGAAGCCGACCGCGTCCGCGATCACGAGCCCCGTCGCACCCTCGGCGCCCGCGAGCGTCACCGTCCCAGTGCCGCCGTCGAACGTGAGCTGGCCGAGCGACGTGAAGCCGCCGCCCTGCGTCATGTCGAGGGTCGTCGCGGGCGGGGCCTCGAGGGCGCCGTCGATCTGCGCGGTGACCTGCGCGCGATCGGGGCCCGCCGTCCAGCTCACGTACACCTCGTAGATCGCGGGGGGCAGCGGCGTCGAGAAGCTCGCGCTCGTGTCGGGCCCCGCGGCGCGCTCGTGGACGTCCCACCAGTAGAACCCCGGAACCGCCTCGCTGCGCGTCCACTCGCCGGTGAACGTCGCGCCCTCGTCGAGGTTGTCGACGATGTACGTGTCGTCGTCGAGCGCGGTCGGCTCGACCTGCTCGACGAGCCAGTCCCAGTGCGCGGGGGCCTCGTACGTGCGCGTCCACGAGTCGTGCGATCCGTCGGGGTACAGCGTCAGTCGCAGCGTCGACGCGTTCGAGACCTCGGCGCCCTCGGTCCACGCGAAGGCCGTGCCGTCGAACGACGCCGTCATGTCGGTGGCCGCGGGGTCGCCCTCGTTGCCGTCGACGTGGGGATAGCCGCCGAGCACCGCGGGCGCGTCGACGCCGGAGGTCGCGTCGGCGATGTGATCGACCCACCCGATCGAGTTGGTGCGCGGCACGGTCGGATCGCCCCACGCGTGGAACGCCCACACCGGCACGTCGACCAGCGCGGTCGCATCGCCGGGATCGGCCGCGCCGCAGATCGGGAGGATCGCGGCGGCGCGGCCCGGGTGCGACGACGCGTAGCTCCACGTGCCGCCGCCGCCCATGCTGAGGCCGGTGACGTAGACGCGCCGCGGATCGACGCGGAAGTTCGCGGCGACGTAGCCGAGGAACGCGTGGATCGTGTTCGCGTCCCACCACACGGGCGTCTGCGGCATGAACACGAGCGCGCCCTGCTCGGCGAAGTACGTGCTGCCCTGATCGATCAGCTTGCCCGGGCCGTGCGCCTTCATCGGGCCCTCGAGGTTGGTGACGCCGTCGCCGCTCTCGCCGACGCCGTGCAGGAACAGCACCACGGGGTGCTTGACGCCGTCCTCGGCGTAGCCCGGCGGCACGTACTCGAGGTGCCCGTAGGGCGCGTCGGTCGATCCGAGCGGGCGGGCGACGAGCTCGCCCTCGGCGGCGCGCAACACCGACGGGACGAGCGCGGCGGCGATGCAGGCGATCGTGGAGACGTTCTTCACGGGCACTCGTGTATCAGGAAGATCGGCGCGTTGTTGCGCAGCGCTCGTGCACGGCGATGCGCTTGTTCGCGGCGTGGGCTGGAATGCGCTGCGGGCAGCCGCGCGTCGTTGCGGGCAAGGAACCCCACCCGTGATCCTCTCCTCCCTGACCTGGTTGCTCGCGATGCTCGTGCTCCCGCCCCTGTCGGTCGCCCTCGGCGACGTGTCCTCGGCCGAGGCCGCGGCGCCCGAGGCCATGCGCGCGCCCACGGAGCTCCGTCACGACGGCGAAGACGGCACCCGCATGCTGACCGGCGTCCGCGCGACGCTCGACGCCGAGCTCTCGTCGACCGATCGCCGTCGCCTCGGTCGCAAGGTGCTGTCGCCGGCGCGCGTGCGGCTGGTCGAGGGCACGTTTCCCGGCGGCGGCACCACGGTCGTCACGGTCAACGTCCCGCTGCGGCTGACCGATCCCACCGCAGAGCCGCGGTTCATCTCGGGCGTGTTCACGCTCGACGACACCGGCACGCTCGCGTCGGTGGTGGTCGCGCCGAAGATGCAGGCGCAGCGCTTCGACCTCACCGCGCTCGGTGACACCGACGGCGACGCGCACGACGATCTGCTCCTCGCGGTCGAGGACGGCGGCACCACCGAGCAGCGCATCGTGACGTGGAAGGACGGCGCGCCGAGCAGCCGCGCCCGCTGACGCGTTGGCGCGCGGACGTCACACGCGGCCGAGCAGGGCCCGGGCCACCGACCCCAGCTCGGTCGCCCGCGCGCCGTCGCCGACGACGAAGGTCTCGGCCCACTGCGCGGCCTCGTCGATCGTCGCGAACACGCGGTGCGGATGGGAGGCCCGCGACAGCAACGTGATCGTCGCGACCACGGCCCGCGCGGTGCTCACCCAGAAGCCCTCGCCCTCGATCACCGTCGCCGTGCAGCGCACGTGGCCGCCGGTCTCGCCGAGCACCGACGAGGCCTTGCGGCGCACGGGGCCGTCGGGCACCGGGATGAGGTGGCTGACGACGTTGAAGACCACCAGGCCGTCGGGGTGCCGCGCGTGCAGATCGTGGCTCGCCACGCGGCTGGTCTCGAGCGCGCCGACGGTGATGTCGCCGCGCCAGACGGTGAGCAGCACGTTGCGCCACTCCCCGATCGCGTGATCCGGGGTCTCGGACCACACGCGGGAGGGCGCCGACACCCGGGCAGCGTACTGCGTTTCCCTCGGGGCCGTCGCGGCAGGCGTTGCGCGCGGGCCGTGCGTCAGCGGGCGAGGCCGAGCCGCGCGCGCACCTCGGCCTCGTCGGCCACCGCGCGCTTGGTCATCGCGCGCGCGCCGACGATGCACTCCGGTGGCACCGCGCGGGTGAGGATGACCCCGTTGGGCGCGACGAAGATCCCCAGGCCCGCCGCGCGGACCCGGATCGGATCGATCTCGAGCAGCCACGCCACCGCCGCGCGCTTGCCCACCTTCGACGCCGGGTCATCGGTGAGGTGCACGTGGGTCCGCGCGACCGGGAGGATCCCCGCGGTCGCGATCGACCCGATCGCCTCGAGCGACGTGCCGTGCCACAGGCTCGCGTCGCCCGCATACACGCGCCACGAGCGCTCGAGCGCGTCGCGATCGACGGCGGTGTTCGCCTGCGAGTGCCCCTGGCACGCGCGCACGCGATCGCCCTCCTGCTGCAGCCGCCCCTTGGTGTTGGTGCGGACCGCCTCCTCGAGCTGCGCGCGCGTCATCTTCGTCCGCGCGAGCACGTCCGCGACGTCGGCCCAGCCGGCCGGATCCATCGCGAGCCCGGCCTCGACCGCGCCGTGTCGGAGCAACCAGGACAGGTGCTTGCTGCGCGCGACGAGGTCACGGGCGTCGGTGGTCGACATGGTCCCTCACCGCACGCACGTCGCGAACACGCGGGCCAGCGCCGCCGCCGGATCGCCGCAGCCGCCGTGCACCGCGGACACCTGGATCACGCTCGAGCGCGGCGCGACCAGCCAGTGGTAGCGCTCGCGCTGGGGGAGCGCGGCGATGGGGCCCGCGCCCGCGTCACCGCGACACACGGCCGCGAACGCGGCGAGGTGGCACTGCACGAGCGTGGGATCGACGCGGCGATCGAGCGCGCGCAGGCGTTCGACTTCGAGGCCGAGCTCGCACGCGAGGAAGGCCTCGGTCGCGCAGTAGAGGATCACGCCGGCGTTGACGAACTCGCCGCGTTCGACGCGCGGGATGACGCGGACGATCGCGTACTCAAAGACCGGCGCGGGCACGCATGGCCTCCTCGAGGAACGGACCGGCGGCGTCGCGACGCGCCCGCAGGAAAGCGACGTACGCGTCGCGCCGTGTGCTCGGATCATCGCCGAGCCAGTCGTCGGGGACGGCCTCGACCGCCGCGCGCAGGGTGGCGTCGTCGAGCGCAGCGACCAGCGCCGCGCCGGCGTCGTCGATGCCCACGGCCCAGCGCAACAGCACGTGGTCCTTCACCAGCGGGAACGGGCGGTCGGGGCGATCGAGTGCGCCGTCCCAGCCGTGGTGCCAGTACAGCGCGGCGCCGTGATCGATGAGCCACAGCGCGCCCTCCCACCACAGCAGGTTCGGGTTGCGGGCGGTGCGATCGACGTTCATCGCGAAGGCGTCGAACACGACGATGCGCGCGGCGAGCTCGGGCGTCGGCACCATGGCCGCCGCGGCGTCGAAGCCCACGGCGCCCGAGAGGTAGGCCATGCCGAGGTTGGTGCCGGCGCTCGCCCGCAGCAGATCGCCGATCTCCTCGTCGCGCTCGGTGCGGGCGATCCCCGGGTCGAGCTCGAGCAGCACCAGCTCCGGCACGCGCAGCCCGAGGGCGCGGCCCAGCTCGCCCGCGATGATCTCGGCGACCAGGGCGGTCGGGCCCTGGCCGGCGCCGCGCCACTTCGCGACGACGAGCTCGGGCGCGCGTCCCGACGCGGCGTCGTCGACGGCCTCGATGATCGCCGGCAGCGAGCCGCCCTCGCGCAGCGGCGCGACGTAGCGGACGGCCGCGAGGCGGCGCAGCGGTGGGCGGTGCATCGCCGAACTTCACCACCCGGTTTCCGCCGGCGCAAGGCCGGGGGGCCGGCGCAAGGCCGGGCGGCGTCAGTCGGCCCACGCGACGAGCAGCGTCGACATCCGCACCTGGGGCTCGGTGTGGTTGCTGCCGTCGTACTCGCAGGTGGTCAGCAGCGCGCAGCCCTCACAGGTCGCGGCGCTGGGCCGGCACGTGTTCTCGTAGGGCGACACCGCGTACTCGATGGTCATCGACTCGCCGGCGGTCACCGCCTCGGTGACGTCCTCGATCCACGGCACGACGTCGGCGCCGGGGCACCAGCCGGCGCGCGCTGCGGCCCAGTTGCCGATCTGCGTGTCGATCGTGTTGTTGTCGCAGTCGCTGCGCCACACGGTGCGTTGGATGGGCAGGGTGCCGCCGACGAGGTAGCCGTGGTTGTCCTGGCAGAACTCGGCGCAGTTCTCCGCGTTGCCCTGGCCGTGGCCGGTGATGAGCGAGACCAGCGTCGCGGAGGTCGTGCCGCTCGGCACGACGATCTCCGTCGGTGGCACGGCGTCGGCGATCGGCGCGTCGGGGTTGCCGACCTCGTAGGCGCGGCGCGTGTAGATCGGGATCACCGCGATCGGGCGCGGCGATGCGACGCCACCGACGAAGTCGAACCGCGCGTCGACGAGCCAGCCCTCGCCCTGCGCGTGGCCGGGGCCGACCCACGTGTCGACGAACAGCCGCAGCGTGCGGGGGCCGGTCAGCAGCGGTCGCAGGTGCGAAAGGTCGATCGTCCACGTGCCCTCGACGCGGTAGGGCGTCACGAACCGGGCGATCTCCACCAGGTACTCGTCGTCCTGGCCTTCGTTCTCGACGATCGCGAGGGAGCCGAGGCGATCCCAGTAGTCGCAGCCGCCCTCGGGGCAGCGCACGCCGAGCTCGAGCGAGATCGTCGCGTAGCCCGCATCGCTCGCGGGGAACTCGAGCGCGACGTCGACCTCGCGGTGGCTGTCGTCGTCCGAGCTCCAGTACATGTGCTCGCCGTCGAACGCCTCGATCGCGACGTCGGGGCCGGGCTCGGGCATCGCGGTCCCGTCGTCGCCGTCGTCGGCGCTGTCGGCCCCGGTCGGCGCGCTCGCGGCCGAGGTGCCGTCGTCGTCCGCCGCGCTCGGATCGTCGTCGGCGCTGGCGCTGCCCTCGGGGTCGTCGGTGGTGGGGTTGCCCTCGGTCGCCGACGCGACGCTGGGATCGTCGCCGCCGGCGCTCGAGCAGGCCAGCGCGAACGCCAGGGATAGACCGGGGAATCGTCGGATGCAGGTGCGCATGGTGGCGTCGTCGCGGGCGATCACGGGATCACGCAGTAGCCGTCGGGGAAGACCCCGGGCAGGCCGTTCTCGTAGGGCGACGGCGACGCGCCCCAGGGGTGGTCCATCAGGAACTGCATCGCGCTCGCCGGCGCGTTCGGCAGGTGGTGGCCCTGGCCGTGGTCGCACAGCAGGGCGAAGCGCCCGCTCATCTGCAGCAGCTCGGCGTAGTGCTCGCTCGGCTCCTGGAAGGACACGCCGCCGCCGTACACGTCGGTGGGTCCACCGTGCACGACCATGCCGGCGAACAGGTTGTCCGGATCGGTGTCGAGCGCGAGCACCGGCCCGAACTCGCCGCCCGAGAACGAGATCACGCTGGCGAGGTACGCGGCCCGACGCACGCTCATCGCCGCGGTGTGCATCCCGCCCGCCGAGAAACCGGCCGAGTGGATGCGGTGCACGTCGACGCCGACCTGGTCGATCGCGCAGGCGAGGATCTCGTCGGCGAGGATGTTGTCGTGGTCGAGGTTGCCGCCGACCGGCTGCCACGGGAACGTGCCCGACGCCGGGTCGGGCGTGGGCGCGGCGACGATGCCACCGGCGGCGCGGATCATGTCGATCGCGGGCTCGCCGAAGGCAGCGAACGCTTCGTTGGTCTCGCCGCCGGTGCCGTGCCAGTAGAAGACGAGCGGGCCGTCGAGACGCATCGCGTTGGCGTCCATGAACAGGCGCACCGATCGCGGCGTGCGGCCGTCGGGCGCGAACATCAGATCGTGCGTGTCCTGGAACGCGAGCGTCTCGAAGAAGTCGGGGCACACGCCCGAGATGCTCGGCAGGTTGGGCTCGTTCGCCGGCGGCGGACCGTCGCCGTCACTGTCGCCCCCGTCGAGCCCGTCGGCGGAGCTCGGGTCCGACGGGTCGGGATCGCTGGCATCGCCGGGCGCAGACGTGTCGGGCGCCGCGGAGGATCCGTCGCCGTCGGGATCGTCGTCGTCGTCCCCCGAGCTCGGCGCATCGTCGTTGCCTCCCGTGCTCGCGCCGGTGCCCTGCGACGAGGTCGACTCGTTGCACGCGGAGGCGAGCACGAACGCGAGCGTGAGCGTGATGGAGTTCGCGATCGCGAGCGCGAGCGCAGAGGTCGAGGCGGGGGCGCGCGGACCGGTTCGGGCAGGCATCGGCGGCGGCAGGGTACGACGGGTCGCGACCGCGGCGACCAGCGGCCGCGCGTAACGGCGTCCAGCGCCGCCGCGGGCCGATCCCGCGGGGCGACGCGCCGGGCCGTCGTCGCCGACGCCTGGTGCCAAGCTCGCCGACGTCAGCTCAGATCGAGCGCGCCGTCGAACACCCCGTAGCCGCCGGGGATGAAGAAGTCCTTGCCCGGCTCGAGGCCGAAGGCGCGGATCACCGTCGCGGCGACGTCCTGGGAGGTGGGTGAGCGCATCGCCGTCTCGCCCGACTCCTCGACGAGCGAGACCGGGGCGCCCAGGGGTGAGCCTTGGGCGTCCTCGTCGTAGCCGCCGAGCATCTGGTTGCCGCGGACGCTGCCGCCGACCAGGATGCCGCAGGTCGCCGGGTGGTGATCGGTGCCGTCCTCGCCGCTGCGCGCGAAGGTGCGGCCGAAGTCGCTGTAGATGTAGACGAGCGTCTCGTCGAGGAGCGTGCCGTTGCCCGACGACGCCGGGGTCAGCTGCATCTCGTTGAGCATCTGGCCGATGCCCTCGAGGGCGATGCGCAGGTGGCTGGTCTGCGCGCGGGCACCCCCGGAGAAGTGCACGTCGAAGCTGCTGTTGGCGATGCTCGTGGCGCGCAGCGTGAGGCTCGTGACCAGGTCCGACTTGAGCAGGCGCAGCGCGAAGTCGAAGGGGCCGCCCGAGCGCACCGGGCCGCACACGTCGGCGGAGCCGATGCACGCGGTCTGGAACGCGCCGTCGGAGTAGAGCGGATCGTCGTCGAGGTGCTCGAAGCCGATGGTGCCCTCGAGCGCGGTGAGCACGTCGCGGGCGATGGTCTTGCTGACGCCGACGTTCATCTCGTAGAGCTGGCGGAGCAGCGCGTCGGAGCCGGTGGTCGACTGCTCGCGGCGCTTGCGGATCGCCTCGAGCACGAGCTCGTCGGTGAGCGTCAGCGGCATCGTGCTCCCGCCCACGCGGCCCTCGAAGTCGATCGACGGCACGTCGTTGCGGGTACGCAGGCCCGCCCACGCCCCGTCGCGTCGATCGGAGATCGTCGACTCGACCATCGCCAGGCTCGCGAGGCCGTACGGCGCCACCTTCGACGGCAGCTCGCCGGCCAGGGGCGCGGTGCCGCCGAGGAAGGCGTTGGGCACCGGGCGATCCGGGAAGTACTCGGACATGTAGTTGGCGATCACGGCCTGCACCGACGGCGCGCGGAACGTCGAGCCCGCCACGCCGCACATGCTCGCGACGATGCCGCTGGCGTGCGACGCCGTCCCTTGATCGGCGCCGACCAATAGGCATGTCCGCTCGTAGAGCCGATAGTTGGGATCGACCCACGAGTAGCCCCACGGTCGATAGGTCTGCGTGCCGCCCGACAGCGGGTTCGAGCCGGTGGTGTCGGTCGGATCCGCGGCGTTCCAGAACACGGGGCCGGCGAGCTTGCGCACCGGGCTCGTCGAGCCGAGATCGGGCGCGGTGCCGTCGAAGTTGCGCACCTGCGACTTCGAGTAGCCGAACGGGTGCTGGCCGCCCTCGGGCGGGCGGATGAGCTTGTCGATCCCCGCGCCGGACAGCGGCGAGAAGATGTGCTCCCAGTTGCAGCCGCCGTCGAGCCAGATGCAGAGCAGCTTGGTCGGCCCGGTGGGCGTGGGGCCGGCGAACGCCGAGCGGGCGCCGAAGCGGTTGAGCAGCGCGACCTGGGCGGCGCCGAGCGAGGCGAGGAGGAGGTTGCGGCGACTGGTCTTCATCGGTGACCTCGGAGCGAAGCGGTGCGGGGTTCCATGGCGAGCACGTCGACGATCAGTGGAACACCCAGTCGGGGTGGCGGATGAAGTACGAGCACGTGCCGACGTACGCGGCGCGGGCGTCGGTCTCGGTCTCGAGCGGGACGAACAGCGCGTCGAACACGTGATCCACGTCGTCGTCGGCCGCCTCGACCGCGTGGAAGTGGAGGAACCACCCGCGCAGGATCGCCTTGACCGCCGCGGGGTCGGTGCTCCCGACCATGCTCGTGTTGCCGCCGGGCAAGAGCGCCGTGTTGTCCGCCTTGTCGAGCGCCATGGCGCACCACCGCTGGGCGATCTGGGCCAGCGATCCGGCGAAGCTCGGCGAGATCGACGGGTCGTACTTTCGCTGGTACATCGCCGATCCGCCCCCGAGCGACGCGAAGCGATCGGCGGGGAGCGACTCGAACGGCGCCGGCACGGCGTCGAGCGAGGACATCGGGTACTTCTCGTCCTGCTGCCCGGTCGACTTGTGCGGGATGTCGTAGTTCGACGCGGGGATGAAGAAGTCGTCGTCGGACAGCCCGAGCTGCTGGTACAGCGCGCGCTGGACCTCGGCCGCGCCGAGTCGAGCGATGCGCGGGGCGCTGGCCGACGGCCGTGGATCCGCGGCGTGATCGCCGAGCTCGGTGACCCACGTGCGGATCTCGGCCATCGACAGCGACGCCTCGCCCGACGACGCGAGCTCGGCGTACGTGGGCCCGGCCGGTGGCATCTGCGGGAACGGCCCGGCGCCGCCACCCTCGAGCAGGCGCACGAACTCGCTGTCGTCGGGCTTGCCCGGCACGACGAGGTCGGGGTTGTACGCGATGAGGGACTCGAAGGCCTCGATCGACGCGAAGTAGCCGCGGGCGCCCATGATGTGGCAGCCCTCGCAGCGCGCCCGCAGGCCGTCGAAGATCGCCTGGTTCTGGGCGCGCTCGTCGGCCGACGGGCCGGTGCCGCAGCGCGACGACACGTCGTCGTCACCGCCACCGGAGCGATCGCAGGCCAGGCCCCCGAGGGTGGTGCCCAGCGCGAGGGCGAGCACGTGCACAGGATGGAATCGTCGCGCCATGATCAACGCCCCCTCCGGAAGTCTTCGCTCTGCGTGAGCGTCTTGATGAACGGCCGCACGATGCGGCCCCCCTGCACGAACTCCTCGGTGAGCGCGTCGAGGTAGCCGACCTCGATCGCCGGGTCGATGTCGCGACCCATGACGCGCTCGTGCAGTCGACGCACGACGCAGCGATCGAACGCCCCGGCCTCGACGATCATCTTCGCGAAGCCGAGCGGTCCCACCGTGCCGTCGCTGACCTGACCGAGCAGCGTCTCGTCGGGCGGGAGGAAATCGAGGAACAGCGCGTAGGGGTTCGCCGCGACCTCGGCCTCGGTCGCCGGCGTCATCAACGAGCCGGGGCGGTACCACTTGTTCCACTGGGCGAACGGCTCGCTGTGGAACGGGTACTGGCCCTCGCGCCAGATCGGATCGTACTGCCACTGCTCGCCCACGCCCGGCATGTGATACCGGGCGCCCCAGCCCTCGAACGCGCTGCCGGCCTTGGCGAAGCGCTTGAAGTGCAGGGCGGCGGGATCGATCCGCGTGTGGCAGTGCTGACACGGACCCTCGCGACCCGGGTCGGTCTGGTACGTGTTGAACACGACGTCGTTGCCCGGCGGCAGCAGCTGCTCGCACGCCAGGGTCTCGAGCGCCCGCGCGGCCCGCAGTCGCTCGCGCGGATACGCCGCGAGGAACCCGATCGACGTCAGCATGCCGGCCGAGGGGATGCCCGCCGACGGCCCGAAGTCCTGCCGCGGATCGAAGGTGTAGTTGCGATCGGCGAGGAAGAACGGGTTGCGATCGGCGACGGTGAACTCGCGCCACGCCTTCGGATCGCCGGCCTCGTGCAGCGGGTCGACCGGCTCGTCGGCGTACTTCGACGGTCGCCACCACGAGTCGTCCGAGGCCAGCTCGAGCGCGCCGCCCTCGATGCCCTGCATGACGTACGCAGCCTGCACCTCGGTCGGTCCGACCGAGTAGTCCGCGAGGATCAGATCGGTCGCCGGTCGGTCGTGCCACACGAGGTGCGCGAAGAGTCGCGCCGGCTCCTCGGAGATCAGCCGTCGCTGACCGTCGGGGTTGCCGGGGATGAACGCCGCCCAGCCCGGATAGGTGCCCGCATCGAACCAGCAGCCCTCGGCGTTGGGGCCACAGCCGCACGTGCCCTCGGGGCGCGCGTTGCAGACGATGTCGATCGGGTTGCCCTCCTGCGAGCCGATGCCCGCGTTGGTGGTGTTCGCCGCGGAGCCGACCAGCGTGACGGACGTGCCCGGCGCCCACCACGGCTCGAGCGTGGTCGCCGGAGAGTCCGCATCGCAGGCGCCCGCGTCGTCGCGGAAGTAGTGCAGCGCGCCGGGCTGACCGGTGTCGGCCTCGCACGTGGTCAGCACGCGCTGTTGCTTCGGGCCGTACTCGGGCGCGTCGGCGGTGGTGTCGACCAACCGCAGGTTGAGCCACGATCGCCCGAGATCGAAGCTGGTCTCGTAGAAGCGCGGATCATCGAGGGCGTCGTCGATGAAGTCCTCGACGAAGGCGAGCTGCGCCGCCTCGCTGCCCGCGGCGAGCAGGGCGGCCTGCTCGGCGTCGGTCGGCGGCGCGCCGAGCAGCACGAAGCTGGCGCGTCGCAGGATCCGCAGCGGCGTCATCCCGTCGGTGACGGGGCCCGAGGGTCCGCCGCCGGTCGAGTCGTCGCCGCCGCTGTCGTCGACGCACGGCGCACCGGTGGATTCCGCGGCGCTCGAGTCGGTGCCGGCGGTGCCGGTCGCGTCGCCGCCGTCGTGGCCCCCCGAACCTCCACCACAGTCGCCACAGGCGACGATCGGGAGCAGGGCGGCAGCGAGGGGCCAGGGCGTGGGTGGTGGAGTTCGGCGCATCGTCGCTCCCGGTCGCAGGGTCGGCGAGCCAGTCGCCTCGCCCGCTCCAAACGGCTCACGTCGCCGGGGAGAATTTTGGACGCGGGGGCCGAGCGCCCCACGAGCGCCGAGGTTGGGGCATCCCGGCCACGCTCGGGCGTGTAAGGCGCCTCGAGTCCGCGCCGTTGTCCGGGCATCGACCGGTCACGGCCGAGGGGGTTCGCATGACACGGGCGATGCTGTTGCTGTTGGCGATCGCGGGCTGTGCCTCCACGCGAGGGGCCGAGGGGTCCTCGGAGCCGGGCGCGAAGCGGATCTACAACGCCGGCGAGGCCCGCTTCGCCGCCGGCGAGCCCGAGCAGGCGGTGTCGCTGTGGCGACACGCGATCACGCAGCTGCCCCCGACCGAGCAGTACGACGCCCTGCGCCACAAGCTGATCCTGCGGCTGGCGTTCGGGCAGATGGTCGCGTACCAGCACTCGGCCGATCTGGTCCATCTGTTCGACGCCAAGCAGATGCTCGATCGCTACCTCGTGGCGCACGGCGAGCTGTTCGGCGAGGGCGCGGCGGCGAAGGCCGAGCGCGACCAGGTGTACGAGCTGCTGACCGAGGTCGAGCGTCTGCTCGAGGATCCACCGGTCGAGATCGCCGCGAGCTCCGCCCGCGATCACCTCGCGGGCAACGCGGGCGTCGGCGCGACCGCGAGTGATCCATCGGCGGACGCCGCCGCCCCCGACGCGCCGGCGACGACCGCGGGCAAGCGCCGCAGAGCCCGCGAGGACGCCGAGGGCAGCGAGCGCGTCGTCGTGGTCGACACCAAGGGTCGCCCGTCCGTCGACGATCCCGCGTTCAAGGCGAAGTTGCGCAGCTGGTCCCCGGAGGCGGGCCTGACCTTGACCGCGCCCTCGATCCAGCCGTGGCTGCCCGCGCGATCGTACGTGCGCCTCGACGGCCGCGCGGCGCGGCTCGACGACGGCCGTGGCGGACCGACGGCGCAGGCGGTGGCCAGCGACGTCCTGCGGGCGGTCCGACCCGCGCTGCGGGCCTGCTACGACGGGGCCTATGCCCGCGTCCCGGCCGACTATGCGCTCGCGACGGTCGAGCTCACCGTCACTTCCAACGGAACGGTCGCGACCCCGCGCATCGTCGACGGCGTGGTCGGGGACGCCGAGGGTGACGTCTGCGTGATCGAGCACCTCGAAGGGGCTCGGCTCGCCGCGTTCGAGGCCGACGGCGCGATGACGCTCACGGTCCCGCTGATGTTCTTCTTCGACAACGCGGTGCAGTTCAACGAGGCCAGCGGGGACTCGAAGCCGCGCCGACGCCGAGGCGACGACGTGCTGCGCGAGATGGCGCCGATCGACGCGGTCACCACGACCTTGCGCCGCGGCCCGAAGACGTGAGCACGGGCACCCGCGCGCGGCGGGCGATGCGCTATCGTGCCGCACCGTGTCGAGCGCCCGCCTCCTCCCATCCCTCGTGATCACGATGCTCGCCGCCGCGGCCCTGCCCGCGTGCGCCACGGGGATGGGCCGCGACAGCCACGCGTCGGCGCCGATGTCGAACGTCTTCCTGCGCAACTCGTTCGACACCGACCCTTCCATCTACCTGGGTCGGTTCGTGCCGCGCGGCGCCGCCGATCTCGACGAGGGCACCGCGATGCCCCTGACCTGCTCGCAGCACGTGAAGTACCGCTTCATCGAGGGCGGCGGCGTGAAGGTGACGGAGAACTTCAGCGTGAGCTCCGAGATCGCCGCACGCATCGGCGTGCCGATGGTCGCCGACGCCAAGGGCTCCGCCAGTCGCAACCGCGAGGTCCGCGTCGAGTACACGCTGACCGGCAAGATGGTCGCCGACATCGTCGATCCCGCCGCGTTCGAGCAGTGCTGCGAGGGCAGTCCCGATCAGTGCACCGATCGCTTCATCGGCGAGTTCCTGCAGGGCACCGGCACCGTGTATCGCGAGGACTCGAGCGCGGTCGCGGTGTCGGGCTCGGGCACCAACCCCACGAACGGCGTCAACGGCGACGGCGGCGCGAGCCGGACGAAGGCCTGGACGCAGGCGATCGAGTTCCCCAACCCGGTGTACTTCGCGTTCAAGGTCACCCAGACCCCGAACAACCGCACGACCTCGAGCTGCGGTCCCTGGGTGGACGCGCCACCGGTCGAGGATGGCTTCGTGTTCTTCGTGGGGACCTCGCGCGAGCTGAAGAACGAGCGCGCCGCCCGCGAGCGCGCGCTGTGGGACGCGCGCTTCAAGGCCTACGGCTCGGTTGCGGCGCCGGTCGCCCCATCGCCCGACGGCGACGCCGATCCGAACGCGATGCAGAACCAGGCCGCGCAGAAGTGGGCGATGGGCGTGCAGGCCGTCGAGACCTGTGTCGAGGTCGTGCAGGGGCCCCGCGGCCCGCGCTTCGTCGGTCGCGTCCTCGGTCGATTGCCGCGCTACGTCGAGCCCGCGCCCGGCGCTGCACCGACGGCGATTCCCCCGACGGTGCCGACGCCCGAGATGGACGTGCCGATGCCCGAGGTGACGCTGCCGGAGATGTGAGCACCACGAGGAGCGCGGTCGAGGCGCCGCGTCGTGCGGTGATCGCTCGCGTTGCTCTTCACGTGATCGCGAACACTCGAGCGGCGCGCGGATCTCTGGCGACCCTCGCGCCGATGCGCGCGAACGCGAGGACGATGCGCATCGGACCGGTGCGGTTTCTCGCGACGCCCGATCGCTCATCCAAGGGAAAACCCGGTTACTGTGCGCGCCGTTTCATGGTGGCACCGGTGAGTCAAACGGAATTGCGGCTGGTGGTCGACGAGGAACCCCCGCGGAGCGCGACGCCCGAGTCGCTCGCGAACGTGGTGTTCCTCTGCGCCGAGGACGATGACGTCGAGCTGCTTGGCATCGTGCAGAAGGCCCGCGACAAGCACGTCGACGTGGACGTCGCCCCCGGGGTCGATCGGGACGCCGAGGCGCTGATCGCCGGGCTCCCGCGGCGCGGCGTCGATGCGTTCGTGTTGTTCTGCAGCCCCCGCTTCCCGCCCGCGGACGCGCTCGGGTTCCGTCGCCAGTTCGAGGCCAGGTTCCCGTCTTCGCAGCTCATCGTCGTGGAGCTCGACAAGTCGCGCGCGGACGGCCTCGTGGATCTCATGATCCGCCGGCTCGCCCTGGCGCGCGCGCAGATCGTCGAGCCGAGCGCCGCGACCGGTGCCGAGGTCGCCGCTCCACCCGTGGTCGTCGCGACGCCGATCGAGGCGCCGACCCCCGACGCACCGAGCTCTCCGACGGGCGGCAAGCGGGGTTGGGTCGTCGCGATCGTCCTGGTCGGGCTCGCGGCCGCCGCGGTGTTCGCCCTGCTGCCCCGAGCGACGCCCACCGCGAACGTCGAGCCCGCGCCGAAGGTGGCCGCGGTCGACGTCGAGGAGTCCAAGGGTGGCGCACCCGCCCAGGTCGCCCCGGTGGCGGCGCCGTCGGCCGAGACGCCGAGCAATCGCGCCCGCCTGCAGCGCCTGCTCGGCGCCGAGCATCCCGCGTTGGCCGATCTCGACGACGTCGCGGTCGATGCTGCGGCCATGGTGATCCGCGCGATCGACAGCGACGATCCGTGCGGCGCGGTCGCGGCGGGTACGGCGGCGCTGCGCGAGGTCAACCCGGGTCTGCTGGCGCTCGTGCTCGAGCGCGCGCCGCAGCCGACGTGCGCCGCACCGGCGGCCGAGACGGCCCCCGACACCGAGACCGATCGCGTCGCGGCCAGGCGGGGGCGTCCGACGCTGCCCCACGGACCGAGGACGCGCCCGCTTCGACGCCGGCGGCCGCGAGCTCGCCGGCGCCGCGTCAGGCCAAGCTCGTCGACGACGAGCTGTTGACCCCTCGAATTGATTGATTGATTGATTGCCCTCCCGTTGCCCTCCGATCGCCCCCGATTGCCCCCCCATATTGATGGCTCGATCGGATCTCCCGACCTCACCCGCCATGCGTACCGCACCTCCGCGCCTCTCCTCCCTGTGTCCGCGCCGCTGCATCGTCGCGGCATTGTTGGTCCCGCTCTGGATCGCCGGTCCGGCGCCGGCCCGCGCGGCCCCGGCGGCCGCGCCCTCGGCCCCCGACGATCGCCAAGCGGCGCTCGAGCTCGACGCGCAGGCGAATGCTGCCTACGAGGCGGGCGCCTATGAATCGGCCGCCCGGCTCTTCCAACAGGCCCACGAGCTGACCGGCGATCCCAACTATCTGTACAACATCTCGGCGTGCTACGATCGATTGGGCCGGCTCTCGGATGCGCTCGAGGCCCTCGAATCATTCGCGCAACAGGTCCCGGATTTCGACGCGAAGGTGATCGAGAAGAAGCGCCGCAGCCTCCAGATCCGCATCGAGAAGGAGTCCCGCGAGGCGACCCGCGGCGACGAGACCGCGCCGACGCAGGATTCGACGCGACCCGCCGCCGCGTCGTCGTCGCCGGCGTCGCGGCCCGACGATGATTCCGGCGAGCGTCGGCACCCGCACGCGATGGACGCGGCGGGGGGCACACTGCTCGCGCTGGGCGGCGTGGGCCTCATCACCGGCCTGGGTCTCGGGCTCGCGTCGCGGCGGAGCGATCGTCGCGCCGAGGACGCGTGTGCGGACGGAGCCGAGGGGGCGCTGTGCCCGAAGAGCGCCGAGGGGGATCTCGACAAGGCGAAGTCCTTCGCCCTCGGGGCGGACGTCGCCTTCGGGGTCGGCGGCGCCCTCGCTGTCGCCGGCGTGACGATGCTCGTGGTGAGCGCGGTGCGAGCCAAGCGCGGCCGTGCGGGCAACTCGGCCCTCGCGCCCGCCGCCAGCCCCCACGGGGCCGGGCTGGCGTGGATCGGACGATTCTGACGCGACCTACCAAGCAATGGGGAAGGGCGGCCCGCCCTTCGTCGCGGGTGAACGCTTCGCGTTCCTCCGCAACTCAGTCCCCGGCGACCGGGACGTAGGTCCCGTCGACGGTGCCCTCGACGATCTGGAGCGCTCCGGTGGTCTCCTCGGTCTTCACATCGAAGTCCAGGACCCCGGACGCGCCCTCCACGTCGATTCGCTCGCCCGCGCGCAGCTGCAGCAGACCCACGCTCCAGCCCGACTCGGTCAAGGGCACGTCGACGGCCCCCCGGGCGAGGTGTCGAACGCCGCGGGCGACCGTCTGACCGTCGAGCCCGTCTTCGTGGGCGAGCGCCCACACCGCGCCCATCGCGACGAGCCACATCGCATCATACGAATGCGCGGTGAAGGTGAAGTCGCCCGGATCCTGGCCGTATTCGGCCGTGAACGAGTCGCGGAAATTCTGATAGATGAACCCCGACGGCAGCGCGGGCCCGACCGCGCGGATCCGCGTGAACAGCCGACTGCCGCTGGCGTCGGCGAACACATCCGCGTTCGCGCCGCCCTGCACGAAATAATAGAACAGCTCGTCGCCGTACTCCGGGCTGTCCGTGGCCTGGGTGACGAACCCGCGACAATCGCCGACCTGGCCCAGGAACACCACGGCCTGGAACGACGACGCCATCGATCCCACCAGCGCGATCTGCTCGATGCGTGAGGCCTCGTTCCCGTTCTCGAACACGAACTGCGTCGCTGCGCCGCCGAGCTTCGACCAGGTCTCGACGAACGGTCCTGCGGTGCCCTCGCCGAGCGATCCGTTCTCGCGGATGATCGCGACGTTCGTGCTGGCCGGGGGCGACCGCTTCGCGAGGTCCTCGGCGATGGCGCTCCCCTGGGGACCCGACGACGGCGCCGTGCGCCACAGCAGGCCCGGGTCCTCGTCGGTGGCGTCCACGGTGTCCAGGCCTGCCAATGATGCCCCCGACGCCGACGGCGACATCACCATCGTCGTCGGCGCGGCCGGGGCGATGACGTCGGTATAGACCTGCTGCGTGTCCTCCGACGACATGGGGCCCATCACGGCCGGGACCCCGAGCGTTTCGACCAGCCACGTCGTCGTTGCGATCGCAGCCTCGGGTCGCTCGAGCGCGTCGCCGTAGGGATTGTCGGCCCCGCCCTGGACGTCGCAATGCACGATCCCGAACGTGCGGCCGTCGACGCCGCCGGACCCGTTGATGATCCCCGCGGCGAGGTCCATGCTCTGCTCGCGCGCGGCGTGGGTCGTCTCGCTGTGCTCCGCGAGCGAGCCGAACACGATGCGCTCGCGGTGTGCGTCGAGATCGGTCCACAGGTCCTCGGGCAACGTGAGGCTGCACCGCGGATCCGGCACGACGTCGACGCACGCCCCCATTTCGCACTGTGAGCCGAACCCCACCCAATCGCGGCAGTCCTGGTTCGAGGTGCACTCGCCCGCGGGCTCGCAGAATCCATCGGCCCTGCAGACGGCGCCCGGGCCGAAGGCGCCGATGCACGGCTCGTCCGACGCGCACTGCTCGAGGTCCAGGTTCGAGAGGCTGCAGCCGGTCGAAATCAACAGGAGGGCACGAACGATCGAGGAGACGCCGAGGGGGGAGGTCTTCATGTTTGGGGGCACGACCGCGGGACGGTCGAGGGCTGGAATGGGAGCGGAGCCTACGCCCGTCGGTGGCCGAAAAGCCAGTCCGATGGGCGCTGCAATCGCGCGCGGCGACGGCGCGATTGGAGGCACCTCGCGAGCGCGAGGCGCCGTGTCCGCGCCCGTCGCGACAGGTGCAATCCGCGTAGGGAGGCTCGCTGGATTTCTCCCGCCGCGGTCGCCGTCACGACGGTCCGGCCCGCTCGCGGACGCGCACGCGACGTGTTCTTTCGGCCTCACGCGGGCCCGAGCAGGTCCCACCGATTGCCGGCGATGTCGCGGAACACCACGACGCGCCCGTACGCCTCCGTGCGCGGCTCGGTGACGAGCTCGACGCCGGCGGACCGCAGCCGCGCGAGCGCAGCGTCGAAGTCGTCGACGCGCAGGAAGAGGCCGACGCGCCCCGCGAACTGCTCGCCCGTCGCGGCGCGCTGCGCCGGTCCATCGGCCTTGGCGAGGAGGACCCCGGTCTGGGCCCCGGGCGGTCGCACGACCACCCAGCGCTTGGCCCGCCCATCGTTGGTGAGCGAGGCCGAGTCCTCGACGAGCTCGAAGCCGAGGACCTCGACGAAGAACGCGATCGCGGGATCGTAGTCGTCGACGATCACGGCGACGAGCTGCAGGTGGGCCATGGGGGGGAGCGTACCGCAGGCCGTCGTGCCCCATCGGCACTCCTTCTCGGCGATCGCCGCCCCCTGACATCGATTCCCGACCCGCGGCTTAAACCGAACCGCGACCCGTGGCACTGCCAGCGTCGATGCCACGCCGTACGCCGTTGTTCCCCCGTCCGACGCTCGTCCTGCTCGTCGTGCTCGCGGCCGCCTGCGACCAGGGCGATGACGCCGGGGCGCCGGCCCGGCCCGTGACGCAGGTGCAGGCGCCGGCCGAGGCGTACTGCGTCGCCGAGGTCGACGGCAAGGGGTCGCTCGACATGGAGACCGAGTACCTGCCGCACGTGGTGCAGTGCGAGAACGGTGGTGCGGGGCTCGAGGCGCTGAAGGCCCAGGCGATCGCGGCGCGCTCGGTCGCGTACTCGGCGATGGCGTCGCACGGATCGATCTGCGACAGCCAGCAGTGCCAGGTGTACTCGTGCGGCGCCGAGCCGAACGATCTGGTGCGTCGCGCCGTCGCCGAGACCGCGGGGCAGTACCTCTCGTACGGCGGCGTGCTCACGTACGGGTTCTATGTGTCGGGCGACAAGCACACCGCGGGCCCGAGCTGCGAGGGCAATCCGGGTGGACAGCTCGAGGACCTCATCACGTACAACGATGGGCTGTCCGGCACCGAGGTCGAGCAGACGGAGCTCGGCTGGATCTTCGAGCCTGGGCAGGCCGGCTATGGTCAGAACCGCGGCTGCATGTCGCAGTGGGGCGCGCGCTGCCTCGAGGGCGTGGGTCGCGACGCGCGGGGGATCCTGCGCTTCTACTACGGCGCGGACGTCGAGGTGCGCCAGGCCAGTGGCAGCTGCACGGCGCCAGCGGAGCCGCAGCCACCGGCCCCGCAGCCGCAACCACCGGCTCCGCAGCCCGAGCCCGAGCCGCAGCCCGAGCCGCCGCCGGTGCTGCCCCCGACCGACGCGTGCGGCGTGCTGCTCCCCGGCGGTTCGATCGGCCCCGATCAGGCGCTCACCTCGTGCGACGGTCGCTTCTCGTTGGTCGTGCAGACCGACGGCAACCTCGTGCTCTACCAGGCCGACGTCGGCGCGCTGTGGCAATCGCAGACCGTCGGCGACGCGCCCGGCGGCCTGTGGATGCAGGAGGACGGCAACCTCGTGCTCTACGACGTGGGCGGCACCGCGCTGTGGCACACCAGCACGCACGGCAGCCCGGGGGCCTACCTCGCGGTGCAGGACGACGGCAACGTCGTCGTCTACCGCGGCGACATTCCGCTGTGGAACAGCGGCACCTGCTGCCGATAGCGGCGTGGGGCTCGGCGGCCCGTGCGCCCGCGAACGTCGCGGCGCGCTGCGGTACAACCGAGCCCACGCCCATGTCGCACCGCGTGCACGTCCTGTTCGCTTCGATCATCGTCGCCTGCGGCTCGGGCTCGAGCCCGACCGGACAGGGCAGCACCTCCGACACCTCGGGTGCGGCGCCCGGCTCCGAGGGCGACGTGTCGTCGTCCACCGGCGACGACATCGAGCTGACCCACGGCACCGTGACGCTCTCGCTCGTGCGCAGCGAGATGCAGGCGTCCGATCCGTTCGTCGCGACCACGCGCGTGATCGCGACGCTCACCTACCGCGACTGCCTCACCGCGTTCTATGCCGCGCACCCCGAGCTCGCGCAGGGCGGGGACGAGGGCCAGACGATCTTCGGCAGCAGCCTCTTCGGCGGCGAGGCCTGGACGGATCGGCTGTGCGACGGCGGCGAGGCCACGCAGGCGTCGTGCACCGTCGAGTCGATCCTGCAGGAGCTCGGCGCGACACCGCCGCAGCTCACGGTCACCTACGCGATCACGGGCGACCTCGAGGGTCGTACGCTGCGCTTCGGGCCGTTGCCGACGACGACGACCGCGGGGTGCCCCGACGCCATCGTCCATGTCGCGGCCAAGAGCGCGGTCGCGGGCGAGGACGCCGATGGCCGCACGATCTGGGCCAGCGACAACCTCTCGGACATCGACGCGATCACGAACCAGGCGGCCGCGGTGGTGATCCGCGGCGCCCGGCTCGAGTGACGCGCGCCCGCGTCACTCGCTCGCGGTCACGTCAATCCGGACAGCGGCCCGGTGCAGTACGCCGGATCGCCGAACGTGGTCCGCTCGTCGCCGAACAGATTCAGGATCGCCACCAGCAGGTTGTTGTGCGAGGGATCCGCCAGGCCCGCGTTGCGCAGGAATCGGCCGCCGCGCAGGCCGCCGCCGCCGCCCGCGAGCAAGAAGGGCATGTCCGATTTGCTGTGCACCGGCGGCTGCGCGAGCTCGGAGCCGAAGAACACCACGCTCTCGTCGAGCAGCGTGTGGTCGCCGAGCTCGACGAGGTCCATCTGCTGCAGCAGGTACGCGTGCTGCTCGGCGTACCACGTGTAGATCTGCTCGCACTCGGCGGGTCGGAAGTTGCCGTCGTGCTGGTAGTAGTGGTGGTGCTGATCGAGCCCGAGCCACGGGAACGTGTGCTTGGCCTCGGTGTCGCTCCACTGCAGCGACGCGACGTGCGTGACGTCGCACGCCAGCGCCATCACCAGCATGTCCATCATGAACTTTCCGACCTTCGGGATCGCCTGGTCGGTCTCGGTGTTGAGGATCGAGCCGTCGTCGGCGGAGTCGAGGCCGGTCGTGGGATTGTAGTCCGAGGTGTCGACGTGCTCGGGCAGCACGCACACGTCCGTCGGGATGATCATCTGGTCGAGGGCGCCCTCGAGCTCGCGGATCTTCGTCAGGTGCTCGTCGAGCTTCTGCTTGTCGCGCGCGCCGAGCTGCTGCGCCAGGCCGTCGTACTTGCGATCGACGAAGTCGAGGATCGATTTCTTGCGGGCGATGCGGGCCGCGAGATCGGCGTTGTTGTCGGGATCGAGCGCGCCGAACAGGCTGGTGAAGATCGCCTGGGGGTCGAGCCGGGGCGGGATCGGATCGAAGGTCGCGTTGTCCTCGAAGTTGACCGCGTTGATCGGGTGCAGCAGCCCGTGCGACTTGCCGGTGCCCCAGCGCACCGCCATCTGCAGGCTCTTCTGCGGGGTGTCGGTCGCCAGCAGCGTCGCGATCACCTGGTCGATCGACGGCCCCTGCGCGTAGCCATAGTTGGGCTGCTGCGTGGTGCCGGTGAGCCACGCGATGATGCCGGCCTGGTGCTGCTCGCCCTGCGCGGACGTCATGCTCATGCCGTCGACGACGAGGAGCTTGTGCCGGATCGCCTCGAGCGGCGCGAGGATCGGGCTCAGGGTGAACTCGGTCTCGGTGCCGGTCGGGCGCCAGCGGTTCTCGCCGGCGCCGTTGTCGATGACGGTGCCGCCGGGCGTGTACACGGTGACGAACCGCTTGCTCGGGTCGGCGGCCGAGGCCCGCTTGCCGCCGCCCATGATCTCGAGCCAGGGCAGGGCGATCGCGATGCCGCCGGCGCCGCGCAACACGGTCCGTCGGCTCAGGGTCGGGCGTTTGATCATGATCATGGCTCCCCCGCGGGCATGCCGAGGAATGCGTCGGTCTGGGTGAGCGCGAGGAGCAGCGCGCGGACGTCGTAGCCCGACTCGGTGAAGGCGGTCTCGACCGCCGTCTGCACGCAGGCGTCGGCGGAATCGTGGGTGCGGCCGTAGGCGAAGTTGGCCCAGTGCTGGGCGAAGCAGGCGTGGGTCTCGGGGGCGGCGGCGATCTTGCGCACGAGCTCGACCGGCCCGTCGATCGTGCCCTCGGTGCCGGGCACCGAGCCGCTGGCGTCGATCGTCACGCCGTTCTCGGTGTCGCGCCACAGGCCGACGGCGTCGTAGTTCTCGAGCGCGAGGCCGACGGGATCCATCGCCATGTGGCACGGCGTGCACGCCGGATCCTCGCTGTGCCGCGAGAACCGCTCGCGCGCGGTGGCGCCGGAGTCGGGATCGGGCGGTTTGATCTCGGCGAGCACGTCGCCGCTGGGCAGCGGGATGGCATTGCACATGATCTTCTGCACGAGGAACGAGCCGCGCACGACCGGGTTGGTCTCGTTGGAGTGGATCGTGCCGGCGACCACGCCGGCATGGGTGAGGACCCCGAGCCGCTGGGTGGTGTCGAGCGCGACCTGCTGGAACTCCTCGCCCACGACCCCGTCGACGCCGTAGTACTCGGCGAGCGCGGCGTTCATGAACGTGTACTCGGCGGTGAGAGCGTCGGGCCAGGTGCCGGTGCCGTCGAAGATCGCGTGCTCGAGGAAGCGCTGGGTCTCCTCGCGCATCAGCGCCCCGATCGCCCCGGAGTACTTGGGGTAGCGGACGTCGTCGCGCTCGAGCGCGGCCAGGCCGCTGATCGGCAGCAGGTTGTCGAAGAAGAACCGCACCATCGGGCGGGCGCGGGGATCGTCGAGCATGCGCTCGGCGTGGGCGCGCACGTCGCTGGCCGACGACAGCGCGCCGGCATCGGCGGCGGCGCGGAGCTCGTCGTCGGGCATCGTGCCCCACAGGAAGTATGACAGCCGCGTCGCCATCTCGTGATCGGTCGGGCGCACGCGGCCGTCGCCGTCGAGGCGGCCGTGCTCGACGCGGTACAGGAAGTCGACCGACTGCAGGATCATCTCGAGCACGCCCGCGATGCTGACCGCGAAGGTCGCGTCGGCGCGCAGGGTCTGTTGCAGCGCGACCAGCTCGTCGAGCTCGTCGTCCTGCAGCGGCCGTCGATAGGCCCGCGGCGCTAGATCGGCCAGCAGCGTGCGCACGCACTCGACCTCGGTCGCGTCGGTGACCGTCGCGGTGCACGGCGCGAGGGCTGCGAGCCGCTCGGGCGTCTCGGTGGCCCGGATCGCGACGGACTCGGCCACGGCGCCGTACTGCTCGACGAGCAGGCTCGACACCGGCTGGGCGTCGGCGTCGTTGCCGAAGCCGTTGCCGATTTCTTCGCTGGGGAACGCGTTGCCCGGCAGCGTGTCGTCGCCGAGCAGATCGCGGACGGTGTTGTTGTACTCGAACCGGGTGAGTCGGCGCAGCGTGGCGCGATCGACCAGGCTGCCGTCGTCGCCCTCGCATGCGCCGATGCCCGTGTCCTCGCCATCACCCGTGCTCGCGGAGTCGCCCCCGCCGTCGCTCCCCCCGCTGCCGTCGCCGGCGAGGCCCGAGTAGCAGCCGCCCACGAGCACGCAGGCGACCACGCCGCTGCAGAGCTTCGACATGTTGCTAGCGTCGCGGCGCGCCGCGATGCTGTCAACGCGCGCGCATCGTCGCTACGCCGTCTCGACGACGACGAGACCGCGATCGTGCGAGCTGCGGTACGCAATCGACGCAACGACGACACCGTCCGTGCACAGCCCATCGTCAGCGTCTGTCGTCGGCGTGAGGGCGCGAACGATGGCTGCTGCAACGCGTCGAGGTGCTCGGTGGCTGGTGCCTCGCGCCCCCGTCGATCACGGCGACGAGCTCAACCCACGCGGACGACGAGCTTGCCGTGCGCGCCCCGGCCGAAGTGCCGGAACGCCTCCGGGACCTCGTCGAGCGCGTAGACGCGATCGATGACCGGCGTGAGCGTCCCGGCCTCGAACCGCTCGATCAGCGCCGCGAGCCCGTGGTTCGGCTTCGCGATCGACAGGCGCATGCGCTTGCCCTGCCGCCACGAGATCCACGGCCCGACGACGACGAGCTGCAGGATGCGACCCGGCGCGCCGCCGAGCATCACGTAGGTGCCGCCGCGTCGCAGGGCCCGCGCGTACGCGAACATCGAGCGGTGCGCGGTGACATCGAGGATGAGATCGTAGCGGCTCGCCTCGCGGGCGAAGTCCTCGCGGGTGTAGTCGAGGACGCGATCGGCACCGAGCGCGCGCATCGTGTCGAGCTTGTCGGTGCGATCGACCGCGGTGACCTCGGCGCCGATGGCCCGGGCGATCTGGATCGCGAACGTCCCCACGCCGCCGCCGCCGCCGTTGATCATCACGGCGTGGCCGGGTTGGATCCCGCCGTCGTCGACGAGGCCCTGCTCCGCCATGCAGCCGGCCTGGGGCAGCGCGGCCGCCTGCTCGAAGCCCATGCTCGGCGGCTTGCGGGTCCACGCGGCCTCGGGGGCGACGGCGAGCTCGGCGAAGCCGCCCCAGCGGTGCGCCGAGAGATCGCCGAAGACTTCGTCGCCGGGCGCGAACCGGGTCACGCGGTCACCGACCGCCTCGACGTGACCGGCGACGTCGGCTCCGAGCACGCGGTGCCGCGGTCGCAGCAGGCCGTGCGCGAGGCGGAACGCTCGCGGCGTGCCGGTCAGCAGGTCCCAGTCCCACGAGTTCAGCGATGCCGCGCGCACGCGCACCAACACGTCGTCGGGGGCGGGCGACGGCGCGGGGACGTCCTCGAGGCGCAGGACGTCGGGGGAACCGTAGCGATCGTGGACGACGGCCTTCATGATTCGGCGCGCGCGGGCGTTTGGTCGGTCGCTCGCGCGGGCTCGGTACCCGCGCCGCGCGGGGGTTCTTCCCTGGTCGACGCGGTGTCGCCCCGGCTCACTTGCGGACGGTCGAGCGAAGGTCCTCGAGGACCTCGTCGAGGTCGACGTCCTCCTGCCACTCGATCAACACCTCGAACTCCTCGTCGATCGCGTCCTCGAGTTCGTCGGCCCGGTCGTCGTCATCGTCGTCCTTGGCCCTCTCGAAGCGGACGATCTGATCGTTGAGCGTCCCGTAGCGGTCGACCGCCTCGATGATGACCTCGAGCAGCTCGGCGGCCTGCTCTGAATCGTTCGGCTTGGTCATCTGCGGGAAGTAGGTCGCCAGCTTCTCGATGCTTCGCACTCGCTTGCGGAAGTCATGGAACGCGACCGCGTTGCTGGCCTTCGTCAGCTTGCCGATCTCCGGGACGTCGGCGAGATCCCGGCTGGCCTCGTCGAGCAGCTCGCGCTGCAGACGGGCGAGGTTCTTCAGCCCAGACAGCTTCGCGTCGGGTTCGAGTCCTGCCTCCTGCCAGTAGAATCGGGGCTGATCGTCCTTGGGCCGGTCGTGCAGCTTCGTCGACGACGGAGCGCCGAGGTACGCCGAGAGCTCCTGCTGATGCTCCGACGCGGCGTACACGTCGGACCAGCCGCGCAGCTCGTCGCGCAGCTCGGCGACCTCGTCCTCGTCGTAGACCGCGTCGGTCGGATCGACGACGTCCTGGACGTCGAAAAGGTCCTTGAAGTGACCCATCGTCTCGTAGCCGACGTCGAGTTCGTCGCGGACGTCCTTCCACTTGTCCCCGTGCTTGCCGGGCTTGTACGCGAACGCGAAGAGATCGACGAAGTCACGCAGCTTGCCGATCTCCTTGCGCAGCTGCTTGGTCTCGTGGGGAAGCACGTCGTCGTCGACCAACTCGAGGCCGACCCGAACCACCTCGAGCTGCGCCGGCACGGTCGCGAGCGCCAGTGCCCCATAGCTGCTCGCCGAGCTGCCATCGCCCTTGCCGATGTCGAGCTGGTCCCAACCCTCGTCGCTCGGCTCGCCACCGGTGCTCGGGGCGCAACCGAAGAGGTAGACGAGGCAGCACGAGGTCAACGCGGTGAGCTTCGACATGGCTGCCGCCGCTCTGCAACCCTCGGGCCAGCCGATTCCCTCGGGCGCCGAGTGCCCGATGGCTAGGGCGGTGGCCACTCGCCGAAGGCGTCATCGGCCGCGATCAACTCGGAGACGACGGCGCCGACGCCCTCGTGGGTGACGACGAGACCCCGACCGTCGGGTCGCCACGCGATGGCTTCGCCAGACTCGGTCGCAGCATCGGGGAGGGTCACCGCGCAGGCCGTCGTCCCGTCGAAGGCGGGACTCCACGGTCCATACAGCGCCGAGAGCGTGGTTCGCACCGCGAGCACGTCGTCCTGGAGTGCAGCGCCGGTGACGGGACCCTGGGCCACGATCGTACCGGCGGGCTCCAACGTACGGATGGCGTCCGGGGACAAGGGCTGCCGCGCGCGGAACACCTCGGTCTCGGATGCGTCTCGTTGCGCCTTCACGATGACGAACACGTCGCCGCCGGGGTCGAGCACGAGGGCCTCCGCGTTCCGCGGCCGATCCGGATAGCGCAGTCGGAATCGCTGGGGCTCGCCTGCGATCACCGTTCCGGGTGCCTGCCCCACCAACGAGGGCAGCGGGACCCTCACGATCGCCACCTCCGGGCGCGAGAGATCGTTGTCGCCGATGTCGGCGAGCCACGCGACCTCCCGCCCATCGTCGAACACCTCGAGCGCGAGGTCCTCGGCATCGACCACGCTCCCCGTGGGCAGGACGACGGTCGCCAGCAGGATTCCCGTCGGGCTGACCGCGAACAGGCGACCGTCGTCTCCGTCGTTGTGCAGCCACAACACCTCCGCGGCAGACCCACCGATTCCGATCCCCGACGCTTCCGCGATGACACTCGGAAGTGTCGTCAACGTGACGTGCTCGGGACGAGCGCAACGGGGTGCATCGGTCGCCTCGGTCCCACAGGCGCTGGCTAGCGTCGTTGCCAGGAGGCAGCGTCTCATCGAGAACTCTGCGGACCGTACCACGCCGCGTCCTCGCGGGCGCACGCGAGCTCGGCGAAGCCGCCCCAGCGGTGCGCGAGCGTGCCGTCCGCGATCGACCTCGCATCACCCCGGCAGGGTTGCCGCGTCGACACGATCGAGGTACCGCTCGAGTCGCGGCCGCGCCGCGATGCGCTCGGCGCCGTGGGCGACCGTCGGCAGGCGCAACGAGTGCAGCTGCGCGAAGAGGCCGAGGTCCGCGACGCTCGGGTGTTCGCCGACCCAGAAGCCTTGCTCGGGCGCGCGCGCGTCGAGGGTGTCGAGCACGCGATCGATGCGCTCGTACGCGGCTTCGAGCCCGCCGCGCAGGAAGTCGCGCTGGACCAGCTTCTTGATCGTGCCGCGCCGCACGGCGTTGGCGACCAGGCTGCGCAGCGGCGCGGGCACGGCCCCGAAGAACGCCCCGCGCGGCACCGGCCAGCCGCGATCGTCGGCCCACCGCGCCGTGAGCACGTGGGGGTACAGCGCGGTGTCGGCGAACTCCTCCCACAACCACGCCTCGGCCTGGCCGCGCGCATCGAGGCCGCGGAGCATCGTGCCGGGCGCGAGCGCCTCGATGCGATGCAGGATGCGCGTCGAGTCGGCGACGTTCTCACCGTCGACGACGAGCACCGGCAGCTGCCCCAGCGGGTTCAGCCGCTTGAGCTTCAACATGTCGACGTAGTGCTTCTCGTAGGGGAGCTTCGCGAGGGCCAGCGCCCGATCGATCTGCAGCACGAACGGCGAGAAGGAGGACCACCGGGGGAGCTCGGTCTTCGCCGGGAAGTCGCAGAGCAGGAGCGTCGGCATGGCGCCGACGGTACCCCAGGCCGGTGGGCGAACGGCGCGGGGGGCCGCGGCCGCCGAACCGCGGCCCAGCTCGGGCAACATGCCGGGCGTGCCCCGCCCCATGGCATGGCTGCGGTGCGGCGCTGCGACGACGCCGCCTCGCAGGCGCTGTCCGACTACGCGTACCTGTCGATGATCATCAGCGCGTTCACGGTGATCCCGGCGGTGCTCACGATCGCGGGGCTCGTGCTCGCGGTGCGGGACGTGTCGCGATGGAGGCGGGCGCGCACGGCGGAGCGGTCGCGCTAGCCGCGGCCGCACGGGCCGCACGACCAGGTCGGGGCCGGCTCGGGTCGGCGGTGCCGCGGCTTCGCGCGCGGCTTCGACTCGGCGGCGACGAACGTCGTCGACGGATCGCGGGTCACCGCCTCGGGGCTGCCGGTGAACGCGAGCGCGGTGGTCGTGGTGCGATCGCGCAGGCGCCCGCGCGGGGCCGAGGCCGACGCCTCGATCGCGGCGCCCTGGTCCAGCGCGGTCGCGGTCGGCGGAGCGGTGCTCGGGGCCGCGCTCGCGGGCGCCTCGACGCGCATCGCGGCGCGCACGGGGGCGGCGTCCGGGACCGCCTCGGCGACGCCCGGCGCGGGCGCCGACTCCGGGGTCGCCGCGGCCGGGTCACATGCGGGCACGAGCAGCGCGGTGGTTCCCAGGCAGGCGCGGAGCGAGGCGAGCAGCGCGGGCGGCAGGTGCATCTGGGGAGGAACGCGCGGGGCGGCCGATCGACCTACAGCAGTTCAGGGATCGCGACGGACGCACGTCCGTGATTGACGCCCTCGACGGCGGGCTCGACGATCGCCGCGGTGCCACCGAGGATCGTTCGTGCGCAGTGGCTCTCCGTGATCGTGCTGGCGTTGGGCTGCAATCGCGCGGGCGCGCCACCCACCGACGCGCCAGCCACCACGCCGAGCCCGGCGCCACCGTGTGCAGCGCTCGAGCTCGAGCCCACCGTCGTCGCGCTCCTCGACGGCACGCCCGTCCGCCTCTCCGATCACGAGGTCTTCGCCGATGCGTTCACGATGCGCTGGGTGAAGCGCGAGGACGGTCAGACCGAGCACATCGCGTCCGTGGACATCTCCGTCCGCGACGTCGACGTGATCGGGACGTCGTATCACCGCGTGGGTGATTCGGTCGACGTCGGTCGCGATCGCTACTGCATCACCGCGATCGACGACGGCGTCGGGACGCAGCCCGGATCGGTGTCCCTGCGCAGGATCGTCCCTCAGCGCTGAGGCAGCGCCATGGCCCAGAGGCCGTCGTTCCAGCTCGCGGTGTACAGGATGCGATTCGTCGCGTCGAAATCGTCGCGTGACATCGACGACGCGGCTGCCTAGCATCACCTCCATGGTGCGTGCACGCGTGTGGGTGGGTCTCTCGGCGTCGGTGCTGCTCGCGATCGGTTGCGATGCGGCACCACCGGACGCGCCCGCGAAGTCCATCGCCGAGCCGAGCCCGCAGCCCGTCCCCGTCGCGCAGCCTGCCCCCGTCGCGAAGACCGTGACGGACGCGACGCCCGTCCCTGTCGCACAGCCCGCCCCCGTCGCGAAGCCCGCCGCGGACGCGAAGCCGGCCGAGCCCGTCGAGGCGACGAAGTCCTACAGCCACGCGAAGGTGCCCGCGGACGCGCCGACGTTCGTCGTCGCGGGGGCGCGCGGCGACGGCAACAACGCAGCGGAGGTCCGGCTGTTCGAGCTCGATGGACCGCAGGCCTTCGCGGCGTCGGGGGCCGCCGTGATGCGCCTACGCGCCGACGGATCGATCGAGCACGCGGCCGACTGGGCGCGCGGCATCGACGAGCGCGACGTCATCCTCGAGTCGGTCGAGTCCGGGTACAGCTGGTGGCAGACCGAGCTGCTCGGCGGCGGGTGGCCCGACGGCGCCGTCTTGGTGCTGCGGCCGCAGTCCGGCGGACGCGGCGGCGACGAGACGCCCGCGGTCTATCGGCGCAGCAACGCGGTCTGGTCGAGCATCCCGGGTCGGGAGGCGCTGTTCGTTCGATTCCCCCGCGCCGTCGGGCGCTGGAAGGACGGCTCGTTGTTGGCGCTCTGGGCGTTCGAGCCCCGCTACGCGCACCCCGGCGACGAGGAGTCCGAGCCGCCCGCGGCCGAGATCGCCGCCAGCGCTGCGGCGATCGCCAAGCAGAAGCGGCTCGTGGTGCTCCGTGGCACGCCCAAGGCGCCCGCCTTCGGCACGCGCGACGTCCAGGCCTTCGCGTCGCTGGCGACGGGCGAGATCATCGCGGCGATCACCACGGCGGATCACACGCTCGTGCTGCACCACGACGCGACCGGCGATCGCGAGCTGCCGCTGCCCGGTCGCGGTGTCGTGCCCGGCGCAGATCTCGAGGTGAAGATGTCGGCACCCGATCGCGCGTGGCTCGTCGGTCGAGGCCACGCGCCGCCCGGGGTCGAGTCGACGGGATACGTCGCGCGCTTCGACGGCGCCGCGTGGACCGAGGTGCCGACCGAGTGCGACTCGGATCCGTCCTCGCTCTCCATCGATCGTGAGGGCTCGGCGTACTTCGTGTGCTCGGTGAAGACCGGGGAGGACGACGCCCGCGCGGTCCTCTTCCGGGTCCGCGCGGGCGTGCTCGAGGAGCTGCCGGTGTCGAGTCCGCCGACCGGCGTCGTCGCGATCGCCCCGGACGACATCTGGGTCTCGATCGGAGGATGGGGCGACCCGGTGCAGCTCCTGCACACCGGCGCGCCGAAGGGCGAGCCCTTCGCGATCCCGGACTCCGCCGCCAGCGCGCGGGCCGTGCTCGAGTGGGCCGCGCCGCGCCCGTTCACCGCCGCGTGCATGCAGGCCTGGCTCCCGCTCGCCGACGGCGCGAAGAAGGCCGATCTCGAGGCCAAGCTCCGGACCGTCACGCCCGAGGACGTCTATCCCCAGGTCCTCGATGTGCTCGCCCAGGGTCGGGTGGCCTCCGGTGTCCTCGTGCCGGTCTCCGACAAGCGCGAGGCCCGTCGCATCGGCAAGCTCTCCGCCGCGCTCGGAGACCTCGTCGGCGAACCGATCTGCAACGCGTATCCACCGGCCCCCGGCCCCGGCTGAGTTCGTCAGGTCCCGCGTTGCGTCACGTCACGTCTCGAGGCCGGGGGCCTGCGAACCAGGCAATGCCCGTCGCCCCGCTCGGGTACGGTGACCCGTGACCGCCGCCCCGACCCACCCGCGCACCGACGCCGCCTTCTGGGACCGCCTCGCGGACAAATACTCCCGCCAGCCGGTGGCGAACCCCGAGGCCTTCGAGCGCAAGATCGCGATCACCCGGGCCCAGATGGCGGCCGACGCGGTGGTCCTCGACATCGGGTGCGGCACCGGATCGCTCGCGCTGCGGCTCGCACCGTCTGCGGCGCACGTGCACGGCCTCGACGTCTCGAGCGAGATGATCCGCATCGCCCAGGGCAAGGCCCGCGACCAGCACGTCGACAACGTCACCTTCCACGTGGGCGCCTTCGACGACGGCTTCACTGCGATCGCCGACGGAAGCCTCGATGGCGTCTGTGCGTACAGCCTGCTGCACCTGGTCGACGATCGTCCGGCGGCGCTGGCCCGGATGCACCGGCTGCTGAAGCCGGGTGGGTTCTTCGTGTCGTCGACCGTGTGCCTGGGCGAGTCGTGGGCGCCGCTCGGCCCGCTGCTCACGGTGATGCGGTGGTTGGGCAAGGCCCCGCGGGTGACCGTGCTGTCGAAGGCGACGCTGGATCGCGAGGTGCGTGACGCGGGGTTCGTGGACGTGGAGGCGCCGGACGTCGGCGCGGGCCCGACGATCGCGTTCATGGTCGCGCACAAGCGGGCGTGAACCCGCGGTCCGCGCAAGCTCGCCGATCGGCGACCTCATTCCTTCCCGCCGGCCCGCCGGCCCGCGGGCTGCAAGAAGACCGCACCGATCGTGCAACCGGAGGCCCGCGGCTCCGTCATCGCCCGCAGGCGCCGGGGAATCCCCGGGCCAACACCGGAGCATCGACCATGAAGTTCAGCGCGATCACCCCGTTCGTCCTCGCCGGCCTCCTCGCCTCCACCGTCGGCTGCGACAGCAAGACCGACGACAAGAAGGCCGAGACCAAGTCCGCCGACGCCAAGAAGGCCGGCGACGCCAAGAAGGCCGACGCGAAGACCGGGGACGCGAAGACCGGGGACGCGAAGGCGGGCGACGCGAAGGCGGGCGACGCGAAGGCCGAGGACGCGAAGGCCGGCGACGCCAAGCCCGAGGGCGAGGCCGCCGCTGCCGCGCCCGCCGCCGAGGTGAAGCTCGTGTCGGTCGACCTCGGGCCCGTGGGCCCCGACTGGGCCGGCTGGAGCGTCATGGCGCCCGAGGGCGTGACGGCGAAGGAGAGCTTCGGCGCCGCCCAGCTCACCAACGGCACCACCTTCAACCTCGACATCCGCAACAGCAAGGGCGATGTCGCCGGGTTCAAGAAGGACATCGCCGCGAACGACGTCAACAAGGTCAAGCAGTTCGTGGTCGACAGCGCGGACGCCCTGCTCTACGAGAGCGAGGTCATGGGCCAGAACGAGTTCCACGTCTACGGCAACGTGACGATCGGCGAGCAGGTCTTCAACTGCGAGGACGTCAAGGGTCCGCGCCACATGCAGGCCGATGCCGAGGCGATGTGGAAGACCTGCGGCACGCTGACGAAGAAGAAGTGAGTCGCGCCGCGAGGGGGTGTGAATCGGCCGGCCACGCCGAGTCGCGTCACTCCCCCAGCGGCTGGCACACGATGCGCACCGCGGTCCGCATGCGCTCGAGGTATGCGCTCCGCGACAGCTTGCGTTGCTTGAACCCCTGCGACGCCGCGTAGAGCGTCTCGGCGAGCGCCTTCGCCGAGACGCCGTGGGGCTGCCACGCTGCGGCGACGCCGAGGTGCTTCAGCCCGCGGGTGAGGTCCGCGACGATGCCGTCCTCGAGCTGCACGAGGGAGTCGCCGAGCATCGACGCGGCGGTGGAGAGCAGCTCGTCCATGTGCTCGCTGTTCGCGATCTTGGCGTGCAGCGCCTCGAACGCGCCGAAGATCCGCTCCTCGACGGTGCGATCCTCCTGCGCGACCGCCTGCACCGCGGCCCGACGCGCCGAGGCGCCGAGGTGCTCGAGCGCGCTACGGAACAGCGCCTCCTTGGTGGGGTGGTGCAGGTACACGCCCTGGCGCGAGAGCCCGGCCGCCTTCGCCACGGCGTCCATCGACGCCTTCTTGAAGCCGTAGCGCAGGAACACCGCGATCGCGGCGTCGAGCAGCGCGGTGCTGCGGTCGGACTCGGGCTCGGCCATCGGCGTGGGCTCAGATCGCGGCGCGCGCCCGTTCGCGCGGCTGCACCGCGAAGGGTACACCGGTCAGCGTCTCGCTGATCGACCACAGCCGCTGCGCCATCGCATCGTCGAGTGCGCGCTTGGGGAGCCGCGCGGACACGGGTGCGCCGCGCAGCTCGAACATGCCCGACGGCCCGAAGTAGTCGCCCTGGGCGGCCGCGGGGTCGACCGCGGCGCGCAACGTCGGCAGCGCACCGTCCTTCGGCTTCATCGCGAACACCGGGTTGAACATGCGGGCGAGGCCCGCGGTGCGCTGCAGATCCGTCGCGGTCCAGCCGGGGTGCGCCGCCGTGACGCGCACCGGGGAGCCCGCGCCCTCGAGCCGACGACCGAGCTCGCGCACGAACAGCAGGTTCGCGAGCTTGCTCTGCCCGTACGCCGACCACCCCCGGTACGCCTTGCGCTCCGACGAGAGGTCGGCGAGGTCGATGCGCCCGAAGTGCGCGGCGGTGCTCGCGACCACGACGATGCGCGCGCCCGCGGTGCGCTCGAGCAGCGGCATCAGCTTCGCGACGAGCGCGAAGTGCCCGAGGTGGTTGGTGCCGATCTGCAGCTCGAAGCCCTGCTTGGTGCGCGAGCGCGGCGGGACCATGACCCCGGCGTTCGCGATCAACAGATCGAGCCGGTCGTGGTGCTCGGCGAAGCCGCGGGCGAAGGTCGCGACGGAGTCGAGATCGGCCAGATCGAGCGCCGCGACCGACACCTTCGCCGCCGGCATCTCGGCGCGGATGCGGGCGAGTGCCGCGTCGCCCTTGCCGAGGTCGCGGCACGCGATGATCACCGCGGCGCCGCGCAACGCGAGCATGCGCGCGGTCTCGAAGCCGATGCCGGTGTTCGCGCCGGTCACGATGGCCGTGCGGCCGCTCTGGTCGGGGATGTCGTCGAAGGTCCAGTTCGCCATGTCGTCCTCGGGTCTGGACACGGTTTACAACCGGAACTTAGATTGTCAAGTTTGACCACGGCACTCGCGGAGAGCGAGAGGGTGGCCACGGCGTCGAGGCCGCGGCCACCGCATCGAGGCGGAGGTCGTGCTGATTCAGCGCGCGTCGAGGTGGGCCGCCGCACCCGAGAACCCCTCGGGGCCGCGGGCGTGGAACCTGAGTGCAGGGTTCCAGTAGGGCTCCCAATCGATGACGTGGCCGAAGCGGTCGAAGAACCAGAGGTGGTGGTCGAACGCGGCAAGGCCGCTCGTGCCGCTCGGGAGGTTCCCGCCGGCGCTGAGGTCGCTCGCTCCGTTGCCGGGGAGGATCGAGGCGAAGATGTCGCCGAGCGGCGTCGGGCTCATGAGCCACGTCGTGCCGTAGCCGTCGTAGGCGATGTCTCCGCTCGAGGAGTAGGCGTCTGCGATGCTGCCGAGCACGGTCGTGGAGACCTCGGGGCCGCGCAAGTCGACGCGGGTCCAGGTGGACGAATCCACGACGGTGACGAGGACGCTGTCGTCGTCGTCCAAGACGCCCACGGGGAGGAACGCGAGCGAGTCGGTGGGGAGCGGACCGAGCGCCCAGCAGTTCACCGACGTCGGGTCGCAGACGTAGAGTTCGGCGAGGGTCACCGCGTAGAAGACACCGAAGTGGTCGATCGCGATGTCGGTGACGGGGCCGCCCGAGCCGTCGGCGAACTGGAAGTCACCCACCGCCAGTGGCACATGCTCGTCGTCGGGAGCGATGAGGTAGAGGCGTGTCGGCGAGCACGCGTAGATGATGTCGTCTCGCGCGCGGCCGGGGCGAGTCGCGTCCTCGGGGAAGGGATCGTCGCCATCAGGGATGCCGTCGTCGTCGCAGTCCTGCGTGTGGCTGCCGAGGTCGAGGACGCAACCGTCGCTGTCGTTCTCCTCGGCGCCGTACGCCGGCGTGCGCCCACACGCCGAGGCGAAGACCAGCACGGCGCCGCATCTCGACGACACCCCATCCATGCCAATGAAGATAGCACGGCCGACGGGCGACTGCGATCGTGTGCTCACCCGAGGTCCAGGGCTTCGTCACCCCGTCGCGGCCGCCCGTGGCGTGACCACGCACAGCAGATCCCCCGCGGCCATCGTATCCCCCACCGCGACCACGAGCCGCTCGACCACGCCTGCCACCGGCGAGGCGACGACGGTCTCCATCTTCATCGCGGACAGCACCACGAGCGGCGTGCCGACCTCGACCTGGGCCCCGGCCGCGGTGCGGACCTCGACGACCGCGCCCGGCATCGGCGCGCCGATCGATCCCGGCGCCGCCGTGTTCGCGCGCTCGCGCACGACCAACGTCTTGCTCGCGGCCTCGTCGCGCACGCGCACGGATCGACCGCGTCCGTTGAGCTCGTAGTACACCTCGCGGGTGCCGTCGGTGCGCAGCGGGCCGATCTGGCGCATGCGGATGATGAGCGCCTTGCCGCGCTCGATCTCCACGGTGAACTCCTCGCCGACCTCGACCGGCCCGAAGAACGCGCGCGTCGGCATCACCGATACGTCGCTGTGCGGCTCGCGGAACGCCATGAACTCGGCGAAGACCTTCGGGTACATCGCGGCCGACAGCACGTCGACCTCGCGGATGTGCGGACCATGGGCGTCGCGGAGCTGCCGGAGCAGCGCGTCGAAGTCGAGCGGTGGCATCGACGCGCCCGGCCGGCCCTCGATCGGCGCGTGCCCGTGCAGGATCCGCGTGCGCAACGGCTTCGGGAACCCGCCGTACGGCACGCCGAGCGCACCCGCGAAGAACTCGACGACCGACGTCGGCAGCGACAACGTCTCGGCCTGATCGATCACATCCTGCTCCGTCAGATCGTTCTGGACCATGAACTGGGCGAGATCGCCGACGACCTTGGAGGACGGCGTCACCTTGATCACGTCGCCGAGCAGGCGGTTCGCCGCCGCATAAGCGCGCTTGATCGCCGGCCAGCGGTGCGCGAGCCCGAGCTGCCGGGCCTGGAACTGCAGGTTCGTGTACTGCCCGCCGGGCATCTCGTGGAAGTACACGTCGGCGCTGCCGCTCTT
>LNFB01000114.1 GCA_001464385.1 Deltaproteobacteria bacterium Ga0077550 | reverse complement strand
GGTGCGAGCTCGGGTATGGCGGCGCGTGCGTGTGGTTCGTCGGAGAACACGTTGCCGCAACGGAACCGCCTGACTGGGCCGCCGCCGCGCCGTGGTTGCGCCGCGGCTGCGAAGCGCAGCACGGCGTCAGCTGCCTGTTGTGGGCGGACCTGCAGCGCACGGGGATCGGCGCCACGCAGGACTTGCCCGCCGCGAAGGCGAGCTATCGCAGCGCGTGTGATCTCGGCCTCTCGCAGGCGTGTCCGTTCGCCGAGGGAACGCCCGAGGGAGCGGTGGTGCACCCGGTCGCGACGCCCGATCCATCGGTGGCGCACGCCCATGGTCTGCGTGGAATGAAGGGCAAGTACCAACCCAAGGTCTCGATCTGTGTCGAGCACGATGGCACGGTCCAGATTCGCAGCTTGGAAGGGGCTCCGGGTGCGCTGGGTGATCTCGTGCGCGCGACGATCGAGCGTTGGCGGTTCGCGCCGTCGGAGGCCAACGCCGAGCAGGCGTGTACGACGTTGCAGTTCAACTATCTGCTGCAGTGACGCGACACTTCACCGCCACCGCCCTCACCGCCCCCGCGCCAACAACCAACATCCCCGGCCCGAACGGCTTCGCGAGGAACTCGATCCCCTCCTCCAGCACCCCCTGGTGCACGATCGAGTTCTCCGTATACCCCGACACGAACAGCGCCCGCGTCACCAGCCCGCGCTGCCGCAGCTCGTCCACCAGCTGACGTCCGCCCATCTCCGGCATCATCACGTCCGTCACGACCAGATCGATCGTCCCGGGGTGCCCCGACGCCACATCCAGCGCGTGCTTCCCGTTCGTCGCCTCGAGCACGCGGTACCCCGCGCGCCGCAGGATCCGCACCGTGAGGCCCCGGACCCGCGCGTCGTCCTCCGCGACGAGCAGCGTCTCGCTGCCGTACAGCGCCGACTCGCCCTCGTCTTCGGCCTCCACATCCCCGTCGCCGTCCGTCATCCGCGGCACGTAGACCCGCACGGTCGTGCCGCGGCCGACCTCGCTGTAGAGCCACAGGCTGCCCTGGGCCTGCTGCACGATGCCGTAGCAGATCGCCAGGCCCAGGCCCGTACCCTTGCCGTGCGTCTTCGTCGTGAAGAACGGCTCGAACGCCCGCTCGCGGATCTCGGTGGTCATGCCGACGCCGGTGTCCGACACCGCGAGCATCACGTAGTCGCCGGCCGGGACGTCGAGGTGCGCGGCGGCGTACTCCCGGTCGTGGGTGACGTTGGCGGTCTCGATGGTCAGCGTGCCGCCCTGGGGCATCGCGTCGCGGGCGTTGAGCGCGAGGTTCATGACCACCTGCTCGAATGGCCCCGGGTCGACGAGCACCGGCCACGGAGCCGCCTCCACCCGCAGCTCGAGCCGGATCCCGTCGCCGAGCAATCGACCGAGCAATCGCGCCGCTCGCTCCACGACCTCCGTCAACGACGTCGGCCGCGGCTTCACCACCGTGCGCCGCGAGAACGCGAGCAGGCCGCGGGTCAGCTCTGCGCCGCTGTCGGCCGCGGCCTGGATCTGCGCGAGGTCCTCGGCGAGCGGCGAGCCCGGCATCGCCTCGTCCTTCGCGACGACGGCCGTCGCGAGGATCACCGTGAGCAGGTTGTTGAAGTCGTGCGCGACCGCGCCCGCGAGCTGACCGATGCCCTGCAGCTTCTGCGACTGCAGCAGCTGGCCCTCGAGGCGCTTCTGCTCGGTGACGTCGCGCCACACCACGCGCACGCGCTCGGGACGGCCGCTCGCATCGCGCGTCACCGCGGCGGCGAGCTGCACGTGGACGGGCTCGCCGTCGTCGCGACCGAGCTCGAAGGCGGCGCTGGCCGGCGGCTCACCGCGCAGGACCGCGGCGAAGGCGGTCGCCGCCGCCACGCGGCACGACTCGGTGTGCAGCTCGAGCACCGAGGCGCCGACGATCGTCGACTTCGGTCGGCCGAGCGTCCGCGCCAGCGTGGTGTTGCACTTGAGGACCCGCAGGTCGCCCGCGTCGAGCAGGCAGAACAGGCCCGGCGCGTCCTCGTAGGCCGCGACCTCGTCGCGCAGCAGCGCCTCGACGCGCATCCGCTCGGCGCGCTCGCCCGCGAGCTCGTCGGCGAGCATGTTGAGGCCGGACACGATGCCGTCGAGCTCGTCGCGGGCGTCCGTCAGCTCGCCGCGCGCCCCGAGCTCGCCGTTGCCGAGGCGGAGGATCAGCTCGAGGATTGCCTCGATGCGGGCGTCGGTCGCCGGGCCCACGATCATTGCGCGGCTGCCCGCTGGGCGATCGCGTCGACCTGCGTCAGCGCCCACGCGCGCGCCTCGGCGACGCTGTGGAACACGCGCGTCGGATACGACATCGACGACACGCGCAGGAAGAACGCGATCACCACCCGCGCCACCGGCGACTCGGCGACCAACGCCATCGCGCCGATCGTCCGCCTCGCCTCGGGCCCGTCGATGTAGGCCCGGGCCTCGCGCGTCGAGCCGCCCGCGAGGCTCGCGTGCGACAGCACCACCGCGGGCATGCCGTCGGACAGCTCGGCGATCGCCGCGACGCCGCGCTTCACCGCGTCGACGTCCACCGTGCCGCGCACGAGGTTCTCGTTGAACACGATGCCCTCGCTGCCGATCCAGTAGCGACCGATCCCGACGTCGAGGATCCGCGCGCCCGGCTCGGGCTCCATCCCGACCGGCCACGCACCGCGCTCCTGCTCCACCGCCAACACTCCGACGAGCGTATACCGACGCCTCACTGGGATCGCGATCCGCTCGGGATCAACGTTCCGACCCCGATCGCGGGCGCATGGCCGCGGGGCGCCGCGTCACTCCGGCTCCTGGAACTGCGCGGCGTCCCAGAGCTCGAAGAACTTCGGACGCACCGACGGATCGAGCTGCTCGCCGAGCGTGCGCGGGCAACCGGTCGCACGGATGGTCTCGAGCACGTCTGCGAGGTCCTTCAAGCGATGGGCAGCCGAGAGCCCCGAGGCGAGCTTCAGCTCGAGCAGGAGCGCCAGCGGCAGGAACGCGCCGTGCTCGGTCCGCGTCGCGACGCTCGCCGGGTCGGGGAGCACCACCGGTTTCGGCTTGCCGTCGCCGGGGAAGTCGCCCGCGAGCAGCACGTCGATGCTCACCCCGTTCTCGGTGTCGCGCAGTCCCTTGCTACCCGGGAACTTCTCGAGGTAGCCGCGACCCACCCACTGCGCCTTGAAGCGGGCCAGGCCGTCCGCGGTGAGCAGAACGTCGATCTGTGTCGTGACCCTGCGATACCCGTGCTCGTTCAGCGCCATCGCGCCGACGATCGCGTAGGGGATGAGTGAACCATCCAGCGCGTCGACGAGCCGTCGAAGCGCGTGGTTGACCGCGGCGTCGCCGTGGAAGAATCGTTCGGCGTCCTCGGCGTTGGCCCAGAACCCCACGAGGTCCGGCATCGACGTCTCGCCTCGGACTACGCCGCGTCGAGGCCCGCGAGCTCGCGGATCGCCGTGATCACCTGGTTCGTCGCGCGCATCGGGTCGCCGTCCCACGCGATCGTGCGCTCCTCGGAGCCGTCGGAGGCCAGATCCACCATGCGGACGCGGACGCTCTCGTCGCCGGCGACGCTGTCGTCGGGCTCGACGAAGATCCTGCGCGTACACGAGGCGCCCTCGCCGGTGGGCTCGTTGAGGCGGACCTCGAGGGGCAGCGCCGGCCCGCTCAGGATCAGCGCCTGCTTCAGCGGCGCCCGCAGGGACTGACCCAGCACGACCACTGCGTTCTTGAGCAGCGTGTAGGGTCGGACCCAACCGATCAACGTGTCGAGTTCACTCGCCATGGACGGTGTCGAGTAGCATGCAGCAGTCCGGCGGATCCGGCCAGGAGTATTGTCGGTGGGGCAAGACGCATCGCGTCCGCTCCCGTGGCCCGAGGGGACGTGTCATTTGCGCTCACCGGGCTTGGGTGCGGTCGGGATGGCGCTGGTGTCACCCGTGCCACCGTTCGGTGCCGCAGGCGCGCTCGGTCCCGGATCGGGCCCGCGCGCGAGGTTCCGTTCGGGCGGCGTCGCGGCCACGTGGCGCTGCGACTCGATGCGCGCGCGGGCCTGGGGGGCCCCCGGGGCGCGGACGAGGACGGTCCGCAGGCGCTCCAGGACCAGCGAGAGCGGCTTGCTGTCGACGACGCGCGACACGGCCTCCCGATCCAGCGAGGAGACGTCCGAGCGCAGGGCCTGGAACTCGACGGCCACGACCGTGCGGGCCAGGTCCCAGCGGAACACGGGATCGAGGTGCACGGGCATGGTGGCGTAGAGCACCTCGGCCAGCGACGTGAGGTCGGAGGCCGTCTCGACCGCCTGCATCCACCGCTGCGGATCGATCGCGTCCTCGGGCGCCGGGCCCCACGGGCCGATCACCTCGGCGAGCCGCGCGTCGACGCGGCCCTCCTCGGCGGCGCCGTACCAGATGAGGTGCTTGTAGCGCCCGCGGGTCGCGAGCGCCGCCAGTCGCATGCGCTGATCGTCGTCGTAGCCCAGGGCGAACAGGTCGGCGGCGTTCAGCTGCGGCACGTAGACGTGGGGGCTGAAGAGGCTGCGCAGCACGGAGTCGTGGCGGATCTCCTCGCGCGCCCAGGCCTCCTCGAGGGAGATGCCGCCGATGACGACGCAGGACATCTCGCCGGTGGTGAACAGGCTCTTCAGCCGGTTCACGACCTCGGTGGCGATCGTGAGGTGGCCATCCTTGCGCGCGTTGGCGTCGAAGTCGGACGCGAGCTTGTCGAGCTCGTCGAAGACGTAGACGAGGTGGATGCGCAGGCCCTGCGTGCCCGCCCACGCCGCCTGGAACTCGTCGAGGGTGCGGCGGTACCACGTCGAGGCGCGGGTCTTCGCGCCGCGCGACTGGCCGACGCGCGCGCCGCCGAGGCCGCGGCCGAACTCGAGGATCTCGTCCTCGGCCTCCTCGATGTCGAGCGGCCCCGCGACGAGCTTGAGCGTCTCGGCGAATTCCCACTCCTGCTGGGCGGTGACCTCGAGCTTGCCGACGTTGTCGAAGTCGATGCCGAAGCTGCTCTTGAACCGCTCGGACTGCTCGATCTCCGCGCCCCGCAGCGTGCGCAGGTACGCGAACCGCAGGCGGCGCAGGAGATCGGGGCGCAGCGCGCCGAGGTGGTTGTGCGCCGCCGCGAAATACGTGCGCCGCAGCAGGCGCTTGAACAGCTTGTCGGGCTCGATCGCGTCGGCGATCTCCACGCGCACCGGGAAGAACATCACCGCCTGATCGGTGAGCCGCCGCTCGTGCATCACCTGCTCGAGGTCGCGGCGCACGAACGGGCCCCAGCAGCCCGAGGCCGGCGTGCCCGGCTCCGCGTACGCGAGCCCGAGCAGCCCCTGGATGCCGGCGTCGAACAGCACCTTGTTGACCAGGAGGCTCTTGCCCACGCCGCGGAAGCCCGTGACGAGCGCCGCGCCGCCCCGGGGCCGCACGGCGCGGTCGGTCGCGCCGAGCCACTCGCGGAGCCGCCGCTGCTCGTCGGCGCGGCCGTGGAAGTCGGGGTAGGGGTACGGCGGGATCTCCCCGCCCTCGAAGTCGATGCCCCACGGCACCAGGGCCCGGGTCGCGATCGTGGTCGGCAACGTCAGCGGCATGCGCGACGGCGAGCATAGGGGATCCGCGGGGGCGGGCCCAGGAACTGGCGCGCGAGGGCGCCGGGGCGCCGGTCAGCATCGGCGGCGCGACCGTGGAGAGCTCCCATGGCGAAGATCCTCCTCGCGTTCACGGTGCTCGTGCTCTCGACCCTGCAGGTCCGCCCCGACGACGGGGGGATGGCGGCGGCCGAGGGGGAGTACGGCTGTCGTGTGGTGCACGGGCGCGTCGTCTGCGGCCCGCTGTGATTGCGGCGGGGCGGCGGGGCTACGGCGGTGACGCGCTCTGCCAACGTCGCGCGCACGCGAGCAGCCGCCGCAGCGATCGCTCGCGGCCGTCGGCGTCCTGGTCGAGGGTGGCGAGCACGAGCGCCGCGGCGAGCCCGACGTCCTCGGCGCCGCGCGGGCGGTGCAGGCCCTCGGTGATCCACCGGCGGTAGGCGCCGAGCTCGAGGCGGCGCGGGCGATCGGCCCCGTCGTCCGACGCGCCGAGCTCGTCCATCTCGGTCAGCGCCGCGAACCGCCACGACGGCACGGGGACGATGTGCTCGACGGCGAGCGCGTGCGTGCCCTGCAGGGTGTGCACGAGGACCTCGCGCAGGCGGCACGGCACGGCGGCGTCCTCGGGCTCGTCCGTCGCCGTGCGCGCGCGACAGGCCGCGACGAGGGCGACGAGCCGGGGGCGCGCCGCGTGGCCGAGGCCGTGGACGAGGGCTGCGTGGTTCGCCGCGGGCAGCAGCTGTCGCAGCGCTTCGATCGCGATCGCCTGGGGAT
>LNFB01000113.1 GCA_001464385.1 Deltaproteobacteria bacterium Ga0077550 | reverse complement strand
GCGGCGCCTCGGACGTGGAGTTCGCGGTGGTCGCCGTCGGAGGCGTCGACGGGCCGGCGGGGCAGCCCAGGGCGAGCAGGGCCACGAGCGCCCCGCCAGTGGCGCCCCTCACGGACGCACCGTGAGCGCCGCGACATCATCGCGCGTGAGCTGCAGTCGACCCTCGACGAAGTCGCCGTCGAGCCCGAACGCGACGCGTCCGCACAACGCCCGCACGGCGTCGGTCTCGAGCGAGACGTCGCGCTTGCCGAGGGCGTCGGCCGCCGCCGCGACGTCGCCGTCGGGCGCGAGCCGGACCTGCACGTCGAGCCCACCCTGCCAGGCGCGGGCCCGCAGCGCGAACTGCAGGATGTCCTCGCCGAGATCGAAGTGGAGCAGGGGCCCGGCCGCGTACAGCTCGAGCGGTGCGTCGGGCTCCTCCTCGAGCACGCGCGTCAGCTCGCGCTCGGTGCCGCCGGGTGGCAGGTCGCGGCCCGCCGTCAGCGGCCCCAGTCCCGAGCCGATCTCGCGCGCGGGGATGAACGCGACGACGTCGTCGGTGAGGAACGCGACGCGGAACGGCAGCGGCCCCTCGGGCATCAGCATGGTGAAGCCGTCGACCTCCTGCGCCCGCATGCGCGCGCCGGTGAGCGTGTCGATCGCGGCCTGCTTGGGCACGAGCAGCGGACGCAGCACGTAGGTCCCCACGCCGAAGCGCGTGCTGATCGCCAGCGCCTCGCGCCCCAGCCACGTCTCGGGCCGCGGCGCGCCGACCGGGAGCACCGCGTCGAGGGCCGCGTCGATGTCGGCGACGTCGCCGAGCAGGTGCGCCGCCTTGGGCGGCACCGCGAACACCGTGGAGAACGCGTCCACGTCGAGCGGGGTCGCGAGGTTCACCCACGCCACCGCGATCGCGTCGGGATCGAGCCAGGCGAGCAGGGCCGTCGCGGCCGACCGCGCCGCGGGCGGGGTGGTCGACGGCTCGGCGACGACGGCGGGGGCCGGCGTGTCGTCGACCGTTGCCGCCGCCTCGGTCTTGTCGCCCCCGCACCCGAGCGCGAGCACGGCGGCGGCGCAAAGGACGAGGGCGCCGCGACCGATCACGACGGCACCCACCGGCCGTCGCGTCGCGTGAAGCGTCGCGGGTGCGTGTGCGCGCGGTCCGGCGGCGCCGCGGCCTCGCCCGGCAGCGCGTCGTACTCGGCGTGGTGGGGCATCACCACGTGGATCTCGGTGGCGTGCACCGCCGCCTTGGGCAGGATCGGCACCTCGAGCGCGTGGGCCTCGGCCCGCAGCCCCGCGGGTCCGACGGCGTCGAGGCGCATGAGGGTGCACAGCGTCGGCGGCGGGATGTCGGCCTCGCCGCGCTCCCACGCCGCGAGGGCCGCCGCGGCGGTCCACCAGCGACCGTCCGTGGTCTCGCTGCCGTCGGCTTGGGCGAGCCCGCCGTCGCCTTCGCCGAGCACCGCGAGGAAGAACCGCGCGAGGAAGCGCTTGGGCTCGGCCGACGGCGTGCACCACGTGTCGAACCACACGAGCTGGTCCGGGTCGACCGACACCGCCGCCTCCTCGACGCACTCGCGCGCGGCGGCCCTCGCCCAGGTCGCGTCGTCGCCCGGGTCGCCATCGGCGTCGTCGAGTCGACCCCCCGGGAACACGAGGCTGTCGGGCATGAACGAGCTGCCGCCCGAGCGTCGCAGCATGTAGCACTCGAAGGCGGTGCCGCTGGGGCGCAGCAGCACCACGGTGGCGGCCAGGCGAGGGGCGTGGGCCCGGGGCGGCGTCGACGTCATCGGCGTGGGCACAGAGGTACCACGACCCCGCGCTTCTCGGGTACGCTGTCCTCTCGGCCGGCGGCGGCGCGGCACGTCGACGCCGCCAGCTCCGTGCGCGGCCGGAACGACCCCGCGATGGCGCCTTCGCGACGAGATCCGACGTCCTCGAAGGAGGCGATCACCGCCGAGCCCCCCGGGCCGGCGAGCCTGCACCACGCCGCGCTCGCGGACGTGCTGCCGGTCGCCGCGTGCCTGCTCGATCGCTCGGGGCTCGTGGCCTGGCACAACCGGGCCTTCGCCGAGCTGCTGCAGCGGCCCGCGGCGCAGATCGACGGCGAGCCGTTCCTCGGCTGGCTGGGTCGCTCGAGCGAGCGCGAGGGCTTCGGCCGCGCGTTCATGGCGATGCGCGAGCGCGAGGCCGGCGCCTCGTTCGCCATCGACGCGGGCCTGTCGCCGCGCCTCGGACCCGCCGCCTCGTGCCGCATCCGCGCGGTGAAGCTCGACGCGGGCACCATCGGCCTGTCGTGCCTGCCCGTCGCGGCCGCTGCATCGTCGCCGGAGGCCGAGCTCGGCCTCGCGGTCACCCGCGGCCTCGACGCCCTCGAGCAGGGCGTGCTGCTGGTCGACGGCGACGCGCGGGTGATGCACTGCAACCCCGCGGCGACGCAGCTCCTCGGCGACGGCCTCGTCGGGCGCAGCGTGCTCGAGCTGGTCGAGGGCGGCCAGGTCGGCGCGCTCACCCGCGGGCTCACGGTGGCGCGGGGCGGGAGCTGGCAGGGCGAGCTCAACCTGCGGCGACACGACGGCGAGTCCGTGCCCGTGGACGTGTCGATCGCGGCGGGCAGCGGGCCGCGCGTCGTGTTGGTCCGCGATCTCCGCGAGCGTCGCCGCCGCGAGTTCGAGGCGCGCGTGAGTGGTCAGGTCGATCGCGCCCTGGTCTCGCGCAGCGATCCCCGCGACGCGGTCGCGGCCGCGGCCGCGGCGTTGGGCACGGCGATCGTCGCGAGCCACGTCGTGCTGCTCGTGCGCCACGGCGAGGGTGAGCGTGTCCGCTGGCGCCGCTGGACCGTCGGCGGCGGCGCGCTGGCCCGCGAGGTCCCGCTGTCCGCGGCGCCGCCGGCGAGCTGGGAGGTCCCCGGTGTGGTCGACGGCGAGCCCGAGGACGAGGCGGGCCGCGCCGCGATCGGCCCGGCCGCCGAGGTCCGCGCGTCGCTCCGCGTCGCCCTGCGCGGGCCCTCGGGCACGCTCGGCTACCTCTGGCTGGGGCGCACGACGGCCGGGCCGTGGGACGCCCGCGATCAGGCGCTCGTCGGCACCGTCGCGGCGCAGCTCGGCCTCGGCCTCGAGGGCGCGCTGCTGTCGCTGGCGACCCGCGAGCTCGCCGACTACCAGACGCTCGTGCTCGATCAGAGCGCCGTGCTCATCGACACCGTCGACGAGGCCGGTCGCGTGGTGACGTGGAACCGCGCCAGCGCCCAGCTGCTGGGCATCCCCGCCGAGGCCGCGATCGGAAGGCGCTTCGGCCTCGACGTGGCCGTCGCCACCGACGAGGGCGCGTGGACCGAGCTGTGGTCGGCGCTGCTGCGCGACGGCGGCGTCACCCGCGAGGTGGTGCTGCGGGCCCAGGGCGGCGCCGAGCTGCCCGTCCACCTCGAGGCCCGTCTGATGCGGCAGGCCGGCGGCGTCCGCGGGGCGGTCCTCGTCGGCCTCGATCTGCGCGACCGCCGGGCGCTCGAGAGCCAGATCCTGCGCAGCCAGAAGCTCGCCGCGGTCGGCCTGCTCGCCGCTGGCATCGCGCACGAGATCAACAACCCGCTGTCGGGCGTGGTCGGCTACAGCCAGCTGCTGCTCGAGCGCCCGCTGTCGGCCGACGTCCGCGAGAAGGTCGAGAAGATCGCCCAGAGCGGCGAGCGGTGCCGCAAGATCGTCGAGGGCGTGTTGCTGTTCTCGCGCAAGCAGGACGGCGGAGAGCGCCGAAACGTCGACTTGCGGGCGCTGCTCGATCGCGTCCTTTCGATCGGCGAATACCAGTGGCGGATGCACAACATCCGCATCCTCCGCGAGCAGGACGAGCCCGCGTGTGTGTTCGCCGACGCCGACCAGATCGAGCAGGTCGTCCTCAACCTGCTATCCAATGCCGTCGACGCCATGGCTCCCGGCGGGGACGGGTCCTGGGGGCCCCAGTGGTGCTGGTGGCGCCAAGCTCACCATCAGCGACGAAGGCCACGGGATCCCCCAGGAGATCCAGGCCCGCATCTTCGACCCGTTCTTCAGCACCAAGGAGATCGGCAAGGGCACCGGGCTCGGGCTTGCGATCTCCTACGGAATTGTACAAGACCACGGCGGCGACATCGTCGTAGAGTCTGCCCCCGGTCAGGGCGCCACCTTCACGGTGCTCCTGCCCTCCGCTCCACCCGGACCTGCCCAGTCGACGAGCGATGCCCCGAACCGCCAAGGACGTTAGCGAGATGGCCCGTGGCCGCACCCCTGTCAAGGACACCTACTCCACGCACGACGTCGCGAAGATCTGCTGCGTGACGCCGACGACGGTGATCCGGTGGATCGAGGACGGCCTGATTCCCGCGTTCAAGACCGTCGGTGGTCACCGCCGGGTCCGCCGCGATGATCTGGAGCGGGTCTGCCGAGAGCGCAGCATCCCGTTCAGCCTGCCGACCGGCACCGAGGTCGGTCGCATCCTCGTGGTCGACGACGAGCCCGTCGTGCTCGACCTCGTGCGCGACGTCGTCAAGGAGCTCAACCACAAGTTCGACGTCGAGGTCGCCAAGGACGCCTTCGATGCCGGGCGCCTGGTCGTCGCCTTCCGCCCGCAGCTCATCTTCCTCGACCTCATGATGCCGGGCGTCGACGGCTTCGAGGTGTGCAACCGGCTCAAGAAGGACCCGGCCACCACGAACACCGAGGTCATCGCGATCACCGGCTACTACACCGAGGCCAACATGGATCGGATCATCGGTGCCGGCGCCGCGGCGTGCCTCCGCAAGCCGCTCGACGTGCTCGAGGTCCGACGCCACGTGCTCGAGGCGTTCAACCTCCGCGAGCTCGGCACCGGCCCCGGGCGCACGGCGTCGCCGCGCGACGAGGTCCCGCGCGTGCTCATCGTGACGCAGAACGCGGACTTCCGCGCCAAGGTCCGCGATGAACTTTCATCGACCGACGCGCCCATCGAGGCGCTCACGGCCCAGACGGGCGCCGATGCGCTGCTCGTCGCCCAGTCGGCGCCGCCGCAGTACGTGCTGCTGAGCCTGGCCGTGCCCGACATCGAGGCCGGGCACGTCATCGAGAAGCTCATCGCCGCGTACGCGGGGGTGCAGATCATCGCGGTGCACGACAGCCCGACGGACGAGATGCGCGCGCAAGCGCGCCAGGCGGGCGCGCGCATGTGCCTGCCGACGGCCGCGGTGACCGGCAGCGTGCGCGAGCTCCTCGGCGTCTGACCGCGGCGGGGTCGCCCGAGGCGGCCCGGGGTTCCCGGGTTTCCGCCGCGGCGCGAGCGGACGCTTCGCACATGGCGGGGGTCGTCGCGACCCTTCCGTCGCGGCCCGCCCGCCTGTTAGCGTCTCGTCTTGTCATGGCAAGACTCGCTTACGCCTCGATGATCCCGATGGTGGCCGCGCTCGCCTGCGGCACCGACCTGCGCAGCGACGACGACGGTCAGACGGCGACGCTGCCGTCCTCGATGACGGCGCAGACCGACGAGTCGGCGGGCGACGTCACGTCGAACACGGGCGGCCCCGCCGACAGCAGCAGCGACGGCAGTGCCGACGGTGGCACCAAGCTCGACGTCGGCGCCGGCACGGGCAACATGTCCGCGGGCGAGGGCGGCGACATGTCCGGCTGCGACAAGGTGGACTTCCTGTTCATCGTCGACAATTCGGGCTCGATGGGCGACGAGCAGTCGAACCTCATCAACAGCTTCCCGACGTTCATCTCCACCATCCAGGAGACGCTCGACGAGGCCCAGGACTACCACATCATGGTCCTCGACTCGGACGCGTACGTGTTCTCGCAGTGCGAGTTCCTGTGCCCGGTCGCGTTCAACACCTGCATCGGCAACCCCGACTACGAGTGCGGCGTCACCCAGCCGATGGAGTGCGAGGACGTGCTCGGCGCGGGGGTGACGTACCCGCGTGGCGGCCAGGCCAGCAACGAGGACTGCGACTTCGCCACCGGCGCGCGGTACATGGACTCGAACCAGCCCGATCTCGCGGCGACGTTCGAGTGTGCGGCGAAGGTCGGCATCGGTTCCACCGACGACCCCGAGAAGCCGATGGAGGCGATGGTCGCCGCCGTCACGCCCAACACCCCGGCGGCCGCGTGCAACGAGGGCTTCATCCGCGACGACGCGATCCTCGTGGTCACGTTCATCACCGACGAGGACGACGCGCCGGGCGACAGCGGTGGCACCGTCGAGGGCTGGCGCGCCGCGTTGATCGCCGCCAAGGGTGGCGACGAACAGGCGGTCGTGGTGCTCGGCCTCTTCGGCGACGGCGATCAGCCCGGCGCCATCTGCCCGCCGTTCAACCCCGATGCGGCGTCGGGCGCCGAGCCGAGCCCGCGTCTGCGGCAGTTCGTCGACTCGTGGGGCGACCGCGGCATCGCGGGCAGCATCTGCGCCGAGAACTACGAGCCGTTCTTCCAGGACGCCGTCAGCGTGATCGACACGACCTGCGACGAGTTCGTGCCGCCCGCGGGTTGAGAGGGCGGACGCCAAGCGTCCGCCCTTCAACCCGCGCCGTGCCCGTGCCCGCCTAAGCCGGCACCGCGCAGGACCCCACGTTCTCCAGCCCGGGAGGTGCCATGCCCTCCCCGTACCACGCGACGCACTCCTGCCCGCCGGCCGCGCCCGGGCAGTTCGCCGACGCCTCCGGATCCGAGATGTCGCAGAACGTCGTGCAGCACCCGGCGCTCCCGCAGTCCGGCACCAGGTCCGCGCCACCGCACCACAGCCCCGGATCACAGACGTTGATGAACGCGCACGCGTCCCCGTAGCCGCCCATCTCGCCGGAGACGTCGGGTCCGCAGACGAACGTGTCGTCGATCGGGTAGCACGCCTGTCCGTCCTCGCAGTCCTGCAGGAGCGGATCGCAGTTGGGCAAGCACAGGATCAGCGTGCCCTCGTTGGCGATCGAGCAGGTCGTGTTCGGATCCTCGCACACCGGGTTGGCCTCGCTGCCCATGCAGAACGGGATGCACGTACCGGCGTTGGTCTCGGGATCCACGTCCCAGCACATCGCGCCGAGATCGCAGTTGTCGATGCCCGACACGCCCGAACCCTCGACCGTGCACGCGTCGCCCGGCTGCGAGGGGTTCGGATCCAGTGGGGCGCACTTCGTGGCGTTCCAGGCCCCGCCGCCGTCGTTCGCCCACGGCATGCACTTCTCGTCCTCGGGGCAGTCCTGCGCCCAGACATCGCATTCGATCGACGCGCCGCCGCCGTCGGGATCCGCGATGAACCCAACGGTCGACGGGCCGGTGTCGTCCGCCGTCGCATCGCCGGTCGTCTCCGCACCGGTCTCCCCCGGGTTGGGTCCGTCGCCGTTGTCGGAGTTGCTGTCGGCTCCGCTGCTGTCGTTGCCCTCGGCGCTCCCGCTGTCGCCGTTGGTGTCCGACACCGATGCACTCGCGGAGGCGCTCGCCGTCGCTCCGCTGTCGTCCTTCTCTCCGCAGGCCACGATCGAGAGGCCCACGATCCACCCACGCATCTTCATCGTCTTCATGGAAGTCCTACTCCGCGGTGGTTCACTCGCCACGCGCGACACCATCACTCGCGCATCGTGGTTGTGAAGACAATTGGATTGATGAGTCTCGTTCGTGATGGCGGCGTGAGTGGGCACGTACGTGTTCGCATTCGGAATCACGAAATCGAAATCGAAGCGCATGTGTCCGGACGTTCGTCTCGAAGTCGGGACGCGCACCGCGGATCGAGATCGTTCGCAATCACCGGGCGGCGATCGTCGCGCCGTCGCCGATCGCGATCGGCGTCGCCCTCGCCGTGACGGCGTGCGCGCGCGACTACACCGGGATCGCGCAGGCACCGAGGTTCTCGAGGTCGGGCGTGGCCTGACCCTCGTCGAACGCGGGGACACACTCCTGGCCACCGGCCGCGCCGGGGCAGTTCGCCGACGCGTCGGGCTCCCAGATGTCGCAGAACGACGAACAACAACCAGTCGCGCCTTCGCAGTCGGGGACGCTGTCGGGCGCCGCGCAGAAGAGGCCGGGGTCGCAGACGTTGATGAACCCGCACGGGTCACCGAAGAGGCCCGCGTCGCCCGAGACGTCGGGGGCGCACTGGAACCCGTCATTGACGGGGTAGCACGCCTCGCCGTTCTGGCACTCCATGAGGAGTGGGTTGCAGTCCTGCAAGCAGAGGATCAGCGCGCCATCGTTTGCGATGGTGCAGCTCGCCATCGGGTCCTCGCAGATCGGGTTGGCCTGGCTGCCCTTGCACAGCGCCGCGCACACGCCGATGTTGGTCTCGGGATCGACGTTCCAGCACATCGCCCCCAACGCGCAGTTGTCGATGCCCGAGACTCCACTGCCTTGCACCGTGCACTCGTCGCCGGGCTGCGCGGGGTTCGGATCGAGGGGTGAGCACCTGGCGGCGTTCCACGCCCCGCCGCCGTCGTTCGCCCACGGCATGCACTTCTCACCCTCGACGCAATCTTGACCCCAGAGGTCGCAGTCGAAGCCACTACCGCCGCCGTCGGGCTGGACGATGAACACGGCGCCCGTGTCGTCGCCGCTGGACGAGTCGTCTGGGCTGGCGTCTGCGCTTGCGGTGGTGCTGTCACTCGCGGCTTCCGTGGCTGCGTCGTGGTTCCCACCTTCTGCAGGTCCGGCGTCGTCCGTGGTGCCGCACGCCGCGAGCGCGCTGCCCGTCAGGGTCCACCGGAGCAACTTGGTCGTCGTCACGGTCTCTCGTCTTCCCGCGGGTCATCCGCTTCAATGTCCACTGCCGCGAGAGACCGCTTTGCATGCATCACGGTTTGATATCGCAGCGACAATTCTCATCTGCGTCTCGCACGTGAATGCACCTCGACTGCGCTGGTCGGTCGTGAAACCAACGACGAAGCCCGCGACGCACGGGCGACGCGGGCTTCGTGATCGGTGCGTCGCCAGAAGGCGACGCGTCCGATGCGTTCAGGATCGACTCACGTCACGCCGGGATGGCGCACGCGCCGACGTTCTCGAGGCCGGGAGGGGCCTGGCCCTCGTCGAACCATGGCGTGCACTCCTGACCACCGGCGGCGCCGGGGCAGTTCGCCGAGGCCTCCGGATCCGAGGTGTCGCAGAACGACGAGCAGCAGCCGCTCGCGCCCTGGCAGTCGGGGACGATGTCCGGGCCGGCGCAGAAGAGGCCCGGATCGCAGACGTTGATGAACGCGCAGGGCTCACCGAACAGGCCCATCTCGCCGGAGACGTCGGGGCCGCACACGAAGGTGTCGCCGACCGGGTAGCACGCCTCGCCCTCTTGGCAGTCCTGCAGGAGCGGATCGCAGTTCGGCAGACAGAGGATGAGCGCGCCCTCGTTGGCGATCGTGCAGGTCGTCGACGGATCCTCGCAGATCGGGTTGGCCTCGCTGCCCATGCAGAACGGCACGCACACGCCGAGGTTGGTCTCGGGGTCGACGTTCCAGCACATCGAACCGAGCGCGCAGTTGTCCAGGCCGGACGTGCCGCTGCCCTCGACGCTGCACTCGTCACCGGGCTGCGCGGGGTTCGGGTCGAGGGGCGAGCAGCGCGTCGCGTTCCACTCGCTGCCGTCGTTCGACCACGGCATGCACTTCTCGCCCTCGGCGCAGTCCTGGGCCCAGATGTCGCACTCGAACGCCACGCCACCGCCGTCGGGCTGGAGGATGAACGCCGAGCCCGTGTCGTCGCCGCCCGACGTGTCGTTGGCCGAGTCGTTGCCGGTGTCGTTGGCCGAGTCGTTGCCGGTGTCGTTGGCCGAGTCGTTGGCCGAGTCGTTGGCCGAGTCGCTGCCGCCGTCGCTGCCGCTGTCGTCGTTGCCGTCGTCACCGCTCTGGTTGGCGGTGGTCGTCGGCTCGCCGTCGTCCTTGCCCGCGCACGCCGTGAGCGCGAGTCCCACGAGGCCCCAGCTCAAGAAAGTCATCGTCTTCATGGTTCGTTCGCTCCGGCGCGGTCCATCCGCGCCCCACGATCCATGGCCGGCTTCCTCGCGAATTGCAAGGATGGCTGTGCGTTTTGTGATGGAGTGGGGGACCGAAGTGTCGCGCAGACGTAGTCTGATGCACGAAAACGGCGGCGCTCGAAGCGCTACTCGGCGACGTCCTGCTCGGGGACGGCGTCGAGCAGGGCGATGGCGAGGACCTCGTCGATGTTCGACACGAAGTGCAGCGTCATGTCGGCGCGCACGACGGCCGGGATGTCGGGCTCGTCCTTGCGGTTGCGCGACGGGAGGATCACTTCGCGGATCCCGGCGCGGTGGGCCGCGAGGACCTTCTCCCGCACGCCCCCGATCGGCAGCACGTGGCCGCGCAGCGTCACCTCGCCGGTCATCGCGATGTCGGTGCGGACCGGTCGCCGCGTCAGGGTCGAGACGATCGCGGTCGTGACGGTGATCCCTGCGCTCGGTCCGTCCTTGGGCACGGCACCGTCGGGCACGTGGACGTGCACGTCGCAGGTGCGCATGAACAGCGGATCGATCCCGTAGCGGCTTGCGCGGCTGCGGACGAGCGACAGCGCCGTCTCGGCCGACTCGCGCATGACGTCGCCGAGCCGACCGGTGAGCCGCACGTTGCCGTCACCGAGGGTCGTCGCCGCCTCGACGAACAGCAGCCGCCCGCCGACCGGCGTCCACCCGAGGCCGCAGACGACCCCGATCGCGGGGGCCTTGTCGACGAGCTCGTCGTGGTAGCGCGCCGGCCCGAGCACGCGCGCGAGATCCTCGAGCCCGAGCGTCGCCTTGGGCAGGCTGCCCTCGGCCAACGCCATCGCGGTATCGCGCAGCAGCGCCTCGAGCTCACGCTGCAGGTTTCGCACCCCCGACTCGCGCGTGTACTGGACGACGAGCGCCTCGAGCACGTCGTTCGCGATCGTGACCGCGTCGGCGGCCAGCCCGTGCTCGCCCATCGCCCGCGGCAGGAGGTAGTCGCGGGCGATCGCGACCTTCTCTTCGATCGTGTAGCCCGTGAGCTCGATGATCTCGAGCCGGTCGCGCAGCACCCCGGGGATCGGCCCGAGGTCGTTGGCCGTGCACACGAAGATGACCTTCGAGAGGTCGTAGCCCGTGCCGAGGTAGTGATCCTCGAACGCCTCGTTCTGCTCGGGGTCGAGGGCCTCGAGCAGGGCGCCGGCCGGGTCGCCGCGCAGGTCGGGGGCGGCGAGCTTGTCGATCTCGTCGAGGAGGAAGACCGGGTTGCAGGTCCCGGCCTTGCGCATCGACTGGATGATGCGGCCGGGCAGGGCGCCCACGTAGGTCCGCCGGTGGCCGCGGATCTCGGCGTCGTCGCGCACGCCGCCGAGCGACGCGCGGACGAACTTGCGCCCGAGCGCCGCCGCGATGCTGCGGCCCAGGGACGTCTTGCCCACGCCCGGCGGCCCGACCAAGCAGAGGATCGGCCCGCGCTTGCCCGGCGCGAGCTTGCGGACGCCGAGGTACTCGACCAGCCGCTTCTTCACCTTCTCGAGCCCGTAGTGCTCGCGCTCGAGGAGGTCGCGCGCCGCGGCGATGTCCAGGGAGTCGATCGTCGTGCGGCTCGGTCCCCACGGCAGATCGGTGACGAGCTCGAGCCATGTGCGGCTGATGGTCGCCTCGCCACTCTGCGGGTTCATCCGCCGCAGGCGCGAGATCTCGCGATCGGCGAGGGCGCGCGCCTCGGTCGGGAGCTCGGCGTCCTCGACCTTGAGCTCGAGCTCGTCGATCCAACGATCCTCGTCGTCGTGCTCGCCGAGCTCGGAGCGGATCGCCCGCAGCTTGTGCCGCAGCAGCGCCTCCTGCTCGTGGCGTGAGAGGTGCTCGCGGACGTGGCGATCGAGGTCGCGCTTGACCTGCGTCGAGTGCACGCGGCGGCTGACGAACTCGATCACCTTGCGCAGACGCTCGGTGATCTGCAGCTCGTGGAGGATCTCGACCGTCTCGGTCGGATCGAGCCCGACGTGCGCTGCGGCGAGATCGGCGATCATCGCCGGCGAGCGCTCGGCGGCGAGCCCCGCGAGGGACTGCGCGCGCTGGCGGTTCTTCGAGTTCGAGGTCTGCAGGCTCTCGTACTGCTTGATCAGGTCCTGCAGTGCGCCGGCGTAGGCGTACGCGAGCGTCGGATCGCCCATCGACTCGTGGGCGCGCTGGAACTCGGCGTCGCAGCGGCCCGACTGCTGATCGACCCCGAGCAGGCGGACGCGCTCGATGCCGCGGACCACCGCGGTCATGCGCCCGGGCATCCCTTGCAGGGCCTGCGTGATCTCGGCGAGCACGCCGATCGGATGGAGATCGTCGAGGTGCGGGCGCTCGATCATCGCGTCGCGCTGGGTGGCGACGATGACGAGGTTGTGCATCGGATCCGACGCCGGCCGATCCCGCGCGCGGCGCACCGCGTCGACCGACGCGGCGCGGCCGAGCTCCACGGGCTGGGCGATCCCCGGCAGCAGTGTCAGCGTGCGCAGGGGCAGCAGGGGCAGTACGCCGGCTCTGGGACGGGGGGGCGGCGCCATCGGTCCCGAGGTTCATAGCAGGAGCCGGCGCCGTCCGTCTCGCGGCTCCTGCGGAGCGCGCCTGCGGGCGGGGACGCGGGCCGGGATCCCGGGCCGCGGCGGGGACCCGCCGGTTCGCTCCCCGCGGTGCGCCGGCGCGTCGGCGCCGGTGGTACAACCGCGCTCGCCCGTGATGACGCGATCGCCCGCCTCTGCGTGGGGCCTGCTCGGCTCGATGATCGCGATCGCGTGGCTGGGCGGCGGTGCCCTGCCGATGGCGTGGGGGTGGTTGCTGCCCGCGATCGCGGCGGTCGTCGCGGCCCTCGTCGCGCGCGGTCGCCTCGCGGCGGGCGTACCCCTCGGGGGCTGGCGCCTCGCCGTCGCCGCCCGCGGGCCCGTCCTGCGCGCCGGCCTCGTGCTCGCCACCGGCTTCGCGGCAGTGGTGTTCGCCTGCGCGCTCGCGGGGGCCGTCGCCCAGATCGCGATCGCGTTCCCGGGGGCCGTGTTGGCCTTGGTCGCCGTCGCCGTCGCGACGCTGCTGCTCGATCGGCTCGGGCGGCCCGCGGCGTGGTCGTTGCCGCTCGTGGTGATCGGCCTCGCGATCGTCGGGGCGCGCTGCGAGGCCGACGGCCCCGACGCCCGCGGCGTCACGATCTCGGGGCCGATCCTCGGCATCCATCCCTTCCAGACCACCGCGGTGATCATCGACGGCTACGGGCCGTTCGATCTGCCGATCAACGACTTCGTCGAGCCCCTCGGCGGCCGCGGCTACGATCCGCCCGAGTACGCGGCGGCGCTCGAGCGGGCCCTGCACCGGATCGCCGAGGTCCACTTCGCGGACGGGCCAGCGCGCGCCTACGCGGCCTTCGCTGGCGCGAAGGTCGAGTTCCTCCGGACTGCGCCGGTCAACGAGCGCCTCGATCGCGTCTACGTCACCGAGGATCAGCCCCGCGTGCGTGTGTCCTCGGGCACGACCGGGCAGCGCTCGCGGGTCGAGTTCGTGTGCCCGGGGCGGCGCGACGATCCCCGCGGCGCGCGACCCGAGGCGGTGATGAGCCGCGCGTGCCCCACCAAGTACGCCTCGGAGGCCAGCGCAGGGCTGGGGCTGACGGGGCGCTGGCCCGGCTACGCCGAGATGCCGGGGAACGAGCGCGTCAGCCTGGCGAAGCTCCTCGGGATCACCCGGCAGGACGGAATCGTCGGGGCCCAGTGGCGCAGCCGCGAGCGCTGGCTCGTCGCGACGCTGGTGCTGCTCGTCGTCGGCGCGGCGATGCTGCTGCGCCGAGGCGCGCCCGCCGACGCCACGCTGGCCGCCGCGGGACCGCTGGCGTTGCCGATGCTCGTGCTGGTCGGGATCGCGGCGTGGTCGCAGAGCGATCTCGGGTCCCTCGCGGCGCGGGCGAGCGCCGCGTCGTGGGCGTCCCCGTTCGCGTCGGCCACGACGTGGCAGGGCGTGCTGGTGTGGCCGGCGGTCGCCGCCCTGCTGGCGTGGTCGGCCCCGGAGCTCGGCGCCCGCGGGGCCGTGGGCCGCAGGTGGGCGCTGCTCGGTGTGGCCCTGCTCGGCGCGGCGCTGCTGCAGTGGTTCGGATCGACCGCGTTGGAGGGCGCGGCGTGGTCGTCGCCCGCGTGGTGGAACGCCGAGGCGCCGATCGAGTCGGCGATCGCAGCCCTCGCGGACGCCGTCGCGGCGCCGTCGGGCGTGCCGATCCTCGAGCTCGAGGCGATCACCGCGGCCGCCGTGGGCGCGCCGATGCTCGTCGGCGCCATCATGGTGCTCCGCGCGGTCGGGGCCGCCGCGGAGTCCACGGGGGTTCGCAGCGGTTCGACGCGCGGGCTCGTGGTCGCCACCGTGCTCCTGGCGATCGCCCTCGGGGTCTCGCGTAAGACCGCCGGCGGTGTCGCGTTGATCCCCGCAGCCACGGGGGTCGCTCTGGTGTTGGGCAGCGCCCTGCGTCGGATCGCGGCACGGGGCGCTTGGCCGCGCGCGCATGTCCGCCTCACCGCCACCGTCCTGCACCTGCTGTGGTCCGCGCTCGGCCTGGCCCTCGTCGCGCAGTCGTTGCCGCCCGGCGGCGGCGATCCCCTGCGCTGGGTGTACGCCGCGATCGCGGGGCTCGCGGCCGTGCTCCTGCTCGCGGCGTGCTTCGCCGACCCCGACCCCCCGTCGCCCGCGGTTCGCGGCGACGTCTCGCCGTGAATTCCCGGTCGTCGCGGCGGCGCCGGGTCGCCCCTCGCCCCGTCGCCGCCCGGCTCCGCGCCGGGGGCCCCGGTCCCGCCGGTGGGCTGGCAAAGCGCTCTGCGCCCGCTTGAGCGAGCAAACCGCGGAGGCTACCATGCCGCACCCCGAGGCCCCGGTCCGCCGCGCCTAGGTTCCACGCGCCCCTTCGTCTGGCCAATCGCCCCAGCTTCCCCGCACATGATCACCGCGACCAAGTCCTCCGTTCTCACGCGCGCTGGCGTCTTGTCGATCGCGCTCGGCCTCGCCCTGCCGATGCATCCCTGGACGATGTCCACCGCCGTCGCGGCGCCGGCGAAGCCCGCCGCAGCGCCGGCGACCAACGGGAAGACCATCGCGTTGCTGCGCTTCTCGGGCGCGTCGACGACCGACCTGCGCGGCGGGGTCCAGACGGTGCTCGAGGAGAAGGGCTGGTCGATCAAGTCGGTCGCGCTGGACCTCGCGGCCGCGGGCGCGAAGGTGAAGTGCAAGGGCGACGTCGCCTCGCTCGACTGCCTCGACACCATCGGCAAGTGGCTCAACAGCAACCCCAAGACCGCCGCGGACTACATCATCCACGGCAAGTACATCGCGGGGACGCCCAACCGCGCCGAGGTCGTCGTCTACGACGCGCGCAAGAACGCGATGGTCCGAAGCTTCGAGCTGACGCTCAGCGACACGGACCTGATCGGCCCCGTCGTGCTGCCGCAGACCCTCGCGCAGGCGATGGACGAGTACCTCACGCCGCCCGAGCCGATCACCGAGGACGAGAAGAAGATCATCGCGGCGCTCGACGAGCCCGACAAGACGCCGGAGGAGATCGCGGCCGAGGCCAAGGCGATCCAGGACGCCGAGGACGCGGCGGCCAAGGCGGCGTCGGCGGGCATCGAGATCGACACCGAGAACATCCCGGTCGATCTCAAGGCGGACTTCAAGGACTTCTGCCGCACCGGCCCCCGCAACAAGCGCAAGAGCCGCGAGGATCCCAAGGATCTGCGCCCGAGCTGCAAGCGCGGGCCGTTCTGGGGCTACTGGCAGCCGCGCGCGTGGGTGGCGATGGGCCTCACCATCGGCGCCGGCATCGGCACCATCGCGTTCTACGGCGCCGCGCTGGCGGCCCGCGGTCCCTACAAGGATTCGGTCGACGAGCTCGACGCCTACCTCGGCGAGGTCGGCGGCGATCCCCGGCGTGACCCGAACTTCGCGACCGGCAACGGTCAGTCCTACGACGCGCTCGCGACCGAGGTCAGCCGCACCGGCTCGGTGGTCCGCAGTCGCGCGCTCATCGGCGACGTGCTGCTCGGCAGCACCGCGCTGCTCGCTGGCGTGCTGACGATCATCATCTTCCAGGATCGCACCGACGCGAAGAACTACATCAAGCAGGAGAAGGGCCTGCGGGCGATCACCAAGACGATGCGCTTCGCTCCGGTGGTCACGAAGCAGGGCGGCGGGCTCGGCTTCGGCATGAAGTTCTGACCCCAGAAATGCCGGGTGAGTGGGGGGCCGCAGGTGCGGCCCCGTCGGGGGTGTGGGGCGTCAGACGTGCCGGCCGATGAACTCGGCGAGCTTGGCCTTGCTGCCCGGGTTGCCGACCATCTGGTCGACGACCTTGCCGCCCTTGAACATGAGCAGGGTGGGGATCGAGCGGATCTGGAAGTTCGTCGCGGTCTGCTGGTTCTCGTCGACGTTCAGCTTCACGATGCGGACCTTCTCGCCGAGCTCGCCGGCGAGGGATTCGAGGTGGGGGGCGATCGCACGACATGGGCCGCACCAGACTGCCCAGAAGTCGACGAGCACCGGTCGATCAGAGTCGATGACGTCGCTCTTGAAGCTCGCATCGGTGACGTGGGAGATGGATTCCGACATCGTGGATTCCCTTCGAGTGCGCCATCGAGGCGCCGTACTGGAATGCGCCGTCGAGGCGCCTTCGCGGCCGGGAAGCATGGGCCTTGGTCCCCTCGGGTGCAAGGTGTGGACGTCGTCCCAGACCGGGACTATCTTCACACCCCGCGGGGCTCCACACCCTGGGCGGTGCGGGCGCACCCGCGTCGCGTCGCTTCCTACGAGTTCAACGGCATGCCCAGGATCTTCGTTTCACAGTCCCTGCTGGATGCGTGGATCACGGGCAACCGGACCCGCCTCGACGGCGACCTGCTGCGCCTCCCCGTCGAGGCCGGCCCGCTCTCGCTGTACCTCAGCCCCGCCGTGCACATCGAGCGCATCGACGGGCACGACGTGGATCCTCACGGCCTCGTCGGTACGGTGCGCTCCGCCCAGGAGCTGTCGCAGATGGGCGCCGAGCTGTACGACACCTCGGTGATCCTCGGCGAGTGCGCCTACTCGGCGCGACCCGGCTTCCTGGCGATCCCGGTCGGCGAGGGCGGCGTCGAGGCGATCTTCGACGCCACCGCGTGGTCGCGCCTGGTCCACACCCTGGGCGCGATGGCGGGGTAAGGCGCGGCGCGGGCTGTCCCCTGCGCGCCAATCGTGCACAATTGCGGCCAGGCCATGATCCTCCCGTTGTTCCTGCTCGCGGCCCTCGCCTACGGCGCCGCCTCGTTCGCCTACGCCGCGGACGCGGGCGAGCCCGCCGACGGCCAGCTCCCCGCGATCCGGCGCCGCGCTCGGCCGCTGCTCATCGTCGGTGCCGTCGCGCACCTGCTGCTCATCGGGCTGCAGTGCGTCGACGGTGATCATCCGCTGAAGAACATCTTCCTCGCGACCAGCTTCGGCGCGCTGGTCACCAGCTTCGGCTACCTCGCGCTGTCGCGGGGGCGACACCTCGATCCGATCGGGACGATCGTCGCGCCGTTCGGGCTCGGCGGCCTCGCGCTCGGCGTGGTGTTCTCGAGCGTCAGCGCGGTGACCCTGCCGTCGGGCAGCGGCATCGCGAGCGCCCACGTCGGCTTCGCGTCGGCGGGCCTCGCCGGCTTCACGCTGGCGGCGGCGGTGGCCGGGCTGTACCTGGTCACCGAGCGCCGCCTGCGGAGCAAGAAGTTCCGGCCCGGCAGCGGCACGATGTCGCTCACCGGCCTCGATCGCCTGCACCACCGCCTGGTCCTGCTGGTCACGCCGATCTTCACGCTGGCGATCGTCACGGGCGTGCTGTGGATCCTCCAGGCCGGCGGGCCGCACATGCTCCGCGGTCGCGTGTTCGAGATCGTCGCCGCCGCGATCGCGTGGGGAGCCTCGGTCGCGCTCCTGGTCATGCGCGCCGCGTGGGGGTCGCGCGGCCGGCAGTCCGCCTGGCTGACGATCTTCGCGTTCGTCTCGGTGCTCCTCATCGTCGTCTCGTACGGGGTGCGCGGGTGAGCGGCGAGATCTACGCCATCGGGCTCAACCACCGCAGCGCGCCGGTGGATCTGCGCGAGCAGCTCGCGGTCGCCGACGACGACCACGCGCGGATCCTCGCCGGGCTCCGCGAGCGGGCCGGCCTCGCCGAGGCGATGGTCGTGTCGACGTGCAATCGCGTCGAGGTCTACGCGGTCGCCGGTCGGGCGTTCGTCCCCGAGCAGGTGCTGCCGGCCCTCGCCGAGCTCCAGCGCGCCCCGGGCGAGGCCGTGGTCGACCACGCGTTCGTGCGGGTGGCCGGCGACGCGGCGCGGCACATCTTCCGCGTCACCGCGAGCCTCGAGAGCCTGGTGGTCGGCGAGCCGCAGATCCTCGGCCAGGTCAAGGACGCCTTCGACCGCGCGCGCACGAGCGGCACGGTCGGTCCGGTGCTCGATCGGTGCCTGAGCCTGGCGTTCAAGTCGGCGAAGCGCGTGCGCACCGAGACCGAGATCGCCCGCGGCGCGGCCAACATCTCGTCGGTCGCCGTCGAGCTCGCGCGGAGCATCTTCGGCGAGCTCACGGGGTGCATGGCGCTCGTGGTGGGCGCCGGCGAGATGGCCGAGGGCGCGGCGGTCCACCTGCGCAGCGACGGCGTCGCCGAGATCGCGGTCGTCAACCGCTCGTCGCCCCGCGGCGTGGCGCTGGCCGACAAGGTCGGCGGGCACTACGAGCCGTGGGACCGCCTCGCCGCGCAGCTCGCCCGCGCCGACATCGTCATCGCCAGCACCGGGGCTCCGCACCCGGTCATCGATCGCGCGCTGCTGAAGCCCGTGATCCGCTCGCGTCGCGGTCGGCCGCTGTTCCTCGTCGACATCGCGGTGCCGCGCGACGTCGACGCGGACGTCACGTCCCTGCCCAACGTCTACCTCTACAACGTGGATGACCTGCAGCAGATCGTCCACGAGAACCTCCGCTCGCGTCGGGGCGAGGCCGATCGCGCGGCGGCGATGGTCGACGAGGAGGTCGGTGACTTCGTCCACTGGATGCGGACGCGCGCGATCGGGCCGATGATCGGGCGGCTGCAGGCCTTCGGTCGCGAGGTCGTCGACGCCGAGCTCGAGCGGACGGTTCGCAAGCTCGGCCCGATCACGCCCGAGCAACAGGCGGTGATCGAGCAGATGGGCCGCGCGATCATGCAGAAGCTCCTGCATCGGCCGATGTCGAACCTCCGCAACGCGCACCACGACGCCGCGACGCTGCCGACGCCGATGCTCGCCGAGGCGCTCGGGGCCCTGTTCGAGCTCGGCCCGGCCGCGTCCGCGCCTGCGCCGGCCGTCGACGCCGAGCCCACCACCACCGACGCACCACCGGCGCCGCTGCGGCGCGAGGGAACCGGATGACCACGACGATTCGCATCGCCACACGGGGCTCGGAGCTCGCGCTGTGGCAGGCCAACCACATCCGCGATGCCCTGCGTGCCGCGCACGCTGGGCTCGAGGTCGAGCTCCTCATCGTCACCACGGACGGCGATCGGATCCAGGATCGCCCGCTGCACGAGATCGGCGGCAAGGGCCTGTTCGTGAAGGGGATCGAGGAGCGGCTGCTCGCCGGCGAGGCCGACCTCGCGGTGCACAGCATGAAGGACCTCCCCGCCGAGATGGTCCCCGAGCTCGTGGTCGCGGCGACGCCCGAGCGCGTGGATCCCCGGGACGTGCTCGTCGGCCCGCCCGGGGTCGCGCTCGCGGATCTCCCCGCGGGCACGCGCGTCGGCACCGGCAGCCTGCGCCGCGCGGCGCTCTGCGCCCGCGAGAACCCGGCGGCGCAGGTGATGCCGCTGCGCGGCAACGTCCCCACGCGCCTGCGGAAGGTGGAGCAGGGCGAGCTCGACGCCGTCATCCTCGCCGCGGCAGGCCTGGTGCGCCTGGGCCTCGCCGATCGCATCACCGAGTGGATCGCACCCGAGCGCTTCTGTCCGTCGCCGACGCAGGGGATCCTCGCGCTGCAGTGCCGCGCCGACGATGCGCGCAGCCGCGAGCTGCTCGCGGTCCTCGATCACGCGCCGACGGCGACGCGCGCCGCCGCAGAGCGGGCCTTCCTGCGCCGGTTGCAGGCGGGCTGCACCGTGCCGATGGGCTGCTTCGCCGAGTACGTCGCCGACGGCGCGTTGCAGGTCACGGGCCTCGTCATCGGCGACGGCGGCCGGCCGTACTTCCGCGCGAGCAAGACCGGGCCCGCGGCCGACGCCGAGGAACTCGGCGCCGCCGTGGGTCACACGCTGCTCGAGATGGGCGCGGACGCGGTGCTCGCCGCGGCCCGCTGAAGGGTGACTCCCACTACGGGCAGTCGTTCGCGGCGCCCGGCGTGCCGAGGTGCCCCGGTCCGTAGGCCGTCGCACCGCTGCACCACGCGGCGCCGTCGTCGTTGGCGCCCGCGTCGAGCACGGCGAGCGCGATGCTCGTGCCGGGCGCCACCGCAGGCCACGGCGCGACGTCGTCGTACGACACCGTGTCGATGACGACCCCGTCGCAGGTGAGCGTCACGAGGTCACCGTCGTTGAACAGCCCGACGCCGATGGGCATGGGGAAGTCCGGCGTGAACCCGAGTTCGAGCTCGGTCCCGGAGCCCAGCGTCGCGTACCCGCCGGCCTCGATCACGAGCGGCGTGTCGATGTCGAAGGTGTCGATGCCGAGGTCCCCCGTGAACACGCAGCCCTGGAGGTCCCAGGGGGTCGCGGCGGGGTTGTGGAGCTCGATCCACTGCCCGGGCTTGGCGTCGGGATCGGCCAGCGGGGCGTAGAGGATCTCCGACATCATGACCGCGATGCAGCTCTGCGCGTCCTCGATGCAGCTCTCGCTGCACAGACACAACCCCGGGACGGTGGGGTCGCACGGCTCTTCGCCGCTGACGATGCCGTCGCCGCAGGTGCTGCACCCCGACAGATCGAGGCCGCACGCGTTGTCGCAGGAGAGGGTGCCGAGCAGGAAGCCCTGGTCGCTGCAGGTCGTGGGGATCGCCGCGCCGTCGCAGGCCTCGCCGTCGTCGACGACCCCGTTGCCGCACAGCGTGCACGCAGAGACGTCGAGCTCGCACGCCGCCGTGCACGCGGCGACGCCCACGCCCAGGCCGAGCTCGGAGCACGTGGGACCGTCGCCATCGCAGGCCTCGCCGTCGTCGACGATCCCGTTGCCGCACAGCGTGCAGCCCGAGGTGTCGTAGGTGCAGTCGCTCGCGCACGCTGGTTCGCCGGCGTGGGGCGCCATCAGGAGGTCGGTGCACGTGGGCACCCAACCATCGCTGCCCTCGATGCTGCCGTCGCACGCCTCGCCGTCCTCGACCCACCCGTTGCCGCAGACCGGCGGCCCGCACGTCGGCGGCTCGCCCTCCCAGATGCAGTCGCAGGTGTCGAACGTGCAGTCGTCGTCGCAGGCCAGGATGCCCACCGCGCCCATCTCGTCGCAGCTCTGCCCGTCGAGGTCGGTCCCATCGCACTCCTCGCCGGACTCGACCACGCCGTTGCCACAGACCGGCGGCACGCACGTCGGCGGCGCACCTCCCCACGTGCAGTCGCAGAGCTCGAAGGTGCAGTCGCCCGTGCACGTCAGGGTCCCGTCGCCGCCCATCCCTTCGCAGCTCTCTCCGTTCAGATCGGAGCCGTCGCACTCCTCGTCGCCGTCGACGACCCCGTCGCCGCAGAAGCCGGCCTGGCCCGCGGTGCTGGGGTCGCCGCCGCCGCTGGGCCCGTCGTCTGCCGAGGGCGCGGTGTCGGGGTCCGTGCCCGCAGGGTCGCCCCCGTCCGTGCCGGAGGAGCTGCCGTCGTTCGCGTCCACCTCGATACTGTCAGCGCTGCATCCACCCAACACGAGCGCTGCGACACACCACGCGCGACCATCTTTGCATCCCAACATACCCACCATCCTCGAGACCGGTCACTCCGATCTCGATGCCCATTGTCCCCGTCGCGGCCGCCGATGACGAGGATCAAGACACGAGCAGGCCGTCATCCAGCCACCGCGACAGCCATGCCACGGCGGCCGATGCGTCGGTGTGCTCGCAGAGGCCCGCGAAGGCGACACCCTCCCGCACGCGCGTGAGTGCGTCGGCCTCGGCTGGATCGAGGGGTCGATGCATCACCGCGAGGCCCTGCCGCCACACCAGGACGTGATTCGGGGGCCCTGCGGCCGGCGCTCGCTCGGGCGTCGGCGAGGCCAAGTGGTCCGCCCACAGCGCGCCGAAGTCGTGCTGGCACGGACCGACGAACATGCTCGCCACCGCCCGCACCTGGAGTGCGGGCCAGCCCTCGGGCGGCAATTCGGCCAGCGCGGCGCGCTGGAGCAGGGGCGCGTGCGGCACGTCGAGGGCGCGGACCATCGCCCACTCGATCGCGGCGAGCTCGTCGATTCCGGGGACGCGATCGGCAAGCGGATGCCCGCCGAGGAACGCGGGCAGTCGGGCGCCGAAGCGACGCACGTCGGGATCCTCGGACGGGCGCTGCAGGACGTAGTCCGTCGCGAGGTTGCGGAAGCCGGCCGGGCCCAGGATCCACGCGACCAGGCTGAAGTGGTCGAGCAGCACGTCGTGCAGCCGCCAGAAGTACGCGTCGGCGTAGACGCCCATGCGGAGGCGGGCGTCGAACTCCGCGGTGCCGTCGAAGGCCGCGTCGAAGGCCGCGCGCGTCGCCGGATCGGCCTCGGCCAGGAACGCGTCGATGCCCTCGGGGTGGACGATCGCCCGGGAGAACAACGCCTGCAGGGCCTCGAGCTCGGCGAGGCTCATGGTGGTCCCCCGCGCTCACCCTCGCGCTCGCGCTTGGGGACGCGCGTCACGTCGCGTCGCATCGCCTCGCGCCGCGCCGCCTCGGTCGCCTGCGCGCGCAGGGTCGCCCACGGCGGCACGTCCTCGTCCCACTCGACGATCGTCGTCACCTCGCCGATGCGCTCCAGCACGTACTCGTACAGCGACCAGACCTCGTCGGGCACCGCGCCGCGGTGCGAGTCGAACTTGAAGTGGCCACGGTCGGTGTGGTTGGCGAGGTGCAGCTGCCGCACGCGCGCGGCCGGCACTCCGTCGATGTAGCGCCGCGGGTCGAAGCCGAAGTTCTTGGCGCTCACGACGACGTTGTTGACGTCGAGGAGGATCAGCGCGTCGGCCCGCGTCACGACCTCGCCGAGGAACTCCCACTCGGTCATCTCGCTGCTGCGATAGCCGACGTAGCTCGACACGTTCTCGAGCAGCAGCTGGCGGCCGAGCGCGTCCTGGACCCGTCGCAGGCGGTCGACGGTGTGCGCGATCGCGGCCTCGGTGTACGGCAACGGCAACAGATCGTGCAGGTGGTGGGGCCCGTGCGCGCCCCAGCACAGGTGATCGCTCATCCACGCCGGCTCGATCCGCGAGGCCAGGGCGCGCAGACGTTCGAGGTAGTCGTCGCGCAGCGGCGCGGTCGACCCGATCGCGAGCGAGACGCCGTGGAGCACCACCGGCATGTCGCGGCGCAGCCGCTCGAGCACGGCCATCGGTCGACCGTCGCCACCGAAGAAGTTCTCGCTGATCGCCTCGACGAGATCGACGTCGAGCCCGGGGCCGAGGGCGCGGTCGAAGTGGGGGACCCGCAGGCCGACGCCGTGGCCGAGGTGCGGCCGCGTCTCGGTCACCATGTGCAGCCCATCGCCGCGGTGGCGTCCTTGGTCGACTCCGCCGCGGTGACACACGCCTTCGCCAGCGCGTCGCGACCCGGGCCGCCCGCGATCTCGCGCCAGGACGTGGCCGACTGCTCGAGGGCATCGAGCGCGGCCTTGCGCGCGGCCTCGGGGATGTGGTCGCGCAGGCAGACGTAGTACTTGCGCAGGAACTCGTCGCACTCCGGGATGCCGACCTCCAGGGACGCGGGGGCGGGATCGATCGTCGCCCCGACGATCGGCGCGGTCGTCGTCGGCGTCGCGGTCGTGCCGGCCGCGCCGGCCTGCCCCAGCGCGGCGATCGATTCCTCCGCGCGCGCGAGTCGAGCGACCAGCGTCGCCTGCTCGGCGCGGATCGACTTGGCCGACTGCTGCTGCGCGTCGATGGTCGCCGGCAAGGCGGCCAACGGCTCGAGCGCGCCCTGGATCACGTCGGCGCGGCGCTCCAGCTCGGCGACGCGGGCCTCGAGCGCATCGGCCCGCGCCTTGCTCCCGTCCTCGCACGCGGCGAACCCCAGGGCGAGGGCGACCAGGGCGGTGGCGCGGCGACGGAGCACGGGGAGCATCATGCCATCGGCCGCGGCGCAGGCACGACGGTCGCGGGGCCGCGCGGCCTGGGCCGACGCCGCCCGAGGGCATGTGCGCCGCGCGCTTGCGTCCGGGGCCGGCTTTGCGTAACCACCCGCTTCGCCCCGGTGTACGCCACGCGTCCGGGGCCGAACCGTTCCCCTCCCTCAACGAGACGACCCATGCGCAACCTCTTCGTGCTCTTCGGTGTCGCCGGCCTCGCGTTCGCGGCCTGCGAGAAGTCCACCCCGACCACCACCCCGCCGCCGGGCGACACCGCCGGTGCCGTGGGCGACACCGCCGGCGCCGCCGGGGACACTGCGGGTGACACCGCTGGCGACACCGCCACCGAGCCCGGCGCGCCCGGGGTGAAGTGGGCCGACAAGAACGACAAGCAGCGCAAGGAGCACATGGGGCTCGTCGTGCTGCCGGAGATGAAGAAGATGTTCCAGGCCCACGACGCCACGGGCTTCGGCACCTTCAAGTGCGAGACCTGCCACGGCAAGTCGGGCAAGGACAACGGCTACAAGATGCCGAACGAGGGGATGTATGCCCTCGACAAGGCCGATCCGATCAAGGGCGCGATGGAGTACGACGAGAAGGTCACCAAGTTCATGATGGACCAGGTGACGCCGAAGATGGCCGAGATGCTCGACAGCCCCGTGTACTCGGCCGAGAACCCCAAGGGCGTCGGCTGCTTCACCTGCCACCCGGCGGGTTGAGCCGAACGACCCGAGCTGCAACCAAGGACGCATCGATGTACAGCCAAAGAGCCACCCAGGTCGCCCTCGCCGCGGCGGCGTTGTTCGCCGCCGCGTGTCACCACGACAAGCCGTCGACGGCGACCCCCGGCGGCGACGATGCGTCCGGGTCGGGCGGCGCGACGGCGACGAAGATCAAGTGCTTCGGCGCCAACGCGTGCGCCGAGCAGGGCGCCTGCGACGTGCCCGACGGCCGCGTCGAGCCCGGCAGCAAGGGCCACGACTGCGCCGGCAACAACACCTGCAAGGGCAAGGGCTGGGTGCTGCTCACCGCGGCCGACTGCACCGAGCAGGAGGGCGAGCCGCTCTAAGGGACTATCCGTCGCCTGCGAGCGCCGAGAGCACGGCGCCCGCGGGCGCGTCGATCCGCAGCGTCGCGTACGGATCCCCGCGGGTCTCCCCGAGGTTGACGATCGCGATCGGGTGCCCGAGCTCGGCGGCGCGGCGCACGAAGCGATAGCCCGAGAACACCGCGAGCGAGCTGCCGACGACGAGCAGCGCCTCGGCGGTGTCGACCCACGCGTAGGCCCGCTGCACGCGATCCGGTGGCACGCTCTCGCCGAAGTAGACCACGTCGGGCTTGAGCACGCCGCCGCACTGCAAGCACTGCGGCACCACGAAGCCGTCGGTCCACGCCGCGGGGAGCTCGGCGTCGCCGTCGGGCCGCGCGTCGATCGTCTCGGGGTGCAGTGTCGGGTTGGCCGCGCACAGCCGGGCCTGCACCTCCTGCCGCGGCTCGAGGGCGCCGCAGTCGAGGCACCGCACCGTGTGCAGGGATCCGTGCAGCTCGATCACCGACTCCGTGCCGGCGCGTTGGTGCAGCCCGTCGACGTTCTGCGTGATGACCGAGGTGATCCGGGAGGCGCGCTCGAGCGCCGCGACCGCGAGGTGACCGCGGTTTGGCGCGGCGGCGCGGAACGCCGGCCACCCGACCATCGCGCGCGACCAGTAGCGCGCGCGGCCCTCGTCGCTGCGGGTGAACTCCGCGAAGCGCATCGGGTCCTTCGCCCGCGCGCGCGTGCCGGGCCCGCGGTAATCGGGGATCCCGGACTCGGTCGAGATGCCGGCGCCGGTGAGCACGACGGTGCGCCGCGCGTCGAGCAGCGCGCGCAGCTCGTCGACCGCGTCGCGCTCGGGCGCGCTCAGCCCTTGGCGTACTTCACCGAGCATCCGTACGCCTTGGTCTCGGGGACCGCGACCGTGCGGCCGGCCCGGACGTCGGCCAGCGCAGCGGCGAGGTGGTTGACGTACGCGCCGCCGCCGTCGACCTCGCCGATCGGCGCGTTGTCGATCGCCCCGGCGTAGGCGAGCACGCCCGCGGTGTCGACGAGGAACACGTGGGGCGTCTTCGCGGCCCCGTACGCATGACCGACCGCGCCGGAGTCGTCGACGAGCACCGGGTGGGCCATGCCGAATTCCTTGGCGCCCTCGCGGCTCGCGTCGGCGCCAGCGCCCTGCTTGCCGGGCGCGCCCGAGTTGATCGCGACCCAGACGACGCCTGCGGCGATCTCGGTCGCGGCCATGCCCTTCAGCGGGCCCTCGCCGTGGGCGTACTTCACGAAGGGGCAGCCGGGGTTGAACCACTCGAGGACCACGAGCTTGCCGCGGTGATCGGCCAGCGTGAACGGCTTGCCCTCGGCGTCGACGAGCGTGAAGTCGGGCGCGGGCTGGCCGATGGCGGCGCGGGCGTCCGCGGCGACGGGCGGCGTCGCGGGGGCCGCGGGGGCCTTCGGGTCGCCCTCGGGCACCACCGGGGCCGACGAGGTGTTCGGCGCGGGGGCCGGCGCGGGGCCACAGGCGAGCAGGACGAGGATGGGCAGCGCCGTCGCGGTCGGTCTCATCGCGGGCGGCAGGTTAGCACGCCCCCGCGGCGCGGCACCCCGCGGGGGCGCGCGGCACCCCGCGGTGCGCGTCAGGCCGCGGCGCGACGGCGTCGCGTCAGCATGAACCCGACGCCGACGATGCACAGGCCGTTGAACAGCTCGCCGGTCAGTCCGTAAGGCGTCCACGATTCCGCGTCCATCATCGGCACCTCGGCGACGAAGCCGTCGGGCGGCTGCGGCCCCTCGACGTCGGGATCGGTGACGCGCGTGCGGTGGTGCGTGGCGCCGGTGGGATCCACGTAGACGCTCACGCCGGTGTTGACCGCGCGTACCAGCGGCTTGCGGTGCTCGACCGCGCGGAACACCGCGAGCCCGAGGTGCTGACCCGGCTCGGCGGTGTTGCCGAACCACGCGTCGTTGGTGAGGTTCACGAACGCGTTCACGTCCTTGTTCGCGGCCTCGCGGACGAACCGCGGCAGGATGTCCTCGTAACAGACGAACGGGCCGAGCCTCCAGTGCTTGTACTGCAGCACGCCCGGGCCCTCGCCCTTGGCGATGTGCGACGCCGACGGGACCATGCTGAGGTACCACTCGGGATCCACGAGCGGCGCGTACTCGCCGAACATCAGCCGATAGACCTTGTCGTACTTGCCCGCGACCTTGCCCTCGCCGTCGATGAGGATCGCGGTGTTGAACGGGTAGGGCTCGGCCCCGGTGAGGTCACGCGTCACCGCGCCGAAGATGATCGGGATGTCGAACTCGCGGCGGACGTGCCACGGGTGATCGTCGGGAAGGTCCTCGGTGCGCTCGCGGGTGAACGCCCGCGGGTTGGGGTACGCGGTCTCGCCCCACAGCGCGATCTCGGCGCCCTGCGCCTGCAGCTCGGCGGTCTTGCGCTGCTGGCCGCGGAGCACCGAGAGGCGCCACTGCGGGTGCGCCATCTGCTTGATGCTCATGTTGCCCTGCACGACCGCGAACTTGACCTTGGGCGCCTCGTCGATCTGCGCGTTCACCTGGGCCAGGCGCAGCGCGCCGTAGGCCGGGTTGCCGACCAGGAGCGCCGCGGCGGCGATCCAGTCGACGCGGGTGACGGAGGGCCCGCCGGCGCGCGCCCGGATGATCGCGTAGAGCGCCGCGTTGGTCGCGACCATGATGCCGCTGACCGTGGTCACGCCGCCGAGCTCCGCGGCCTGGATCAGCCACGGCTGCCAGCACCAGGCGTGGGCCATGTAGATCGGGAAGATGTTCGGCAGCGTCGCCTCGACGCTCACCCACACCAGCGGCGCGACGATCCAGATCGGCCAGCCGACCCGCGCGCGCGCATGGGTGATGAGCCACGCCGACAGCCCCCACAGCAGGCCGTGCCACATCGCGAACAGCAGCGTCACGGGCATCGCCGCCGGCAGCGAGAAGCCGGCGAACTTGGTGAGCAGCTCGCTCATCCAGAAGAAGCCCCAGAACACGGTGATGATCCCGACCAGCCACCCGTAGCCGAACGCCGCGCGCGGCTTGCAGCCCTCGATCGCGGCGAAGTACGGGATCCACATCAGGAAGCCGAGCCAGAACTGATCGAAGTTCGGGCACGACAGCACCATGCCGACGGCCGAGAGGGCCGCCAGCGCGACGCGCCGGGGTTCGGGGCGGGGCAGCCTCATCCGGCGGTGTCCTTCACGCGCCCGCCGTGCCCGGGGGCGGCGTGGGGGCCGGCGGCGTCGAGCGGATGAACAGCTCGGCGAGCTGGGCGTCGTCGGCCGGCGTCGGGCAGTTGGTCATCAGGTCCTGGCCCTTCTGGGTCTTGGGGAACGCGATGACGTCGCGCAGGCTCGGCGCGCCGGTCAGCAGCATCGCGAGGCGGTCGAGCCCGAGCGCGATGCCGCCGTGGGGCGGCGGGCCGTACTTGAACGCCTCGAGCAGGAACCCGAACTTCTGCTGGGCCGACTCCGGGCTGAGGCCGAGGATCTCGAACACGCGCGCCTGCACGTCGGAGCGATGGATGCGGATCGATCCGCCCCCGATCTCGTTGCCGTTGAGCACGAGGTCGTAGGCCTGGGCGAGCACCTTGCCCGGATCGGTCTGCAGCAGCTCGAGGTGATCGAGCCGCGGCGAGGTGAAGGGGTGGTGCGCGGCGACCAGCGTGCCGTCGTCGCGGGTCTCGAACAGCGGGAAGTCGGTGACCCACAGGAACTCCCAGTGGGTGCCGGGCGGCACCAGCTCGAGCTGGTCGCGCAGCTCGAGCCGCAGGGCGCTCAGCACCTGGTGCACCGTGTGCCACGCATCCGCGATGAACAGCATGACCGAGCCGGCCTCGGCGCCCATCTTCGCCCCGAGCGTCGCGGTGACCTCGGGCGACAGGGTCTTGGCGAAGGGCGCCTGCCAGGTGCCGTCCTCTTGCATGCGCGCCCACGCGAGGCCCTTGGCGCCGCCGTTCTCGCGCTTCTTCACGAAGTCGGTGAGCTTGTCGAGCTGGCTGCGGGTCAGCGCGGCGGCGACCTTCGCCGGCACGGTGATGCCCTTGACGCACGGCGCCGCCTCGAACACCCGGAACCCGCAGCCGCGGGTCTCCTCGGTGATGTCGACGAGCTCGAGGCCGAAGCGGCGGTCGGGCTTGTCGTTGCCGTAGCGGCCCATGGCCTCGGCCCACGTGAGGCGGGGCAGGGGGGTCGGGATCTCGACGCCGGCGACCTCGCGCCAGACGTTGGCGATGAGCTGCTCCATCGCCGCGTACACCCGCTCGGGCGTCGCGAACGACATCTCGACGTCGATCTGCGTGAACTCGGGCTGGCGATCGTTGCGGAGATCCTCGTCGCGGAAGCAGCGGGTGATCTGGAAGTACTTGTCGAACCCCGCGACCATGAACAGCTGCTTGAAGATCTGCGGCGACTCGGCCAGGGCGTAGAACGTGCCCGGGTTGAGCCGGCTCGGGACCAGGAAGTTCCGCGCGCCGCCGGGCGTGTACTTGACCATGTACGGGGTCTCGAGCTCGAGGAACCCCTGCTCGGTCATCGTGCGCCGCGTGACGAAGGCGATCTTCGACCGGGTGATGAAGTTCTTCTGCAGCGAGGGGCGCCGGAGATCGAGGTAGCGGTAGCGCAGCCGCAGGTTCTCGCCGGTCTCGATGCGATCGTCGTCGGCGATCGACAACGGCGGAGTCTCCGCCTGCGAGAAGATCTCGAGGGCGTCGGCCTCGACCTCGATTGCCCCCGTGGGCATGTTGGGGTTGGCGTTGTCGCCCCGATCGATGACCTTGCCGTGGATGGCGATGCAGAACTCCGAGCGCAGCTGCTCGCCCGCGGTGTGGGCGGCCGCGTCGATGTCGGGGCCGAAGACCACCTGGGTCAGCCCTTCACGATCGCGCACGTCGACGAAGATGCGGCCGCCGTGATCGCGGCGCCGATGGACCCACCCGAACAGCACCACCTCGGCACCGACGTCTTCGCGTCGCAGCTCTCCGCACGAGTGGGTTCGCCCACGGATCAGCAAGTTGGACATGACCGCCGGACTGTAGCAGCATGCCGCCCGTGCTCCCCACGCGGCCGAGGGGTCCAACGCGCGCGCTGCGGCCGACGCTGGGACCGCCCCCGGGCGCCCCGGTCGCGTCGCGCCGGCAGCCGCCGCTCGACGCCGCGCTGCCGGCCGGTCGGATCCCCGGGGGGCGGCCCTGGGCCGCGTCGGACGGCCACAGGCGGGGCATCCGCGGGTATGCCTCGGCCCGGCGGCCTGCTACAACCTGCTCGCTGGCGCGTGCCGCCGGCCGGTCGCCCCGCGTCGTCATGCCGTTGCGCTTCGTCCACGTCTCGGACATCCACCTGCTCGATCTGCAGGGCGTGCGGCCGTGGCACTACCTCAACAAGCGGATCACCGGCCGGGTGAACCTCGCGCTCAAGCGTCGTCGTGGGCACGACGAGCAGATCTTCGATCGCGCCGTCGAACACGGCCTCGCCCTCGGGGCCGAGCGCCTGGTGGTGACCGGCGATCTCTCGAACCTGTCGCTGCCGTCGGAGTTCGCCCACGTCCGTCGGCGCCTGGCGTCGATCGGCCTGCCGGTCACCGTGATCCCGGGCAACCACGACGCGTACACCAAGGGTGTCGTCCGCGACAACCTGTTCGATCTCCACTTCCGCGAGTTCATGGACGGCGAGCGCGTCGACGGCGATTTCCCGTTCGTGCAGCGCTTCGACGAGGTCGCGCTCATCGGGGTGTCGACCGCGGTCACGTCGCTCCCGCTGTACGCGACCGGCACCGTCGGCCGCGACCAACTCGAGCGGCTCGACGCCGTGCTCGCACGGCTCGGCGAACAGCACGTCGTCCGCGTCGTGCTCATCCATCATCCGCCGGTCGCCGGCGTGGCGAAGGCCCGCCACGACCTCCGCGACCTCGACGCGTTCGGCGAGGTCATCGCCCGCCGCGGTGCCGAGCTCATCCTCCACGGCCACGAACACCGCAACCTCGACACCATCCTGCCGGGGCCCGGGGGCGCCGTCCCCGTCCATGGCATCGCCTCTGGCACCTCACGTTCTCAACGACCCGGACACGAGGCGGCGTTCTCGCTGTACCAGGTCGATCGACATCGCATCCATCGGGAGCTCTACACATGGAACGGAACCTCATTCGCTCGCGCGCACGTCTGATCCTCTCTTCGCTGTCGGTGGCGTTGGTCCTGGCGACCGCGGGCGGCTGCTCGAACCCCCTCGACAAGGCCCGCACCGCGTGGTCCGACGGAGAGGGTGACTTCGAGGAGGCCGAGCCCCTCTACGAGGAGGCGATCGAGAACGCCAAGACGAAGAAGGAGGCGACCGCGGAGCTCGTCGACATCTACGTCCAGCTCGGCAAGCAGAACAACAAGCGCTTCAAGGTGGCCGACGGCTACTTCAAGAAGGCGCTGGCGCTCGACCCCGAGAACGAGGGCGCGCTCGAGGGCATGGCCCGCGTGATGATCGCCCGAGGCATGCCGGACGACGCCTTCGCGCTGATCCAGAAGGAGGGCAGCTCGGGCAAGTGCCGCGGCTGCCGTCGCCTGCTCACGGTGCTGCTCATCGACCGCGCCGACCGCTACTACGGGGCGCAGATGTGGGCGGAGGCCGAGAACGACTACGCCCGGTCGCTCGCGATCATCCCCAACGCCCAGGTCGCGCTCGCGATCGTCCGCTGCCGGATCGCGCGCAAGGCCACCAACGAGGCCGCCGACGCGCTGCGCCCCGCGGCCGATCTGATCGGCGTCTCCGACGTCGACCAGCGCAAGCAGTTCCTCGAGCTGCGGCGCCTCGTGGTGCTCGCGGTCCTCGCCGAGGACAACCCCGAGCGCGCCGACGCGCTGCTCGACCTGGCGCCGACCGGCGTCGGGCCCGAGGAGCAGCTGGACCTCGCGATCGAGGTCGCCTACGAGCTCAAGAAGCGCGGCAAGGCCAACGTCGCGATCGATCGCCTCGAGACCCTGGTGACCTTCGCCGAGCAGGGCAAGCTCAAGGTCAGCAAGGAGCGCCTGGTCGACCTGCGCGAGCGGGTCGCCATGCTCTACATCGCCGCGAGCGCGACGCACCTCAGCAAGGGCGAGCTCGACGACGCCGACGAGGCGCTGAAGCGCGCGCTCGAGCTGCGCCCCGGGGATCCGTCGCTGCAGCTGCAGCGGGTGCTGACCATCGCCGGCAAGAACAAGCTCGCCGAGGCCGAGGCCGCGCTGGCGAAGATCGACAGCAAGACCGGCGGCTACGCCGAGGTCGTGGCGATCCTCGCGACCGTGAAGGTCCACCAGTACATCGCCGCCGGCAAGTACGACGCGGCGAAGGCCGAGCTCGATCGCGCCAAGGCCAAGGCCAAGGACCTGCCCGAGGTGCACGTCGCCACCGCCGAGCTCCTCACCGTGACCGAGTTCTCGCCGCTGAAGAAGAAGGACGCGGCGGTGGTCCGGAGCACGGGGCTCGTGAAGTACCCCGACGGCAAGATCACCCGGCTGGCCGAGGCGCTCTCGGAGCTCGACTGGTCGCAGCAGAGCATCACCGGCCTCGGCACCGCCTACCCGTATCGCGGGCCGGGGACCGAGCAGCGCATCGAGGCCCTGACGAAGAAGATCTCGGCCTCGTACCCGTTCAAGGTGAAGTTCAGCGCGGCGCCGCAGACCGTCGTCGTCCTGCGCAACGACGCCGCGGCGCCCCTGGACGCGACCCTGCAGTGTGGCAGCTTCGACGCCGAGGCCAAGCTCGCCCCGAACTCGAGTTCCAAGCTGACCATCCCCAAGCCGGGGATGTGCACGATCGTGTACGGCGGCAAGACGGCGGTGTGGCTCGCCGAGCCGTACACCGAGGTCGAGCTGCCGCTGTAGCGCGATCCTCCCGCGTCGCCGCGCCGCGTCGCCGCCGCGCGAGCGGGGGCGGCCTCGGGGGCTCCGGCCCGCGCGCGCCCCCCGGAGGCGCCGGACGCCCGCGGCCGCCGAACCCCTGGTAGAATCAGTCGGCGTGCCAAGCTGCCCCCACCGCAAGATCCGCCCCCTGGGCGAAGGTGCGGTGGGCGACGTGCACCTGTGCGTCGACGTCTTCCGCCGCCGCCTCGTGGTGGTGAAGTGGCTGCGCGCCGAGGTCCACGAGGGCAGCGAGGCCGCGGTCCGGTTCCAGCGCGAGGCGCAGCTCATGAGCGGCGCCAACTTCGACGGCGTCATCAAGGTCGAGCACTTCGGAAGCGACGAGTTCGGGCGCACGTGGATGGCGATGGAGTTCGTCGATGGCGTCTCGCCCGCCGTCGGGATTCCCGAGGGCGACACCTGGGGTGCGCACCGGCTGCTGGTCGGCGTCGGTCGCAGCCTCGACGAGCTCCACGGCCTCGGGGTCGTGCACCGCGATCTCAAGCCCGACAACGTCCTCTTGCGCAACCAGGCCAACGGCTGGGATCCCGTCATCATCGATCTCGGGATCGCGAAGTGGCTCGCGCACGAGGCGGCGACGGCCACAGGATCGGTGTTCGGCACCCCGCACTACATGAGCCCGGAGCAGTTCCGGGACACCAAGCACGTCGGGCCGGCGACCGATCGTTATGCCCTGGCCGTGATCGCGTTCGAGCTGCTGTCGGGGCGGCTGCCCTACGACGGCCGCAGCCTGCCCGAGCTGCTGCACCAGCACATGGAGGCCGAGATCCCGCCGCTGTCGATCGCGGTGCGGGGTCGTGGCCGTCCGACCGTGATGGACGCGGCCGGCAATGCGGCCCGCGTGGCCTCGCCCAACCTCGACGTGTTCATGCGCAAGGCGATGGCCAAGGCCCCGGCCGGGCGCTTCGGCAGCGGCCGCGAGATGGCGGCGGCCTTCCGCAGCGCCGCCGAGGCCGATGGCCTCTGGTACGAGCCGCCGTCGATCGAGCCGCTGTTCGAGACCCTGGCCCGGCCGATCGTCGAGATGCGCCACGCCGGCGCGGTGCACCGCTACGACATGCGCGAGGGGCCGGTCGTCATCGGGCGCCACGAGGCGTGCCAGTTCGTGCTCGGATCCCCACGGATGAGCCGGCTGCACGCGTGCATCTACGCCCACCGCGGCCGGGTGTGGATCGCCGATCTGCAGAGCCAGAACGGCACGCAGTACCAGGGGCGGGCGCTCGGCGTGGCCGTGCCGGTGCCCCTGCGCGCCGACGGCGAGGGCGCGCCGATCCGGCTCTACGACCAGGACATCGAAGTCCGCACCCTCGAGGGCTGATGCGATCGCGGCTCGGCTGGCCGACGGCGGTGCTGTTCGGACCGGCGCTCGGGTGGTTGGCGATCGCCGGGGCCGGATCCGCGGGGACCCTGCTCGACGGCCGCGCGTGGGGGCCGATCGATCGCGCGGCGGCGGAGCCGGTCGGCGCGGCGACGTGTCGGGATTGTCATCGGCCGCAGTGGGAGAGCTGGTCGGCGAGCTACCACCGCACGATGACCCAGCCGGCGCACGCCGCTGCGGCGCCGTTCGCCGGCGAGACCCTCGAGGCGCTGGGCTTCGTCGCGACCATGTCGCGAGATGCCGACGGTACGCCGCGCGTGCGCATCGTCGACGACGCGGGTGAGGTGCTGCTCGACGTCGCGGTCGAGCTGGTCGTCGGCAGCCACCGCTACCAGCAGTACGTCGCGCGGATCGATCGCGGCGGTGGCCCCGGCGAGCTGTGGCGCTTGCCCGTCGCGTGGCATCGGGGCGAGGCGCGGTGGATCCACCTCAACGGGGCGTTCCTCGCCCCCGACGGCGAGGCGGGCTCGCGCGACGACTACCTGCGGCACCTCGCGCGCTACAACGACAACTGCATCTTCTGCCACAACACGGCGCCGAACCCGGGGCTCGACGCGGCCGGGCACTGGCAGTCGAGCGTCGCGGAGTGGGGAATCGCGTGCGAGGCGTGCCACGGGCCGGCGTCGAGCCACGTCGAGCGCCACGACTCGGTCGCGCGGCGGCTGTGGTCGGTCGCGGGGCCTGATGGATCCATCGCCGATCCCGGGGCGCTGGACGCCGCGCGCAGCAACGACGTCTGCGGTCGGTGCCACGGCCAGCGCATCGGCCACGATCTCGCGACGATCCTCGCGAAGGGCGACGGCTTCGTCCCCGGAGAGGCGCTCGACGCCGTGTCGCGCCCGATCTTCCGCGACAGCGCCGTGGGCGGGCCGGACGGCGGGGTGCACGGCGAGTTCGCGGCCCGGTTCTGGCCCGATGGCACGCCGCGCCTGTCGGCCCACGAGTTCCAGGGCTTGCTCCTGTCGCCCTGCGCCGAGCTCACCTGCGAGCAGTGCCACGACATGCACGGACCGACGCCCGCGATGCAGCTCCGGCGCGACTGGGATCCCACGGGGACGTGCCTGTCGTGCCACGCGAGCGCCGACCTCTCGGCCGCGGCGCGCGAGGGCGGGCACGGCGGTCATGGGGACGCAGTGAGCTGCGTCGGCTGCCACATGCCGCGCACGACCTACGGGTTGCTCGGCGGCATCGTCTCGCACCGGATCACGAGCCCCGATCCGGCGACGCTCGTCGGGCGTCACGACGCCCCGGACGCCTGCACGCAGTGCCACGTCGATCGCACGCGCGCGTGGGCGGCGTCGCAGTGGCCGGCGCTGGGGTTCGACGCGGTCGAGGCCGGATCGCCCGAGCCGCAGGAATCCTGGGCGCCGCGGGTGGTGCTCGATCTGCACGGCGGCGATCCGATCCAGCGCGCGCTCGCGGCCCACGCCCTCGCGCGACCCGAGGCCCCGGTCGACGCGGCGACGCGACTGTCGTGGATCGTCGACGCGATGGCCGACGACTACGCCGCGGTCCGGTGGATCGCGTGGCGCGGCGCGAGGGACCTCGCGGCGAGCACCGGGGACGGGCGCGTGCAGGACGAGCTCGACGCGTACGATCCCGCGGGGCCGATCGAGGCCCGCCTCGCGAGTTGGGCGAGACTCCGCGGGCACCTCGGGCCCGGGCCCTTCGCGGCGCAGCCCGAGCGGCAGGTCGAGCTCGAGGCCCAGCGCGACCGACAGGCGATCTGGATCGGCGAATAGCCGCCGCGATCGTCGACCCGCGCGCGCGGTGTCCGCGACCTTGCCGACCACGCCGCGAGGTGCTTGGGTGGCGACATGGACGCATCGACCCCGATCGACGACCTCGATCTCAGCGTGGCCGGGCTCGCGGCGCTCCGCCACGCGGGGATCGAGTCGCTCGGCGAACTGCTGGCGCGCCCGGTGCTGGACGTACCGCGGCGCGTGGCGCACGAGCTCGAGCTGCTGTTCGAGGACGAGGGCTTGGTCTTCGCGGGCGAGCTCCGCGTCGCGACCATCGCGACCGTTCCGGCGACCGGGGATGTCGATGCCCGCTGGGCGACGATCTCCGCGTGGCTCGCCGAGCACCAACCGCACGTGCTGCGCGACTTCCGCCCGCCCGCAACCGAGGCGGCGATCGCCGACGCCGAGGCGAGGATGGGCCTGTCGCTCCCGGCCGACTATCGGCGCTTCCTCGCGCTGCACGACGGGCAGCAGGAGTGCAGCGCGATGGTCTGGACCTGCTCGCTGCACCCGGTCGACGCCCTCGCCGCGGCGCGGCAGGAGCAGCTCGGGCTCGCCGAGGAGGCGACGGTCTTCCGGGCCGAGGAGGTCGGCCCTGGAGTGCGCGCCGTCCAGTACTCGCCGCGCTGGATCCCCATCGGCACGAGCGCGCGCGGCCGCGACTTCCTGTCGCTCGACCTCGATCCGGGCGAGGGCGGGACCGTGGGGCAGGTGATCCTCACCGCGGTGGACACCGATGCGCACCGTGTCATCGCCTCGAGCTTCACCGAGCTGCTCTCGGTGTTCTTCGAGGGCGTGCAGAACGGCGACGTCGACGTCGAGGCCTCACGCCCCGACGACGACGGATGAACTGCGAGCCCGCCGCTCACCGCACCATCGCGACCGCGATGCAGCTCGCCAGCAGCATCATCGCGCCCGCGGGCACCACCAGCACGAGCGGCCCCGGATCCGCCGGGCCGTGCCACAGGCCGCCGCCGAAGAACCCCGCACCGACCAGCACCGCGCCGATCCACGCGGCCAGCCGGATCCGCGGCGCCCAAGTGGGCGGGGTCGCGAGCCGGTGCATCGCCCAGGCCAGGCCGAGGTTCACGACGGCGAGGATCGCCCCGTGGGCGTGGCCGAGGCGCAGCATCTCGCGCCGCAGGGGATCGTCGAGCCAGCCCGCGGCGCGCAGGCCGATCATCGCCTCGAGCCAGATGCCCGAGGCCAGGAACACCGCGAGGGCGGCGACCGACAGCCTCAGGTGACGCGACTCGTCCACGCGGCCGCGATCCTACGTGCGGTGGCGTCGCCGCGCCAGCGTCGCCGTCGGCGCTCGCCACAGGTGGCGTCAGGCGGGATCGTCGAACAGGCCGAGCTGCGCGGGCCGACCGGCGCGCCCGCGCCGTGACGACGGTGGCTCCGCGTCCTCGAGCGCCGCGTCGTCGCGACGCCGGCGGGGCGAGGTCCCGAGCAGCGCGCGGGCCAGGCTCGACTCGCGGCGGAAGAAGCCCTCGGTGTGGAACGTGTCGCGCAGGCCGTGCAGCTCGAAGTCGAAGTGGTGACACAGCTCGTGCAGGACGGTGCGGACGAAGGTGCGGAACGCGACGGGGCGCAGGTGCGCGGCGGTCCGCATCCAGACGCGGAGGATCGGCACGCACTCGGGCTCGCGCTCGTACAGGCCATGCAGCTCGCTGGCGGCCTGCGTCGGCCGCCGGGCGAGGACACGCACGATGAGCGGCGCGACGCCGAGCTGCTCGCAGAGCGCCGCGCAGAGGCGCCGCGTCGCGCGGCTCGTCGCGCCTCGATCGTCGGCGAGGAGCCCGGCCTCGACGGCGGGCAACAGCGCCACGAGGGCGACGGGATCGGGCAGCGCGATCGAGATCACCGCGTCCGAGGCCCGGTACGTCGCCTGGTCGGTGCGGCTCAACCGGCGGTAGTACGGGAACCGCATGCGCCCGCGTCGAGTGTACCGACGCCGACGGCGTCACAACAGCGGCGACATGACCCGTGCCCCGGCCTCGAGCACCGTGCGCCGCCAGCCCAGGGTCTCGCGGTCGTCGGCGGTGATCTCGCGCGAGTCGCTGAGATCCTCGGAGAACCGCGAGACCACCCCGCCCGTCACGCCGGCGTCGTAGAACAGCGCGATGATCTCGTAGTTGAGGTGGAAGCTGCGCACGTCCATGTTCGCCGACCCGACCAGCGAGATGTCGTCGAACACGGCGTACTTCGCGTGGAGCATGCCGGCCTGGTACTCGAACACCCGCGCGCCGGCGTCGAGCAGGTCGTCGTAGTAGCTGGCGGCCGCGAGCGCCACGAGCCGCGAGTCGTTGTTGACGGCCGCGGGCACGATCACCCGCACGTCGACGCCGCGCAGCGCCGCGGTGCGCAGGGCTGCGAGCAGGGGCTCGTCGGGCACGAAGTACGGCGTCACGATCCACGCCCGCGCGCACGCCCCGGCGATCGCGGCGGTGATCTGGGTCGCGATCGCCTCGGCGACCGGCGCATCGGGCCCGCTGGGCACGATCTGCACGAGCGGCCCCTCGTCGGAGGGCGTGCGGGCGGGCAGGGCCCCGAACGGGTTGTGGGCCCGCAGCGCGCGGTCGGTCGGTCGCTCGCGCCCGATCCATCGCCGCCGCGCGGGCCGCCGCGCGTCGATGTGGGCCAGCGCCGGGGTCCGCTTGCCGCTGACGTCGATGACCTGGCCGGTGGACACCAGCCAGTCGTCGAGGAACACCGCGTCGAGGCCGACGACCGCGTCGCCGTGCAGCTCGACCATCATGTCGCGCCAGCCGCGGAGGACCGTGCCGTTGCCGCTGTACTCGTCGCCGACGTTGATGCCGCCGATGAACCCACGCCCGCCGTCGGCGACGAGGATCTTGCGGTGGTTGCGGAAGTTGACCTTGCTCCGCCACGGTCGCCACGGGATCCGCAGCCGACCGAACCATCCCAGCTCGCCGCCGGCCTCGAGCAGCGGCGCGAAGTGGGCGTCGTCGATGCCGAAGCTCCCGAGGTGATCGAGCAGCACCCGCACCTTGATCCCCGCGTGGGCGCGCGCGGTGAGGCGCGCGACGAGCTCGCGGCCGGTCGCGTCGTCGCGCCAGATGTAGAACATCACGTGCAGGTAGTGCTCGGCGGAGTCGATGGCGGCGTGCATCGCCGCGAACGTCGCCCGCGGATCCGCGTACAGCTCGACGAGGCTGGCGTGGCGCACCGGCGCGGCCGCGGTCGACATCGCGAGCTGCACGAGGCTGCGCTGGATCGCGGTGGTGTCCGGCGGCAGCCGGGCTGCGGCGGCGAAGTCCCGCATCTCGTCGAACGGACGCACGATGCGGCGTCGTCGTCGGCTCTGGCGTCGCTTCGCGCGCCGGCCCAGCAGCAGGTACACCAGCAGGCCGAGGACCGGGAGGAAGACCAGGGCGAGGATGAGGGCCAGGGTCGCGGTCGGCCGCCGCCGCTCGAGCAGCACCACGACCGTGATGACCACGGCATACGCGATGAACCCGATCTCGAGCGACCAGGTCAGCAGGTCGGGGGCGACCGCGAGCGGGGTCAACGACAAGGGGGACACGCCGGTGCTCTGGGGTCCGCTCCGCGCGGCCGCCACCGGCCGCGCGCATCGAGCTCGAGGGTATCCGGTTTCCCGCGCCCGCAACGGCCGGCGGCGCGCTACGCCGCTTCGATGGCCGTGTCGTCCGGGACCGCGTCGGCGCACACCGGGCTGGCCGGCCCGGCGGCGATGCACGAGGTCTGGCCCGGGGCCAGGAACGCGGCCCGGCACGACACCGCGCCGCCGTGCGTCTCTCCGGTCGACCAGGCGGCGCAGGCGTCCGTGCAGGCGGAGTCGTCGGCGAAGACCCCGGCGTCGCCGCACTGCGCGTCGTAGTCGCGACAATAGGAGCGACACGCGGCGTCGTGCGAGGAGGTCACCTCGGCCCGTGCGTGGCGGGGGGACGCCGCCCGGCCCACGTGGTCCTCCGGTCGCGCGCTCGCGGTTCCCGCCTCGATCCCGTCCGCCAGCTCGTCCGCGTCGAGGGTCGTGCCGCCGACTTCGTCGGGGCCATCACCCTCTTCATCGAGCTCGGCGAGGTCGCAGGCGAGGGCGATCGCGGCCAGCAGGACCACGCGGCGCCATGGCGAGGGGGCGCATCGACGACGGGCGGCGGGGCGCGTGGGCATCGCTCGGGTCCATCGGCTGCGGCCGCGCCGCATTGAGGGCCCGCGATCGCCGGGTCGGCGGTGCATGGAGGACATCGGCCGGGCCCCCTGTGCATTGAGTCCGACCCCCGAGGCGCGCTACGCTTCGCCTCCCGATGCCCTCGCTGTTGCAGGTGCTCCACGATGCGACCGGGCACGGGGCGACCGAGATCGTCCTCGAGCCGGGGCGCACGCCGACGGTGCGCACGGCGGTCGGCGTCGAGACGATGCCGCTGGCGCTCACGGAGGGGGAGCTCTTCGACGCGCTGGGCGGGGTCCTCGGCCCCGATCAACAGGCCGAGCTCGCGGTCGGCAACGTCGTGGACTTCCAGGTGCACGAGGGGCTGGTGCGCTGGCACCTCACCGCGCACGCCGGCGCCGACGGCATCGTCGTCCGCGGGCGCACGGGGGCGGCCGCGGGCGTCGCCGAGCTGGGCGTCCCGCTCGACCTGCCGCCGCTGCCGCGGGGCGACGGCACCGGTCAGGCTGTCACGATCCCGGCCGCGCCCCCGAGGCGACACCGCGACACCGCGTGGGATCTGCCGAGCGTGACGTCGACGCCCCCACCGACGCCCTCGGGCAGCCTGCCGGACTGGTTGGTCTCCGCGGGCGCCTCGACCGAGCCGACCGGGCCCGGCGTGCACCTCGAGCCCGACCCGCCCGACTTCGCGCTGCGCCGTCGCCCGCCGACGGGGGAGCCGCCCGCCACGCTCGGCGACGCGCTCGAGATCGGCCTGCCACCGTTCGGCTCGCTGCGCATGAGCGATCCCTTCGCCGCGATCGCCCCCGAGCTCGGCGACGCGGGCCTCTGCCTCGTGCGTGGCCACGGGAACGGCGAGCGACTCGCCCGGGTGCTCGGCGCCTACGCGCTCATCCTCGAGCCGAGCGAGGCGCTCGGTCGGCGCCTCGACGCCCACGTCGCCGCGTTCGTGATCCGACTCGAGGATCCGAGCGAGCTGCTCGCGTGGTCGCTGCGCCGCGTGGAGGAGGGGGCGCGCGTCATCATCGAGTGCGGCGCGCGGACCCTCGCCGGCGCGCTGCGGGTGCTCCTCGGCGTACAGCACGGACCCCATGCCGAGACCTGGCTCGCCTCCGTGCCGACGTACTGGGTCGCGGACGACCACGGCACGTGGACGATCACCCGCGAGTAGCGGCGCGGTTCAGGCCACGCGCGCGTCCATGCGCGCGTCGTAGCGACACACGCAGTTGCGGCCCAGGGCCTTGGCCCGGTACAGCGCGGCGTCGGCCGCCGCGATGAAGGCCACGCCGTCGGGCACGCGGGGGAACTGCTCGGTCGAGGCCACGCCGATCGAGACGGTGCAGCCCCCGGCGACCGAGGCGTTGGCGCTCTGCTTGGCGAACGCACGGCGGATCCGCTCCCCGAGCTCGAGGGCCGTGGTCGCGTTGGTGTCGCGCATCAGGATCGCGAACTCCTCGCCGCCGTAGCGGAAGCACTGCGTGCCGCCACCGCTGGACTGGTCGAGCAGCTGCCCGAGGAAGGCCAGGAGGGTGTCGCCCACCGGGTGGCCGAAGTTGTCGTTCACGGCCTTGAAGTGATCGATGTCGAGCAGCAGCAGCGCCGCGGATCGCGACTGGACGCCGACGGCGCGGAGCTCCTTGGGGAGCATGTCGTCGAAGGCGCGACGGTTGCCGACGCCGGTGAGCGCGTCGATCGTGGCGAGGCGGGCCAGCGCCCGGCTGCGGGCCTCGAGGTCGCGCGTGAGCGAGCGGATCCGGAGCATCGCCGTGAGCCGGACCTTGAGCTCGAGCGGGTCGACCGGCTTGGTGAGGAAGTCATCGGCGCCCGCCGAGACGCCGCGCTCGCGGGCGTCGCGGTCGGCGAGGCCGGTGAGGAACACGATCGGCACGTACGAGGTGGAGCGCGCCCGCAGCAGGCGCGTCAGGCGGAAGCCGTCCACGCCGGGCATGATCGCGTCCATCAACACGAGATCCACGTCGGAGTGCCCGAAGACCCGCAGCGCGTCGGTCCAGCCGTTGCACGTCGTGACGCGGTGCCCGAGCGCCGAGACCGTCTGGGCGATCACGTCCGCCGACGCACGATCGTCGTCGACCACCAGCACGTGGGCCGGCGGGGCGTCGACGGGGTCCGAGGGCGGGCAGAGCTCGATCACGGGGTCACGAGGGCAGACTGTACGTTCGTGTCGAGCGCGCGATACTCACGCAGCGACGGCACGAGGTCATCTTCGAGGGCGTCGGCCACCTCGACCAAGTCGGCATAACCAAGCGCCGGCTGTAGCCCCTCGAGGATGCCGACGATGTGCTCGTGGTAGTCGCGGACGGCGACCGAGCTGCCGGGGTCGTTGGCGGCGACCGCGTCCTGCACCAGCACCAAGAACGCGAGGAAGTGCTCGAGGTCCTCGGTGGACTCGCCGAGCGCCTCGAGCGCCTCGGCGTCGTGGCCGTCCCGGAGCGAGTGGGCGATCGCGGTGTATCGCCCCGCGAGGCCCTCGGCGTAGGGCATGGCCGAGCTGGCGGCGCGGCGGGCGAACAGGAGTTCATCGGCGTTGGTCATGGTGGGCTCTCAGCACGCGACGGCGCGCGCGGTCGGGACGAAGCGGGGGGTGGCGGCCTGGCGACGGGGACGCAGGACGCGGATGCCACGGTCTTGGGGGAAGCAGGGGAGGCAGAGCTCGACCGCGAGCTCGCCGGCGCACGCGCCCAGGGCGAGCGAGCCGCCCTCCTGCTCGACGAGGCGTCGGCAGTGGGCCACGGTGGGATCGGCCATCGAGACGCCGGGATCCCCCGACAGCGCGCGGATCATCCGCAGCGGCGGGACGTCCGGGCCGGCGATCGAGACCCGCACGACGCGATCCTGCTCGGTCACGACGACGTGGAGGACCTCGTCGTCGCCGTTCTCCTCGGCGGCGCGCAAGAGGGCCCCGAGGATGCCGGCGAGCGCGAACGCGAGCCGCGTCGGGTTGCCGACGACCACCGAGTCGTGGGCGGCGAGGTCCAGCACCACGTTGACGCGCTCGGGTTGGACGCGCGCGGTGACCCGCGCGACCGTGGTCGCGACCAGCAGCTCGACGTCGGTGAACGTCTCGCCCGGCCCGAAGCTGCAGTCATTGGCCGCGTCCCCGCGGTGGTCGTCCACGCTCGGGTCGAGGTCGAGGGAGGTGAGTTCGAGGGTTGCGATGGGACCGTTCATGGGGGCTCTTCTCGGGCGGGGGCGCAGGTCGGCGGATCAGGCGATGTCGGAGAGGACGCGGGCGGCATCCGGCGCGGCGACGCGGGGCGCGGGCTCGCGGGAGGGGAGGCGACTGCGGGAGACCTCGAGCTCGTGCTGCGCGGTGACGCACCACCGCAGGAGCTCGGCGTCGAGGTGTTTCAAGTGGATGACGAGCGTCCGTTCGGTGGCGCTCGCCGTCGGGTCGGTGACGGCGTCGAGCAGCGCGGCGCGCTGCGCCGTGAGCTCGAGCAGCGAGTGCGGCGAGGCGTCGCCGCACTGGCACTGGTCGAGCGCCGCCTCGGTGAGGGCGATGATCTCCGCCAGCGCCGCGTGCAGGGTCACGGGGTGCCCTCCACCGAGCCGACGGCCTGGCCCCACGCCTCGCGGAGGTCGGCCAGCAGCTTGATCACGGGCACCAGCGGCCCGGGGTCCATGCGGAGGTTGGCGAGGGTGAGCTGTTCCTGGAAGTAGACGTACAGGCGGTCGAGGTGCTCGCACAGCTCGGGTGCGACCTTGTGATCGAGCGTCGTGCGGAGCTCGCCCAGGATCGCGCTGGCCTTCGAGATCGCGATGCCCTTCCCCGCGGCGTCACCGGCCATGATCTGCTGCTGGGCGACCCGGCAGAACCGGAGGCACCCGTCGTAGAGTGCGAGCAGGATCTGACCCGGGGAGGCCGACTCGATCTGCGTAGCCCGGTACTTCCGCGCGGCGGAGAGCGACATGCCCCCTAAGAGTTCAGGAACTGTGCCAAGTAGCTCTGCTGACCCTGGAGCTGGCTCATGGTCTGCTCGAGCGCGGCGTACTGCGCCTTCAGGCTCTCTTCGAAGCGCGCGAGGTACAGGTCCATGTCCTCGAGCTTGTCGGTGTTGCCCGCGATGGTGTCGGTGAGACCCTTCTTGCGGGTCGTCAGCAGGCCATCGACGGAGTTCGTGTAGCCCTCGACGAGGTCGCCGAGCAGGCCGCTCATGCCGTCATTCGTCCCGTCGCCCGCGAAGTAGGCGGCGGCCTGGGCGAAGTCCGCCGCCAGCTTCCCGTCGAGATCCTCGGCGTCCAGCGTCAGGGTTCCGTCGCGCTGGGTCTGGATGCCGAGATCGGCCAGCTGCAGCGTGGATCCACCGGTGCCGACGAGCCCGGGGATCGGGCTCGAGATGAGCCGGCTCAGCCCCTGCTCGATCGTGCGCACGGTCGAGTCGCCGCTCAGCGTCTCGGTGCCCTTGCCGACCCCACTCTGGGCCGTGATCAGCTTGGCCACCGTGTTGTAGGCGTCGACGAAGCTCTGCAGCTTGGCCTTCACGCCCGAGGGATCGGGCTTGATCTCGACCTCGATGGGGCCCGTGGTCTCGTCCTTCAGCTCGAGCGTCGTGCCCGGCAGGATCCCGTCGAGCAGATTGCTGGCGCTCGTGACGGGAAACCCGTCGACCGTCAACGCGGCGTCGCTGGCGACCTGGACCGTGTTCGCGGGCGTGTCGAGGGAGAGCCCGAGGCCCGTGTCGGTGAACGTGATCGCGTTGTCGGCCCCGGTGTTGCGGCCGACGACCTGCAGTCGGTACTGCGTGCCGTCGAACATGACGCCGGCGCTGGCGGCCGCGCCCGAGGCGTTGATCGCGGTCGCGACGTCGCGCAGCGTGGAGTTGGCCGGCACGGCGATGTCGGTGACCGTGCCATCGATCGTCAGCGAGAGGGTCTGCGCGGAGGCCGACAGTCCGGCGTTCGCGTCGGCGAAGGTGGTGGAGTAGGTCCGCTGGGCCCGCGCGATCGCGGAGACCTCGACCTGGTAGACGCCGGGCACGCTGTCGCCGGTGGTGGTGATCTTGGCGACCGAGTCGTCGCTCACGGACCCGGAGTAGGACAGGAACTCGCCGGCCGAGGAGAGGTTGTCGGCGGCGGTCTTCAGCGCCGAGAGGGCCGACGAGAGCTGATCGACGATGCGACCCTTCGAGGTCAGCGCATTGTTCTGCTGCTCGAGTCGGGTCCGGGGGATCCGCTCGACGCCGAGGAGGCTGTTGATGATCGCGCTGGTGTCGAGGCCGGAGGCGAGCCCGGAGAAGCTGATGGGCATGGGTCGCAGGTCTCCCGTGTCGCGGCATCGTCCGGACCCGGCGCACTCTTGAGCCCGGGGCCGCCGTGCGCGGGCGAGGGCCCGAACAGGGACGCCCCCCACCGCGTGGGGGGCTGGTGTGGTGCGTGCGCTGCGTTGCGTTAGAGCAGCTGGAGCGCCATGGACGGGCCCTGGTTCGCCTGGGCGAGCATGGCCGTACCCGCCTGCATCAAGATCTGGTTCTTGGTGAGGTTGGCGGTCTCCTCGGCAACGTCGACGTCGACGATGCGCGAGTTGGCGGCGGACAAGTTGGTCGAGTACGTCTCGAGGTTGGACATGGTGGTGGCCAACCGGTTCTGCATCGCGCCGAGGCCGGCGCGACGGGTCGAGACGCGCTGGATCGCGGTGTCCAGGGCAGAGATCGCGGCGTCGGCCCCCGCGGTGCTGCTGATGGTCGAGGTGCCGATCCCGAGGGCGCTCGCGCTCGAGGTCGCGATCGAGATCGTCAGACGGTCATCCGACGTGGTGTTGATGCCGATCTGGAAGGCGAGACCGCCCGCCTGGTCACCGTCGAGCAGGCTGACCCCGTTGAACTCCGTGGTGTCGACCACGCGGTCGATCTCGGAGCGCAGCGTGTCGAACTCGTCCTGCAGATAGCCGCGCTGGGTGGTGTTCACCGTACCGTTGCGCGACTGGACCGAGATTTCCCTCATTCGGCCCAGCAGACCGCTGACCTCCTTGAGGGATCCGTCCGCGGTCTGGATCAGGCTGACGCCGTCGTTGGCGTTGCGTTTGGCCTGGTTCAGGCTGCGGATGCTCGCCTTGAAGTCCTCGGAGATTGCCAAGCCGGCGGCGTCATCGGCAGCGGATTCGATCCGCAGACCCGAGGACAGACGCGAGATGCTCTTGGACAGATCGGCCGCGGTCTTGCTCAGGTTGCTCTGAGCCGAGAGGGACGAGACGTTGCTACGTACACTGATGGACATGAGGACGTTCCTTTCGTGGAGATCCCCGACAATTCGGGGGGTGGGCGTTCGTGCCCTTGCGACGGGAGGCAGTCCGAACCGTGACGTCCCCGTCGACGTCGCGGTGTTTCGTGATCAAGCCAAGCGAGCGCTCGAGCGAGCTCGTCAGCGAGCTCGAGGGGTACGGTCGCGCCGGGGCGACGCCGAGGAACCTGGGGGCGGGCGCACGCGGGATGCGGCGCCGAAGCGGAGATCGATGGTGTCGGGTGGTCATGGGAGGTCTGCGCGGTGAGCTGCGCGAGCGAGTGGGAGGTGGGAGCGGAGCGGGGCCGAGTCGACGCAGAGTCGGCGCCGCGTGGAGTGAGACGAAAGCCAAGGGGACCCTCCGGCCCGGGCCCGTCGCCACCTGCGAGCAGGGGCGACGGGACCGAGCCGAGAGGACGACCGCGACCGCTAGCCGAGCAGCTGCAGGGCCGACTGCGGCGCCTGGTTGGCCTGGGCCAACATCGCCGTGCCCGCCTGCATCAAGATCTGGTTCTTGGTCAGGTTGGCGCTCTCCTCGGCGACGTCGACGTCGACGATGCGCGAGTTGGCGGCGGACAGGTTGGTCGAGTACGTCTCGATGTTGGACATCGTCGTCGCCAACCGGTTCTGCATCGCGCCCAGCCCGGCTCGGCGGGTCGAGATGCCCTGGATCGCGGTGTCGAGCGCGGTGATCGCCGCGTCGGCACCCGCGGTGCTGCTGATCGTCGAGGCGCCGAGGCCCAGGGCGCTCGCGCTCGAGGTCGCGATCGAGATCGTCAGTCGATCGTCGGTCGTCGTGTTGATGCCGATCTGGAACGAGAGCCCCGTGGCCTGGTCACCATCGAGGAGGCTGACCCCGTTGAACTCGGTGGTGTTGACGATGCGATCGATCTCCGAGCGCAGCGTGTCGAACTCGTCGTTCAGGTAGCCACGCTGGCTGGTGTTGACGGTACCGTTGCGCGACTGGACGGAGAGCTCGCGCATTCGCGAGAGCAATCCGCTGACCTCCTTGAGCGAGCCGTCCGCGGTCTGGATCAGGCTGACGCCGTCGTTGGCGTTGCGCTTGGCTTGGTTGAGGCTGCGGATGCTGGCCTTGAAGTCCTCCGAGATGGCGAGGCCCGCTGCGTCGTCGGCGGCGGTCTCGACCCGGAGACCCGAAGACATCCGCGAGATGCTCTTCGCGAGGTCGGCCGAGGTCTTGCCCAGGTTGCTCTGGGCCATGAGGGATGATGTGTTGGTGCGTACGCTGAGTGCCATGACGATGTTCCCTTCGTGGAACCCCCCTTGCGGGGAGCGGGCGTTCGTGCCCGCGCGGCGGATGGTGTGACGTCAAGCTCGCGCCTCCGCCTTGGACGCGCTGACGGTGGAAGGGGGAAGACCGCGGGGCTCGGCGCGCGACCCCGTGTCGGGCCGAGCGTCCGCGGTCTTCGGAGGGCTCACCCGAGCAGCTGGAGGGCTGCCTGCGGAGCCTGGTTGGCCTGGGCGAGCATGGCCGTGCCCGCCTGGACGAGGATGTTGTGCTTGGTGAGCTCGGCGCTCTCCTTGGCGACGTCGACATCGACGATGCGCGAGTTCGCGGACGAGAGGTTGTTGCTGTACGTGTCGATGTTCGACATCGTGACCTGCAGTCGGTTCTGCATCGCGCCGATGGCAGCGCGGCGCGTGGAGACGCCCTGGATGGCGGCGTCGAGGGCGGTGATGGCAGCGTCGCTGCCGGCGGTGCTGCTGACGACCGAGGCGCCGATGCCCAGGGCGCTCGCGCTCGAGGTCGCGATCGACAGGGTCAGCCGATCGTTGCCCGAGGTGCCGACGCCGACCTGGAACTCGATGCCGGTCGCCTGCGAGCCGTCGAGCAGCGAGATGCCGTTGAACTCCGTGGTCGTGACGATGCGATCGATCTCGCTCTTGAGCTGCTGGAACTCGTCGTCGATGAAGCCGCGCTGCGACGTGTTGTTGGTACCGTTGCGCGACTGGACGGCGAGCTCGCGCATGCGCTTCAGAAGGTTGCCGACCTCCGAGAGGGAGCCGTCGGCGGTCTGCGAGAGGCTGACGCCGTCGTTCGCGTTGCGCTTGGCCTGCCCGAGGCTGCGGATGGTGGCCTTGAAGTCCTCGGAGATCGCGAGGCCTGCGGCATCATCGGCGGCGGAGCGGACACGCAGGCCCGACGAGAGCCGGCCGATGTTGTCGGCGAGGCTGGCGGTCGCGGCGGCGAGGTTGGTCTGGGCGGCGAGGGAGGAGACGTTGGTGCGGACGCTGAGCATTGGAGAAATCCCTTTCGTGGGAAACCGCCTGGAAACAGGCGGGGGCGTTCGTGCCCGAAGAGGTACGGATCGGTGGACGTGGGTTGTTGGGACGGGTTCCGCGTCACCACCATGGCGACGCGGCACGCCGCGGATGAGTGCGGCGGGAGGACGGTGGCGCCGCCGAAGGGGCGGCGCGGGCGGACCGGGCGCGGTGTCCCGGAGCGCAGTTCGGCCCGAGCGCGGCGCCGGAGCGCGGTGCCACGGACGGACCGGCGCCGATGCACGGCGCGCGAGGCGGTCAGTTCGCGAGAACGACGACGACGCGTCGCTCGCCCATCATCGCTGACCGGGCCGCAGGTGCGGGCAGGTAGCGACGGGACGTGCGGCGCGAATCGGGGTTCTTCGAGCGAGACGGGCGATCATCGGATCGCGAGAGAAGCGGGTCATGGTGTCCTCCGTGGACGGGTGGTCCGAGCGCGCGTTCGTGCGTGCCCGTGTCTTCGGCCCGGTCGCATCGTGCGAACTCAGGCCTCGACAAGCACCCCATCGACGGGTCGGCTCCGGTCTTGAGGAGGCGTGAAGAAAAAAACCGCCCCCGAGGAAATCGGAGGCGGTTCGAGTCTGGCCGGAGGATGGGGAGGAGGACGGACGCGATGGGAAGGTAGAACGCGGGGGGCCGGCCATGGCCCCCCGCCGGGGTCGAGTTTGCCGAACTAGCCCTGCAGGAGTTGGAGTGCGAGCTGAGGGATCTGATTCGCCTGCGCGAGGACGGATACCCCCGATTGCATGAGGATGCGGTGACGGGCTAGGGCGGCGGTCTCCTCGGCGACGTCGACGTCGCGGATTCGCGAGTTGGCGGCGCTGAGGTTGTTGAACTGGGTGGAGATGTTGTTGATCGCGGTCTCGAGGCGGTTCTGCGCCGCGCCGAGGGTGGCGCGCTGGGCCGACAGGCCCTGGATCGCGGTGTCGAGGATCGACAGCGACGCCTGGGCCGTGCCCGTGAGCGTGAGCGCCACGAGCTCGATGCCGAGCGCCGAGGGCGAGACCGTCGCGATCGCGACCTGGATCTGCTGGGCCGGGTCGCCGCTCAGGTCGACCTGAAAGGTCAGCGCGTTGGCGGCACCGGCGAACTGACCGGTGAGGAGCTGGAGGTCGTTGAAGTTCGACGTGCCGCCGATGCGCCCGATTTCCGAGCGGAGCTGGTCGAACTCGTTCTGGATGAACCCGCGCTGACCGGTCGACACCGTGTCGGTCGACGCCTGCATCGCGAGCTCGCGCATGCGGATGAGGATCGACGAGACCTCGGACAGCGCGCCCTCGGCGGTCTGGATCAGCGAGACGCCGTCGTTGGCGTTGCGCTTGGCCTGATCGAGCGACACCGTCGCCGCCTTGAAGCGCTCGCTGATCGCGAGGCCCGCGGCGTCGTCACCGGCGCGGTTGATCCGCTGCCCCGACGACAGCCGCATCATGTTGGCGTTGAGGCGCTCGTTGGTGCTGCTGAGAGCGGTGTTCGCCTCGAGTGCCGCGATGTTGGTGCGAAGAGAAATCCCCATGGTGACTGACCTCGATGGGCCCGGCGTGCGGGCGAGAAACGGTTGGTGCGCGGTGTGTCCGAGCGAGGGCTAGGCCACGCGTTGCGACACGGGAGGGAGGACCGGTGGGCTGGACGTCGGGGGAGGCGAGCAGGGGAGGGTGACAGCCCGGGAGACATCTTCGGCGTCGACGCTCGCGGCGACGCACTCGGCGGTTGCAAGGACTCTCTGCGAGGTGCGTGCCAACTGCGAAGCGAGCTCGCACAGCGGCTCGACGAGCGCGGCATAGAAGCCGTAGGTCGTGACGCGGCCGCGGGCGCGGAGGTCCTCGATCGGCGCGAACACAGCCTCTGCGCACAGCGGCGAGGACTTGAGGCGTGTGCCGGCCTCGCGGTTGATCTCGGCGAGCCGCGTGGCCGCGGCGTCGTCGAGCGCCAAGTCGCCGTCGGGGTCGTCGGCGATCTGACGGTGGGCCTCGCGTGCGAGCTCGACGATCGTCAGCGCCTGACTGCGCTCGGCGTCGAGCAGCGCGGCGATCCGCGTCGCCGACGACGGTGGGCGGGCGAGCAGCGCCTCGACGCGGGCCCGCATCGGGGCGTCGTCGCCGGGGGTGACACCGTCGGCCGGGGGCACGGCGGCACGAAGCGGCATGTCGTCCCAGCCGTCGATGTGCAGGCCGCCCTCGGTGGCGTTGATCGCCCGCACGCCCGCGGCGCGCAGGGTCTTGGCCGCCGAGGTGTACCAGTCGCGGAACATCGTGAAGTCGCGGGTGGTGGTGACGCTCGGCCCGCCGCCCCAGCCCGGCGCCGTCATGGTCCGCGCGACGTCGGGCATGTGCACGCCGCCGCTCGCGGCCCGCGAGGCGCCCTCGATCGCGCGCTTGCCCGCCAGCCCGGTGAGCGCCGCGTTGCCGTCGGCGCCGACCGTCGCGCGCATGTCCGCGAACGCGGTGCCGCTGGCGTAGACGCGCTCGTCCTTGTAGGCGAGGTCGGAGCCCACCAGCACGATCGGGTCGCAGCCCAGGGCGTACGCGATGGCGACCGCCGCGTTCGCGACGCAGAACCCCGCTGACAGGTGGTGCTTCGGATCGACCTGGGCGGAGAACACCGAGCAGGCGTTGGTGTCGACGGAGATGGGGAGGCGCCGCGCAAACGGCAGCTTCCACAGCTCGGGGTGGCCGGTGAGCTCGAGGAACGCCGGCACCTCGCGGAGGAACGGCAGCGCGGCGAGCTGCGAGCTGACGTCGAGCGACTCGATCGCCACGACGGCGGAGGGACGGATGCCGGCGCGGCCGAGGGCCGTCGCCGCGGTGTTGACCGCGAGGATGAACGCCGAGCCCGCGGCGCGGCGCAGATCCTCGAGGTTGTCGTCGAGGCTCGGGCCCGCGGCGACGATGATCGCCGGCACGCCGCGCAGCCCGTGCTCGAGCGACGCGAGGCCCGGCTCGGCGGCGAGGCCGGGGAGGTTCTCGAGGTAGTGACGCAGCCAGCCCGGTCCGCGGATCCGCGCGGTGCGATGGCGCAGCGACGCGCGATCGACCGCCTGGGCCGCGGCCCGCTTCGCGGCGTCGTACAGCGTGGGCGCGGTGCGGACCGAGGGCGTCCAGGTCGCCAGCAGGCCGCGATCGGAGCCCCGCAGGCGGGCGTAGAGGACCTCTCCGAGGCGCGACGGCGTCGTCACGACGCGCGTGCGCGGGTCCACCCGGCCGTGTCCGACGCCGACCGCGAGGACCTCGAGGTCCGGCTCGAACACGAGGATGTCGGCGGTGCAGCGCGCCGCGATCGCCCGCACGACGTGGCCGCTGCCGAAGCCGAAGAGCACGACGACGTTGGCGTCGGCGAGGTCCAGCTCGCGGACGAACCGCCGCGCCTCGTTCACCGGATCGCGGCCGCTGTGGAGCTTGCGCCCGTCGACGGCGACGATCGGCCCGTGGGGGGTGTCGACGGTGGTCGCGTGGCGCGGGGCACCGAGCGCCTGCAGGCGCTCGAGGCCGTCGGGATCGTCGGCGAGGAGCTGGGCGAGGGCGGCGGTCGGGCTCACGCCCGGACATCAGTGCAAGGCGGAGGCCGAGGCTCCGCGTCAGGTCCCTGACGCGCCCGGAGCGCTAGCGCAGGAACGGCATGCGCGTGTCGAAGCCGCAGTCGTGCAGGACGATCTGCGCGCCCCGCCGCGAGCGCAGCCCGATCCCGAGGGGCGCCAAGAAGTTGGCCGTGGGCTCGTCGGGCGGCGGCGGCACCGAGCAGATGGCGAGCACGGCGATTTCCTCGTCGTCCTCGAGCTCGCAGAACGCGATCGCGCGGCGGACCTGCTCGACCGGGTAGTCGGGGAGGAACGCGACCGGGTCGATGACGACGAACGCGAGCGCCGGCACCTCGACGGCCTGCAGCCAGCGGAAGACCGAGCCCGGCCGGTGGTCGATGAGCACGAAGCTCTTGGCGTCCGGGAAGCCCGGGATGCCCAGCGGGAACTGGATCAGCCGATCCGCGGGGGCGTCGAACTCCCCGAACCGCGTGGACTTGATGGTTCGGGCAGGCTCTCCAGCCGATCGAGGCTGAGCTCGGTCATCGCCCGGGCGTTCTCGTCCGCGATCTGCTGGTACAGCTCCTCCCGATACACCGGCAGGCCCAGCGGCGCGGTGATCCCCAGGCGCACCTGTCGGCCCCGGATCTCCCGCACCACGATCTCGATCCCGCTGCCGATCAGAATCTTCTGTCCGATCTTCCTGGTGAGCGTCAGCACCCTCGCCTCCTTGGCGTGTCGGGCCGGACCGAGTCGAGACCTCTCGTTTCGTCATGGTCGGCGTCGCTGTAGGGGTGCTTATCATCATTTTCCTCGGGCGTGCAGCGGGAATTTGCGGATCTACCGCCGGGGCTGGCCGAACGTTCGTCGCCGAGCGTCCGCGGGGTGTGGGCGCGGTGGGAATGCGGGGTTTTCTTGCTCCGACGTCAGGTATCCAAGAGGCTCGGGCCCAGGACGCGCGCCGCCACGGTGACCGCGGCCTGCATGGTGTTCTCCGCCAAGGACAGCCGCGAGAACGCCTCGGCTGCGTCGGCGTCCACGAGGTCCGAGCGAAGTCGGGTGTACACGCCCTGCGTCTGCGCGGCGGACTCGTCGGCGCGCTGCAGCTGCTCCATGCGGACGCCGGTGCGCGTGCGCTCGCCGAGGACCTGCTCGAAGGCGGTCCGCACCTGGTCGATGTCCGACTGGATGCCGGCGATGTCGTTGGCGTTGAGGTTGGCCTCGAGCTGCGCGAGCACGGCGATCACGTCGACGCTGCCCGGGGTCGCGGCCCGCTGGGCGAAGGCATCGCTGCCCGACGCGCCGATCTCGACGCGCTGCGTGGGACCGACCTCGGCCTCGCGCACGTCGGCGTAGGTGTCGACGTCGTAGGTGAACCCCGCGCCTTCGTCGTAGGGCGGAGAGCGGGTGTCGACGTGGGCGAAGACGTACTCGTCGCCGTGCTGCGTGTTCACGAGGTCGACCATCGCGCGGCGGAGCTGGCCGATCTCGGTGGCCGCCGCGGTGCGCTCGGCCGCCGACATGGTGCCGTTGGCCATCGCCGTGGCGAGCTGGCGCGCGCGCACGAGCACGTTGCCGGCCTCCGACAGCGCTTGATCGGCGGTCTCGAGCCGCGAGCGGCCGTACTGCGCGGTGGTGCGGTGGGACTCGGCGCGGGCCTCGAGCTCGCCGAGCAGGCGGCTGCGCGCGGCGGCGGCGGGATCGTCGGAGGGCTTGGCGACGCGCTGGCCGCTCATCGCGACCGTCTGTGCCTGCTGCAGCCGCACGCGCGCCGAGGCGACGGCCTGCAGCGCGAGCCCGGCCTGTCGGGATTGGGTCACGCGGATCATATCGCCAGCACCGCCTCGAACATTCGATCGACCGTCTCGATGATCCGTGCGCCGGCCTGATAGGCGCGCTCGAACCGGGTGAGATCGATGAGCTCCTCGTCGATCGACACCCCGGTCTCGGACTGGTACAGCGCCTTGTTCTGCTCGAGCTGCATGCTCGCGTCGGCGGCGGCGTCGCTCTCGGAACGCGCCGCGCGGCCGATGTCCGCGACGATCGACGCGACCGCCTGACCGGCGGTCGCGGTCCCGCCCAGGGCGATCGGGGCGTCGGCGAGGGCGATGAGTCCCAGGAGGTTCTCGTTGCCGCCGATCGACGTCGCCGCGCTGCCGGCCGTGGCCAGCCAGGCGGGGTTGTCCGCGAGGCCGGTCTCGAGGGCGAGGCTGTCGGCGGCGCCGGTCACCGCGGCGGGCGTGGCGAAGAAGTTGCGACCGGTGCCGCCGTCGCTGCCGAACCCCGCGGCGTGGACGGCGTTGAACGCGGTGGCGAAGTCGTAGGCGAGGTTGTCGAGCGAGGCGCCGGCGTCGGCGAGGATCTCGTCGCGCAGCTCGAGGCGGCCGCCGATCGTGCCGCCGCGCAGGGTGTCGGTGACGTCGAGCGCCGCCCCCGACGAGTCGACGAGGTCGACGCGGCTGCGGCCGCCCAGCGCTGCGTCGGGCGTGGTGCGCAGGCTCGCGGACGTCGCCGACTGGACCAGCGCGGCGCCGCCCTGCAGCAGCACCGTCAGGGATCCGTCGTCCGCGGCGAGGGTCTTGATCTCGAGCAGGCCCGCGAGCTCGTGGACGAGGCGCTCCCGTTGGTCGAGGGCCTCGGCGGCGGCGGGGGAGTTCGGCGCCTCGGCCATGACGCTCGAGTTGGCGCGGGCGATCGCCGCCGTCAGCTGGTTGACGCGCTGGACCTCGACGCGGATCGCCGCGTCGGCGCTGGCCTGCTCGCGCTCGATGGCGGCGGCCGCCGAGGAGAACGATGCGGTCACGGCCTGGCCCCGCGCGATGACGTCGGCGCGCAGCTGCAGGTCGCCGGGGTTGGTCGACAGGGTGCGCATCGAGGCGAACATCGCGTCGATGCGCGCGCCGATGCTCGAGCTGCCCTCGACGAAGGTGTTCTCGATCGCGGACGTGCCCTCGGCCTTGGCGTTGTGGGCCCCGAAGCGCGCGCTGGACATCAGCACGCGCTGCTCGACGAAGCTGGCGGAGCGGCGCATCACCGCCGCGATGCCGACGCCGGCACCGGGCAGCGACTGCATCGACACCTCGCGGCGCGCGAACCCGGGGGTGTCGGCGTTCGCGGTGTTGCCCGAGACGATGCCGATGGCGGCCTGGTGGGTGACCAGGCTGCTCCGACCGATCTGCAGCAGTCCGCCGAGGGTGGTCATGGCTACCCGATCTCGGAGGCGAGCACGGGCCGGACGTCCGTGCCCACCGCTCGGCCCGGCCCGTAGCCGGCGCGCGTTGCCCCGGTGACGTGGTCGAGGAGGCTACGTACGGTCGTGAGGGAGGTGCCGAGGCGCCGCAGGTTGGCGCGGGCCTGGTTGCCCACCTGGGCTCGGAGCGCGCGCAGGCGATCGCGCTGCGCGGCGGTCCAGCCCGGGGCGAGCGCGCCGGGGTCGAGCGACGCCCGCATGGTCTCCTCGAACGCGGTCTTGCGATCCGCCGCTTCGGCGATCGCGGCCACGTCGAAGGCGCGCAGCGCCTGGTCCTCGTCGACGAGCAGCGCGAGCAGCTGCTCCATCGTGTCGATCAGGGTGTCGGGATCCTGGCTCATTCGGTCTCGTCACGCCGTCGCGGCGCGCCTCGACCGTCAACGTTTCACAACCCGTGCCAAGCCCGCGTCGTCGCCGGTCGCAGGGGCGGTCGCGGCCACGCCGGTCCGGGGACGCGGCCCATCCTCGGCCACCGCGGCGTCGCGCAGGCGCTCGAGGTAGGTCTGCGGGTTGATCGTGTGCCCCCGCTCGCGCACCTCGAAGTGCAGGTGGGGCCCGGTGCTCTGCCCGGTGCTGCCGACGTCCGCGATCGTCTCGCCCACGTCGACGGTGTCGCCCTCGCGCACGTGCAGGCGCGACGCGTGGGCGTAGCGCGTCACCACGCCGTCGGGGTGCGTGAGCTCGACCATGTTGCCGAACCCGCGGTGCCGACCCGCGAAGGTGACGGTGCCGCGCTGCACCGCCCGGATCTCGCGGCCCTCGGGGGCGGCGATGTCGAGCCCCGCGTGGAAGCGGCGCTCGTTGTGGATCGGGTGCATGCGGAAGCCGTACTCGGAGCTCTGGCGGCCGCCGTCGACGGGCCACAGCCCGGGCGTCGGCACGCCGCCGTCGAAGCTGGTGCCGAGGACCGCGGCGTGCTCGTCGGCCGCGCGGACCTTGGCGGGGTTGGGCCGCCACGGTCGATCGTCCTGCTCGGGGATCGCCGCGCCGAGGCCGGCGGGCGGCAGGGGGGTGATCGGTCCCGAGTTCACGGCGCGGGCATGGCCGGTGCCGCCGAGCTGTCGGGTGAGCGCGTCGCCCATGCCGAGCCCGCCGACGGCCGCGTCGACGAGGGACTGATCGAACATCTCGCGGTAGGTGCCCTGGGCGAAGCCGTCGTTGCCCTCGTCCCCGAAACTCGTGCTCGCGCGCATGGCCTTCACCAGCTCGCCGAGCAGCAGGGTCTCGAACTGCGCGGCGACCTTGCGCGCCTCGGCGTCGGCCTCGCTGCCCTTGCGGCCCGCGGGCGCGGACGTCGAGGGTGACCCACCGAGCTTGCGCAGCGCGTCCATCACTGCACCTCGACCTCGGCACGCAGCGCGCCCGCCTGCTTCATCGCCAGGAGGATGGCGACCAGATCGCGGGGACTGACACCCAGGGAGTTGAGGCCGCCGACGACCTGCCCGAGGGTCGGCGCGCGCTCGAGCACCGTGAGGTTGCCGCCGTCCTCGGTGACCTCGACGTTCGAGCGCTGGGCCTTCGCCGTGTCGCCGCCCGACAGCGGGCCGGGCTGCGAAATCTCCTTGCGTTCGTCGACCTGGACCGTCAGCGCGCCATGGCTGATCGCGCACGGCATCACCTCGACGTCGGCGCCCATCACCACCGTCCCGGTCTTCTCGTTGATGACGACGCGGGCGTTCTGGTCGGGCTCGATGTCGAGGTTCTCGATGTTGGCGACCAGGCGCACGAGGTCGCGGCGCTTCGACTTGGGGACCTCGACCAGGATCGTGCCGGGATCGGAGGCGTAGGCGACCACCGCGTCGAGCCGGCCGTTGATCGCCTCGGCGACGCGCGCCGCGGTGGTGAAGTCGGGGCGATCGAGCGCGATCGTCAGCGGCTTGTCGGCCGACAGCTTGAAGCCGAGCTCCTTGGCGACCAGGCCGCCGTCGGGGACCTGGCCCACGGTCGGATGGTTCTTGCTGACGCCGCTGCCGCTCTGGCCGTCGGTCGCCCAGCCGCCGACCATCAGCGGGCCCTCGGCCCACGCGAAGGTGTCGCCGTTGCCGGCCTTGAGCGCGGTGGGCAGCAGCGTGCCGCCGAACAGCGACTTGGCGTTGCTCGCCGACGACACCGTGACGTCGATGCGCCCGCCGATCCGCGCGAACGGGGGCAGCCGGGTGGTGACCATCACCACCGCGACGTTCTTGGCCTTGATCTGCTGCGGCGTGATGATCGTGCCGAAGCGCCGGCCGAGGAGGTTCGCCACCATCTGCTGGGTCTGCGCGCTCTGGAGGTTGTCGCCGGTGCCGGCGAGGCCGACGACCAGCCCGTAGCCGACCAGCGGGTTGCTGGCGATGCCGCGGATCGACGCCAGGTCCTTCAGCCGCTCGGCGTGGGCCGCCGGCACGAAGGCGAGCAGGGCGAACAGCACCGTCAGCGCGAGCGCGGCCGGGCGTAGGACGATCGAACGAATCATGCGGGACATGGGTGGGCTTTCGGCGGTCGAGCGAGCACTAGAACGGGAACACGTGGTCGAGACCGCGGTGGAGCAGGCCGGGGCGCTGCTTGTCGCTCACGACGCCGCGGCCCGAGAAGTCGATCCGCGCGTCGAGGATCCGCCCCGACGCCACGGTGTTGGCCATGTCGATGTCGAACGGACGCACGACCCCCGACAGGTAGAGGTGGGTCTCCTCGGCGTTGATCTGGATCGCCTTGGTGCCCTCGATGAAGAGGTCGCCGTTGGGCAACACGTGCTTCACCTGGCACGGGATCATCGCCGTCAGGGCGCCCTGGCGCGAGGTCTCGCCGGTGCCCTCGAACGACGACTCGAAGATCGCCTTGACCATCGCCGAGGTGTCGACGTTGGGGTGACTCTTGGCGAACTTCTCGACGACGCCCATGAAGTTGTTGATGCCGCCCTCGATGTTGCTCTTGCGGCTGGTCTTCGTGCTCGCGCCGCCGACCGCGTCCGCGGCCTCCTCGATGCGCACGATGACCAGATCGCCCAGACGGCGGCTGCGGGCGTCCTCGAGGACGTTGGCGGTGTGCTCGCCCCACAAGAGCCCGGTGTCGCCGGCGAGGTCGCCGGCGTACTTGCCGGGCTCGTAGTTCCGCTCGGGGAACTTGTACTGCACCAGCGGACCTGAGCAGGCGCCGAGCACCACGGCGACGAGCGTCAGGATCGGCACCCACCAGCGGAGGTTCACTTGGCACCCCCGCTCGAGACCACGTGGGCCTCGCCGTCTTCGGTCACGCGGACGACCATCACGCGGGTGTCGTCGATGGGCTTGACCCGGATGTTGTCCCCCGCCGCGCCGTCCTGCTGCGCGATCGCTTGGCGGGTGATCCGCAGGCCGGGCCGGGTGACGATGACGTTGAGCACGGCGCCGCGGGTGACCACGGGCGTCGCCTCGGTGGCGGTCGCCCGCAGCGGCGCGTTGGATCCCTGACGGGTCTTCAGGCGGCGACCGACGAGCTGATCGGTGCGGGTGATCGCGCCCTCGGGGAGGTCGTCGATCTCGACGTCGCGCAGGGCGACGTGGCCCTCGTCGATGGTCGCGCCGGGGGCCATCGTCTTGCGCAGCACCGGGGTGCGGGCCACGCCTGAGAGCTGCAGCGTGGCGGAGATCGAGGCCCAGCGCCGGTCGCCGACGCTGATCTCGACGGTCGCGCGGGTCGAGCGGCGCAGCCGGCCGAGCGTCACCGAGATCTGGCGGTCGCCCGGCGGCAGCGTCACCGCGCGCAGCCCGAGCACCGCGTCGATGTCGACGCCGAGCGGGAGCTCGGTCATCGCCGTCGCGCGCACCTCGGCGTCGAGATCCTCGCGCTCGAGCGTCTCGGCGGCGCGGCGCACGTCCTGGCGCACCGCGACGCCGGTGGCGAGGGATGGATCGGCGCCGTGCCGACGCAGCGCGTCGGCGACGGCGGCCCGTGTGACCTGCACGCGGGCGCCCGGCGACGGGGCAGGCCCCAGATCGATCGCGAGCAGGTCGCGGGGGAGCGTCGGCGAGATGTCGCCGAGCGTGATGCGGTCGCCATCGACCACCACCGCACGCGCGGTGGTGGTGGTGGCGGTGGTCGCGGCGAGGGCCAGCGGCGCGCCCGTGGGCACGAACGACAGGGAGAGGAACAGCGCGGCCGCGAGCGTGGGCGTGGTCAAATGGGCCTCAGATCGAGTTGGCGGTGGTCTGCAGCATCTCGTCGGCGGCCTGGACCACCTTCGAGTTGATGTCGTAGGCGCGCTGGCTGGAGATGAGGTTGATCATCTCCTCGACGACCTTCACGTTCGACATCTCGAGGGTGTTCTGCGACAGCGAGCCGAGGCCCTGCTGACCGGGCGGGCCCGACTGCGGATCTCCGCTGGCGGTCGTCGGCTGGTAGAAGTTGCGACCGATGGCCTGCAGGCCGCCGGGGTTGACGAAGTTGACGAGCTGGATCTGGCCGACCTCGGTCGGCGCGGTCTCGCCGTCGATCGTCGCCGACACGGTCCCGTCGGCGCCGATCGTCACGCTCGTGGCGCCCGGGGGGATCGCGATCGCCGGGTCGAGCAGATACCCGTCGGTGGTGACGATCTGGCCCTGCTGATCGAGCTCGAAGTTGCCGGCGCGGGTGAACGCCTGCTGCCCGCCGGGCAGCGTGACCTGGAAGAAGCCGTTGCCCTCGATCGCGAGGTCGAGCTGATTGCCGGTCTGCATCAGGTCGCCGGTGGTGAAGCTGCGGTGCGTGGCCGCCGTCCGCACGCCGGTGCCGACCTGCAGGCCGCTCGGGACCGTGGTGCCCTGGGCCGCCGCGGTGCCGGGGGCGCGCACGGTCTGGTAGAGGAGGTCCTGGAAGTCCGCGCGCTGCTTCTTGAACCCGGTCGTGTTCACGTTCGCGAGGTTGTTGGAGATGACATCGATGCGCTGCTGCTGCGCGTCCATGCCGGTGGCGGCGGTGTGGAGGGCTCGGATCATGGACGGTCCTGGTCGGTTCGCTTGGGGGGCTTGGATCCGCGGGGAGCGGTGGGGATCAGCGGGAGGACAGCAGCTTCTGATCGAGCTTGCGGTACTCGCCCATGACCTTCTCGTTGGTCTGGAACTCTTGGGTGAGCTGCACGAGCTCGACGAGCCCGCGCACCGGATTGACGTTGCTGCCCTCGAGGGCCCCGCCGATGACGCGCGCGGCGGCCATCGGCTGCATGTCGGCCGGGGCGGCGCGCATGTGCGTGTCACCGACGGGCGTCAAACGTTCGGGGGCGACGTCCACGACCGCCAACCTTGCGACGATCGTGCCGTCCTGGCTGATCGACCCGTCGCTGCCGACGCTCGGCGGGCCGCCTTCGGGCCGCAGCCGGATCGGCGCGCCGCCGGCCGGTTCGCTCGAGACCGCGTTGCCCATCACGTCGACGAGCGTGCCGTCGGTCGCCAGGCGGAAGTTGCCGGCGCGGGTGAGCAGCGGCCCGGACGGCGAGTCGATGACGAAGTAGCCGCGGCCGTCGATCGCCATGTCGAGCGGGTTGCCGGTCTGCGCGATGACGCCGGCGCTGTCGTCGACGCGGGTGCCCGCGAGGCCGGTGAAGCCCTTCTCGATCGGCCGCGCGTCGCCGGTGGGGATGAGGAACGCCTCGAACTGCGCGCGCTGCTGGCGGAAGCCGGGCGTCGACGCGTTGGCGACGTTGTTGGCGACGATGTCGAGGCGGCGCTGCGCCGCGATCGCGCCGGACATGCCGATGTAGATGCCGTTGGCCATGGTGGTTCGTCTCGACTAGCCGTGCTTGAGCAGGTGGCGGAGGCGACCGGTGGCCTCGCCCATGATCTGGCAGACGCGCGACTCGGTGACGCCCACGTGCAGGCCGATCTCCTTGAGCGTCATCTCGCGCTGGTAGTACATCTCGAGGATCAGCTGCTGGCGCTCGGGCAGGCCCGCGATCGCGTTGCGCAGCCGGGTGTGGAGCTCGCGGATCCCGGTGGCCTCGTCGGGGCCGAGGGCCTTCGACGACAGCTCGATCATCCGCTCGGCGGGCCCGTCGTCGCTGCGCTGGAGATCGTCGAGGCTCAGCACCCGGACGCTGCCGATGCGATCGACCAGGCGGCGGTAGTCGTCGATGGTCATCTCGAGCGCGGCGGCCATCTCGTTCTCGAGCGGCGGCCGGCCGAGCTGAGCGGTGAGCTCCTGGCTCTTGCGCGCCAGTCGCTTGGCGGTGAGCCGCGCGTTGCGGGCCATGAGGTCATAGCGCCGCAGCTCGTCGAGGATCGCGCCCTTGATGCGGAACTCGGCGAAGGTCTCGAACCGATCGGCCTTGCTCGGGTCGTAGCGATCCACCGCGTCGAGCAGGCCGAGCGTGCCGGCGCCGATGAGATCGTCGAGCGAGACGTGCGCCGGCAGCGAGCGCGCCATGCGGGTCGCGATGCGGCGGACGAAGTCGAGGTAGCGCGTCGGATCGACCTTGGCGCGGGGCGACTCGGCGACGAGCGGCGGGTCGTTGGCCGCGGGGCCCGAGGGCATGAACGCGTCGGCGTGGGCACGGTCGACCGGCGCGTTCGCGGGGACGACGTCGCCGAGCTCGGATCCCACGTGCGCGTGGTCGGGCTCGGGCCCCGCCGTGGACGTCGTGTCGTCGGGCGGGGCGAGGGGCAGGCGTTGGGCCGCGGAGCGCGAGGGCTGGCGGCGGGCGATTCCGAGTCGAGTCACGGGTTCAGGCTCCCTTCTGACGGAGGAGGCGGCGCCAGAACAGGCGCAGCGCCCCTTCGCGGTCGTCGCGGTGATCTGCGCGCCCGAGGGCGTCGGCGGCGTCGAGGATCGCCAGCGACGCCGGCGATCGGGGGTAGGCGGTCAGCACGGGCTCGCCCCGCATGACCGAGCGGCTGATTGCGCCGTCGCGGGGGATCGCCCCGAGGTAGTCGAGACCGATGTTGAGGAAGCGATCGGCGAGGGCGACGAGTCGGCGGAACACCTGCTCGCCGTCGGCTGGGCCCGCGACCATGTTCGCCAGCACGTGGACCCGACGCACGGCGCAGCGGGTGCACAGCACCTTCAGCATCCCGTACGCGTCGGCGACGCTGGTCGGCTCGGGCGTGACGACCAGGATGATGTCCTTGGCCGCGGCCGCGAAGCCGATCGCGTTGGAGCCGATGCCCGCGCCGGTGTCGACGACGATCGCGTCGAAGCGATCATCGAGGCCGTCGACGGCGGTGAAGAGGTTCCGCCGGCCGGTGTCGCTCAGGTTGGCGAGATCGTGCTGTCCGGAGGCGCCCGGCAGGAGCCAGACGTTCGGCGCGCCGGGGATGATGACGTCCTCGATCGGGACCTCGCCGGAGACGACGTCGGCCGTCGTGTACGTCGGCGCGAGGCCCATGATGATGTCCATGTTGGCGAGGCCGAGGTCGGCGTCGATCGCCAGCACCCGGGCGCCGCGCTGGCCGAGGGCGATGGCGAGGTTGGCCGAGATGTTGGTCTTGCCCACGCCGCCCTTGCCCGAGGTCACCGCGATGACGGTGGGGCCGATGGGCGTCAGGCCGCTGCGCAGGGGAATCACGTCGCCGAGGTTGCCCGTCGACTCCGACGGCTCGGACTCGACGAGGGCGGGGCGAAGGGACTCGCGGGGGTTGGGATCGGACTTCATGCGCGTGCGCCTCCAAGGAGCAGGTCGACTACGACGTCGGGATGGGCGGGGTTGAGATCGTCGGGCACTTGCGGACCCGTGGTGAGGAACGAGAGGGGAATCTGCTCGCGCAGTCGCAGCGCGACGATCGACCCGATGGCGATCGCCTCGTCGAGCTTCGTCGCGAGGAGCGCGTCGGGCTGCGTCGGCCGGTACAGGTGGGCGATGCGATCGAGCTCCTCGGCCCGAGTCGCCGCGCCGACGCACAGGTGGGTGAACACCGGCTCGCCCGCGCGTCCGAGGCGGCGGCCGAGCTCGCCGAACGCCTCGGGGTGGGCGGGCGAGATGCCGGCGGTGTCGATGAGCACGAGCTCGGCGCCGTGGTGCTCGGCGAGCGCGGGCCCGAGGCCGTGGGCCGGCGCGATCGTCAGGGGAATGTCGAGGAGCTTGGCGTAGGCGCGCAGCGCCGCGGTGCCGCCGAGACGTCCGTCGTCGAGGCTGACCAGCGCGACCTTGCGCTCCTCCACGAGCCGGGCGCGCGCCGCGAGCTTGGCCACGGTCGTGGTCTTGCCGACGCCGGTGGGGCCGACGAACGCGACGATGCGGGCGCGATCCGTACCGAGGCCGGCCGCGGGCCCGAGCTGGCGCAGGATGTGCTCGCGCAGGCCCGCCTCGGCGTCGTGGGGCCCCGAGTCGGCGGGCAGGCCCTTCAGCCACGCCTCGCACAGATCGCGGGGCACCATCGCCGCGAGCAATCGGCGGCGCAGCGCCGCGTGTGGGGCGACGCCGCCGCGCATCGCGGCGAGGGCCGCCGCGGGATCCTCCTGGATCATCGCGCGCACCGAGGGCTTGGGCTGCTCGCGCATCCGCTCGGCCCGGCGCTCGGGGAGCAGCGCGCGGATCGGCGCCGGATCGGCCGGCGGCGGCGGTGCCGAGTTCGCGGCGTCCTCGGGCGCGGCCGCGGTGACCTCGAACAGCATGCCGCCGAGCAGGCCCAGGGCGCGGCCGGAGACGCGCTTGGTCTCGAGGATGACGGCCTCGGGCCCGAGCTCGCGGCGGACGAGCGCGAGGGCTTCGCGGATCTCTCGGGCTTGGAACGTGCGGGCTTCCATGACGGGTGCCATTCATTGCGGCGTTTCACGCCGCGTCGGTCATCTCCGGCGTTTCACGCCGCGTCGGTCGGTCTGCGTTTCACGCCGCGAGCTTGACGACCCCTGCGGTGGTGACCTTGGTCTTGGGGTCGAGCTCGCGAAGACTCATCACTGCAAGTCCCGGTGCATGTCGTGCCGCCAATGCGGCGACGGGGCGGCGGAGCTCTGGCGCGACGAGCAACAGCGGCTCGCCACCGGACTTCATGGCCGACAATGCCTGCTCCAGGCTGCGGACGACCCGCGGGACGAGCGCTGTACTGTCGGAGCCGGCCGGGGCGCGGCCACGCAGCGCGGCCTCGACGTCGGGGGCGAGCACGAGCGCCGCGAGCTGGCCGCGCTCGTCGACGAAGCGGGCGGTGATCTGCCGGCCGAGGCGCTCGCGCACCAGCTCGGTGAGCACATCGGGATCCTTGACGGTCCCGGCGTGGTCGGCGACGGCCTCGAGGATCGTCCGCAGGTCGCGGATCCCGACGCCCTCGCGCAGCAGGTTGCGCAGCACCTTGATGAGCTCGCCGAGCGGCAGCAGCGTCGGGACGACCTCCTCGACGAGCTTGGCCTGCGTGCGCGCCATCGCGTCGAGCAGCTCCTGGGTCTCGGCGCGGCCGAGCAGATCGGCGGCGTGCCGGCGCAGCAGCTCGGTGATGTGCGTGGCGGCGACCGTGGCCGGATCGACGACCGTGTAGCCGAGGAGCTCGGCGCGCTCGCGGTCGCCGGCGCCGATCCACACCGCGGGCATGCCGAACGCCGGCTCCTTGGTCTTCTCGCCCTTGAGCTCGCCTGCCGCGCCGCCGGGGTTGACCGCGAGCAGTCGACCGGGTCGCAGCATGCCCTCGCCGATGGGCTGGCCCGACAGCAGCAGCCGGTACTCGCCCGAGGGGAGGCGCAGGTTGTCGCGCACGTGGACCGGGGGCACGACCATGCCGAGCTCGGGCACGAGCTGGCGGCGCACCGCCGAGATGCGCTTCAGCAGGTCGCCGCCGCGGCCGCGATCGACCAGGGGGACCAGATCGAAGCCGACCTCGAGGGCGAGCAGCTTCACCTCGAGCAGGTCGTGCAGCGGCACCTCCTCGTCGCCGGGTTTCTTCGCCTCGCCCGGGTCGGGGGGCGGCGCCGCGGCGCGACGACGCGCGCGCGCGGCCGCGGCGAAGCAGCCCGCGGACAGGGCCACGAACGCGATCGTCGGCATGCCCGG